>NZ_JBVIJT010000008.1:0-308895 GCF_055581265.1 Streptomyces sp. NPDC031466
AGATCTGGAAGCCCGGTAACGGGTGGAGGTGACTGGTACTAATAGGCCGAGGGCTTGTCCTCAGTTGCTCGCGTCCACTGTGTTGGTTCTGAAACAACGAACAGTTGTGTCGGCTGAACAGCGTCACTATCTAAATTGAAAAGTGTGCTTGTTCGCTGCCCTGTTTGAGATCCTGCGTCTTCGTAGGATATTTCATAGGGTTTCGGTGGTCATAGCGTGAGGGAAACGCCCGGTTACATTTCGAACCCGGAAGCTAAGCCTCAAAGCGCCGATGGTACTGCAGGGGGGACCCTGTGGGAGAGTAGGACGCCGCCGAACAATCTTTGGAGGACCCCTGGTCCCAGCGTCCAACGCTGGGACCAGGGGTCCTTTTGTTTTGTCGAAGCGCGCCGGCACCCCGGCTGCGCGAGAATGACTGCGGTACCGAAGACTAGGAGTCACCGATGTCCACCAACTCTCCCGACGAGCGACCGGGGCGCGACCAGCGCGGCCGGGACGGTGGCGACCGGGGCGGATACCGCGGGGCTCCACGGCGGGACGACCGCGGTGGCGACCGTGGTGGCTTCCGCCGCGATGACCGTCGCGACGACAACCGTGGCGGCGGTGGCTTCCGCGGCCGCGACGACCGGCGTGACGATCGCCGTGAGGGCGACCGGGATCGTGGCGCGCGTCCGCCGTTCCGCCGCGACGAGCGGCCCAGCGGGCCCCGCCGCGACGACAACCGTGGCGGCGACAGCCGTGGCGGTGGCGGTGGCTTCCGCCGTGACGGTGACCGTCCCGCCTTCCGGCGCGACGACCGGCGTGACGACAGCCGGGGTGGGGAGCGCCCCGACCGGGGTGGCTTCCGCCGGGACGACAACCGTGGTGGCGGCTTCCGTGGTCGCGACGAGCGGCCCAGCGGCCCCCGCCGCGACGACAACCGTGGCGCCGACAGCCGTGGCGGTGGCTTCCGCCGTGACGAGCGGCGTGACGGTGACCGTCCCGCCTTCCGGCGCGACGACCGCCGTGATGACCGGCGTGATGACCGTCGGGACAACGACCGTGGCGGCGACCGCGGTGGGTTCCGTCGCGACGACCGCCGCGATGACAACCGTGGCGGTGGCTACCGCGGCCGTGACGAGCGGGACAGCGGAGGGCGTCCGCCGTTCCGCCGTGACGACCGGCCGACGAGTGGGCCCCGGCGTGACGACCGCCGGGACGACAACCGTGGCGGCGGTGGCTTCCGCCGCGACGGTGACCGTCCGGCCTTCCGGCGCGACGAGCGGCCCAGCGGGCCCCGCCGTGACGAAAACCGTGGCGGCGACAGCCGTGGTGGTGGCGGTGGCTTCCGCCGTGACGAGCGGCGTGACGGCGACCGTCCCGCCTTCCGTCGCGACGACCGCCGTGATGACCGGCGTGATGACCGTAGCGGCGACCGCGGTGGGTTCCGTCGCGACGACCGCCGGGACGAGCGACGCGACGACACCCGTGGTGGTGGCTTCCGCAGGGACGACAACCGGGGCGGCGGCGGTTTCCGCGGCCGCGACGACCGTGCGCCGCGGCGCGACGACAACCGGGGCGGCGGACGCCCGGGCGGCTTCCACGGGCGGGACGACCGTCGGGATGACCGCCGAGACGACCGCCGGGACGGCGACCGTGGCGGGTACCTCGGCGGGCGCGACGACCGCGACCGGGACCGTGATCGCGAGCCCATCAGGCGACTGCCCATCCCCGACGACGTCACCGGGCACGAGATCGACAAGGACGTCCAGCAGGAGCTGCAGAGCCTCCCCAAGGGCCTTGCCGAGGATGTCGCCAGGAACCTGGTGATGGTCGCCAAGCTCATCGACGAGGAGCCCGAGCAGGCGTACGCCTACTCCAAGATCGCCCTGCGGCTGGCCTCCCGGGTCGCGGCCGTGCGCGAGGCCGCCGGCTTCGCCGCGTACGCGAACCAGAAGTACAGCGAGGCGCTCGCGGAGTTCCGGGCCGCGCGGCGGATGACCGGCAGCGTCGAGCTGTGGCCCGTCATGGCGGACTGCGAGCGCGGGCTCGGCCGGCCCGAGAAGGCGCTGGAGATGGCCGGCGCGCCCGAGGTGCACAAGCTCGACAAGGCGGGACAGGTCGAGATGCGGCTCGTCGCCGCCGGGGCCCGCCGTGACATGGACCAGATCGACGCGGCCATCGTCACCCTGCAGAGCCCCGAGCTGGCCTCGAACTCCGTGCAGCCCTGGACCCCGCGGCTGCGCTACGCGTATGCCGACGCGCTGCTGGCCGCCGGCCGCGAGGACGAGGCGCGGGAGTGGTTCGCGAAGGTCATCGAGTCCGACAAGGACGGCAGCACCGACGCGTCGGACCGCCTCGCCGAGCTGGACGGCGTCGAGTTCGTGGACGCTCTCGGCGACGACGAGACCAACGACGACGCTCCCGTGGTCCGGGAAGAGCCCGCGGACGACGAGGACTGAGGTCCGCGCCGCCCGGACGGGTGGCTGAAACGCAGACGGGCGGGACTCCCCAAGGGGGGCCCGCCCGTTTTCGTATGCCCGGGGCCGGGGCCGGGGCCGGGGCCGGGGCCGGAGTCAGAAGGCGAGGGCGCGCAGGACCAGGCCCGTGGCCGGCTTCGGGCCGAAGGACGTCGACTTGCGGGGCATCGTGACACCCTGACGGGCCAGCTCGCGGACGACCTCCTCGCGCACCGGGTGCATGAGGACCGCCGTCCCGCCGTCGCGCTCGGCCTTCTCGACGGTCGCCGCGGTGTCATGGATGTAGGCGATGTGCTCGGGGGCGTCCGGGATCCGCCAGACGTGGTCCAGCAACGCGGCATGCAGGACCGTCGCGTCCAGCGTGCGCCACGCCTGCGGATAATCGCCGGGGATCGTACGGTCCAGGAGCTCCGGGGACGGGCTGTCGACGAGGTGGAAGGCGCCGTCGCCCGCGAGGACGAAGGCGTTCCCCTTGGCCGCGGCCTGCGACAGGGCGTCCAGCGCCTGGTCGAGGGAGCCTTCGACGGTGCGCACGCGGAAGGAGTCCCCCAGCGCGGCCAGGGCCTCGGGCACCGGCAGCCGGTGCAGGTAGCGGTGGATGGCACGGACGCGCAGAGGATAGCGGGCGGTGTCCACGAGGAGGACCAGGCCGTAGTCCCAGGCGCTGGGCGAGGGGTGCTCGGCCCGCAGCCGCAGATTGGTCGCCCAGCGGTGATGCCCGTCGGCGATGAGCGCCTGGTGGGAGGCGAGATCCGACTGGATCTCGGCGATCTCCGCGGGATCCGTGACGGACCACAGCCGGTGCCGGAATCCGTCCTCGGTGGTCGTCGCGAGAAGAGGCTCGCGCTCGGCCGTGCGTTCGATGGCCGCTATCGCGCCGGTGGCCCCGTCGCCGCTGTCACTGCGGTAGGTCAGCAGGAGCGGTTCGAGGTTGGCACGGGTCGCCCGCATGAGGGCGGCCCGGTCCTCGACGACGTGCGGCATGACGTCCTCGTGGGGGAGGACGACGCCGTCCGCGGCCTCGGAGAGGCGGAGCGCGCCGATGAGGCCGCGCTGGAGGATCTCGCCGTCCCGCTGTTCGTACACGTACAGGCTCGGCTCGTCGTCGGGCGCGAGGATGCCCTCGTCGAGCCAGCCGCGCAGGGTGTCCGCGGCCTGCCGGTTGCGGGCCGCCGGTGTGGTGGCCTGCGGGAGGATCAGCCGGACGATGTTGTGCGGGTCGGCGGACTCCAGGTGGAGCAGGCCGTCGGGGCGTACGACCACGTCGTACGGGGGTGAGGTCACCGCGGCCAGACTGCCGACCTGTTCGGGGACGTAGCGCACGCCCCGGAACGGGATCAGGTCGAGGCCGGCTGCGTCCGTGTGACCCGCTGTGTTCATTGGGGCATCGTATGTGTGTCAGTGGCATGAGCGATGATCGGGGGAGTGGTATCGAGCGAGGAGCGATGTGTAATGAGCCAGAGTGCAGGCCCGAGCGCGGGCGGGGGCGCAAGGACACGGCCCGACGGCAGCAGCCGGGCGCTGAGCGAGGCCTATGACACGGCACTGCTCGACCTGGACGGGGTGGTGTACGCGGGCGGTCATGCCATCGCCCACGCCGTCGAGTCCCTCGGCAGCGCGCGCGAGGGCGGGATGCACCTCGCGTACGTCACGAACAACGCGCTGCGTACGCCGGACGCGGTGGCGGAGCACCTGACGGAGCTGGGCATCGCGACCGGGTCGTCGGACGTCATCACCTCGGCGCAGGCCGTCGCCCGGCTGGTGAGCGAACAAGTGCCCGAGGGCGCCCGGGTGTTGGTGATCGGCGGCGAGGGCCTGCGGGTCGCGCTGCGGGAGCGGGGGCTGCGGCCGGTCGAGTCGGCGGACGACGATCCGGTGGCGGTCGTGCAGGGGTACGGCGGACCGGACCTGGCATGGGGGCGTTTCGCCGAGGCCAGTTACGCGATCGCGGCCGGTCTGCCGTGGTTCGCGTCGAACACCGACCTGACGATCCCGAGCGCGCGGGGCATCGCGCCCGGCAACGGCGCGGCGGTCGAGGTCGTCCGCATCGCCACGGGCGCCGAGCCGCAGGTGGCGGGCAAGCCGCTGCCGCCGATGCACCGGGAGACGATCCTGCGCACGGGGGCGAAGCGGCCGCTGGTCGTGGGCGACCGGCTGGACACGGACATCGAGGGGGCCTTCCACGGCGAGGTGGACTCCCTGCTGGTGCTCACGGGCGTCACGGACGGCGCGCAGCTGCTCGCCGCCCGGCCGGAGCACCGGCCGACGTATGTGGACGCCGATCTGCGCGGCATGCTCACCGGGCAGCCCGAAGTCTCCTCGGACGAGGGCGGTTTCGGCTGCGGCGGGTGGACGGCGTCGGTGCGCGGCGGCGAGCTGACGCTGGACGGCGAGGGCGATGCCATGGACGGCCTGCGGGCCCTGTGCGCGGCGGCTTGGACGCAGGCGGGGGACGGCGCCTGCGAGGCGGACGGCGGCAAGGCCCTGTCGCGGCTGGGGCTGTAGGGGACGACGCGGGCCAAGGGGCTGCGGGGCCTTACGGGGCCTCGTCGCGGTCGATCAGCTCGTCCGTGGTCGTGTCCTTGCGCCAGTAGCCGGAGAACGCCACCCGCCTGCGGTCGAAGCCGCGTTCGCCGACGAGATGACGGCGCACGGCCTTGACGGTCGCGGACTCGCCGGCGACCCAGGCGTAGGGCGTGCCCTCGGGGAGGTCCGCGCCGCGGACCGCGTCCGTGGTGGCGCCCTCCCGGGTGAGCCAGTGGATCTCGGCGTCGGCCCTGGTGGGCAGGGGCTGCTGTTCGGCCAGGTCGTGGACCTCGATCCACACGCGCGCCGGCAGCCCGACGGGGAGTGTTTCGAGGATGCCCGCGACGGCCGGGAGCGCCGATTCGTCGGCGGTGAGCAGCAGCCAGTCGGTGTCCGGCGGCGGCCGGAAGTCGTAGGCGGCGTTCTCCGCGTCGGTCGGGGCGAGCACGCCGATGCGGGCCCCGGGCCGCGCCGTCCGCGCCCAGCTGGTGGCCGGGCCGTCGGCGGGCGAGGGCTCGGCGCGGTGCACGGCGAAGTCGACGACCAGTTCGCCTGTGTCGCGGCGCAGGTCGCGGGTCGTGTACGTCCGCATGATGCCGCGCACCGACGGGTCGAGGGCGCACCACGCCGCGTACCACTGGAGCGTGTCGCCGCCTGAGGTGTCCGGCATGACCGGGGCGTCCTGGCCCGGATGCGGCAGGAAGATCTTGATGCGCTGGTCCCGGCCGGCCGAGGCCATCCGCGCGAGATCCGGGCCGCCGAGAACCACCCGGATCATGGCGGGGGTGAGGTGTTCGGTGCGCAGGACCTCGACGTCGAAGTACCGGTAGGGGGAGTCGGTCACGGCCTGAGCCGCTTCGACTTCACCGGCGCGGCGGCGGGTCGGCGAGGGGGAGGGGCTGGTGGGCATGGTGGCGCTTCTCTCGTCGAAGTCCAGTGCGAGGGTAGGCTAACCTAACCTGGTGTTGGTCGACAGTCCCCCAGAACCCCGCGCGGAGACCGCTCCCGCGCCGCCGAAACACCGCACGCTGCGCAGCGTCGGGCTGCTCGTCTCGGTGGCCGTCCTCCTGCTCGTCTTTCTCACGAGCATCGCGGTCGGCGCCAAATCCATGCCTCTGGACCAGGTCTGGCACGGGCTGTTCCACGACTCGGGGACGTACGGCGACGTCGTCGTCGGCGAGCGGTTGTCGCGCAACCTGCTCGGGCTGCTCGCCGGTGTCGCGCTCGGGCTCTCCGGCGCCGTGCTGCAGGCGCTCACCCGCAACCCGCTGGCCGACCCCGGCCTGCTCGGCATCAACCTCGGCGCGTCGTCGGCGGTCGTCAGCGCGATCAGCTTCTTCGGCGTCACCTCGCTGAGCGGCTATGTGTGGTTCGCCTTCCTCGGGGCGTCGCTCGTCGGTGTCCTGCTCTACGTCCTCGGCGGCGCGCGCGGCGCGACACCCGTGCGGCTCGCGCTCGCCGGCACCGCGATCAGCGCCGCGCTCTACGGCTATCTCCAGGCCGTCATGATCATGGACGGGGCGGCGCTCAACAAGATGCGGTTCTGGACGGTCGGTTCGCTGGCCTCCGCCACCATGGACACCATCCAGCAGGTGCTGCCCTTCCTCGCGGTCGGCACCGTGCTCGCCCTCGGCCTCGCCCGGCCGCTCAACGCCATGGCCATGGGCGACGACACCGCCCGCGCGCTCGGCGCCCACCTCACGCGCACCCGCGCCCTGTCGATGGCGGCGGCGACGCTGCTGTGCGGGGCCGCCACCGCCGCCTGCGGACCCATCATGTTCGTCGGCCTGATGGTGCCGCACATCGTGCGCTCCTTCACCGGCCCCGACATGCGCTGGATCCTGCCGTACGCCGCCGTCCTCTCGCCGGTCCTGCTGCTCGGCGCGGACGTCGTCGGCCGCGTCGTGGCGCGGCCCTCGGAACTCCAGGTGGGCATCGTGACCGCGGTCATCGGCGCGCCCGTCTTCATCTTTCTCGTACGGCGGCGGAAGGTGGCCCAGCTGTGAAGGCGCTACGCACCAGGGGCGGCCTCTCCGTGCGCCTCGACGTCCGCACGGCCGTGGTCTGCGCCCTGCTCCTGGTCGCCGCGCTCACCGCGAGCGTCGTCCTGATCGGCACCGGCGACTTCGCGATCCCGGCCGCCGACGTCATCCGCACACTGCTCGGGAACGGCGACGCGGGGCAGGAGTTCATCATCAACGACCTGCGGCTGCCGCGGGTCCTCGTCGGGCTCCTGGTGGGCGCCGCCCTCGGGCTCGGCGGCGCGCTCTTCCAGTCCATCGCCCGCAACCCGCTGGGCAGTCCGGACGTGCTCGGCCTCGGTCAGGGGGCGACCGCCGGGGCGCTCACCATGATCGTCCTCTTCAAGGGCAGCGCGGTCGAAGTGGCGGGCGGCGCGCTCGTCGGCGGTCTCGTCACCGGCGTCGCCATCTACCTGCTCGCCTGGAAGCGCGGGGTGCACGGCTACCGGCTCGTGCTCGTCGGCATCGGCGTCTCCGCCTTCATCACGGCCATCAACGGCTATCTGCTGACCAAGGCGGACTTCGTCGACGCCGCCCGCGCCGTGGTCTGGATGACCGGCTCCCTCAACGGCCGCGACTGGCAACAGGTCTGGCCGCTGCTCGTGCTCTGCGCCGCCCTCGTGCCGCTCGTCCTGGTGTACGGGCGCCCGCTGCGGATGCTGGAGATGGGCGACGACGTCGCCGGCGCGCTCGGCGTACCCGTCGAACGCACCCGCGCCGTGCTGCTCACCGCCTCCGTGCTGCTCACCGCGGCCGCGACCGCCGCCGCCGGGCCGGTCAGCTTCGTCGCCCTCACCGCGCCGCAGCTGGCCCGGCGCCTGACGCGCTCGCCGGGACCGAACCTCATGCCGTCGATGTTCATGGGCGCCGCCCTCCTGGTCGTCGCGGACCTGGCCTCGCAGCGGGCCTTCGGCGCGGACCAACTGCCCGTCGGCGTCGTCACCGGCGTGCTCGGCGGCGTCTACCTGCTGTGGCTGCTCGTCACCCAGCGCAAGGCGGGCCGGATATGAGACCCCGCCGGGACCCCCTGTCGCCCACGACCGCGTACCACCCCACGACCAGGAGCGTGCTGCTGTGAACCGGCTCATCGCCGACGACGTCACCCTCGGCTACGACCAGCGCGTCATCGCGGAGAAACTGTCCGTCGAGATCCCCGACCACTCCTTCACCGTGATCGTGGGCCCCAACGCCTGCGGCAAGTCCACGCTCCTGCGCGCCCTGTCCCGGATGCTCAAGCCCTCCGCCGGACGCGTGCTGCTCGACGGGAACACCATCCACTCGATGCCCGCGAAGAAGGTCGCCAAGACCCTCGGCCTGCTGCCGCAGTCGTCCATCGCCCCCGACGGCATCACCGTCGGCGACCTCGTCGCGCGCGGCCGCTACCCCCACCAGGGGCTCCTGCGCCAGTGGTCGCCGGAGGACGAGCGGATCGTGGCGGAGTCGATGGAGTCCACGGGCGTACGCGAACTCGCCGACCGCTACGTGGACGAGCTGTCCGGCGGGCAGCGCCAGCGCGTGTGGATCGCGATGGCGCTCGCCCAGCAGACCCCGCTGCTGCTCCTCGACGAGCCGACGACGTTCCTCGACATCCAGCACCAGCTCGACGTCCTCGACCTGTGCGCCGAACTCCACGAGAAGCAGGGCCGCACCCTCGTCGCCGTCCTGCACGACCTCAATCACGCGGCGCGCTACGCCACGCACCTCATCGCCCTGCGCGACGGCGCGGTGCTCGCCGAGGGCGCGCCGTCGGACATCGTCACCGCCGAGTTGGTCGAGCAGACGTTCGGAATCAAGTGCCGGATCATCGAGGACCCGGAGAGCGGGACGCCGCTGGTGATCCCGGCCGCCCGCGCGGGACGGCGGACGCCGGTCAAAGCAACGATCTGAGCTTCAGCAGGTCCCGGAAGCCCGCCTCCAGCCTGACCCGGCCACCGGCCCAGGCCTTCGCGAAGTTCAGCTCGCCGGCCACCAGCGCCACCAGGTCGTCCCCGGTCATCGCGAGGCGGATCTCCGCCTTGTCGCGGGGCGGGCCGGGGTGGCTGTCGAGCACCGTGATCCGGCCGTTCTCGAGCCGGCCCACGAAGGTGACGTCGAGATCGGTGACGCGGCAGCTCAGCGAGCGGTTCAGGGCAGCGGCGCCGCGCACGTCGCCGTCGGCGGACGCGAGAGTGTCCGAGAGTCTGTCGAGTGCCGTGCGGCACTCCGCCATGGTCGCCATCGTGATCGACGGTACCGCAGCCCTTCGGGGTAGCGTCGTGTCATGAGCGACTCTCACGCGGGCCCCGGAGCAGGGGAGGCGGTCGAGCCGGACCCTCAGGTTCCGGACGAACCGTCGTACGACCCCGCCGCCCCCGCGCCCCTCGGCGTCGAGCGCACCCCCACCGGCAACGCCGACGTGGACCCGCTCCTCGCCCGGCTCGGGGACGCGGACCACCTCGCCACCGACGGCCACATCGAGGTGTACGAGGATGTACACCAGGGCCTGCGCGACGCGCTGACCGCGCTCGACGCGCGCCTCGGCCCGCCGGCCCCCACCGGCAAGCCGTCACCCTCGTACGCCCACCCGGCACCCGACCACCGCCCCTGACGAGGCCCTACGGGCCACCCCCCTTGGAATGGAGCTGAACCGAACGTGGCAGGAGTGGCACGACGCCGCCTCGACGCCGAGCTCGTCCGCAGGAAGCTCGCGCGCTCGCGCGAGCACGCGAGCCAGCTGATCGCCGCAGGCCGGGTCTCGGTCGGCAAGACCGTCGCGACCAAGGCCGCGACCCAGGTGGAGACGGCCGCCCCGATCGTGGTCTCGCAGGACGACAGCGACCCCGACTACGTCTCACGCGGCGGCCACAAACTCGCGGGCGCTCTCGCCGCCTTCGGGCCGCAAGGGCTCGTCGTCGAGGGGCGGCGCGCGCTGGACGCGGGCGCGTCCACCGGTGGCTTCACGGACGTCCTGCTGCGCGCCGGCGCCGCGCACGTCGTCGCCGTCGACGTCGGCTACGGCCAGCTCGCCTGGTCGCTGCAGAGCGATGACCGGGTCACCGTGAAGGACCGGACGAACGTGCGGGAGTTGACGCTGGAAGCGATCGACGGCGTGCCCGTCGACGTCGTCGTCGGCGACCTCTCCTTCATCCCGCTCGGCCTGGTGCTGCCGGCCCTCGTGCGGTGCGCGGCCCCCGACGCGGACCTGGTGCTCATGGTCAAGCCGCAGTTCGAGGTGGGCAAGGAGCGGCTCGGCAGCGGCGGTGTGGTGCGCAGCGCCGAACTGCGGGCCGACGCCGTGCGCGGCGTCGCACGCCAGGCGTGGGGGCTCGGTCTCGGGGTGCGCGGGGTGACCGCGAGCCCGCTGCCGGGGCCCTCGGGGAATGTCGAGTACTTTCTGTGGCTGCGCGCCGGGGCCGACGAGCTGGACCCGGCGGACGTTGACCGTGCCGTGGCGGAGGGGCCCCGTTGACCCAGACCCGAGTGACCCAGACCGATGCGCGTACCGTTTTCCTGCTCGCGCACACCGGACGGCCCGCGGCCATCCGCAGTGCCGAACTCGTCGTCCAGGGGCTGCTGCGCAGCGGCATCGGCGTACGGGTCCTGGAGGCCGAGGCCGCCGACCTGCCGCTGCCCTCCGCCGTCCAGACGGTCAGGGAGGCCACCGCCGACTGCATCGACGACTGCGAGCTGATCGTCGTCCTCGGAGGCGACGGCACGCTGCTGCGCGGCGCCGACTTCGCGCGGGCCTCCGGGGTGCCCATGCTCGGCGTGAACCTCGGGCGCGTGGGCTTCCTCGCCGAGGCCGAGCGCGACGACCTGGACAAGGTCGTCGACCGGGTGGTGTCCAAGTCGTACGAGGTCGAGGAGCGCATGACGATCGACGTCATCGTGCACCGCAACGGCGACATCGTGCACCGCGACTGGGCGCTGAACGAAGCCGCCGTCCAGAAGGTGTCGCCCGAGCGGATGCTGGAGGTCGTCCTGGAGATCGACGGCCGGCCGGTCACCGGCTTCGGCTGCGACGGCATCGTCTGCGCGACACCGACCGGTTCGACGGCGTACGCGTTCTCCGCGGGCGGGCCCGTGGTGTGGCCGGAGGTGGAGGCGCTGCTCATGGTGCCGATCAGCGCCCACGCCCTGTTCGCCAAGCCGCTGGTGACCTCCCCGGACTCGGTGCTGGCCGTCGAGGTCCAGCCGCACACGCCGCACGGGGTGCTGTGGTGCGACGGGCGGCGGACCGTCGAACTGCCCTCCGGGGCGCGGGTGGAGGTGCGCCGGGGCGCGGTGCCGGTGCGGCTCGCGCGGCTGCACCACGCCTCGTTCACCGACCGGCTCGTCGCCAAGTTCGCCCTGCCGGTGTCGGGTTGGCGGGGGGCGCCGCACTAGGGCATGCGCGAAAGCGCCGTCACGTCCCGCTGACCACCGATATCGCCCGTCGGCGCATCACGGCGTGCACCGGGAGGCCGGTGGCGAGCAGGGTCAGCAGCAGCGTCCCCGCCGCGATGCCGGCGGGGACGGCCCACGGCAGATACGGCAGGGCCGAGCCGAACGCGGTGCTGAGGATCGGGGCCAGCGTGCCGAGCGCGATCGCGCCGCCGAGCAGCAGCGCGGTGGCGGCGACGACCATGGCCTCCCAGGCCGCCATGGCCCGCACCTGGGCGCGCCGGCTGCCGACCACCCGCAGCAGCGCCACGTCGCGGCGGCGCTCGAAGGAGATCATGGCGAGGGTGTTCGCCGCGGCGATGGCGGCGAAGCCCGCGTAGAGCCCCGTGCCCACGTAGTCCAGCCAGACCTCGCCCGCGCTGCCCGCCGAACCCGTGCGGTGCTGGGCGGTCGTACGCATGCCGATCTTGGTGAGGCCGAAGCCGACGACCAGGGTGAGGGGGACCACCGCGGCGGAGAAACGGCGGGGCTGCGAGCGGACGTTGAGCATCGCCAGGCGGGCGCTCGGGCCGAACCGGCCGACCAGCGCCGACACCACCCACGCCGCGGGGCCGATGAGGCGCGGCCCCAGCAGCCCCGCGCCCACGCAGAACAGGATGAGCACGAGGAAGGCGCCCTCGCCCGCCTCGGCCGCGGACCGCTTCGACAGGAGCACCGACACGAAGCACGCCCCCACGACCGCGAGCACCCCCAGCAGCGCCCGCACCATGCCGAGCCCGCGCCGGCCGGTCGACGCCTCCGACAGTGCGCGGGCCGGCCGGAGCAGGGAGAAGCGCAGCGCCGACAGGACGGCCGCGAGCGTCGTCGTCACCACCGCCACGCCGACGCACACCGGCAGCGCGACCCAGCCGAAACGGAACACCGCCTCGGCGGGGAGCAGCCCGTGGGCGACCATGCCGGCGTGCCACCAGCGGGCGCCGACACCACCGAGGGCGAAGCCGAGGAGCGCGGCGGGGACGGACGCGGCCAGGGCCTGGACGGCCACCGCGCGGCGGATCTGACGGGGCCTGGCGCCGATCGAGCGCACCATCGCCAGCTCGCGGTGCTGCTGCGCGACGGCGGTGCCCATGGTCGAGACGACCACGAAGATCGACATGTAGACGGAGCCGATCAGCAGGACGATCGCCATGTCGCCCACGCCGTTCTCCCTGATCTGGCGCCGCGCCGGGGCGGAGAGCCCGCTGGTGCTGCCGGCGCTGGTCGTGCCGAGCATCATCGTGGACGCGCTCACCACCGTCGCCGCGAAGAGGGCGGCCACCGCGGTGCCCACGAACGCCGGGCGGTGCGCGCGCAGCGCCGCCAGTGCCAGTCCTGTTGCCATGTGGATCATGGTCCCGCCGGGGGACCGGCCGCCACCATGCGGCTGGCCGGTGGATCGTGCGGGGGATAACCCCACCCCGCCCCGCGAGGCTTCGCGCCCACTCCCGCGAGGTTCCGGGCCCACTCCCGCGAGTGACAGCGGGCACAATGGCGCCGCCGCCACCTGCGCCTTCGTGGCCGGAGCCCAGGGCCCGTCGCAGACCGGGCCGCTGACCTCGTAAGGTCTTGTCCGTGTTGGAGGAGATGCGGATACGGTCGCTCGGAGTCATCGACGACGCGGTCGTCGAGCTGTCGCCAGGGTTCACCGCCGTGACGGGTGAGACCGGCGCGGGCAAGACGATGGTGGTCACGAGCCTTGGCCTGCTGCTCGGCGGGCGCGCGGACCCCGCCCTGGTGCGGATCGGCGCGAAGTCGGCGGTGGTGGAGGGCCGCATCGCTGTGCCCGCCGACTCGTCGGCGGCCGTGCGCGCGGAGGAGGCCGGTGCCGAGCTGGACGACGGGGCGCTGCTGATCAGCCGTACCGTCTCGGCGGAAGGGCGCTCCCGGGCGCACCTCGGCGGACGCTCGGTCCCGGTGGGTGTGCTCTCCGAACTCGCCGACGACCTGGTCGCCGTGCACGGCCAGACCGACCAGCAGGGCCTGCTGAAGCCCGCCAGGCAGCGCGGCGCCCTCGACCGGTACGCGGGCGACGCGGTCGCCGGGCCGCTCGCCACGTACACGGCTGCCTACCGCAGGCTGCGGGCAGTCACCACCGAGGTCGAGGAGATCACCACGCGCGCGCGGGAGCGTGCCCAGGAAGCGGATCTGCTGCGCTTCGGCCTCGAAGAGATCGAGGGCGTCGAACCGCGGGCCGGCGAGGACACCGAACTCGCCGCCGAGGCCGAGCGGCTCGGGCACGCCGAGGCCCTCGCCTCCGCCGCCACGTCCGCGCACGCCGCCCTCGCGGGCAACCCCGAGGACCCGGAGGTCGTCGACGCCGCCATGCTCGTCGCGGGTGCCTCCAGGGCTCTGGAGGCCGTACGCGCGCACGACCCCGCCCTGTCCGCGCTCGCGGAGCGCCTCGGGGAGATCGGGATCCTGCTGAGCGATGTGGCGGGCGAGCTGGCCGGATACGCCGACGACCTCGACGCCGATCCGCTGCGGCTGGCCGCGGTGGAGGAGCGGCGGGCGGCGCTGACCCAGCTCACCCGGAAGTACGGAGCCGACATCGACGCCGTGCTCGCCTGGGCCGAGGAGGGCGCCGCGCGCCTGACCGAGCTGGAGGGCGACGACGACCGGCTGGACGAGCTGATCGCCGAGCGGGACGCGCTGCGGATCGAACTGGCGGGGCTCGCGCAGGCGTTGACCGACGCGCGCCAGGAGGCCGCCTCGCGGTTCGCGGCGGCCGTCACCGAGGAGCTCGCCTCGCTGGCGATGCCCCACGCGCGCGTGTCGATCGCCGTCAGCAGCACAGAGGTGCCCGAGGGGGCCGACGGCGTGGTGGTCGACGGCCGCACGGTCGCCTACGGCCCGGCGGGCGTCGACGAGGTGGAACTCCTCCTCGCGCCGCACCCCGGAGCGCCGGCCCGGCCCATCGCCAAGGGCGCCTCGGGCGGTGAGCTGTCGCGCGTGATGCTCGCCGTCGAGGTGGTCTTCGCGGGCACGGACCCGGTCCCCACCTACCTCTTCGACGAGGTCGACGCGGGTGTCGGCGGCAAGGCCGCGGTCGAGATCGGCCGGCGCCTCGCGCGGCTGGCCAAGTCGGCTCAGGTCGTGGTCGTCACGCATCTGCCGCAGGTCGCCGCGTTCGCCGACCGGCAGCTGCTGGTCGAGAAGACCAACGACGGCATGGTGACGCGCTCCGGGGTCCAGGTCCTGGAGGGCGAGGCCCGGGTGCGGGAACTCTCACGGATGCTGGCGGGCCAGGAGGACTCGGAGACGGCACGGGCCCACGCGGAGGAACTCTTGGCCACCGCCAGGGGGGACAGCTAAAACCCCTCTGGTGGGACCCCGCCGGGGCGCGGGGAACTGCGCGAGCGACCACCGGATGTCCGCGGACGCGTCTGCTCAGTCACACGGCAGACGCGTCCGCGGCGTTTCCCGGGCCGGCGCCCACTTCCCCGCGCCCCTGGCGGGGGGCCTCCCCTCACCCGTGTGGGTGATTGGATTCCGGGAGTTGTCCCGCCGGACACGGCAGGGACCTTTCGGCAGTGCCGCAACGGCCACCCCGGCTGGCATCCTTGGCGCAACGCCCAAGCACCGCACCGCCCGACGCAGAGTCAGGAGCCCCGGCCGCGTGAGCCACGTGAGCAGCCATTTGCCGCACGAACAGACACCGCACGGGCGGACGCC
Organism: Streptomyces sp. NPDC031466; assembly: GCF_055581265.1. Classification (NCBI taxonomy): domain Bacteria; kingdom Bacillati; phylum Actinomycetota; class Actinomycetes; order Kitasatosporales; family Streptomycetaceae; genus Streptomyces; species Streptomyces sp. NPDC031466. The sequence goes on from NZ_JBVIJT010000008.1 coordinate 15,080, forward strand.
GCTGCACACCGTTCAAGTACTCGGCGGCGCCGGCGCGGGCAGCTGCGCGCACGTCAGATCGCTGGCCGCGGGCCTCGCCGCCCGGGGCGTGCGGGTCACGGTGTGCGCCCCCGAGGAGGCCGCCCGCGCCTACGACTTCACCGGCACGGGCGCCCGCCACGTCCACGTGCCGCGCGGCAAAGACCCCGTCTCCGTGGCGGCCCTCCGCGTGGCCTGCGCCGACGCCGACCTCGTGCACGCGCACGGGCTGCACGCTGCCTTCCGCGCCGCCCTGGCGCTGACCGGGCGCCGCACACCCCTCGTCGTCACCTGGCACGGCCACGGGCCCGCGGCCGGCGCCCGCGCCCGCCTCCTGCGGGTTCTGGAGCGGCGCGTGGCCAGGGCCGCCGCCGTGGTCCTCGCCGCCTCGTCCGACCTCGTCGACCGGGCCCGCACCAGAGGCGCGAGGGACGCCCGCCTCGCCGCCGTCGCGCTGCCCGTACCCGCCCCCGCCGGCCTGCCCGCCGCCCACGAGGAGGAGCTGGACCGGCACCTCCACAAGGCCCGTGCCGAACTGGGCGCGGTGGACCGCCCGTTGGTGCTGGCCGTCGGCGCCCTGGAGCGGGACCGCGGCTACGGCATACTCCTCGATGCCACACGCGCCTGGCGGCACCTGGACCCGCCGCCGCTCCTCGTCGTCGCCGGGGAAGGCCCCGAGCGGAGCGCCCTCCAGCACCGCATCGAGGACGAGCGGCTCCCCGCCCGGCTGGTCGGGCGGCGCGACGACGTGCCCGACCTGCTCGCCGCCGCCGACATCGCGGTGCTGCCCAGCAGCCCGCAGTCCCGCTCCGTCCTCGCCCAGGAAGCCCTCCACGCGCGCGTGCCGCTGGTCGCGGCAGCGGTCGACGGCATCCCCGAACTGGTCGGCGACGGCGCCGAACTCGTCCCCCACCAGGACGCCGAGGCCCTCGCCACCGCCGTCGTACGCCTGCTCGCGGACCCGGCGCGCAGGGCGGAACTGCGGGACAGGGGCACGGCCCAGGCGGCCGGCTGGCCGACCGAGGACGACACCGTCACCCAAGTCCTCAGCGTCTACGACGAGTTGACCCAACCCGTGCCCTACAGCTGAGGACCGGCGCACACGGCCCTACGTCACATGACGGCGGGCCCGCAGCGCCAGACTGAGCGCCAGGACCGTCTGCGGGTCGTCGAGATCCGTGCCGAGCAACTCGCTGATCCGGGCGAGGCGGTTGTACAGGGTCTGCCGGTTCAGATGCAGTTCGCGCGCCGTCTCCGCCTTGCGGCCCGCGTGCGCCAGATACGTCTGGAGGGTGGGCAGCAGCGGCGGCTTCGAACGCTGGTCGTGGGTGCGCAGCGGGCCGATCGCCCGGTCCACGAACGCCGCGAGGTCGGGATGGTCGCGAAGCCGCCACAGCAGCAGGTCGATGTCCAGGCGCCGCGCGTCGTACCAGGGCCGGTCGGTCAGGCCCTGCGCGGCCGTCGCCGTCTCCGCCGCGTGCCGCAGCCCCGCCGACGCCGCCGCCCAGCCGCCCGCGACGCCGACCACCACCACCGGCGGCTGCGCCCCGGGCCGCTGCATCCCGGCCCGTTCGACACCGGCCCGCAGCGCGGCCGCGACCCGGTCGGCCACCGCCGTGCGCTCCGACTCCGACCGCAGGCCGAGCAGCAGCGGCACCCGGCCCTCGACAGGACGTACGCCGAGCAGCACCGGCACGCCCACCGACGCCAGCTCCTCCGCGACCGCCCGCGCCAGCACCGCCCAGCCGCCGCCGGTCGGCAGCCCGTCCGCGAGCCGCATCACCACCGGGAGCAGCGGGCTTCCCGTCGGGCCCGGCCGGAAGCCGAGGACGCGGGCCTGCGCCGGGGCGTCGTCGGCCTTGATGCGCCCCTCCGCGAGGTCGGTGAGGAAGTCACCGCGGCCGCGCGCCGCCAACTCCTCCTCCTGACGGGCCTGCATCAGCACCACCGCGAGGCTGCTCGCCGCCCGCTCCGCCGCGATGCGGTGCACCGGCAGCGGCGCCGCCTCCACCGCGAGCAGCACCAGTCGGGCCCGCACCGAGCCCGCGCCCGGCCCGCCTCCGGGCACGTCGACGAGGACCGCGCCGGCCGGCGGACCGTCCCGGTCGACGGTCCGGCCGCGCAGGCCCTCCCACACCTGGAGCGGGTCCGCGCACTCGATGCCCGCCCCGGCGGCGTACAGGAGCTGCCCGTCCGCCGTCTCCAGGAACACCGGGTTGCCGCTGAACTCGGCGAGGATGCCGAGGACCTGCGGCACACCGCCACCGCCCAGCAGCGCCTCCGTACACCGCCGGTGCACCTCCTCGGCCCGCTGGAGCAGCGCGTAGTGGCCGTTGACGATCTCCGTGTGCACCTCTTCGGTGACCGTCACGAACGGCACCTCGCGGTGCAGCTGCACCAGCGGGAGACCGGCGGCCCGCGCCGTCTCCACGATCGCCGCGGGCAGCCGGGCGAAGCGCGGCCCCAGCTCGACCACCAGCGCCGCGATGCCCCGCTCGGCGAGGTTGCGCACGAAGGCCCGCTGCTCGGCCGGGCGCGCCCCGAGCCCGAGCCCCGTGGTGAGCAGCAGCTCGCCGCCCTTGAGCAGCGAGGCGATGTTGGGCACCTCGCCCGCGTGCACCCACCGCACCGTCCGCTGCAGCCGGTCCGCGCCCGCGACGACCTCGGGGAGGCCGCCGCGCAGTCCCGGAAGTTCCAGCGCGCGCTGCACGGTGATGCCGCCCCGAGTGCCCTGACTGTCCATGGCGCGGACGCTACCGGGGCGCGCGCCGCCGGAACATCTTTGACCGGCCACGGCGGCGGGCGGCGGGCACCGACGGGGCGCAACTCGTCGCCCCCGCGCGGGAAATTGCGTACTTCGCGGCCGCTTGTGGCGTATGTCACGCCAGGGGAAGAGCGCCCGCCTTGCGTGATCGCAGGTCGGCCGAACGCACGGACGGCGACGGGCAACCCGTCGCCGTCACGTCCTGAGCGCTCCGCCAGGGCCTCTCTTCCGGATCTCGCCGGGCTCGCGGCGTCCGGCCTGATCCGAAAGAGAGGTCCTAGCCCCCGTACGCCCCCGAGGCGGTCAGCCGCAGGGCCGTGTCGATCAGCGGCACGTGGCTGAACGCCTGCGGGAAGTTGCCCACCTGGCGCTGCGCCGCGGAGTCCCACTCCTCGGCGAGCAGCCCCAGGTCGTTGCGGAGGGCCAGCAGTTTCTCGAAGAGCTTGCGCGCCTCGTCCACCCGGCCGATCATCGCCAGGTCGTCGGCCAGCCAGAACGAGCACGCGAGGAACGCGCCCTCGTCGCCCTCCAGGCCGTCCAGGTTCTCGTCGTCGCCGGACGTCGGGTAGCGCAGGATGAAGCCGTCCGGCGTCGACAGCTCCCGCTGGATCGCCTCGATCGTGCCGATCACGCGCTTGTCGTCGGGCGGCAGGAAGCCCATCTGCGGGATCAGCAGCAGCGAGGCGTCCAGCTCCTTGGAGCCGTAGGACTGCGTGAAGGTGTTGCGCTCCGGGTCGTAACCCTTCTCACACACGTCCCGGTGGATGTCGTCGCGCAGCTCGCGCCACTTCTCCAGCGGACCGTCCGCCTCCCCGGACTCCAGGAGCTTGATGGTCCGGTCGACGGCGACCCAGGCCATCACCTTGGAGTGCACGAAGTGGCGGCGCGGGCCGCGCACCTCCCAGATGCCCTCGTCCGGCTCGTCCCAGTGGTCCTCCAGGTAGCGGATCAGCTTGAGCTGGAGCAGCGAGGCGTAGTCGTTGCGGGCCAGGCCCGTCATGTGCGCCAGGTGCAGCGCCTCGGTGACCTCGCCGTACACGTCCAGCTGGAGCTGGTGGGCCGCGCCGTTGCCCGCCCGGACCGGCTGGGAGCCCTCGTACCCCGGCAGCCAGTCCAGCTCGGTCTCGCCCAGCTCGCGCTCGCCCGCGATGCCGTACATGATCTGGAGGTTCTCCGGGTCGCCCGCCACCGCCCGCAGCAGCCACTCGCGCCAGGCGCGGGCCTCCTCGCGGTAACCGGTGCGCAGCAGCGACGACAGGGTGATCGCCGCGTCCCGCAGCCAGGTGAAGCGGTAGTCCCAGTTGCGCGAGCCCCCGATGTCCTCGGGCAGCGAGGTGGTGGGCGCGGCGACGATGCCGCCCGTCGGCGCGTAGGTGAGCGCCTTCAGGGTGATCAGGGAGCGGACCACGGCCTCGCGGTAGGGCCCGTGGTACGTGCAGTGCTCGACCCAGTCGCGCCAGAAGTCCTCGGTGGCGGTCAGCGCCACCTCGGGCTCCGGCAGGGGCGGCTGCTGCTTGTGCGAGGGCTGCCACGAGATGGTGAACGCGATCCGCTCACCCGGGGCGACGGTGAAGTCCGAGTACGTGGTGAGGTCCTTGCCGAAGGTCTCGGCCTCGGTGTCCAGCCACACGGAATCGGGGCCCGCCACGGCCACCGTGCGCCCGTCCACCTTGTGCACCCAGGGCACCACACGCCCGTAGCTGAAGCGCATCCGCAGCGTCGAGCGCATCGGCACCCGGCCGCTGACGCCCTCGACGATCCGCACCAGCTGCGGGGCGTCGTTGTCGCGCGGCGGCATGAAATCGATCACGCGGACGGTGCCGCGTGGGGTATCCCACTCCGATTCGAGCACCAGGGAGTCGCCGCGGTAGGTGCGGCGGGCAGCCGTCGGGGGCTGCTCCTTGGGGTCGTACGCGGGCCCGAGGCGCCAGAAGCCGTGCTCCTCGGTGCCCAACAGGCCGGCGAAAACGGCGTGGGAGTCGAAGCGGGGCAGGCACAGCCAGTCGACTGTGCCGTCCCGGCAGACCAGGGCAGCGGTCTGCATGTCTCCGATGAGTGCGTAGTCCTCGATGCGCCCGGCCACGTGCATCTCCAGTCGAACGGCCACGTTCGCCCCGCGGGGCGCTTACTTACTTAATCAGCGGTCAAGTGATCGTTGCCGAGCGCTTGTTCCGGGTGCAAGGCGGGGTGGTGCCGTGTGCCGGATGGGGCTCGGCAGCGAGTGTCCGAGCAGGATACGACGCAGGTTGATGATCTGCGCGCCCCTCCCGGCAACGAGGCGCCGCCGAACGGGTGAGCGGCAGGTGGGAGGTGGTGTCCGATGGTATGCGAGGGTCCCGCGGGGGGAGCGCGGGTGTGCGGATCGTGTGACGGTGGGGTGTGTGCCCGATGGCGGAGTGTGGCCTCCAGTCGGTGGCGGCGTCGCCCGGGAGCGGGTCCGTTCTGTCGCTGATACCCTGGTAGCCCGTGAGCCGGTGGTCATAGAACCCCCGAACCGCAGCGACGGCGCCTCCCCCCGAATCCCCGGTGAGGCCGCCGGTACGCACCTCCAGACCGCGACCACGGGAGCCCCCTCTTGGCCATGCAGCCCAAATCCAGGACGACCAAGCACATCTTCGTCACCGGGGGTGTCGCCTCCTCCCTCGGCAAGGGTCTGACTGCCTCCAGCCTGGGTGCGCTCCTCAAGGCGCGTGGCCTGCGCGTCACGATGCAGAAGCTCGACCCGTACCTGAACGTCGACCCGGGCACGATGAACCCCTTCCAGCACGGTGAGGTGTTCGTCACCAACGACGGCGCCGAGACCGACCTGGACATCGGCCACTACGAGCGCTTCCTCGACGTCGACCTCGACGGCTCGGCGAACGTGACCACCGGCCAGGTCTACAGCCAGGTCATCGCCAAGGAGCGCCGCGGCGAGTACCTCGGCGACACCGTGCAGGTCATCCCGCACATCACCAACGAGATCAAGCACCGCATCCGCCGCATGGCGGCCGACGACGTCGACGTCGTCATCACCGAGGTCGGCGGCACGGTCGGCGACATCGAGTCGCTGCCGTTCCTGGAGACGGTCCGCCAGGTCCGCCACGAGGTCGGCCGCGACAACGTCTTCGTGGTGCACATCTCGCTGCTGCCCTACATCGGCCCCTCCGGCGAGCTGAAGACCAAGCCCACCCAGCACTCGGTGGCCGCCCTGCGCAACATCGGCATCCAGCCGGACGCCATCGTGCTGCGCGCCGACCGCGAGGTCCCGACCGCCATCAAGCGCAAGATCTCGCTGATGTGCGACGTCGACGAGGCCGCCGTGGTCGCCGCCATCGACGCCAAGTCGATCTACGACATCCCGAAGGTGCTGCACACCGAGGGCCTGGACGCCTACGTCGTGCGCAAGCTCGACCTGCCCTTCCGGGACGTCGACTGGACCCAGTGGGACGACCTGCTCGACCGCGTGCACAACCCGCGGCACGAGGTCACCGTCGCGCTGGTCGGCAAGTACATCGACCTGCCCGACGCCTATCTGTCGGTGACCGAGGCCATGCGCGCCGGCGGCTTCGCGAACAAGGCCCGCGTCAAGGTCAAGTGGGTCACCTCCGACGACTGCAAGACCCCGGCGGGCGCCGAGAAGCAGCTCGGCGACGTCGACGCGATCCTCATCCCGGGCGGCTTCGGCGAGCGCGGTGTCGACGGCAAGGTCGGCGCCATCCGGTACGCCCGCGAGAACAAGGTGCCGCTGCTCGGCATCTGCCTGGGCCTGCAGTGCATCGTCATCGAGGCCGCCCGCAACCTCGCGGACATCCCGGACGCCAACTCCACCGAGTTCGACGCGGCCACCAGCCACCCGGTGATCTCCACCATGGCCGAGCAGCTCGACATCGTGGCCGGTGAGGGCGACATGGGCGGCACCATGCGTCTTGGCATGTACCCGGCCAAGCTGGCCGAGGGCTCCATCGCGCGCGAGGTGTACGACGGCAAGGAGTACATCGAGGAGCGCCACCGCCACCGCTACGAGGTGAACAACGCCTACCGCGCGGACCTGGAGAAGAAGGCCGGGATCCTGTTCTCCGGCACATCCCCGGACGGCAAGCTCGTCGAGTACGTCGAGTACCCGCGCGAGGTGCACCCCTACCTCGTCGCCACCCAGGCCCACCCCGAGCTGCGCTCGCGCCCCACGCGTCCGCACCCGCTCTTCGCCGGCCTGGTCAAGGCGGCCGTCGAACGCCAGGAGCGCGCGGCCAAGCCGGGCGCCGGGTCCGATGCGTAGCGGCGGACGCCGGGTCCGGTAAGCGACACCGGGGCGATACGGTTGCCGGGGTGCGCGCCTTTTGCGGCGCGTGCCCCGGTTTTCGTTTGCACGTGTGGGAGGACAGGGCGACATGACGATCAAGGACACCGCCGAGGAGTGGCAGGTCACGGCGACGGCCACCCCCTTCGTCGGGAACAAGACCTCCGTGCGCACCGACGACGTGCTCATGCCCGACGGCTCCGTCGTCCGCCGCGACTACCAGGTCCACCCGGGCTCGGTGGCCGTCCTCGCGCTCGACGAGGAGGGCCGCGTCCTGGTGATCCGCCAGTACCGCCACCCCGTCCGCCACAAGCTCTGGGAGATCCCCGCGGGCCTGCTCGACGTCCCCGGCGAGAACCCCCTGCACGCCGCGCAGCGCGAACTCTACGAAGAGGCGCACGTCAAGGCCGAGGACTGGCGTGTCCTGACCGACGTCTACACCTCTCCCGGCGGCTGTGACGAGGCCGTGCGCATCTTCCTCGCCCGCGACATCGCCGAGGCCGAGGGCGAGCGCTTCGAGGTCTTCGAGGAGGAGGCCGACATGGAGCTGACCCGCGTACCGCTGGACGAGCTGGTCCGCGCGGTGCACGCCGGTGAGCTGCACAACAACTGCCTGGTCGTGGGCGTCCTCTCGCTGTACGCGGCCCTGCGGGGCGACGGAGTCGACGCCCTGCGCCCGGCCGAGGCGCCCTGGCCCGCGCGCCCCTTCGAGGCCTGAGCGCGGGGGCTCAGGCACGATCGGCCTCACCGGTATGACGATCTGCTGATCCGATCGGGGGACTTGTGCGCGCCGCCTGGCCAGGAGGGCCGCGAGCCCTGAACTAGGCTCTGAAAGCGTCCCGCCCGAAGTCCCGGCGGGTTCGTGCGCAGGCGGACGGGAGCGTGGCCCGTGACGGATCAGGCGGTCGACACCGACGGTACGGCGGCGGGTGGCGCGGTGCCCTCGCCCGCCGCCGCCCCGGAGCCGACAAGTGATCAGTTCGTCGGCCGGGGCCGGGAGTTGAAGGAACTCCGCGCGGACATCGACCGGGCGGGCCTGGACACCCTCTCGGGCCGCAAGGCACCCCGCGCCCGCGTGCTGCTCATCGCCGGCCGCCCCGGCTCCGGCCGCACCTCGCTCGCCGAGGAACTCGTACGACAGCTCACCGGCGACTACCCCGACGGCGTGCTGCGGGCCCGCCTCATGGAGCCCGACGGCGAGCGGGTGCCCACCGAACGCACCGCCCGCGACTTCCTCGACGCCCTCGCCGTCCCCGCACCGCCCGGCGCCCACGCCGACGACCTCTGCGCACTGCTGCGGGACACCCTCAAGGACCGCAGGGCCCTGCTGCTCCTCGACGACGCGGTGGACGCCGAACAGGTCGACCCGCTGCTCCCGGACACCCCCGAGTGCCTGGTCGTCGCCGTCTCCGAGGGCCCGCTCACCGGCATCCCCGACGTACGGCCCTGCACCCTCGGCGGGCTGGACAAGGCGGCCGCCGTGCACCTGCTGGCCCGCGCCGCGGGGCCCGTGCGCATCACCGTCGACCCGGGCTCGGCGGAATCCCTCGTGGAGGCCTGCGCGGCCCACCCCGCGGCCCTCGTCCTGGCCGGCGGTTGGCTGTCCGTGCGGCCCAAGGCGGCCCTCGCCGATCTCGCCAAGCGGGTGCACGACCTGCCCGACGAGGGCTCACCGCTCGCCCGCGTCTTCCGGCACACGTACGCCTCGCTGTCCGGCCCCTCCGCACGGGTCCTGCGCCTGCTCTCCCTCGCCCCCTCCGGCCACGTCGACCCGCACACCGCGTCCGCGCTCGCCGGCTGCTCGGTCTCCGGGGCCAAGGCCGCCCTGGACGACTTCGCCGCCCTCGGCCTCGTGCGGCGTGTGGGGTCCCCGGTGCCGCAGTACGAGGTGCCCGGCTGCCTGGTGCCGCTGCTGAAGGCCCTCACCGAGACCCAGGACCGCCCGGCCGAGCTGCAGCTGGCCCGCGCCCGGATGCTGGAGCGGACCGTACGGCTGCTCCAGTCCTGCCGGGCGGTCACCGAGCCGGACGCCTCCGCCGCCCGCAAGAAGCTCGCGGGCATGCCCCGCGCCCTGCGTTTCGAAGGTCCCGGCGCCGCCGAGGAGTGGCTGACGGTCCGCGAGCCCGCGCTGCTCGCCGCCGCCCGGCTCGCGGTGGCCGACGGGGACCTCGACACCCTCGCCCGGCGCCTGATGGCGGCCCTCACGCGGGCCCTCGTCGCCCATCGGGGCACCCAGGCGGCCGCCCCGCGGCTGTGGGGCATCCACCAGCTGGTCCTGGATGTGGCCGAGCGGCGTGACCTGCCCCGCGAGAAGGCCGCCGCGCTGCTGAACCTCGCGGACATCGACGCCCAGACCGGCCGCACGCGTGAGGCGCTCGCGCGCTACCGGGCGGCCCTGGACGCGGGACGCGCGGCGGGCGACTTCTACGCCACCGGCCGCGCGATGGAATCCGTGGGCGGCGCCTATCAGGAGCTGGGGGACTGGTCCCGGGCCTCCGACTGGTTCGGCAGGGCGCTGGCCCAGCGCCTGGCCCGCGGCGAGCGCGCCGACGCCGCCCGCCTCTACGGCCGCATCGGCGCCGTGCACACCTACGCGGGACGCTACGGCGAGGCGCTGCGCAACTGGAGTTCGGCGGTCACGGGCCACCGCAAGAACGGCGATGTGGCCGCCCAGGCGCGGGCGTTGAGCGAGATGGCGCGGGTGCAGGAGTACGCCGGCCGGCCCGAGGAGTCGCTGCGCACCTGCCAGGAAGCCGTCGAATGGGCGCGGCACGCGCAGGACGTACGCCTCCAGGCGGCTCTCCAGCTGCGCCTGGCCGACACCCTGGACCGGCTCGGTGACCCGACCGCCGCCCGGCTGCACCGAGGTGCCGCCGAGCGCATGCTGGGAGAGGAGTACCTGGCGGCCGCCAGATTTGCATCGAACGGTGGAGCAGCGTCTTCCGCCTACGAAATCCGCAGTGCATCCGCAGAGGATTGAAGTATTGAAAGGCTAGACAGCGAGAAATCCTTCATTAGACTGGCTCCGCCGCGTACATTCGTGGTGTCCCCCGTTGCGCCCTCGTGTGCACCGGTCTGCGTTGCATTGCCCGAGAAATCCCCTGAGCCAAGGACCGTGATCGACGATGAAGGTCGGCATCCCCCGCGAGGTCAAGAACAACGAGTTCCGGGTGGCCATCACCCCCGCCGGCGTGCACGAGCTGGTGCGCCACGGCCACCAGGTCGTCATCGAGCGGAACGCCGGCGTCGGCTCCTCGATCACGGACGAGGAGTACGTCTCGGCCGGTGCCAAGATCCTGGACACCGCCGACGAGGTCTGGGCCGCCGCAGACCTGCTGCTGAAGGTCAAGGAGCCGATCGCGGAGGAGTACCACCGCCTCCGCAAGGACCAGACCCTCTTCACCTACCTCCACCTGGCCGCGTCCAGGGAGTGCACGGACGCGCTCCTGGAGTCGGGCACGACCGCCATCGCGTACGAGACCGTCGAGACCGCGAACCGCGCCCTGCCGCTGCTCGCCCCGATGTCCGAGGTCGCGGGCCGTCTTGCTCCGCAGGTCGGCGCCTACCAGCTGATGGCCGCCAACGGCGGCCGCGGCGTCCTGCCGGGCGGCGTCCCGGGTGTGGCCGCGGGCAAGGCGGTCGTCATCGGCGGCGGCGTCTCCGGTTGGAACGCCGCGCAGATCGCCATCGGCATGGGCTTCCACGTCACCCTGCTGGACCGGGACATCAACAAGCTCAAGGAAGCCGACAAGATCTTCGGCACGAAGATCCAGACGGTCATCTCCAACGCCTTCGAGCTGGAGAAGGCCTGCCTGGAGGCCGACCTCGTCATCGGCGCCGTGCTGATCCCGGGCGCCAAGGCCCCGAAGCTGGTCACCAACGAGCTCGTCTCGCGCATGAAGCCCGGAAGTGTCCTTGTCGACATCGCGATCGACCAGGGCGGCTGCTTCGAGGACTCGCACCCGACCACGCACGCCGAGCCGACCTTCCCGGTGCACAACTCGGTCTTCTACTGCGTCGCCAACATGCCCGGCGCGGTCCCCAACACCTCCACCTACGCGCTGACCAACGCGACGATGCCGTACATCGTCGAACTGGCCAACCGCGGCTGGGCCGAGGCCCTGCGCCGTGACCCGGCGCTGGCCCTGGGCCTCAACACCCATGACGGCAAGGTCGTTTACAAGGAGGTCGCCGAGGCCCACGGGCTCGACCACATCGAGCTGGAGTCCCTCCTCGGCTGACGCGCGCGCCCCGCGTCAACGAAAGTCGTCAATCTCACGCCAGCGGCCGGACCTTGAGAGGGGTCCGGCCGTACGCGTATCGGTGCGGACACGTTCAACTCGCCTTGAACGTAACCCTTTAACCGATTCGCCCGGCCGAGAAACGTGCCGCGGGCAAGCCGCATGCCCTTGACATCAAGGTGTCTCTTTGCCGACACATCGGGTCCGGTCCGGCGGATTGTGTTGCTGCGGAGCGGTGACACGCCATAGAGTCGCCAACCGTCGGCATGGTGCCACGCTGACCTATCGAGAAGTTTCCTGGTCACCAAGGAGGTAAGACGACTTGTGAATGAGTCGACATTTGCTCCCGGGGGTGGTCAACCAGGAACCTCTGTGCGGGGCCAAGGACCCGTCGGGCTCCAAGCCGTCGGCTCCGTCGCTGTCCGAACCTTCGAAGCCCGGCAGAGCCCCCAGCCGACACAGTCAGCACCCCAGAGCATGGATGGCCATCACGTGAACGCCATGGCCGGCGACCGGAGTGGCGATAACACCCACACCCACCTCGCCGACTACGAGGAACTGCCCCAGGGGCACTTCTACGACCCCGACGCCGAGTACGAGCCCGATCCGGAGTACGCGGCCACGCTCGCGCCCGACGCGGCCCGCCAGCGCCGCGAGCGCATCGGCCCCACGGGGCGCCCGCTGCCGTACTTCCCGATTCCCGGGCCGCTGACCGACCACGGTCCGGCCAAGATCATCGCGATGTGCAACCAGAAGGGCGGCGTCGGCAAGACGACGTCGACCATCAACCTGGGCGCCGCCCTCGCGGAGTACGGGCGCCGGGTCCTGCTCGTCGACTTCGACCCGCAGGGCGCCCTCTCGGTGGGTCTCGGGGTGAACCCGATGGAGCTGGACCTGACGGTCTACAACCTCCTCATGGAGCGCGGCATGTCCGCCGACGAGGTGCTCCTGAAGACGGCGGTCCCCAACATGGACCTGCTGCCCAGCAACATCGACCTGTCGGCCGCCGAAGTGCAGTTGGTCAGCGAGGTCGCGCGCGAGTCCACGCTCCAGCGGGCGCTCAAGCCGCTGATGCAGGACTACGACTACATCGTGATCGACTGTCAGCCCTCGCTCGGCCTGCTCACCGTGAACGCCCTGACGGCGGCTCACAAGGTGATCGTGCCGCTGGAGTGCGAGTTCTTCGCGCTGCGCGGTGTGGCCCTGCTGACGGAGACCATCGAGAAGGTCCAGGAGCGGCTCAACCCCGAGCTGGAGCTCGACGGCATCCTCGCGACCATGTACGACTCCCGCACGGTGCACAGCCGTGAGGTGCTCGCGCGCGTGGTCGAGGCCTTCGACGACCACGTCTACCACACGGTCATCGGGCGCACGGTCCGCTTCCCGGAGACCACGGTCGCCGGCGAGCCGATCACCACGTACGCCTCCAACTCGGTCGGCGCCGCCGCCTATCGTCAGCTGGCCAGGGAGGTGCTCGCCCGGTGTCACGCCGAGTGAGTCTGCCCGGGGCCGACGAACTGTTCCGTACGACCGGGGGGACGGCCCTTCAGGCGTCCTCCCCGCGGCGCCCGGCGAACGGCGAGGCGAGAGTGCCCGCCCCGGCGGGCGAGAGCGACGAGAGCGCCGCCACGGCCGACGGGACGGCGCGCGCCGAGAGCGGCGAGGCGGCCGAACACGCGGCCACGGACGCGGAGTCCGGGGCCGAGTCCCGCAGCCGCTCCGTGAACGACGCCGACAAGGGCGCGGCGCGCCGCCCGGCGGGGGCGCAGGAAGGTTCTGCCACCCAGGGCGGCAAGTCCGGTGGCCCGTCGACCGCGCAGGCGCGGCGCCGGGCACGGGCGGCCAACCGGCGGCCGAGCGGCCGCGAGCGGCACGACGAGAAGATCACGGTATACGTCTCCGCCGAGGAGCTCATGGACCTCGAACACGCGCGGCTGGTGCTGCGCGGGGAGCACGGGCTCGCGGTCGACCGCGGGCGGATCGTGCGCGAGGCCGTCGCCGTCGTCCTCGCCGACCTGGAGTCGCGGGGGGACGCGAGCATTCTCGTACGACGGTTGCGCGGGCGGTAGGGGTAGCGTTCCCGCCTGATGGCCACGAACGACGACCCCGCACCGCCCGCCCGTCGGCGTCCCCTGGGGCGGGGGCCCGGGGAGGCGCCCGCGGAGCCGGGGCCGGGTCCCGCCGCGGAGCCGGAGTCTTCCGATCCGGAGCCCGCGGAGGCGGAGCCCGCCGAGCCTGAGCCCGCGGAGCCTGAGCCCGCCGACCCTGAGCCGTCCGGTGCGGAGCCCGCCGCCGAGCCCGATGACGGCCGCTTCAAGGTCCGGCTGGCGAACTTCGAGGGCCCCTTCGATCTGCTGCTCCAGCTGATCTCCAGACACAAGCTGGACGTCACCGAGGTCGCGCTGTCCCAGGTGACCGACGAGTTCATGGCACACATCCGGGCCATGGGGCCCGACTGGGACCTCGATCAGACGACCGAGTTCCTCGTCGTCGCCGCCACGCTCCTGGACCTGAAGGCCGCGCGGCTGCTGCCCGCCGCCGAGGTCGAGGACGAGGCCGACCTGGCGCTGCTGGAAGCGCGGGACCTGCTCTTCGCGCGGCTGCTCCAGTACCGCGCGTACAAGCAGATCGCGGACATCTTCAACGAGCGGCTCGCCTCCGAGGGCCGCCGCTATCCGCGCACCGTCGGCCTCGAGCCGCACCACGCCGAGCTGCTCCCGGAAGTCGTCATCAGCATCGGGGCACAGGGGTTCGCCAAGCTCGCCGTGCAGGCGATGCAGCCGCGCGCCGAGCCGCAGGTGTACGTCGACCACATCCACGCCCCGCTGGTCTCCGTGCGGGAGCAGGCCGCTCTGGTCGTCGCCCGGCTGCGGGAGCGGGGGGAGGCGGACTTCCGGGTCCTCGTGGCGGACGCGGGGGACACCCTGACCGTCGTCGCGCGTTTCCTGGCCCTTTTGGAGCTGTACCGCGAGAAGGTCGTCGCCCTGGACCAAGAGGACCCCCTGGGGGAGCTGACGGTGCGCTGGACCGGCGGCGACAGCGCCGAGGAGCCGACCGTGACCGACGAGTTCGACCGGGCCCCCGAGCCCATGGAGGAGAAGGCGTGAGCGAGCACCCCGCGGGCGACCTGGCCGGCGCCGTCGCGGAGCTGGAGCTGCGGCCCGCGCTGGAAGCCGTCCTGATGGTCGTCGACGAGCCGGCCACCGAGGAGCATCTGGCGAAGATCCTCCAGCGGCCCCGGCGCGAGGTGGCGGACGCGCTGCGGGCGCTCGCCGACGAGTACACCGCGCAGAGGCGCGGCTTCGAGCTGCGGCTCGTCGCCGGCGGCTGGCGGTTCTACACGCGCCCGCAGTACGCCGCCGCCGTGGAGGGCTTCGTGCTCGACGGGCAGCAGGCGCGGCTCACCCAGGCGGCTCTGGAGACCCTCGCGGTCGTCGCGTACCGCCAGCCGGTCAGCCGTTCCAGGGTCTCCGCGGTGCGCGGGGTGAACTGCGACGGCGTGATGCGCACCCTTCTCCAGAGGGGTCTGGTCCAGGAGGCGGGCGCGGAACCCGAAACAGGTGCGATCCTGTACAGGACGACGAACTACTTTCTGGAGCGGATGGGCCTGCGTGGCCTGGACGAGCTTCCGGAGCTCGCGCCCTTCCTCCCCGAGGCGGACGCGATCGAGGCCGAGACCCAGGAAGGCGTTCCGTCGTTCGACCCGGACGCACCCGATGCGCCGGGTTACGAGTACACCCAGGACACAGCCGACTAAACGGAACTTTTGATGCGAAGCAGCAACGGCAGGAACAGCAGCGGAAACAACGGCGGGAGCCGTGGTGGCAACAGCGGCGGCCGTGGCAGCAGCGGTGGCCGCGGCAATTACCGGGGTGCCGGTAACGGCCGCGACGACCGGCAGGGCCCCAAGCAGGGCGGCAAGCCGGGCGACAAGCGGGACGACAGGCGCGACGACAAGCCGAGCCGGCCGAGCAAGCCGCGCCCCGAGGAGCGCCGCTACGACGTGGGCGGCTCCGACGCGGTCTTCGGCGCCGGGGCGAGGAAGGGCCGCGGCGCGGCCGCGCGCGGTGGCGCCAAGGGCGGCCCCCGCACCTCCCAGGGCACCGGCGCCCGCGGCAGCCGTCGCCCGGCCCCCGCGACCTCGCGGGAGTTCGACACCCGCCAGGAGGAGCGCAACCGCGAGCGGTACGCGGACAAGCCCAAGGTGAACCTCCCCAAGACCTTCCCGGGCGCCGAGCAGGAGGGCGAGCGCCTGCAGAAGGTCCTGGCCCGCGCGGGCTACGGCTCGCGCCGCGCCTGTGAGGAGCTGGTCGACGAGGCCCGCGTCGAGGTCAACGGCGAGATCGTCCTGGAGCAGGGGCTGCGCGTCGACCCCGAGCGGGACGAGATCAAGGTCGACGGCCTGACGGTGGCCACGCAGTCGTACCAGTTCTTCGCGCTGAACAAGCCCGCCGGTGTCGTCTCCACCATGGAGGACACCGAGGGCCGGCAGTGCCTCGGCGACTACGTGACCAACCGTGAGACGCGGCTGTTCCACGTGGGGCGGCTCGACACCGAGACCGAGGGCGTCATCCTGCTCACCAACCACGGCGAGCTGGCGCACCGCCTGACCCACCCCAAGTACGGCGTGAAGAAGGTCTACCTCGCGCACATCGTGGGCCCGATCCCGCGTGACCTGGGCAAGCAGCTCAAGGACGGCATCCAGCTGGAGGACGGGTACGCCCGCGCGGACCACTTCCGCGTCGTCGAGCAGACCGGCAAGAACTACCTGGTCGAGGTCACCCTGCACGAGGGCCGCAAGCACATCGTGCGGCGCATGCTCGCCGAGGCGGGCTTCCCCGTGGACAAGCTGGTGCGGGTCGCCTTCGGGCCGATCACCCTGGGCGACCAGAAGTCGGGCTGGCTGCGGCGCCTTTCGAACACGGAGGTCGGCATGCTGATGAAGGAAGTCGACCTCTAGGCCTCCACCCCCTTCCGGGGCTTGTGACCGCCCGCCCACCCCCTTTATAGTCCTGGTGACTATAAAGGGGGTGGGCGGGCATGTCCGTGTCCGGGACCTACGACAAGTACGCCTTCGAGCCGTTCGCCGTCACCGTGGACCTCGCGGTGTTCACCATCCGCGAGGGCGCGCTGCACGTCCTGCTCGTCGAACGCGGCGAGGAGCCCTACGCGGGGCGCTGGGCGCTGCCCGGCGGCTTCCTGCTGCCCGACGAGTCCGCGGAGAGCGCGGCGCAGCGCGAACTGGCCGAGGAGACGGGCCTCGCGGACGTCGGGGGACTGCATCTGGAGCAGGTGCGCACCTACAGCGCCCCGGACCGCGATCCGCGCATGCGCGTCGTCTCCGTGGCCTTCGCGGCGCTCGTCGCCGACCCGCCCCAGGCGCGCGGGGGCGGCGACGCGGCCCGCGCGGCCTGGCTGCCGTACCGCCCGGCGACCTACCGGCCGCTCGCCTTCGACCACGACCGGATCCTCGCCGACGCCCACGAACGCGTCGGCGCCAAGCTGGAGTACACGGGCCTCGCCACCGCCTTCTGCCCGCCCGAATTCACCCTCGGCGAGCTGCGGCAGGTCTACGAAGCGGTGTGGGGCGCCGAGCTGGACCCCGCCAACTTCCGGCGCAAGGTCGTCGGCACCGCCGGCCTCGTGGAGGCGGTCCCCGGCGCCGCGCGGCTGACCGGCGGACGCGGCAAGCCCGCCGCGCTCTACCGGGCGGGCACCGCCACCGCCCTCCACCCGCCCCTGCTGCGCCCCGCCCCGGAAGGACAGCCCTCATGAAGCGCGCCGCCACCGGAACCCTGCTCGGCCTCGCCCTCGGGGACGCGCTCGGCTTCCCCACCGAGTTCGACGACGTGCCGTCGATCCTCGCCAAGTGCGGCCCCTGGCGGGACATGGAGCTGCCGAGGCCGGCCTTCATCACCGACGACACGCAGATGACCCTCGCGCTCGCCCGCGCCCTCAGGTCCGCCGCCGCGCGCGGCCTGTGCGGACCGGAGCGGTTCGCGCTGCTCGCCCGCCGGGAGTTCGTCGCCTGGAACGAGTCCCCGGACAACAACCGTGCCCCGGGCACCACCTGCATCCGCGCCTGTGAACTGCTCGCCGACGAGGAGCGGGCCTGGCGCGATGCCAGTCAGACGCACTCCAAGGGATGCGGGGCCACCATGCGTGTCGCGCCGCTCGGCCTCCTGCCCGGCCTCGACGACGAGGTGCGGGCCGGCGCCGCGCAGCTCCAGTCCGCGCTCACCCACGGCCACCCCACCGCGCTCGCCGCGAGCGACCTGACGGCGTACGCGGTGCGCCTGCTGGCCCGGGGCACGGAGCCGATGGGCCTGGTCGGCCTGCTGCGCTCGTACGCGCTGGAGAACCGCACCCACTACCGGCAGACATGGCTCGGCGACCTGTGGAGCCGCTCGCGAGCGTCCTCACCGGAGCGGTTCATCGCCCACGGCTGGGACGAGTGCCTGGCCGTCCTCGAACGGCTGGCGGGCGCGCTGCGGACCGTCAGCCCGGAGACCGACCCCTGCCTGGCCACCGGCGCGGGCTGGATCGCCGAGGAGGCCCTGGCCACCGGGCTGCTGTGCTTCCTGATGTTCGTCGACGAGCCGGTCACCGCGCTGCGCAGGGCCGCCTGCACCTCGGGCGACTCGGACTCCGTGGCCTGCCTGGCCGGGGCCTTCGCGGGCGCCCACCTCGGCGCCGACGCCTGGCCCGCCGACTGGGTCGAACGCGTCGAGCACCGCGACGAGCTGCTGGCGTTCGGGGCGCTCTGGGACGCCTGAGCGGGCGCCCTCAGGCGGCGTCCAGGGCCGAGGCCCGCCGGGCGCGTACGAGGAAGTCCGCGACCCGCTCCCGGTCCGGCTCGGCCGGCAGGGGGCTGTGCCGGGCCGCCTCCCGCGCCTGCTCCGTGAGGCGGCCCATCCATGCCTCGACCTCGCTCCAGGGCACCTCGCCGCGCTTGACCGCGAGGAGCGGCTCCCGCTGGTCGCCGACGTCCGTCGTGAGCCGGCCGGTGCGCAGCAGGTCGCGGCAGGACATCAGCAGACGCAGCAGATGCATGGCGTGCTTCCAGCGCGGGGTGCCGTGGAGCCGGATGTCCGCCTCCAGCTTCTTGCGCTGGCCGACGGCGTAGCCGGTGAAGGTGGCGTGGACGCGGCGGGAGAGGAACGCCCCGCGCAGCGCCAGCAGCTCGCGGCCGATGTCGGTGAGGTGCTCGACGTACGGGGAGTGCAGGCATTCCAGGGCGTTCGGATCGGCGCGCAGCGCGAGGCCGCAGAAGCGTTCGAGCTCCCAGGAGAACTGCTCCTCGGCCGGCCCCGCCACATGCGTCGGCGGCTTCTCGAAGCGCCAGAACAGCTCGGTCGGGGCCTGGAAGACGCCCCTGCGGTCCGTGTCGCTGCCCTCCGTGGCCAGGCCGAAGGCCCGCGAGCCCAGCACGCAGGCGTAGACGGTGTGGTCGCGGACCAGGGCCAGATCCGCGTCCCTGTCGGGGCCCGGGCCGGGGGCCGGGGCGAGGTCCTGGGGCTGCATGCGGGGAGCGTACGGCGCCCTGCGGGCGAGGTCGTGCGAATTTCCGGCGGGGCCCCACCGCCCGGCGGCCGGGCCCGCTCCCGTGACGCCCCGTCCGGCCCGAGTGGCGACCGGCTCCGGACGGCGCGACATTGTTCCCGAGGCGCCGGACCGAGCGGCGCCGGACCGGACCGCCGGGGAGGCCGGAGCCGCTCCCGGGCAGGCCGCGAACGACATCGCCCGGGCGGCGGGCCCCGACCCGGCGCGGCGCGCGGCGCCCGTCTCGGCAGACGGGCGCCGCGCGCTCCCGTCCGGGGCGCTGACTACGCTTGCCGTACAACAGTCATACGTACGCGAGCGAGGAGCAGCACTGTGGCGGTACGAGCGGTCCGGGGCGCCGTCCAACTGGACAAGGACGAGGCCGGGCACATGGGCGAGCAGGTCAGCGCGCTGCTCACCGCCATCCTCGAGCGCAACGGGCTGACCGGGGACGACCTGATCAGCATCTGGTTCACGGCCACGCCCGATCTGCACTCCGACTTCCCCGCGGCCGCCGCCCGCGGCCTCGGCATCGTGGACGTACCGCTGATCTGCGCCCAGGAGCTGGACATCGAGGGCGCCATGCCGCGCGTCGTCCGCGTCCTCGCGCACATCGAGACCGACCGCCCCCGCGCCGAGATCGCGCACGTCTACCTCGGCGCCGCCGCAGCCCTCCGCAAGGACATCGCCCAGTGAGAACCGCCCTCGTCATCGGCACCGGCCTGATCGGCACCTCCGCCGCCCTGGCCCTCGCCTCCCGCGGCGTCGCCGTCCACCTCGCCGACCACGACCCCGCGCAGGCCCGCACCGCCGCTGCGCTCGGCGCCGGCACCGACGAATCCCCCGAGGGACCTGTCGACCTGTGCGTCGTCGCCGTGCCGCCCGCGCACGTCGCCGCCACCCTCGCCGACGCGATGCGGCGCGGCGCCGCCCGGGCCTACCTCGACGTCGCGAGCGTCAAGGGCGGCCCACGCCGCGAGCTGGAGGCGCTCGGCCTCGACCTCACCCCGTACATCGGCACGCACCCCATGTCCGGACGCGAGCGCAGCGGCCCGCTCGCCGCCACCGCCGACCTCTTCGAGGGGCGGCCCTGGGTGCTCACCCCGACCCGCGACACCGAGACCGAGGTGCTCAACCTCGCCCTGGAGCTGGTCGCGCTCTGCCGGGCCGTCCCCGTCGTCATGGACGCCGACGCCCACGACCGCGCGGTCGCCCTCGTCTCCCACATGCCGCACCTGGTCTCCAGCATGGTCGCGGCCCGCCTGGAGAACGCCGACGAGACGGCGGTGCGGCTGTGCGGCCAGGGCATCCGTGACGTCACCCGGATCGCCGCCTCCGACCCCCGGATGTGGATCGACATCCTCTCCGCCAATCCCGGCCCGGTCGCCGACCTGCTGGCCCAGGTCGCCGGTGACCTGGAGGAGACCGTGACGGCGCTGCGCGCCCTGCAGTCCGCCGACCAGGGCAAGCGGACCGAGGGCGCGGCGGGCGTCGAGGCCATGCTGCGGCGCGGCAACGCCGGGCAGACCCGGGTGCCGGGCAAGCACGGGTCGGCCCCGGCGGCGTACGAGATCGTCGCCGTGCTCATCGACGACCAGCCCGGGCAGCTCGCCCGCATCTTCGCCGACGCGGACCGCGCCGGCGTCAACATCGAGGACGTCCGCATCGAACACGCGACCGGCCGGCAGGCGGGCCTGATCCAGCTCATGGTCGAGCCGAAGGCGGCGCCCGTGCTCGGCGCGGCCCTGCGCGAGCGGGGCTGGTCGATCCGGCGGTAGGCGGGCCCGGCCGGGCGGGCCGCCCAAGGGGCTGTCGGGGCAGGGTGCGCGAGCCAGTAACCTTGTGCGGGGCGTGCGCACGCCCCGCCACCCCGCTCCGAGTACTGCGAAAGGTGCCCGCCCCCTGTGGAAACCGCAGCAACCGCCTCCCCGGCAGCCGTGATCGTCGCCATCGATGGTCCCTCCGGCACGGGCAAGTCGAGCACCTCGAAGGCCGTCGCCGCCCAGCTCGGTCTCAGCTACCTGGACACCGGTGCCCAGTACCGGGCGATCACCTGGTGGATGGTGCACCACGGCATCGACCTCACCGACCCGAGTGCGATCGCCGCCGTCGCGGGCAAGCCCGAGATCCTCTCCGGCACCGACCCGCTCGCCCCGACCATCACGGTGGACGGCACGGACGTGGCGGGCCCCATCCGCACCACCGACGTCACCTCCAAGGTCAGCGCGGTCAGCGCCGTCCCCGAGGTGCGCACCCGGATCACCGAGCTGCAGCGCTCCATCGCCGCGTCGGCCGAGAAGGGCATCGTCGTCGAGGGCCGGGACATCGGCACCACCGTGCTGCCCGGCGCCGACCTGAAGATCTTCCTCACCGCCTCTCCCGAGGCGCGCGCCGCCCGCCGCTCCGGCGAGCTGAAGGGTGCCGACGTCCAGGCGACCCGGGAAGCCCTGATCAAGCGGGACGCGGCCGACTCCAGCCGCAAGACGTCCCCGCTGGCCAAGGCCGACGACGCCGTCGAGGTCGACACCACCGAGCTCACGCTCCAGCAGGTCATCGAGTGCGTCGTCACCCTCGTCGAGGAGAAGCGGGCCGCCAAGTGACCCGAGGTGCTGCCGAGCGGGGCGCCGGTGAGCGCGGTGCGGAGGTCGGCCGCCGTATCGGCGTCGGCCTCATGTACGGCCTGTTCAAGCCGCGCGTGCTGGGCTCCTGGCGGGTCCCGGTCCACGGCCCGGTGATCCTGGCCGTCAACCACGCGCACAACGTGGACGGCCCGATGGTCATGGGCGTCGCGCCCCGGCCGACGCACTTCCTGATCAAGAAGGAGGCGTTCGTCGGCCCGCTCGGCCCCTTCCTGGACGCCATCGGCCAGGTCAAGGTCGACCGCGCGGTGGCCGACCGGAGCGCCATCACCCGGGCCCTTGGCGTCCTGGAGCACGGCGGCGTCCTCGGGATCTTCCCCGAGGGCACCCGGGGCGAGGGCGACTTCGCGTCGCTGCGCGCCGGACTCGCGTACTTCGCCGTCCGCTCCGGCGCCCCGATCGTCCCGGTCGCGGTCCTGGGCAGCACCGACCGGCCCGGCCGGCTGATAGAGCAGCTGCCGCCGCTGCGCAGCCGGGTCGACGTCGTCTTCGGCGACCCGTTCCAGGCGGGCGAGAGCGGCGGACGGCGCACGCGCAAGGCGCTGGACGAGGCGACCGTGCGCATCCAGGAGCGGCTCTCCGCCCACCTGGAAAACGCCAGGCGCCTGACCGGGCGCTGAGCGAGACTTAACAGGTCGAGCCTTAACGGGGTCGGGCCTTAACCGGACGAGACTTATCAAGTAGTGCCCCGGCCCTCAAAGGACCGGCGCACCGATCACCACGATGAACGACGAGGTACGGACTTCATGAGCGACCAGACCCAGCCCGAGGGCGACGGCTTCGCCGACCACGACCACGGGGCGCTCGGCGACGCCGAGTACGCGCAGTTCATGGAGCTGGCCGCCGAGGAGGGCTTCGACGTCGAGGACGTCGAGGGTGCCCTGGAGGAGGCGGGCCACGGCCCGCTCCCCGTCCTCGCCGTCATCGGCCGCCCCAATGTCGGCAAGTCGACCTTGGTGAACCGCATCATCGGCCGCCGCGAGGCCGTCGTGGAGGACCGCCCCGGCGTCACCCGCGACCGCGTCACCTACGAGGCCGAGTGGGCGGGCCGCCGCTTCAAGCTGGTCGACACCGGCGGCTGGGAGCAGGACGTGCTCGGCATCGACGCGTCGGTCGCCGCCCAGGCGGAGTACGCCATCGAGGCCGCGGACGCCGTGGTCTTCGTGGTCGACGCCACGGTCGGCGCCACCGACACCGACGAGGCGGTCGTACGCCTGCTCCGCAAGGCCGGCAAGCCCGTCGTCCTGTGCGCCAACAAGGTCGACGGCCCCTCCGGCGAGGCCGACGCCACCGCCCTGTGGGCGCTCGGCCTCGGTGAGCCGCACCCCGTCTCCGCGCTGCACGGCCGCGGCACCGGCGACATGCTGGACGCCGTCCTGGAGGCGCTGCCCGAGGCGCCCGAGCAGACCTTCGGCACGGCCATCGGCGGCCCCCGCCGCATCGCGCTCATCGGCCGCCCGAACGTCGGCAAGTCCTCGCTGCTCAACAAGGTGGCGAACGAGGACCGCGTGGTCGTCAACGAAATGGCGGGCACCACCCGCGACCCGGTGGACGAGCTGATCGAGCTGGGCGGCATCACCTGGAAGTTCGTCGACACGGCGGGCATCCGCAAGCGCGTCCACCTCCAGCAGGGTGCCGACTACTACGCCTCGCTGCGCACCGCCGCCGCCGTGGAGAAGGCGGAGGTCGCGGTGATCCTCATCGACGCCTCCGAGACCATCTCCGTCCAGGACCAGCGCATCGTGACGATGGCCGTCGAGGCGGGCCGCGCGATCGTCGTCGCGTACAACAAGTGGGACACCCTGGACGAGGAGCGCCGCTACTACCTGGAGCGGGAGATCGAGACCGAGCTGGCCCAGGTCGCCTGGGCGCCGCGGGTCAACGTCTCGGCGGCCACCGGCCGGCACATGGAGAAGCTCGTCCCGGCGATCGAGGCGGCTCTCGCGGGCTGGGAGACGCGCGTGCCGACGGGCCGGCTGAACGCGTTCCTCGGCGAGATCGTCGCCTCCCACCCGCACCCGGTCCGGGGCGGCAAGCAGCCCCGCATCCTCTTCGGCACCCAGGCGGGCACGAAGCCCCCGCGCTTCGTCTTCTTCGCGTCGGGCTTCATCGAGGCGGGCTACCGCCGCTTCCTGGAGCGCAGGCTGCGCGAGGAGTTCGGCTTCGAGGGCACGCCGATCCACATCTCGGTGCGAGTGCGCGAGAAGCGCGGCCGCAAGAAGTAGGCGCTGCTCCGGTAGGTACGTGAATGCCCGGCCCCCCTTCTCGGGGGCCGGGCATTTCGCTTGCTCGGCGTGCGGCGCCGGGGTGCTCAGTACTCGCGGCGCGGGGCCGGTGGCAGGGCCGCGAGGAACGAGTGGTGGCCGGTGGACTGGTGGTCCTGCTGGCCGTAGCGCGCCATGTGCAGCTGGCCGAAGGAGTTCTGGCGCGGGTCGTGCCGGGCGTCGAACCGTCCGTCGCCGCGGTGCTGCGTGCCGTACGGCCCGGTGCCGAAGGCGGTGAACCCCAGATTCTCCTCGCCGCTGCGGTCGCCCGGCAGGGTCCTGAAGGCCCTGCGGTACTCCGAGTACAGCGTGTCGTAGATCGGTGTGGCCGAGCGCTCGCCCGTCGAGTCCTGCGCCGAGCGCATGGACGGGATCGGGTTCTGGTACGTCGGCCGGTGGCGGGAGGGGTCGTATGTGTGCACGTCTGTGCCAACGAAATCGTGGCCCGACGGATGCGGGGGCCGCGCCGCTTTCCGGGACCGGTGAGTAGTGTGACCGGCGCGTTCGCGGCTCGGGGCGGCCCGCGGGCACCCGATGTTGTCAGGTTCCGGCGAGCGGCATCGTGCAGGCGACGAGCCGCCCCTGGGCCGCCGTCCGGTCCAGGGCGTCCCGCAGCAGGTCCTCGCGCGGCTGCCGGCCGATGGAGCCCGCGGGCGCGGCGAAGAGCAGCACGCTCTGCGTCTTGTTCGCCGCGGCCCGCCAGGCCTCGGTGACGTGCAGCGGCTGGTGGGCCTGCCACCAGGCGACGGGGGCGCCGCCGCCGGTGCCGGGCTGCAGGACGGCGTGCAACTGGCCCATGGCGAGCAGCACCGACCAGCCGTGCAGCACGGGCGGCACGCCGGCGAGGGAGGGCGTCGGCAGGAAGCCCTGCTCGATCAGGAGCGGCAGGAACTCGTCGCCGTCGTCGGGGGCGGCGCCCGGGCGGGCGATGGGGCCGGTGGGTTCGACGACGAGTGCGGGGCGCAGCTCGCCCTCGATCAGGACCAGGCCGCTGGTCACGCCGAGCACGGCCTGGCTGGGCTCCTCGACGGGCCCTCCGGCGTTCTCGCGGGTGATGGACCGCACGGCGCCCTGGAGTTGCTCCTCGGAGACCGTGACGATCTGGGAGGGCAGGCAGGTGGCGTGGGCGAAGGCGAGCACGGCGGTCTCGTCGCCGACGAACAGGACCGTGCTGGTGCGTTCCTGCTCGGAGTCGCCCGGGGTGCGGCAGGACGTGCAGTCGTAACTGCCCGGGGCGTTGTCTCCGGCGAGCAGCCGGTCGGCTTCTTCGTCGCCGATCTCGGCGCGTACGTCGTCGCTGACGTCGAGCATGCGCGGCACGGGGTGGCTCCTCGGGATCGGCACATGGGGTGCTTCGGGTGATGTCCGGCGGGCCGGGTGATGTCCCGGCTCATGAGAAGACAACGGTGGATCAGCGGCGCAGGTCACGGATGGAGGCGAACGGAATCGAACCACCGGCGAGGAAAGGCGGTTCGGGCGCGGGAAGCTGTCGTCGGGCGCCAATATCCGTGCGCGGCAAGGTAGTTGGGTCGACGAAGCGGGGCGCGGGTCGATGGTCCCGCCGGTCGACAAATACGGATATCAGGCAATGAAGGGAGCGGTGGGGATGGCTTGGTGACGGCGGGGGATGGCCGAAAGGCGCCGATACTCCTGGTGGCGCGCAGGCGTCGCCCCGGCGTGATCGGTCGACCCGGCCCGCCCGTCGCCCGCCTCGGAGGGGGCCGCCGTCCGGGTGGGCTCGCGGGGGCGCGGCGGCGCGGCACGCGCCGGAGCCGCGGCGGGGCTGCCTAGCGTGGCCCGATGCATCTGACGCATTTTGGGCATCCGGCGCATTTCCGTCATACGGGGCGTCCGAGGTCGACGCGCACTCTGAGGTCTCTGGCGGTGGTCGTGGGCGTGGCCCTGGCCGCGGTGGCGCTGCCGTCGGCCGCCGCGTCCGCGGCCCCGTCACCGCCGCGAAACGTTCTGTTCAAGGCGTACGACTGCCCGGTGAGCAAGGGCCGGTGGAACTGCCTCGCCGAGTGCGAGAGCAACGGGCGGTGGGACGCGAACACCGGCAACGGCTTCTACGGAGGGCTCCAGTTCTGGCAGCCGACCTGGGAGGAGCACGGCGGACTCAAGTACGCGCCGCGTGCCGACCTGGCGACCAAGGAGGAGCAGATCGTGGTCGCCGAGAAGGTGCTGCGCACCCAGGGGTGGAAGGCCTGGCCCACCTGCTCCAAGAAGGTGCGGATCGAGCGGTTCCACGGGCGTGGGCACGTGGTGACGTCCGGCGAGACGCTCAGTTCGATCGCCCGCCGGTACGCGGTCGTGGGCGGCTGGCAGGCCTTGTACCGGGCCAATCGAGGCGTCGTCGGAGCCAACCCCGACCGGCTCGGCGTCGGCACGAGGCTCGTCATTCCGGGGCGGTCCTGAGTTCCGCCGCTTCCGCGCTGGACACCACCGCGCCCCGGCGCATCTCATGAACCACCACGATCGGTGCCGCCCGTCTCGCGCGTTCGCGCAAGGCGGGCGGCAGTCGTTGTTCGGCGACGATCACACAGGCGCCCCGGGTGCACAGATCGGCCAGGAGCGCGTACGTGCGCGCCGTGACGGACGGCGCCATGCCCTGCGTCGGTTCGTCCACGAGGACCACCGGGGCCCGTGGGAGCAGGGCCCGGGACAGGGCCAGCATGCGCTGTTCGCCGCCCGACAGGGTGCCCGCGCGGCGGGGGAGCAGCGGGCCCAGCTCCGGGTAGGCGCTCAGGGCGCGACCGAAGTCGCCGCCGGGGCGGGCCCGTTCCAGGTTCTCCGCGACGGTGAGGGAGGGGAACACCGCCCGCCGGTCCGGTACGAAGCACAGGCCTCGCGCGGCCCGCTCATGGGCGGGTCGGCGGGTGATGTCCCGGCCGTCGAGGAGTACGGCTCCCGAGGTGAGGGGGAGCGTGCCGGCCAGTGCGCGCAGGGCCGTGGTGCGGCCGGAGCCGTTGCGGCCCACGAGGACGGTGAGGGCGGCGGCGGGCGCGGCCAGACAGACGCCGTGCAGGGCCTCCAGGGGGCCGTGGCGCACGTGGGCATCGCGCAGTTCGATGCCTTTCACGCGGTATGCCCCTCCGTCAGGTGGGCCGCGGGACCCGACGCGGTGATGCGGCCCGCCGTCAGCACGTGCACGGTGTCGGCGAGGTCCGCCACCAGGTCGAGGTCGTGCTCGACCACGAGGAGTGCCATGCCGTCGGCCACGAGGGCGCGCAGCAGGAGGGCGAGCGCGGCGACCTCGGCCGCGTCCAGGCCCGCCGCCGGTTCGTCCAGGAGGAGGGTGTGCGGGGCGCCCGCGAGCGCCCGCGCCAGTTCCGTGCGGCGCAGGGCGCCGGTGGACAGGGAGGCGGCGGGGTGGTCGCGCAGGTCCGTCAGGTCCAGCAGGCGCAGGGCGTGTTCGGCGGCCCGGTCGGTCCCGGCGCGGGCCTGTTCGGCGCCGACCAGGACGTTCTCGGCGACCGTCAGCGACGGAAAGACCGCCGGCTGCTGGCAGGTGCGGGCCACGCCGACACGGGCCCGGGCATGGGCCGGGAGCCGCGTGATGTCCCGGGCGCCGAGGGTGATCCGCCCGCTGTCGGGACGAAGGGCGCCGGCGAGACAGTGGAAGAGGGTGCTCTTGCCGGCGCCATTGGGCCCGACGACCGCGGTGATCCGGCCTCGGGGGACGTGGAGACCGACGTCGTCGAGAGCGGCGAAGCCCTGATAGGCGACGCTGAGACGCCGAACCCTGAGGGACACGTCACCGGACACACCGACGGTCGGCGTGCGCCCGCGCCGGGGCGGCTTCGCGGGGTGGGGTCTCGGGTCTTGCTCAGTGGGTGGAGGGGGTCCTTGGGGGACGGCGACGCCGCGAGAGGGAGCGAGGGCCTGGCGGACCGAGGCGCCCAGGGGGGTCAGGCGGGCCCGGGGACGCCGGCGCGGCAGGAGCGTACGGAGGGCCTCGTAGGGCCCACCGGGAAAGCGACCGACCAGCACCGCGAGGACACCGATCACCGCCGCGGCCACTCCGCCCCGCGCCCCCGCGTCCAGACCGACCAGCAGCGCCGCGCCCACCAGCGCGCCGAGCACGCTGTCGGAGCCGAGGACCACCACCGCCGCGAACCACAGCAGCCCCCGCACGGGGTCGTACGCCCCGGAGTCGAAGGCCCGCTGCCCCATCGCCAGCATGCCGCCGCCCAGCGCGGCCAGCGCCGCCCCGGTCACGAACGCCGTGAGTTTCAGGGCGGGCACGGGCACCCCGGCGGCCGCCGCCCCCGCCTCGTGATCCCGCATCGCCGCCAGCGCGCGGCCGGTACGGCCCCGGCGCAACGCGGTGACCAGGAGCAGCGCCCCGGCGAGGAGGGCGAGTTCCAGGACGTAGTACGCGCGGTCGCCGCCGAACCCCGCGGGGCGGTCCGGCGCCGGCCCCGAGGTGGCGTACGGCTGGGTGAAGACGAAGCGGCTGACGCCCACGCCGACCGCGAACGTCGCGAGGGCGAGCGCCAGGCCGTGGCGGCTGATCGCGGGCCATCCGGTGAGCAGGCCGAGCGGTGCGACGAGGAGGACGGCGCCGAACAGCGCCACCAGGTGCGGCAGCGCGGGCAGACCGGGGAAGCGGCCCGCCGCGAGGAGGGCGGTGAACAGGGCACCGAGCCCCGCGTACGCGGCCTGCCCGAGGGAGAGCTGGCCGCCGCGGCCCGTGACGATCACGAGGGACAGCAGGATCACCGCGAGCGCGGGGACCTGGACGGAGGTCGTCAGGTCCGGGCCGGCGAAGCCGAGGGGGAGGAGGAAGAGCACCGCCGCCACGATCCAGGCGCCCGGCGGGGTCGGCACCCGAGCCGTCGCGGTGCGGGGCAGCGCGTCCCGGGAGCCGATGCCCGGCATGATCAGCGCCGCGACCAGCAGGGCGATGACGAAGAGGTTCGCGCCGGCGGTCTGGAGGAGCTGTTCCGGCCACCCCGACGGGTGCAGCCGCGTCAGCTGGCTCTGGGCCACGCCGAGGCCGAGCGCCACCGCGACGGCGACGGGCAGGCTGCGCATCCTGGCCGCCACGGCGACGGCGACCACCTCCATCACCAGAAGCGGCATGCCGTACGGGTCAAGACGTACGTAAGGCGCGAGGAGTACGCCGGTCAGGCCCGCGGTGAAGGAGCCGAACGCCCAGCCGGCCGCCGCCACCCGGTCCGCGTCGACGCCGAAGAGCACGGCGAGCCCGCGGTTGTCGACGACGGCCCGCAGTTCGCCGCCGAGGCGGGTCCACCGGGTGACCGCCCCCACGGCGGCGGCGAGGGCCACGGCCGCCCCCAGCGGGACCCACGGGTCGGCGGACAGGAGGGTGGGCGCGTCGTCGCGGGCGCCCGGGCCCCACACGAGGGCCGCCCCGCCGACGAGGAGCACGAAGACGCCGATCGAGGCCACCAGCGTCTGCGCGGGATCACCGCCGAGGACCGCCAGGGGGCGGAAGACGGCGCGGTCCAGGAGCAGGCCGATGCCGGGCGCCACCAGGAGCAGGGTGACGGCGGCGGCCAGTGGCAGCGGCCAGTGCCAGTCGGCGGTGAGCTGGCGCAGCACGTGGGCGCAGACCATGGCGATCGCGCCGTGCGCGAAGTTGAGGACTCCCGTCGCGCGGTGGGTGACGATCAGGCCGATGCCGGTGAGGGCGGCGGCGCCGCCGACCGAGAGCCCGGCCAGGGTGAGGTCGTAGCTCAGGGACGCCACCGGCTCAGCGCTCCGTGGCGGGCGCGGTGGCGGCCGTCGGATCGTCGGGCGGCCCGGTGTCCGCGCCGGGGTCCGGCGGCTCGCAGATCGGACAGGGGGCGAAGGCGCCTGGCGCCGGGGCCGCGGGGTCGACGGGCAGCACCCCGGGCCTGTCCGCGACGAGGGGGCAGTCGGCGCGGTGCCACAGCGTGCCGCCCGGCACGGCGCGGAGTTCCTCGCTCGTCGCCACGGGCGCCGGATCGCGTCCGGGCGCGCCGACGGGGTCCGCCGTCACCAGCAGGCCGTACAACTCCTCGACCCGCGCCGCCGCGAGGGCGCTCTCGCCGTGGGTGAGCAGCACGGCGCCCGCGATGATCAGGGCGGCGCCCGGCACCGTGCACGAGGCGAGATAGGGCAGCTGCCGCTCGGCGAAGCGCTCCCCGGAGACGCCGTACCAGCCCAGTACGCACAGCACCGCACCACCGGCGAGCGCCGCGCAGGCCGCCCACAGGACGGCTCGCGCGGCGCCCGGCCGGGCCGGGTGGGGCGCGTCTGCCGGTCGAGCCGTCCGAGCCGCCCGCATCGAGGCCCCCCTGGGACACGTCGTCGGTCACGTCAGTGGTGTCGATGGTCTGTCCATGTCAGCCGATGGCTTGCACTATGCCCTCTGGAAGCTGACGCGGAAAGCTCCGGGCCCGGGCGGCCCGGACCGACACCCGGTGGTGAGCCAGATGGTGCGGGCAAGAGTGCGCGGCGCGGCGCTGGCGGCCGCCGCGGTCATCCTGATCGTCCCGACCGCTGTGGCCTGCGGCGACGACAGCGGGGGCGGGGACGGCGGCACCCCGCCCGAGCCGTCCGTGGAGAAGTCCTCGAAGCCCGCCGGGGGCGGCGCCGAGCCCGCCGACCCGGCGGCCGCGGAGGCGGAGGTCCGGGAGAACTGGGAGAAGTTCTTCGACCCCGAGGTCTCGCTGAAGGACAAGGAAGCCGTCCTGGAGAACGGCTCCAAGATGCGCGGCGTCCTCGAGGGCTTCAGCGGCGACGAGCGCGGCGAGCAGGTCGCGGCGCAGGTGGGGAAGGTCGCGTTCACCTCGGCCGAGGAGGCCGACGTCACCTACGCGCTGACCCTGAAGGGCGCCACCGCGCTGCCCGACGCCGCCGGCACGGCCGTCCACCAGGACGACACCTGGAAGGTGTCCGTCAAGACCCTGTGCGCGCTGGTGAAGCTGAGCGGGAATGCGTCACCCGGTCCGGGCTGCTGAGGCGCTGCTGGTCGTCGCGCTCATGCTGGCGGGCGCGGCCTGCGGGTCCCGGCTGCCCGAGGGCGACTTCGAGCGGCGGGGCAGGGCCACCGCGCCCGCCCATCGGGCGCCGATCAAGGTCGGCGTCATCGCCAGTGCGACCAGCCCGGTCGGTGGCAGCGCGTTCACCGGGCCGCGCGACGGCGCCAAGGCCTACTTCGACCGGCTGAACGCCCGCGGCGGCATCGGGGGCCACCCCGTGGAGGTGCGCACCTGCGACGACGGCGGCAGCGGTGTCGGCAACAACGACTGCGTGCGCGAGCTGGTGGAGGAGCGCGAGGTCGTCGCGCTCGTGGCCACCGCCTCGCTGGACTACGCGGGCGCCGCGCGGGTCTCGCGGGCGGGCGTGTCCGACATCGGCGGCCAGCCGATCGGCGCCGCGTACGAGACGTATCCGCACCTGTACGGGATCTACGGCAGCCTCGCCCCGCGCGACGGCGAGCCGGGCTGGGACGGCAGGCTCTACGGCGGCACCGAGGTCTACCGCTACTTCAAGCGCGCGCAGGGGGCGCGCACGGCCGCCGTCGTCTCCTACAACCAGGCCGCCTCCGCCGCGTACGCCCGGCTGGTCACCCGGGGCCTGCGGGCGGAGGGCTACAAGGTGGTCACCGAACAGGTCGACTTCGCCCTGCCGAACTTCCGCGCCGCGGCCGCCGATCTGAAGGAGCGGGGTGTCGACCTGGTCTTCGACGCGATGGACACGCACGGCAACGCCCGGCTGTGCGAGGCGATGGACGACGTGGGGGCCGAGGTCACCGCGAAGGTCACCAACGTACAGAACTGGACCTCGACCGTCGGCGACGACTACAAGAACGCGCCGCGCTGCCGCAACGCCCTGTGGGTCACCGGGTCGAGCAGGAACTACGAGGACGGCGCGCACCCGGCCGTCCGCGAGTTCCGCGCCGCCCTGCGGGGCAAGGCGCTCTCCCAGTGGCATCTGGAGGGCTGGGCCGCCGCCCGGTGGTTCACGGACGCCGCGACGTCCTGCCTGCGTGGGGCGGGCGGCGCCGTCACACGCGGCTGCGTGGACGCCTTCATGAACCGGAGGAAGCCGTACTCGGCGCACGGCCTGCTGGTCCCCGTGACCTTCGAGCGGCGGACGCGACCACCCCGGCACCGCACCGCGTGCGTGTCGGTCGCCCGCTGGCGGGACGGGAAGGGCTGGGTCACCCAGGGCGAAGACATGAACGACAACTGCTTCGACGTCCCGCAGCTCGCCTACCGGCCCTGACGTGCGCGTCCACCGCGCAGTTCGCCTTGGCTCACCGGGCGGTCGCCCGACTGTTCCCAAACAGGATGGTATTGGCACCCAACCTTTGGCCAGGATTGACCGTCTAACCCTGAGGTAGGCGGACGAGGGGGACTGTCCGCACGGAAACACGGGATACGGGGACGCATGCATATTTCCTTCCTGATACATAACGCGTACGGGATAGGAGGGACGATCCGGACGACGTACAACCTGGCCAACACGCTGGCCCAGCAGCACGACGTGGAGATCGTCTCCGTATTCCGCCACCGCGACGAGCCGGTTTTCGCGCCTGACCCGCGCGTGCGCCTGAGCCACCTCGTGGACATGCGCAAGGACAGTCCGGGCTATGCGGGCGAGGACCCCGACCATCTGCGCCCCGCCCGGACGTTCCCCGACGCCGAGGGCCGCTACGCCCAGTACAGCGCGCTCACCGACCGGCGCATCGCCGCGCACCTCGCCGCGCTGGACGCCGACGTCGTCGTCGGCACCCGCCCCGGGCTGAACGTGCACATCGCCCGGCAGACCGCGCGCGGCCCCCTGCGCGTCGGCCAGGAGCACCTCACGCTGGACAGCCACTCCAAGGAGCTGCGCCGGCAGCTGCGCAGCGTCTACCCCCGCCTCGACGTCCTGACCACGACGACCGAGGCCGACGCCCGCGCCTACACCCAGAAGATGCGGCTGCCCGGCGTCCATGTGCAGGCCGTGCCCAACCCCGTACCCGCGCCCGGCATCGAGCCGGCCGACGGCTCCCACAAGTGGGTCGTCGCCGCCGGCCGGCTCGCCCCCGTCAAGCGGTACGACCTGCTGATCAGGGCCTTCGACCGGGTGCGCCGCGAGCGTCCCGACTGGCGCCTGCGGATCTACGGCGGCGGCAAGCAGAAGGAGAAGCTGCGCGCCCTGATCGAGGAACTCGGCCTCTACAACCACGTCTTCCTCATGGGCCCCGCCCATCCCATCGAGCCCGAGTGGGCCAAGGGCTCCATCGCCGCCGTCACCTCCAGCCTGGAGTCCTTCGGCATGACGATCGTCGAGGCGATGCGCTGCGGTCTGCCCGTCGTCGCCACCGACTGCCCGCACGGCCCGGGCGAGATCATCGACAACGGTGTCGACGGACGCCTCGTGGAGGTCGGCAACCCCGACGCCATCGCGGGCGGCCTGCTCGAACTGATCAACGACGACGCGCTCCGGCAGCGCATGGCGGGCGCCGCGCTCCAGGACTCCGAGCGCTTCGACCCGGTCCGCATCGCCGAGCGCTACGACGCGATGTTCACCGGGATGATCACCCGGGGCAGCTCGTTCGGGGGCCGGATACGCGGCTCCATGCACCGGACGCGCGGCATGCTGCTCGGGGGCGCGTACGCGCTGCGGGACCTCGAACGCGTACAGACGAAGGGATCGACCGCATGACGTCCTTGGCCACCTCGCGCCCCGCGTCCCCCACCGGGGACGAGCAGGAGGCGTCCACCGCGCCGCGCGCCGACTGCGTCGCCGACTCCGCCGGGGGCCTCACCTTCGACGTGACGGAACCGGAGGGGACCGGCACCCCGGACGCGGCCCACCTGCTGCTGCGTCTGCGCGACCGCGACGACGAGGTCCGGCTGCCGCTCTCCCCGTCGGCCGACGGCCGGCTGCGGGCCGCGCTGCCCAGCACCGTCGACCTCGCCGAGGGGCGCTGGAACGCCTACGCGCAGATCGCGGGCGGCGAGCCGCGCCGCCTGCTGCCGGGCGTGAACGACCTGCGCGCGCTCGTGGACCGCGCGCCCAGCGGCAGCCGCGGCCATGTCGCGGTGCGCATCCCGTACGCGACGAAGCAGGGCAACCTCTCCGTGCGCAGCTGGCACCGGGCCCCGCACGCCGAGGCCGGCGAGATCGAGATCGACGACGCGGGCCTGACCGTGCGCGGACGGCTCTACGGCACACCGGCGACCGACGCCGTCTACGCCGAGGCCGTCAAACGCGACGACCCCGGCCTCGTCCAGCGGGTCGAAGTGACCGCGACGGGCCCGGAGTTCACCTTCGCACTGCGCCACGACCCGTTCGCGGACAGCGGGCCGGGGCCCTGGGACCTGTGGGTTCACCCCTCGGGTGAGAGCGGTCCGCGGGTGCGCCTGGCCCGGCTCCTCGACGACGTCGCCGACAAGAAGACGATCTTCACCTACCCCGTGGTGCGCCGCGAGAGCGCGCACGGGCCGGTCGAGACGGGCCCGTACTACACCAACGACAACGACCTGGCCGTCCGCGTCCGCGCCGTCCGGTCCGGGGAGGGGCCCGCCGAGGAGAGCTGACATCGCGGACCGCGGCTGTCCTGAACCCGGGGCACAATCGCGTCCATGTTGGAGACCTCGGCACGACTGCTCCGCCTGCTCTCCCTGCTGCAGGCCCACCGCGAATGGTCCGGCGCCGACCTCGCCGACCGGCTCGGCGTCACCGCGCGCACGGTCCGCCGGGACGTCGACCGGCTGCGCGAGCTGGGCTACCCCGTGCACGCCAGCCCCGGCACCGGGGGCGGCTACCAGCTCGGCGCGGGCGCCGAACTGCCGCCGCTGCTCCTGGACGACGACGAGGCGGTCGCGGTCGCCGTCGGCCTGCGCACCGCCGCCGGGCAGGGCATCGAGGGCATCGGGGAGACCTCGGTAAGGGCGCTCACCAAGCTGGAACAGGTGCTGCCGAGCAGGCTGCGCCGCCGGGTGGGCGCCCTGAACGCCTTCACCGTGCCGCTGCTGCGCACCCCGCGGGCCCAGGGCGTGGACGCCGCCGTCCTGACCGAGCTGGCGGGGGTCTGCCGGGACGCGGAGCGGCTGCGCTTCGACTACCGCGACCACACGGGTGCCTCGAGCCGCCGCACCGTCGAACCGCACCGCCTGGTGTGCACCGAGAGCCGCTGGTACCTCGTGGCGTGGGACCTTGAGCGCGCGGACTGGCGCACGTTCCGCGTGGACCGCCTCACGCCGAGGCCGCCGCACGGGCCGCGCTGCGCACCGCGCACCCCGCCGGCCGACGACCTGGCCGCGTATGTCGCCAAGGGCGTCTCCACGCGCGCGTACGCCGCGCGGGCCGTGGTCCGCCTCCTCGTGCCGCTGGAGGAGGCCGCCCAGCGGATCTCACCGGCCGACGGCACCCTGGAGGTCGAGACCGAGCGGAGCTGCCTGCTGCGCACGGGGGCGGCGAGCCTGGACGTGATGGTCTTCCACGTGATGTTCATGGGGCTGGAGTTCGAGGTCGTGGAACCCGTCGAACTCACCGAACGGATCAGGAACTTCACGGGCCTCCTGAGCCGGGCCCTGGACCGCGGCGCTCGGTCCCCGGACCCTCGGGAGGCCGGCCCGGGTCCGACGCCGGGAGCGCCGTGTACTGGGGCCGGCACATCGGGCACTGTGCCGGAATCATGAATTCCCCATGCGCCGTCACCACCCTGGCGCGGGCCCGTACTCCGAAATGCGGAGAGTTCGTCAAGAGCGCCCGGCGCTATTCGGGATGTGCTATTCAGGGCGGCGGCACGGAGTCCTTCAGGGTGTCGGGAAGAGGTCCGCGAATTAACCCGACAGAGGGACGGAACCGCCCATACGTGTGACGGAGTTCGGCTGAAACGCGCGTCGTGATCCTGTGACAAAAGCGTGACCGGAGAGGGATCAGTGACGCATGGTGTGCGGCCCCGGCCTTCCCCGGCGGCCCCCCTGCCGCCTAACGTGGCGGCCATGGCACCCATCCCCACCCCACCCGCAGAGCCCGAGGACAGCCCGGAGAGTTACCTGGGCCTGGCGGCCGAGGCCGCCGAGCGGCAGGCGCGCGAGCGCGGCTGGTCCACCGTCAGGACGCTGCCGCCGGGGGCGTTCATCACCATGGAGTACCTCGCGGGGCGCCTCAACTTCGAGGTCGAGCAAGGCGTCGTCAAGCGGTCCTGGAAGGGCTGAACACCGCCACCGCCGCTACAGATGCCGTCACCGTCCGGCGACGGCAGCGGCGCAGCGGCGCTGACGACGAAGGCCCCGGTTCCTCGACGGAACCGGGGCCTTCGCGGTGCGGGGTCGGGCGGTGCGTACCGGGCCCCGCCCTCGGAGGTCAGCCGCCCGCCACCGGCCGGGCGGACGTGGCGCCACGCGGCACCCGGTCGGAGTGCGGCGGGCGGCGGCTGCCGGCCGGGGTGACCGGCGTGCGCTCGGAGCGGGCCGTGTGCGGGCCCGGCGCGAGGTAGGCGGGCGGGCGCACGGCGCGGGCGGCGCCGACCGGCTCACGCGCCGGCGCGGGGTCCTCCGCGGCCAGGCGCTGCGGCACCATCGCGGGGGCCCCGACGGGGGCGTCGGCGGGCTCCGGCAGGGCCGCGGCACCGGCACGGCGGGTGCGCCAGGCCTCGCGGACACCGAAGATCACGGCCTCCACCCGGGCGATCAGCGTCTCGAACCAGGGCAGCGCGAGCAGGATGAGCAGGCCCGCCGCCCAGCCGAGGAAGACATCGCTCAGCCAGTGCGTACCGAGGTAGACGGTGGTGAGTCCGACGCTCAGGGAGACCACGGCCGACAGGGCCGACAGATAGCGCCGGGTGCGGGGCGTGGAGGCCAGATAGGCCAGGATTCCCCAGGTCACGACGGCGTTGGCGGTGTGACCGGAGGGGAATATATCCCCGCCGAGCCACATCTCGTTGGAGCCGATCGCGGTGGCGTAGTGCGGGCCGAGGCGGCCCATGCCCAGCTTGGCGGCGCCCACGGTCACGTTGAGCAGGAGCAGGGCGGCACCGAACATCAGCAGCGGCCGCAGCGTGTGCTGGCGCCAGGAGCGCCAGCCGAGCCAGGCCGCGACCATGACGGCGGTCGGGCCGCGCTGGCCGAGGACGACCCAGTAGTCGAGGAAGGCGTGGATCTCCGGCCACTGCTGGTAGGGCCGGAAGAACATGACCTGCCAGTCGAAGCGCACCAGCCACGAGGTGGTCAGCACGGCGACGACGATGGCCAGGTAGAACGCCAGGGTCGCGCTGAAGAGCACGACCCGGTGCCGGCTCATCCTCGGGACATCGAGGTGGGCCGGTCGTTCCGGCTCACGGTCCAGCCGGGCGAAGACCCGGTCAAGACGGGTGAGGTTTCGTTCGGTACGCACCCAATCGACGTTACAGCGAGTGAGTCTGGCACTAGGCCGATTCAGTGGCTTTGTGATGACGATGTGATGTGGGATTGATCTCAGGCCGAGGTTTATTCCGGGGAAATCCCTATTCGGCTGTCGCCGTCTTGCGTAATTCGTTGATCGTTTTCCATGGCGTTTTATGGCGCTTATGAATTCGTTCACCGGGAGCTGGTGCGGAATTTTCCGTCCGCTCACCACGGGGCACGAAAACGATCATGACGGGATCACGGCGGTCCCGAGCCGTGCAGCCAGAACGCCCCGTACACCGCGCTCAGCACCGCGACCGCGGCGAGGAGCGGCGCCGACCTGGAGGTGCGCAGCCGGGCCAGCGCCACCGCGACCGGCAGCAGCAGCGGGAAGGCGGGCAGCAGAAGGCGCGGCTTCGAACCGAAGTAGCCCGCCGCGCACAGCGCGAGCGCCACGACGATCCCGCAGTAGACGAGCAGCGGCAGCGGCTGCCCCCGGCGGACGCCGAGGACGAACAGCCAAACCACCAGCGCCACCCCGACGAGGAGCCCGACACCCGCGAGGGCGCCGGGCACGGAGGTGAACTTCTCCCCGATGAAACGCGCGAAGGCATAACCGAAGTCGAAACCGTTGCCCCAGCCGGCCTGGACGTCGAGATAGCCGAAGAGGCCGCCGCCGGTGCGCCGGCCCACCCACAGCACATAGCCGGCGGCGCCCAGCGGGGCGAGGAGCATGCCGAGGATCACGCGCGCCTCGACGCGCCGCTCCCGGCGGACGCGCACGGCCGCCGCCACCCAGAGCGCGGCGACCACGGCCGCGCCCACCGGCCGGGTCAGCCCGGCGAAGGAGGCGAGCACGCCCGCCCACAGCCACCGCTCCGTGAGCACCGCGTACAGCGACCAGGCGGCCAGCGCCGTGAACAGGGACTCGCTGTACGCCATCGACTGCACGACGCCGACCGGGAGCACCGCCCACAGCGCGACCGCGCAGACCCCGGCCCGGCGCCCGTACACGTGGTCGGCGACCGCGAAGATCCCCGCCGCGGCGAAGAGCGAGGCGGTCCAGCTCACCGCCAGGCCGGCGTCGGCGTACGACAGGGGACCGGCCGCCGAGACGAGCCGCTCCAGCCAGGGCAGGAGCGGGAAGAACGCCAGGTTCGAGTGGACGCTGCCGTCCGGGAGCGTGACCTCCCAGCCGTAGCCGTGCTCGGCGACCCGGGTGTACCAGAGCGAGTCCCAGCGCGCCGACAGCAGCGTGTGCGGGCTCCGGCCCGCGACCGCCCCCCACGCCGCGAGCACCGCGAGACCCAGCGCGCGCACCCCCGCGTACACCAGGAGCGCGGGCGCGGCGCGGCGCAGCGCGCGGCCCGCCGGAGACGGCGGAAGACGTTGATCAAGAGCGGTCACGGGCTCGATTATCGGCCGTCGCGGGAACCGCGCGCCCACCCGGTGCGTGGTCCCGCACGACAAGGGTGGCGCACGCCACACGGCATCCGCACAACCATGAGAGGTCCGCCACGCGCCCCCGGCGTGAACTCGCGTACTCTGACGGCTCACTCGCCCTGTCCGCGCCGCCGGAGCCGCCAGTCCCCATCCCGCAGGCCGCCGACGCGAGGGATCACTGGGAGGTACGCACATGTCCGGGACGACCACGGCCGCAGCACCGCAGGGCCGTCGGGGATCCGGGGCCGGTGCCGGGGCCAATCGCTGGCTCGTGCTCGTCGTCCTCTGCGTCAGCCTGCTGCTGGTCGCCGTCGACGCCACCGTCCTGCACGTCGCCGTGCCCGCCGTCACCGAGGACCTGACACCCGGCGCCATCGAACTGCTGTGGATCGTCGACATCTATCCACTTGTCTGCGCCTCGCTCCTCATCCTCTTCGGCACACTGGGGGACCGCGTCGGCCGCAGACGCGTCCTCCTGCTCGGGTACGCCCTCTTCGGCGTCGCCTCCGCGATCGCGGCCCTCGCCGACAGTGCGCAGGTCCTGATCGCCGCCCGGGCGCTGCTCGGCGTCGGCGGCGCGATGATCATGCCGGCGACGCTGTCGATCCTGCGCCAGGTCTTTCCCGACCGGCGCGAGCGGGCGCTCGCCATCGGCGTCTGGAGCGCGGTGGCCGCCGTCGGCGCGGCCGTCGGGCCGCTGCTCGGTGGGTTTCTCCTGGAACACTTCTGGTGGGGTTCGGTCTTCCTCATCAACATCCCGCTGATGCTGGTCAGCCTGCCGATCGGGCGTCTGCTGCTGCCCGAGTCGACCGGCGAGCGCGACGGACCGTGGGACGTGGTCGGGGCGCTGATGGCCGCGGGCGGGCTCTTCGGGCTCGTGCTCGGCGTGAAGCGGCTCGGCGGCGGCCAGTCGCCGCTCGGCGCCACCACCCTGATCGCCCTCGCCGTGGGCGCCGCGCTGCTCGTCGGCTTCGTGCGCAGGCAGCGGCGGCGTACGCGGCCACTGGTCGATCTGTCGATGTTCGCGCGCCCCGCGTTCAGCACGTCGGTCGGCTGCATCGTGCTCGCCATGCTCGCCCTCGTGGGCCTCGAACTGATCGCCGCGCAGTATCTGCAACTGGTGCTCGGCCTGTCCCCGCTGGAGACCGGGCTGCGCCTGCTGCCGCTCACCGTCGCCGCGATGGCCGCCGGCCTCGGCGGATCGAAGCTGCTGCACCGCTTCGGGCCGCGCCGCATGGTCTGCGCCGGCTTCTGCCTGACCGCGGCCGCCGTGGTGGTGCTCACCGGCATGGGCGGTCACGCCGACGACGGCCTGTTGCTCTCCGGCTTCGTCCTGCTCGGCTTCGGCCTGGAGACCACGCTCTTCGGCGCGTACGAATCGATGCTGAACGAGGCCCCGCAGTCCGAGGCCGGCGGGGCCGCGGCGATCGGCGAGACCTCCTACCAGCTGGGCGCGGGCATGGGGATCGCCCTGCTCGGCACGGTCATGAACGCGGCGTACGCGCCGGGACTGTCCTCGGTACGGGGCGTGCCGGCGGCGGACAGCGCGGCGGCGAGCCACTCGCTGGGCGAGGCGTACGAGGTCGCCGCGCGGCTCGGCGGGCCCACGGGGGACGCCCTGCGGGCCGCGGCGCGCGCCTCCTTCGTGCACGGACTGCATGTGACGCTGCTGGTCAGTGCGGGATTGCTGCTGCTCGGGGCGCTCGCGGCGCTGAGGCTGCCGCGGGACATGGAGTGCGGGGCGCCCGCGGCGCGGGCCGAGCGGGGAATTCCGGCGCCCCGGGATCCGGCGGGCGTCGGGGCGGACTCCCGGCGCTGAGACACGCGGCCCTTCGGCTGAGGTGTGCGGCCTTCGGCCGGTGGCCGCGGTCCGACGGGTCTGGACGTGCGGGAGAGTGCGTCGTAACGTCGGCGCGAGCCGTAGCTGACTACCACTGCTAGTTTTGTGCCGCCGGAGGCCCGCATGTCCGCAAGCGCCCGCACCCCTCTGCCGCCCTTCGACCCCAGCGACCCCCTCGGCATCGACGACCTCCTCGACCCGGAGGACCTCGCGGTCCGGGACACCGTCCGCTCCTGGGCGGCCGACCGGGTCCTGCCGCACATCGCCGAGTGGTACGAGCAGGGCGAGCTGCCCGGCATCCGCGAGCTGGCGCGCGAACTCGGCTCCCTCGGGGCGCTCGGCATGTCGCTGGAGGGCTACGGCTGCGCGGGCGCGAGCGCCGTCCAGTACGGGCTCGCCTGCCTGGAGCTGGAGGCCGCGGACTCCGGCATCCGCTCACTGGTCTCCGTGCAGGGCTCCCTCGCCATGTACGCCGTCCACCGCTTCGGCTCCGAGGAGCAGAAGCAGCGCTGGCTGCCCGGCATGGCCGCGGGCGAGATCATCGGCTGCTTCGGCCTGACCGAGCCCGACCACGGCTCCGACCCGGCCTCCATGCGGACGTACGCGAAGCGGGACGGCACCGACTGGCTGCTCAGCGGGCGCAAGATGTGGATCACGAACGGTTCCGTGGCGGGCGTCGCCGTCGTCTGGGCGCAGACCGAGGAGGGGATCAGGGGGTTCGTCGTGCCGACGGACGCGGCCGGCTTCTCGGCACCCGAGATCAAGCACAAGTGGTCGCTGCGCGCGAGCGTCACCAGTGAGCTGGTGATGGACGAGGTGCGGCTGCCCGCCGACGCGGTCCTGCCGGAGGTCGTCGGCCTCAAGGGCCCGCTGAGCTGTCTGTCCCACGCCCGCTACGGCATCGTCTGGGGTGCGATGGGCGCCGCCCGCTCGTCGTTCGAGGCGGCGGTGGAGTACGCGAGGACCCGCGAGCAGTTCGGCCGGCCCATCGGCGGCTTCCAGCTCACCCAGGCCAAGCTCGCCGACATGGCGGTCGAACTGCACAAGGGCATCCTGCTCGCCCACCACCTCGGCCGGCGCCTGGACGCGGGCAGGCTCCGTCCCGAGCAGGTCAGTTTCGGAAAGCTCAACAACGTACGGGAGGCGATCGAGATCTGCCGCACGTCCAGGACGATCCTGGGCGCCAACGGGATCTCGCTGGAGTACCCGGTCATGCGGCACGCGACGAACCTCGAATCGGTGCTCACCTACGAGGGCACCGTCGAGATGCATCAGCTGGTGCTGGGCAAGGCGCTCACCGGTCTCGACGCCTTCCGGTGACCCCGGCAGGGGCCGGTGAGCGGCCTTGCCCTAGCTCTGATTGAAAAAACCGTCCGAAGGGCGACCCGCGGCCTCGCCGCTGACGATGTGCGTGTCGGCGGGGGTGAGCAGGAAGACCCGCGTCGCCACGCGCTCGATCGAGCCGCGCAGGCCGAAGGTGAGACCGGCCGCGAAGTCGACCACGCGCTTGGCGTCGGTGGGCTCCATGGACGTGAGGTTCATGATGACCGGGACACCGTCCCGGAAGAGCTCGCCGATGGCGCGCGCGTCCCGGAAGCTGTCCGGGGTCACGGTGCCGATCCGGCGCCCGTCGTCCTCGGCCGTCTCGGGCGCCACCCGCCCCCGCGGGTCGGTGATCCATGCCTCCGGCTGCGCCGGCCCCTCGTCCCTGTCGTCCTCATAACCGTCGTCGTAGTATCGCTCGTCGTTGTTGTCGTCGACGAGGCCAAGCCAAGCACTCGCCTTGCGCACCGATCCCATGGACGCCTCCTCTCACAGCGGTTTCCCTGCATCCGCGTCCCTATGCTCGTCCATGATGCGGATAGTGCGCCAAGTGGATAGTCGCCGCGCGGGCTTTTCGTGACGGTACTGGTGCAGAGTCAACACGCCGACGCACGTGGTAGTTCAAGGGGCCCCTTGCGTACGGATGCTGACGGAGAGTGAAATGTGATGATTCACGGCGTATGGGTGACGGCGGGTACGGACGGGTGAACGGTCCTCGCTACGATGCCGGGGTTCATCAGCTTCGGGCCGCTCGGGGGAGTCGCCGTGTTCGGAATCGTCAGGCCCTGCAGTCATCGTCTCGGCGAGGGGCTCGCCACCCAGTGGACGGCGCACCTGTGCGGGCTCTGCCTCGCGCTGCGCGGTGACCACGGACAGTTCGCCCGCGTCGTCACCAACTACGACGGGCTCATCATCTCGGTGCTGACGGAGGCTCAGGCCGAGCGCACCGCGGCCGGCCGGCGCACGGCGGGGCCCTGCCCACTGCGCGGGATGCGGACCGCCTCCGTCGCGCGGGGCGAGGGCGCGCGGCTGGCGGCCGCCGTCTCGCTGGTGCTCGCCTCGGCCAAGGTCCGCGACCATGTTGTCGACGGGGACGGCCTGCTGGCGCGCCGGCCGGTGGCGCTCGCCGCCCGACGCGTGGCCAGGAGCTGGGACAAGGCGGGCGCGCGGACCGGCTCCGCGGTGGGCTTCGACACCGCCGTCCTGGTGGACGCCGTCGAACGGCAGGCGGGCATCGAGGCCTTGGCGGGCCCCGGCACCTCCCTGCTCGCGGTCACCGAACCGACCGAGACCGCGACCGCGGCGGCCTTCGCGCACACCGCGGTGCTCGCGGGCCGGCCGGGCAACGTCGAGCCCCTCGCCGAGGCGGGCCGGCTCTTCGGCCGGCTCGCGCATCTGCTCGACGCGGTGGAGGACAGGGAGACTGACGCCGCGTCGGGTGCCTGGAACCCCCTCGCCGCGACCGGCACGTCCCTCGCCGAGGCGCGCCGCCTCGCCGACGACGCGCTGCACGGCATACGCCTGGCGCTGCGGGAGGTGGACTTCACCGACGGCAGACTCGCGCATGTGCTGCTCGCGCACGAGCTGCGCCGGTCGGTGGACCGTGCGTTCGGCGGTGCGTCCTGCGGACACGCCCACGTGACGAATCATCAGGGTGGCGCGTTCGGGGCGCCGGGCGGCGCGTTCGGCGGGTCCCCGCACCAGCCTCCGCCGCAGCAGGGCGGCCCGTACGGGGGGCTGTATGGCGGACCCTATGGAGGCCCTCAGGGGGGCGGCGGCAATCCGTACGGGGGTGGTGGCAGCGGTCCGTATGGGGGTGGCGGCCCGCACGGGGGCGGTGGTCCGGGCGGGCCGGGCGGCTTCGGGGGCGGGCCCGCGTTCGAGCCGCAGCCGCCGAAGCCGGGCAGGCGCGGCTTCTGGGCGGGGTGCGCCGTCGCCATCGGACTGTGCTGCACCTGCAAGATGTGCTGCGCCGAGAAGTACGAGGGCCCCTGGTCCCGCAAGAAGCGGGAGGGCTGCTGCCAGAACTGCGACTGCGACTGCGGCTGCTGCGAGTGCTGTCAGTGCTGCGACTGCGGCCTGTGAGCAGCGGCCCGAAACGGACGTACGAGGGGAGGGGGACCGCCGCTCGCGCCGGGCGGGGCGAGCGGCGGGACGTGCGGGGGCGCGCGTGTGAAGGCGGCGGTGCAAGGCCGACGGCGCGCGGGGCGCGGCGTCGGG
This sequence comes from Streptomyces sp. NPDC031466, assembly GCF_055581265.1. NCBI lineage: Bacteria > Bacillati > Actinomycetota > Actinomycetes > Kitasatosporales > Streptomycetaceae > Streptomyces > Streptomyces sp. NPDC031466. Next base: position 58,975 of record NZ_JBVIJT010000008.1, read on the forward strand.
GGAGGGCGCAGTGGGCCGAGGGCTCGGCTCAGGAGGGCATCAACAAGACGCGGACCACACGCGACCGAAGTCGATGTGGGAGCGCGTGACCAGCCACTGCTGCGAATGCATGGGCCAAGTGGAACAGGCATCCGTTTCCCCGTCAACTGCCGTGAGACGCGGCGCTCACATCCTGGACAGCCTTGACAGCGCACGCGAGAGGACCCGTAATCTCGACGGCGGACCGTGCTGAGGGGCTCGGTCCGTGTGAAGGCGCCACCCGTGTTCGATCTTCCGCATCCACGGAGCCTTCCGCATGCCTCGCGACCCCCTCACGCCTTCCGGCCCTCCGCCGTCCTCCGGCGCCCTCCCGTCCTGCGGCACCGTCACCTCTTCGGCTGCCCCCGCCCGCGCCTCGCTGGTGATCGTCGGCGCCGGGCCGCGCGGCACCGGCGTCCTGGAGCGCCTCGCGGCCAACGCGCCCGAGCTGTACGCCGGTCCCGGCCTGGACCTGCACCTCGTGGACCCGCATCCGCCCGGCGGGGGCCGCGTCTGGCGACAGGACCAGTCGCCGCTCCTGTGGATGAACTCCCGGGCCGATGACGTCACGATGTTCACCGACGACACGGTGGAGATCGCCGGACCGGTCCTGCCGGGACCCGCGCTGGACGAGTGGACCGGCCGCGAGGGGCGGACCTTCGTCGGCCGCCGCGAGCAGGGCGGCTATCTGCGCTGGGTGTACGAGAAGGCCGTCGCCGCCCTGCCGCCCGGCACCGCCGTCCACCACCACCGGCGCAGAGCGTTACGGGTCACCGGGCCGCCCGACGGGCGCCAGGAGGTGTGGCTGGAGGGCGTCGCCGAGCCGCTCGCCGCCGACGCGGTCGTCCTCGCCCAGGGCCACCTCGACGCCGAACCGGACGACGAGCAGCGGGAGCTGGTCCGGTACGCGAAGCGGAACGGGCTCGTGTACCTGCCGCCCCGGTTCACCGCCGACAGCGATCTGTCCCCGCTCGCCCCGGGCGAGCCCGTCATCGTGCGCGGCCTCGGTCTCGCCTTCGTGGACCTGATGGTGCTCCTCACCGAGGGCCGGGGCGGCCGGCACGAAGGGGAGCGGTACCTGCCCTCGGGACGCGAGCCCGTGCTGTACGTCGGCTCCCGGCGCGGCGTCCCCTACCACTCCAAGATCGGCTACGACTGGACGGGGGAACTCCCGCCGCTGCCCCGCTACTTGGGCCCCACCGAGATCGACGCGCTCCTCGCCGGGCCGCGGCCACCCGACTTCCGCCGCGACGTGTGGCCGCTCATCGGCAAAGAACTCGGCTTCGCCCACTACCACCGCCTCTTCACCGCCCACCCCGAGCGCACCGCCGTCGCCTGGCCGGACTTCGACGAGAAGTACGGGGCCTGCCCGCCCGGCAGCCCGGAGCTGGCCGCACTCGTCGCCTCCGCCGTGCCCGACCCCGCCGACCGGCTCGACCTCACCGGCCTCGACCGGCCGCTCGCCGGGGTGCGCCACACCTCGTACGAGGAACTCCAGGAGGGGCTGCGCGCTCACATCGCCGCCGACCTGGCGCGCCGGCACGATCCGGGGCACAGCCCCGACCTCGCCGTCTTCCTCGCACTTCTGTCCGCCTACGGACAGGTGGTGCGCCTCGGTGACGTGGGGACGTGGTGGCACGGCTTCTTCAGCTTCCTCGCGTCCGGGCCGCCCGGACCGCGGCTGCGGCACCTGCTCGCCCTCTCGCGCGCCGGGGTCGTACGGTTCCTCGGCGCCGACGTCCGAGTGAGCGCCGAGAGCGGCGTGTTCCGCGCCCGCAGCCCCACCCTGCCCGGCCAGGTCACCGAGGCCCGCGCCCTCGTCGAGGCCCGCCTGCCCCGCCCCACGCTCGCCCGCACCCGGGACCCGCTGCTGCGCGCCCTGCACGCCGAAGGGGCCGCCTCGACCGCGGCGGGGCTGCTCGCCGTGGACCCCGCCGACGGACGCGTCCTGGACCGCGCGGGCACGGCACACCCCCGCCGCTTCGCACTCGGCCCGCACACCGATGCGCGCGGCGCCGGCGCCTTCACCCGGCCGCGCACCAACAGCCCCTCCTTCCGGCAGAACGACGCCACCGCGCGTGCCGTCCTGGACGTCCTGGGAGCCGCGCGGTGACCACGCGGCCTGCCCCCCCGCCGAACTTCCCCTACGGCGCTCCCCCTCTGACCCGCCCCAGCGAAAGGCCCTTCACCCGATGACCCCACCCCCCGGCGCGCCCTGCCGCGGCGCCCTCCACCTCGCCGCCGCCATCGATCTGCCGGGCGTCCACGAGGCCGCCCCCTACGCCGAGTTGGCGCTGCTGGCCGAGCGCGGCGCCCTGGACTTCGTGACGCTCGGCGACTCCTTCGCGCGGCCCGGCCCGGACGCGCTCGCCGTGGCCGCCCGGATCGCGCCCGCCACCGGCCGCGTCGGACTCGTGCCGACCGTCACGACCACGCACACCGAGCCGTTCCACGTGCAGGCCGCCGTGGCCACCCTCGACTGGGTCAGCCGGGGGCGGGCCGGCTGGCTCCTCGGCGTGTCGGAGACCGAGGCCGAGGCGCGGCTCTTCGGGCGGCGGCGCGCCGCGCCCCGCGAGGAGCTGTGGCGCGAGGCCGGCGAGGTCGCCGAGGCCGCCGCCCTGCTCTGGGACAGCTGGGAGGACGACGCGGAGATACGGGACGCGGCGAGCGGCCGCTTCATCGACCGGGACAAACTGCACCACGTCGACTTCACGGGCAGCACCTTCTCGGTGCGGGGCCCCTCCATCGTGCCGCGGCCGCCCCAGGGCCACCCCGTACGGGTCGTCGACGCCACCGTGCCCGCCGCCCGCGAGATCGCCGCCCGGCACGCGGACGTCGCCCTGGTGCGGGCCGCCTCCGCCCGCCGGGCCGACGTCGCGCGGGCCGAACTGCGGGCGCTGGCCGCCCGGTCCGGCCGCGATCCGGACACGCTGCGGGTGCTCGCCGCCCTCGTCGTCGACCTCGGCGGCGGCGAGTGCGCCGCCGAGCCGGGCCACGGGGGAGGGCCGCTGCCCACCGCCGAGGGGCCGGTGTACCGGGGCGGGCCCGTCGACCTGGCCGAGCTGATCTCCGACTGGCACCGCGCGGGCGCCGTCGACGGCTTCCACCTGACGCCGGTGGAGCCGCGCCGCGACCTGGAGCGGCTCGTCAACGGAACCGTCGCCCTGCTCCAGCACCGCGGCCTGTTCCGCACCTTCTACCCGGGCAGCACCCTCCGGGAGCACCTGGGGCTCGCCCGGCCCGCCAACCGCCACGCCGTGACCGCGGGGGAGCGGTCATGAGCAGACCGGTCCATCTCGCCGCCCACTTCCCCGGGGTCAACAACACCACCGTCTGGTCCGACCCGGCGTCCGGCTCCCACATCGACTTCTCGTCCTTCGAGCGGCTGGCCCGCACCGCCGAGCGCGGCCTGTTCGACTTCTTCTTCCTCGCCGAAGGGCTGCGCCCGCGCGAGCACAAGGGCCGCATCCACGACCTGGACGTCGTCGGAAGACCCGAGTCGCTCACCGTCCTGGCCGCCCTCGCCGCCGTCACCGAGCGGCTCGGCCTCGCCGCCACCGTCAGCGCGACCTTCAACGAACCCTTCGAGCTGGCCCGCCGGTTCGCCGCCCTGGACCACCTCAGCGCGGGCCGCGCCGCCTGGAACATCGTCACCACCTCGGACGCCTTCACCGGCGCGAACTTCCGGCGCGGCGGCTATCTGGACCGGGCGGACCGCTACACCCGGGCCGCGGAGTTCCTCGCGACGGCCAGGGAGCTGTGGGACTCCTGGACGCCCGAGGGCCGGCCGCGGCCCTTCGCGCACCACGGGGAGCACTTCACCGTCGAGGGCGAGTTCACCGCACCGCGCTCCCCGCAGGGGCACCCCGTCGTCATCCAGGCGGGGGACTCGCCCGAAGGCAGGGAGTTCGCCGCCTCGGCCGCCGACGTGGTCTTCACCCGGCACGGCACCCCGGAGGCCGGACGCGCCTTCTACGCCGACGTGAAGGGGCGCCTCGCGGCGTACGGACGGTCTCCCGACGACCTGAAGATCATGCCCGGCGTGACCTTCGTCCTCGGGGACACCGCGGCCGAGGCCCAGGAGAAGGCCGCCGCGATCCGCCATCGGCAGGTCTCCCCGCAGAACGCGATCCTCGCCCTCGAACAGGTCTGGGGCGTGGACCTCTCCTCGTACGACCCGGACGGGCCGCTGCCGGCCTTCGACCCGGCCCCTGCGTCCGAGCTGGCCCAGGGCCGGGTGCGGATCGCCGACCCGCTCGCCGTGGCCCGTGAGTGGCGGGCCCTGTCCGAGGCCAAGGGGCTGTCCATCCGGCAGACCGTCATCGAGACGACCGCCCGCCAGTCGTTCATCGGCACCGCCCGCTCGGTCGCGCGGGAGATGGAGGAGTTCGTGCGCGTCGGCGCCGCCGACGGCTTCATCCTCGTCCCGCACCTCACGCCCGGCGGCCTCGACGACTTCGTCGATCAGGTGGTGCCCCTGCTCCAGGAACGCGGCGCGCACCGCACGGAATACCGGGGCGCTACCCTGCGCTCCCACCTCGGGCTGCGTGAGCCCCTAGGGAAGGAGTGACCACCATGACCACCGAACACCCCGAGCACGCCCCGAGCGCCCCGGACCCCGACGCCGCGGAGGACTGGCGGCGCTGGCACGAACAGCGCACCGAGACGGTCGCGGCCCCCTACGGGCCGCTCTCGCTCACCGGCACGCACTGGCTCGCGGACCATCCGGACGGTTCAATTCTGGACATCCCCGGGCGGTGGACCGGGACAGCCGACGCGGTCGTCCTGAGCGCCGGGGCCGGGGACGGCCTGAGCGTCGACGGCCGCCCCCTGACCGGCGAGGTCCGGCTGGGCGCGGACAGCGGCCCGGCCACCGCCCGCGTCGCCCACGGCGAACGCCGGCTCGTCGTCATCCGGCGCGAGGGCCTGTGGGCGGTGCGCGTCTTCGACCCGCACGCCGCCACGCGCCGCGCCTTCCAGGGCATCGACGCCACCGCCCACGACGCGCGCTGGGCCGTGCCGGGGCGCTTCACGCCGTACGGGGAGAACCGCACCGTCAAGGTCGGCAACGCGGACGGCAAGGAGCGGGGCCTCGGCCTCGACGGAGAGCTGGCCTTCCGGCTCGGGGAAGCCGAGCACACGCTCCAGGTGAGTGTCGAGGCGGACGGCTCCCTCTGGGCCGTCTTCGCGGACGCCACCAGCGGCACGTCCAGCTACCGCTTCCGCTTCCTGCGGCCCGCCGCGCCCGACGCGAAGGGGCGCACCACGGTCGACTTCAACCGGGCGCTGCTGCCGCCGTGCGCCTTCGCCGACCACTTCGTCTGCCCCTTCCCGCCGCCGGGCAACACCCTGGCGACGGAGATCGCGGCGGGGGAGCGGAACGTCCTGGAGCGCTGAACCCCGGCTCCGGGGAGAGCGCCGGGCCGCTCCGGGAAACCCCGGACCGTCTCCGGGAAAGCCCGGACCGACTTCGGGGATCAGCCTGGACCGGCCCTTGGGGGGCGGGGGCCCGGTGGCCGGTCGGACGGCTGAAAGGCGCCCTTGTGCGGCTGGTCCTCGCCCCTCAATACTCCCGAGCAGCGCTTGTCAGGAGCACGGCGTATGCGGAACCCGGGCCTGCTCCATGGCTGCGCCTCACGGGTCCTCAACCCACAAGGACCCACTGACTTCCCTCGGGAGGGAACAACGTGAGGATCAAGCGCACCATCCCCCACACCGGCCTGGTGAGACGTACCCGCCTGCTCGCGACAGCCACCGCTCTGCTCGCCGCCGGCGCGCTCTCCGTGCCCGCGGCGAGCGCGCAGGACGGCATGGCCACCTTCAGCGCCTCGCAGCTCGAACAGGCCAGCGACGCGGTGCTCGGCGCCGATGTCGCGGGCACCGCCTGGGGCATCGACCCGAAGACCAAGCAGGTCGTCGTCACCGCCGACAGCACGGTGTCCAAGGCGGAGATCGCCAAGCTCAAGGCGGCCGCCGGGTCCAACGCTGGCGCCTTGAAGATCGAGCGCACCCCGGGCAAGTTCCAGAAGTACATCTCCGGCGGCGACGCCATCTACGCCGACAGCTGGCGCTGTTCGCTCGGCTTCAACGTCCGCAACGGCACCACCTACTACTTCCTGACCGCGGGGCACTGCACCGACGGCGCGGGCACGTGGTGGGCCAACTCGGCGAAGACCACCGTGCTCGGCACCACGTACGGCTCCAGCTTCCCGACGAACGACTACGGGATCGTGCGCTACACCAACACCTCGATCACCAAGTCCGGCACCGTGGGCAGTCAGGACATCACGACCGCCGCCGATCCCACGGTCGGCCAGACCGTCACCCGCCGCGGTTCCACCACCGGTACGCACAGCGGCCGGGTCACCGCGCTGAACCAGTCCGTGAACTACGGCGGCGGCGACATCGTCTACGGCATGATCAAGACCACGGTCTGCGCCGAGCCCGGCGACAGCGGCGGCCCGCTGTACGCCGGCTCCACGGCGCTCGGTCTGACCTCCGGCGGCAGCGGCAACTGCTCGTCCGGCGGCACGACCTTCTTCCAGCCGGTCACCGAGGCGCTGCGCGCGTACAACGTGAGCGTGTACTGAGCACCACCGGCTGCGGCACCGGTCGCACCGGCAGTACGACGAGCCCCCACCCGGCCACCGGGTGGGGGCTCGTCCCCGTCGCGCACATGGTGTTTGCAAACACGGGCGGCGTGCGCGATGGGGTCGTATGAGAGCGGAAGGGCGCACTGCTGTTTTCGCGTGCGCGTCCCGAAGCGGACCTTGTGTGCGACCGCGCGGCGTCGGGACAGTGGACGAGGCAATGGGCATGGACGCGGCTGTCATCGCGTGACAACGCCGCTGTCCGGGCGTGCCCCCATCTGTGCCGCGTACGCCTCACGATCCGTCAGGCCGCCACGCCGACCGGGTCGTTCCTCCCACAGGAGGTCGTGAGTGGTGAAGCACCGACACGTGTTCATCGCCGGCGGCGACGCGATCTGGGGTGGCGGCTCGCGCTGCTCGCTCGGCTTCAACGGCGCTGAGGGCCTCCGGCGCGGAGATCGGCTGAGTCCGCCCGACGCCGTGAGCCCAGCCCCCCGCCCGCGAGCAACGGGGGGCGGGGCTCACGTCCTGCCGTAGTTCGTGCCGCTGAGGTCGATCGAGCCGTTGACCGGCCGTCCGCGCCGGGCCGACAGGGCGAGGGTGACGACGACGCCGACGAGTGCCCAGGCGGCCAGGACCAGGAGCGGCCCGGTGATCGCGTTCCCCTCGAAGTAGGCGATGGAGCGTGCCACCCAGGTGCCCGCGCCCGGCGGCAGCCAGGGCCCGATCGCCTTCCAGAAGGGCGGCAGCATCGGCAGCGGGAAGGCGCCGCCCGCGCTCGGGTTGCCCCCGATGACGATGATGAGGACGGCCAGGCCGATGCCCATGATGCCGGTGAGCGCCTGGAGGGCGAGCGTGATCGCGCCGACCCCGAAGACGACCAGGGCGCCCAGACCCCACAGACCCATGATGCTGCCGGGCAGGGCCCCGAGGATCGGCCCGATGATGACCGCGCCGCCGAGGCCGCCGATGATCGAGTAGAGCGCCATGGTGGCGAGCCTGATGATCGCGCGCGGCACGTTGGCGGCGCGGGAGCCCGCGCTGATCGCGAGGATCGACGCGCACAGATAGCCGCCGACGCACCAGCCGACGATCAGGTAGAAGGACGAGAGGCCGTTGAAGTCCTGGTCCGACGCGGCGGCCACGTCCACGGTCTTCACCGTGCGCTTCTCGGCCGCGTCGACCTCCGTGAGGAGGGAGGTCAGGGTCCTGGAGAGCGCCGTGCCGCCGCCGGAGGCGACCAGGAGGGTGTCGGTCGTGCCGCGCGGGTCCACGAGCAGGGCGCCGTCGATGTCGCGGTGCGCGATCTGGTGGCGGGCCTCGGCCTCGTCCGTGAGGACACGGGGGTCCAGCGGTTCGCCGGGGAGCTTCTCCAGCCGGTCGGCGGTCTGCTGGGCCGCCTCCTTGGGGGCGACCACCCCGAAGGCCACGTCCTTGGGTCTCGGGTCGTGCAGCGCGCCCACGTAGGAGGCGATGAACAGCAGCTGCAGGGCGAGTACGCCGAGGACGAGCAGGGCTGCTCGCGGGGTGACGGCGCTCTTCATTTCGTCGGCGAACCTCATGCCCCCACGCTCCAGGGCACCGGTCGTCCGCGCAGGTGGGAGGGGCCGGACGGGTGACGCGGCGGCCCCGTGGGGGTGGGCCCCGCACGCCTGTCGTACAAGCGTTCGAAACTTGGTCTATGGTGGAGGCGGGGGGTACGGGATCGGATCGGTTGAGGGTGACAGGAGGTGCGTGTGCCCGGGTTCACGCATCTGCACACCGCCTCCGGGTTCTCCCTGCGGTACGGCGCCTCGCACCCGGAGCGGCTGGCCGAGCGCGCCGCCGACCGGGGCATGGACGCCCTCGCGCTCACCGACCGGGACACCCTCGCGGGCACCGTCCGGTTCGCCAAGGCCTGCGCGAAGGCGGGCGTGCGGCCGCTGTTCGGCACCGAGCTGGCGGTGGGGGAACCCGCCCCGGCCAGGGGCGAGCGGCGCCGGACCCCCGTGCGCGGCGGTGCCTTCATCGACGAGTCGACCCCGCGCGTGACCTACCTCGCCCGGGACGGCGCCACCGGCTGGGCCACGCTCTGCCGCCTGGTCAGCGCCGCGCACCGGGACGCCGCCGAGGGGCGGCCCGTCCTGCCGTGGGAGGAGAACCACGGCGAGGGCCTGACCGTGCTGCTCGGCCCCGCCTCCGACGTGGGGCGCGCGCTCGCCGCCGGCCGCCCCGACCGCGCCGCCCGGCTCCTCGCGCCCTGGCGCGAGCGGTACGGCGACGACCTGCGCCTGGAGACGGTCTGGCACGGCCGCGAGGGCACGGGCCCCGGCTCCCTCCGGCTGGCCGCGCGCACCCTCGGCCTCGCCGCCGAACAGGGCGTACGACCCGTCCTGAGCAACGCCGTGCGCTACGCCGACCCCGGTCAGGGCCCCGTCGCCGACGTCCTGGACGCCGCCCGCCGCCTCGTCCCGGTGGACCCGGCCAAGGGACTCGACGGCGGCGAACGCTGGCTGAAGGACGCGGACGCCATGCTGCGCGTCGCCGAACGGGTCGTGGAGGCCGCCGGGTTCCGCCGCGACACCGCCCACCGGCTGATCGACCAGACCCGGGCGGCCGCCGCCGCGTGCCTGGTCGACCCCGAGGACGACCTCGGCATCGGCTCCGTCCGCTTCCCCGAACCGCGTCTGGTGGGCGCCGGGCGGCGCACCGCGCAGCGCGTCCTCGCCTCCCGGGCGGCGGCGGGCATGGTGCTGCGCGGCTACGACTCCCGGCGCGCCTACTGGGAGCGGATGCACCGCGAGCTGGACATCATCGCCCACCACGGCTTCGCCTCCTACTTCCTCACCGTCGCCCAGGTCGTCGACGACGTGCGCGGGCTGGGGATACGGGTCGCCGCGCGCGGTTCCGGCGCCGGCTCCCTCGTCAACCACCTCATCGGCATCGCGCACGCCGATCCCGTCGAACACGGGCTGCTCATGGAGCGCTTCCTGTCCAAGCGGCGCTACGTGCTGCCCGACATCGACATCGACGTCGAGTCGGCCCGCCGCCTGGAGGTCTACCGCGCGATCATCGGCCGCTTCGGCACCGAGCGGGTCGCCACGGTCGCCATGCCCGAGACCTACCGCGTACGGCACGCCGTACGCGACGTGGGAGCGGCCCTGTCCATGGACCCGGCCGAGATCGACAAGCTCGCCAAGGCCTTCCCGCACATCCGCGCCCGCGACGCCCGCTCCGCGCTGGCGGAGCTGCCGGAACTGCGCGCGGTGGCGAAGGAGCTGGGCGGCCGCGACCGGCTGTGGGAGCTGGTCGAGGCGCTGGACGCGCTGCCGCGCGGCGTCGCCATGCACCCGTGCGGAGTGCTGCTCTCCGACGCCTCGCTGCTCGCCCGCACGCCCGTCGTGCCCACCAGCGGCGAGGGCCTGCCCATGTCGCAGTTCGACAAGGACGACGTGGAGGACCTCGGCCTGCTCAAGCTGGACGTGCTCGGCGTGCGGATGCAGTCGGCGATGGCGCACGCGGTGACGGAGGTGGAGCGGGCCACGGGGGAGCGGGTCGACCTGGACGCGGTGCCGCCGGGCGACCCGGCGACGTATCGGCTCATCAAGTCCACCGAGACGCTCGGCTGCTTCCAGATCGAGTCGCCGGGCCAGCGCGACCTGGTCGGGCGGTTGCAGCCCTCGACCTTCCACGACCTGGTGGTGGACATCTCCCTGTTCCGTCCGGGCCCGGTCGCGGCCGACATGGTGCGCCCCTTCATCGAGGCCAGGCACGGCCGCGCGCCCGTGCGCTATCCGCATCCGGACCTGACCGAGCCGCTGCGGGAGACCTACGGCGTCGTCGTCTTCCACGAGCAGATCATCCAGATCGTGGACATCATGACCGGCTGCGGGCGCGACGAGGCGGACCAGGTGCGGCGCGGGCTCTCCGACCCCGAGTCGCAGGGGCGCATCCGCCTGTGGTTCGCGCAGCACGCGGCGGCCAAGGGGTACGACGCCCCGACGATCGCCCGCGCCTGGGAGATCGTCGAGGCCTTCGGTTCGTACGGCTTCTGCAAGGCGCACGCCGTGGCCTTCGCCGTGCCGACGTACCAGTCGGCGTGGCTGAAGGCCCATCACCCGGCCGCGTTCTACGCCGGGCTGCTCACCCACGACCCCGGGATGTACCCGAAGCGGCTGCTGCTCGCGGACGCGCGGCGGCGCGGGGTGCCGATCCTGCCGGTGGACGTGAACCGGTCCGCGGTCGCCCACCGTATCGAACTGGTGTCCGAGCCCCGGCGAATGTGGGGCCTGCGCCTCGCCCTCTGCGACGTGCACGGCATCAGCGAGGCCGAGGCGGCGCGCATCGCGGACGGGCAGCCCTACGCCTCCCTCGTCGACTTCTGGGAGCGGGCCCGGCCCGCCAAGCCGGTCGCCCAGCGGCTCGCGCAGGTCGGCGCGCTCGACGCGTTCGGCGCCAACCGCCGGGACCTGCAACTGCACCTCGCCGAGCTGCGGCGGGGCGCCCGGGGCGCGGCCGGCGCCCAACTGCCCCTGTCCGGTGGGCGCGAGACGGCGCCCGCGGGCCTGCCCGACCTCGACGAAGCGGAGCGGCTCAGCGCCGAACTGGGCGTCCTCGGCATGGACTCCTCGCGCCACCTCATGGGGGACCACGCCGCCTTCCTCGCGGAACTGGGCGTGCTCAGCGCCCGGCGGCTGCGGGAGGCCGAACACGGCGCGACCGTCCTGGTCGCGGGCGCCAAGGCGGCCACCCAGACCCCGCCGATCCGCTCCGGCAGGCGGGTCATCTTCACCACCCTGGACGACGGCACGGGCCTGGTCGACCTGGCCTTCTTCGACGACGCGCACGAGCGGTGCGCGCACACCGTCTTCCACTCCTGGCTGCTGCTGGTGCGCGGTGTGGTGCAGCGCCGCGGACCGCGCAGCCTCAGCGTGGTCGGCGCGGCGGCGTGGAACCTCGCGGAACTGGTGGAGGTGCGTGAGGAGGGCGGCCTCGACGCGGTGGCGCTGCGGCTGGCGGAACCGGAGCCGACGCCCGAGCCCGAGTCCGCACCCGAGCCCGCACCCGAGCCGGGGCCGGGCGGGCGGCGCGTCCGCATGTCCACCGGGTACGAGATGCACCCCTGGGCGGATCTCCGCCCGGCGGGCGAGGGGGCCGCGGGCGGCACCAGGAAGTTCTGGCACCGGAGTCCGGGGAGCGCGGGATGAACGGCGAGGCGAGCGGTGAGGTGGGCAGGGGAGTGAGCGGCGAGGTCGGCAGTGCGGCGGGCGGCGCGGCGAGCACCCTCTACGTGCGCTTTCTGCTGACGCCCATGTACGAGGCCGCCCTCCCCCAACTGCTCGGCATGCTCGCGGAGTTCACCCCTCAGGTCGAGGCGCTCCCGCCCGACGCGGCCCTGCTGGACCTGCGCGGCGCGCGACGGTACTTCGGGCGGAGCGCCGTCGAGCTGGCCCCGCTGATCCGGGTGCGGGCGCTCGCGCTGTACGGGGTGGAGTGCGCGATCGGCGCCGGGCCCGGCCCGATGCTGGCGCGGATGGCCGCCCGTGGCGCCGCCCCCGGCGTGACCCGCGCCGTGCCGGAAGGCCCGGACGGCGTACGGGAGTTCCTCGCCGAGCGGCCCGTCGGCGATCTGCCCGGCATCGGCCGCGCCACCGCCCGCACCCTGTGCGAGTACGGCCTCGACTCCCTCGGGAAGGTCGCCGCCGCGCCCCTGTCCACCCTCCAGCGGCTGGTCGGCGCCCGCGCGGGCCGTGAGCTGCGGGAGAAGGCGCGGGGCGTCGACCGCACCCGGGTCGTGCCGAACTCCGCCGCGCGCTCGCTCGCCGTCGAACGGCCCTTCCCCCGGGACGAGCTCGACCCCTTCCGGCACCGCCGCGCCCTCCTGTCCGGCGCCGAGGAGCTGGGCGTCAGGATGCGCGCCGAGGGCCAGGTGTGCCGGGCGCTGACCCTCACCGTGCGGTACGCGGACCGCAGTACGACCGTGCGCACCAGGGCCCTGCCGGAGCCGACCGCGCACTCCACCGCGCTGACCACGGCCGCCTACCGCGCGTACGAGGCGCTGGGTCTCCAGCGGGCCCGGGTGCGCGCCGTGGCCCTGCGCGCCGAGGGGCTCGGCCCGGCCGAACAGGCCTCTCACCAGCTCACGTTCGACCCGGCGGACGAGAAGGCCCGTCGCATCGAGGAGGTGGCCGACCGGGCCCGGGAGAAGTTCGGCCCCGGCGCGATCGTGCCGGGCACGCTGGCGGCGTGACGCGGGGGACGGGGGCGGCCGGAGCCGCTCGTTCCCCTGCTTTCAGGGCGCGGTGGCGCGGGCCGAGGGCTCTGCCGACCGGCGCCGGAAGTTGTCGTGCCGCACCGCTTCACTCTTCACCTACCGGCGCGTAATTTGACGTGAGCACGGCATCCTGTCGATCCGGATCACAGGGCGTACCCCCCCTCTTTCCCCTGCCGCGAGGAGATCGCCCGATGCTGCCCTGGAGACGCGCGCTGCGCGCGTTCGCCGCCGCCCTGCTTCTCACGGGCGCGGTCACCCTCACCCCCGCCGCCACCGCGAACGCCGCCCCCAAGGCGGCGGCCACCACATCGCGGGGCTGGAACGACTACACCTGCCGGCCCTCCGCCGCCCACCCCCGCCCGGTCGTCCTCGTGCACGGCACGTTCGGGAACTCCGTCGACAACTGGCTCGTCCTCGCGCCCTACCTCGTCGCGCGCGGCTACTGCGTCTACTCCCTGGACTACGGCCAGTTGAAGGACGTGCCGTTCTTCCACGGGCTCGGCCCCATCGAGAAGTCCGCCGAGCAGCTCGACGACTTCGTCGACAAGGTGCTCGCCGCCACGGGCGCGAAGGAGGCGGACCTCGTCGGCCACTCGCAGGGCGGCATGATGCCCCGCCACTACCTCAAGTTCCTCGGCGGCGCCGCCAAGGTGAACGCCCTCATCGGCCTCGCGCCCGACAACCACGGCACCACCCTGCTCGGCCTCACCCGCCTGCTGCCGTACTTCCCGGGCATCGAGGACCTGCTCACCACGAACACGCCGGCCCTCGCGGACCAGATCGTCGGCTCACCCTTCCTGACCAGGCTCAACGCCGGCGGGGACACCGTGCCGGGCGTGCGCTACACCGTCATCGCCACCCAGTACGACGAGGTGGTCACCCCCTACCGCAGCCAGTTCCTGGACGGTCCCGGAGTGCGCAACGTGACCGTCCAGGACCTGTGCCGGGCCGATGTGGCGGAGCACGTGGCGATCGGGACCCTGGACCGCGTCGCCCACCACGAGGTGGCGAACGCGCTGGATCCGCAGCACGCCACACCGAGCACGTGCCTGTCCTGACCGGGGCGCCTCAGCGGCCGTGACGTCCCGTCCCGTCCATGGCCTCGTCGTCCTGATCGCCGCCAGGTCCTTGGTGAAGACGGCGCTGGTGCGGGCGCGGCGCCGTGACGTAGACGTAGAGGCATGACCACGACCACCGTGCCCACGGGCATCCGACGCGCCACCGCCTCCGACGTCCCCGCGGTGCGGGCCGTGACCGACGCGGCGTACCACCACTACATCCGGCGCATCGGCGTCGTCCCCGCCCCGATGGAGGCCGACCACGCGGCCGACGTCGCGGCGGGGCGGGTGTACGTCACCGGAGACCCGGTCATCGGCCTGCTGGTCCTCGTCCCGGTCACCGCACCGCCCGAGGACGCCCACCTGTTCCTGGAGTCCATCGCGGTCCACCCCGACGCCGCGGGCCAAGGGGTGGGCCGCGCCCTGCTCGCCCATGTCGACGCACACGCGCGTGCCCTGTCCCTGCCCGAAGTGCGCCTGTACACCAACGCGTTGATGTGGGAGAACCAGAAGATCTACCCCCGTTACGGCTACGACCTCGTGGCACGCCGCGTCGAGGGCCCCTACGACCGCCTGCACTACCGCAAGCGGCTGCTCACCCCCTGACGGGGCGGCGTCCCTACGGGCGGCGTCCCGACGGACGGCGTCTCATCCCTCCGGCCACCACGTCCGCTGGATGTCCTTGCGGACCTCCGGCCTCTCCCGTGGCCGGACCTCGGCCTCCTGGCGTTCGCGCACCCGGCGGCTGACGGGCTTGATGACGGGCTTGTGCGTGGTGACTCGGCGCATGGCTGCCTCCCTGCCTTACCGATGTCCACCGGAGCGCTCCGCTAGACCTCTCCGGGCCACCTTTCTGATCGAGCACCTGCCCGAGTACCTGCCGAAGGGCCGTCAACGCCTCGCCGAGGGCCCGTTGTCAGTGGTGGATGACAGGCTCGGACCATGACGACGAACAACGCCTCCGCACGGGTCGACTGGAACGCCGCCGCCGCCACCTTCGACGACGAACCGGACCACGGCCTGCGCGACGCGGCGGTACGCCGGGCCTGGTCGGAGCGCCTGTCGCAGTGGCTGCCCGCCACCCCCGGGGACGTGCTGGACCTCGGCTGCGGCACCGGCAGCCTCTCCCTGCTCGCCGCGGAGCACGGCCACCGGGTCACCGGCGTCGACCTCTCGCCGGACATGACGGCGCGGGCCCGCGAGAAGCTGGCGGCCCACGACGCCGAGATCCTGACCGGCGACGCGGCCCATCCCCCGGTGGGGGACCGCACGTTCGACACCGTCCTGGCCCGCCACGTCCTGTGGCTCTTCCCGGACCCCGAGGCCACCTTGCGCCACTGGCACACCCTGCTGCGCCCCGGCGGCCGCCTGATCCTCGTCGAGGGCGTCTGGGACCTGGCCCGGCCCGCCGGCCTGCCCATGTCCCGCCTGACCGAGGCCCTGACCCCGCTCGTCACCCGGCTGCACACCGAGCGCCTCTCCGGGGACCCGCGCCTGTGGGGCGGCCCGGTCGAGGACGAGCGGTACGCGGTGATCGGCGTGACCCCCGCGGCCCCGCGGCGGCACGCCGAAATCGTGGACGTCCACCTCATGCTGCGCCGCGGGGACGACGTGCTGCTGGCCCGCCGCACCGGCACCGGGTACGGCGACGGCCTGTGGAACCTCCCCTCGGGCCACCTGGAGGACGGCGAGGACGTCCGCGAGGCCGTGATCCGCGAGGCCCGCGAGGAGATCGGCCTGGACCTCGCGCCGGCGGACCTGCGCGCTGAGCTGGTCGTCCAATACCGGGGACCCGGCGCGGCGCCCCGCATGGGCTGGTTCTTCTCCGCCGCGTACGGCGCGGGCGGCGAGCCGGTCAACGCCGAGCCGCACAAGTGCGCCGAGCTGGCCTGGCACCCCCTGGCCGACCTGCCGCACGACACGGTGGCGTACTGCCGCGAGGCCCTGACCGCCTGGCGCGGGGGCGAACGCTTCACCGTGCACTGGCAGTCGGACGACGAGAGCGTCGCGTACGACGGCGAGCGCACCGCCGCCTCGGTCCCGCTCGCCGGGTGACGCCCCCGGCCCGGGGCGGAGCCGGGGGCGCGGTGCTCAGATCGTGCCGATGAGCCCGCCGCGGGCCAGGGACTCCAGTTCCGTGAGGGCGCGCAGGGCCGCCGCGGCCGCCTCGGGGTCCGTGGCGCGCAGGCCGCTCGCCTCGAACTCGTCCTCGTCCAGGCGCAGCACGGCGCTCCCGTCCGGCGAGCACCACAGGTCGAGGTCCAGGTCCTCCACCGTGAGGACGCCCTCCGCGCGGACGGCGGGGCGGGTCACGTCGCAGTACCAGCCCTTGAAGGTGCCGTCACCGGCGTACACCTCCTTGACGGCGTACCAGCGGTCGCGCCAGTAGTGCTCGGTGAAGACGTCCCCCGGCTCGAAGCGGACGAAGCCGAAGTCACGGGTGCCCGGGGCCGCCCAGGGGGCCCGGACCGTGACGCGCGTCCCGTCGTCGTGGAGCAGCTCCGCCGGGTAGCGGATCTTGGTGCGGCCCGCCTTGACGAGGGCGATCTCCACGGCGGTGGGGCGACCTCCGTCAGCCGAGGTGCCGGACATGACGCACCTCCGTCGCGCAGATCTCGTAACCGAACCACTTGTTGATCGCCAACATCGGTTCGTTGCCGGTGTCGTTGCCCGTGAAGGCCTCCGTGCAGCCGGCGGCCCTGGCCCGGTGCAGGGAGTCGTTCTTCGCGAGCTTGGCCAGGCCCCGGCCCCGGTGGGCGCGTGCGGTGCCCGTCATGCCGGAGGCGTAGCGGCCCGCGCCGTCCGTGCGGGCCAGGGTGAACGCCGCGGGGCGGCCGTCCACCAGGGCCACCGTGGTCAGCTCCCGGCTGACCAGCGGATGCCGCCAGGTCTCGGCGAGCCAGTGCTCGTAGTCCGTGAACTGGGCCGCCACATCGCCCGGTTCGTCCGCCGCCGTCTCCGCGTCGAGCGCGAACAGGGGACGCGCGTCGTCCGCGAACACCGAGCCGCTGACCAGCTCCACCCCGGCGGGCGGCTCCCGGCGCGGCGGCAGTGCGCTCCGGGCGAGGTCAAGCCGCAGGAAGTGGGCGCGCCGGCTGGCGCGGTAGCCGCGGCGGGCGGCGAAGGCGAGGTTGGCCGGCTCGTCCAGCACCCAGGAGTAGACGGTGGTGGCACCCTCGCCCGCCAGGTACTCCTCCGCCGCGCGCAGCAGGAGCGTTCCGGCGCCGGTGCCCAGCCGCTCCGGATGGACGTACACGTTGGCGAAGCCCTGGCCCGGCTCGGGGCTGTCGTGGGCGATGCCCACCTGGGCGGTGCCGATGACCTCGCCGCCGGTCTCGGCGATCAACTGGCGGTAGCGCGCGGCCGGATGGGCGTGCGCGCGCTCGAAGGCGACGGACTCGGGGGTGGCGAGCATGGCCGGCACGCAGGCCCGGCGCACCGCGGCGAAACCCGCGACGTCCGCGGCGTCGGTCGGGCCGTCGGGGCTGAGGGATCGGACGATCACTGTCATGGCCCCGCACGGTACGCGGACGGCGTCCCGGCGCGCCTCTGCTTTTCCCGCCGCCCGGCCCCGGCCGTGCGGGACAATCGCCGGGTGACTGTGAAGATCGACATCGACGAGGGCGCGAGCGACGCGCCGTACGAGCAGGTGCGGGCCCAGATCGCCGGGCAGGCACGGTCGGGCGCGCTGCCCGTCGGCTACAAACTGCCCACGGTGCGCGGGCTCGCCCAGTCGCTGGGCCTCGCGGCGAACACGGTGGCCAAGGCCTACCGGGCACTTGAGGCCGACGGGGTCATCGAGACCCGCGGCCGCAACGGCACGTTCGTCGCCGCCGCGGGGGACGCGGCGGCGAAGGAGGCGTCCACCGCCGCGCAGGCGTACGCCGAGCGCGTCCGGCGGCTCGGCCTCTCAGAACAGGACGCGCTGGCCGCGGTGCGGGACGCGCTCCGCGCGGCCTACGGGGCGTCCGGCCGGCAAACCGCCCGGACCCCGGGTTGAGGGTTGCGGCCCCAGTATGGCGGTGCGGAGCGGCAGGAACGGCAAAAAGTCTCAAACGCCCTGTTCAGGGATACCGTAGAGAGGCATGAGCCAAGAGAGCCGAAGCTTCGAACTGACCGAGGATGACCGTCGCTCCGTCACCCGCTGGGCCGTCGCGTGCGCCGAGCGCGCGCTGCCACTCTTCGAGACGAGGGCCCCCCGCGACCCCCGCCCGCGCGAGGCGGTCGAGGCCGCCCGCGCCTTCGCGCTGGGGGAGCGGCGGACGGCACGGCTGCGTACCGCGGCCTGGAGCGCGTATCAGGCGGCCCGCGCGGCCGGGGACCCGGTGGCCGAGGCCGCCGCGCGCGCCGCGGGCAGCGCGGCCGGAGCCCCGTACCTGCATCCGCTGGCCACCCCGCACCAGCTGAAGCACGTCCTCGGCCCCGCGCTGTACCTCGCCCGGGCCCAGGAGTTGGCGCAGGGCGACGAACCCGGCGTCGGGGACGACGAGGTCCGCTGGGCGCTCGGACAGGTGCCCCCACAGGTGCGGGCGGTGGTGGCGCGGATGCCGGCCGGCGCCCCCGGCCGCACCCGGCTCGGCGCCCTCCACCGCCGGCTCGAAGCGGGCCTGCGCGGCTGAGCCGAGGGGAGGGCGGCGAACCGCCCTGAGGGGAGCGGGTGCCCCGGCTACAGATACAGCCCGGAGTCCGCCCCCTCGCGCTGGTCCGGGACCGACGTGGGCGAGGTGCCCCGGCGCAGCGCGAAGAGTTCGGCGAGGGTCGCGCCCTCGCGCGGGACACCCTCCTGGGTGCCGAGCCACTCCACCGCCTCGGGCCGGGTCAGCGGGCCGACCTCGATGCGGGCGAGGCAGCGGCCTGGACGCACGACCGCCGGGTGCAGGCGCTCCAGGTCCTCGTTGGTGGTGACGCCCACCAGGACGTTGCGGCCCTGCCCGAGGAGGCCGTCCGTGAGGTTGAGCAGCCGGGACAGGGCCTGCCCCGCCGTGTGCTTGGCCTCGCCGCGGATCAGCTCGTCGCAGTCCTCGAGGAGCAGCAGCCGCCAGCGCCCCTCGGTGGTGCCGTCGTCCTCGCCGATCGCGATGTCCATCAGATAGCCGACGTCGCCGAACAGCCGCTCCGGGTCCAGGACGCAGTCCACCTGGCACCAGTCGCGCCAGGAGCGCGCGAGGGTCCGCAGCGCCGACGTCTTGCCCGTGCCCGGCGGGCCGTGCAGCAGGAGCAGCCGCCCCGAGATGTCCTCGGGGGTGGTCTTCATCAGCTTGTCCATGGCGTCGGCGACCGGCGCCGTGTAGTTGGGCCGCACCTCTTCCCAGGTGCCGGCCGAGATCTGCCGGGTCGTGCGGTGCGGGCCGCGGCGCGGCGAGACGTACCAGAACCCCATCGTCACGTCGTCGGGCTGGGGCGCGGGCTCGTCCTGCGCGCCGTCCGTGGCCTGCCCGAGGACCCGCTCGGCGAGTTCGGCACTGGTCGCCGTGACGGTGATGTCCGCGCCGCGGTTCCAGCGGGAGACCAGCAGCGTCCACCCCTCGCCCTCGGCCAGCGTGGCGCTGCGGTCCTCGTCGCGGGCGGCCCGCAGTACCCGCGCCCCGGGCGGCAGCAGGGTGGAGCCCTTCTTGACGCGTTCGATGTTGGCGCTGTGCGAGAAGGGTTGCTCGCCCGTCGCGAAGCGGCCGAGGAACAGTGCGTCGACGACATCGGAGGGGGAGTCGTTGTCGTCGACGTTGAGCCGGATCGGCAGGGCGTCGTGAGGGTTCGCAGACATGCCGCCATGATCCGGCACGCGCGCGCCGTCGTGCACCCGGTTTCCCCCGGAAGCCGCGGGCGCCGTCGCACTCGGTTTCCCCGGAAGCCGCACGCGCCGTCGTGCGCCCCGCGTCCCCCGGGAGCCGCGGGCGCCGTCCCGCGGAACCTGTCCCCCCGTCCGCCGCCGCCGATACGCTTGTCCGTGATGGCACGTCATGGGTGGTTCTCACAGGCACGGCGGTGGCGTCTCGCCGCACTGCTCGGCGTTGGTCTGGCCGTACTGGCCCTGGTGATCACATTGGTCCACACACACTCCGGCGACGGCGGCAGCACCGCCGGCACCACCCCGGACGGCGACAAGGTGCACGGCACCCCCGCCGTCCCCTCCGGCAAGCCCGCGCCCGAGGCCGGCTGGGGCTTCACCCACACCCAGTACAGCGCGGACGACGGGGAGCCGGACGCCGTCGCGCGCGTCCGCGCCGAGCTGGCGGCCCAGGGCCGCCCCGTCCCGCAGATCCAGCACATCATGGGCTGGGGCGCGGGCAACCCCGAGCCGGTCAAGGGCCACTACGACTTCACCGCGATGGACAGCCGGATGGACTTCATCCGGGGCAGCAAGGGCACGCCCGTCGTCACCCTGTGCTGCGCCCCGGACTGGATGAAGGGCGGCGAGCCCGGCGCGGACAACACCGACTGGAGCCAACAGGCCCTGGAGACCGCCCCCGAGCCCGAGCACTACGGCGACTTCGCGAGGCTCGCCGCGACCGTCGCCAAGCGCTACCCCGACGTACGCCACTTCATCGTCTGGAACGAGTTCAAGGGCTTCTGGAACGACGAGGAGGCCCGCTGGGACCAGGAGGGCTACACCGAGCTGTACAACCTCGTCTACGAGGAGCTGAAGAAGGTCGACGAGGACATCCTGGTCGGCGGCCCCTACCTGGTCATGGACAGCCTCGATCCGCGCCGGAGCGAGAACGCCTCGCAGGTGGAGGGCCCCTGGGGCCGCCTCGACCAACGGCCCCTGGACGCCTTCGAGTACTGGAACCAGCACAAGAGGGGCGCGGACTTCGTCGTCGTCGACGGTTCCAGCTACACCAAGGACGACGAGCTGCTGCCCGACGAGTTCACGGCCACCGACAAGCTCACGGCCGTCGGCGACTGGGTGCGCGAGCGGACCGGGGACCTGCCCCTGTGGTGGGCCGAGTACTACGTGGAGCCCGGCGACAGCCAGGACAACCGCGACGACTGGTCCGAGGCGCACCGCGTCGCCGTCCACGCCGCGGGCCTGATGGCGATGGCCCGCGGCGGAGCCACCACCGGTTTCTACTGGAACCCGCAAAAGCGCGGCGCCCAGTGCGCCGGCTGCCTGTGGACGACCACCCAACAGGCCCACGGCGGGCGGCCGTTGCCGATGCTGCGGCTCATCGAACGGTTCGGCGGGGAGTTCGGCCCCGGCACCTCGTACGAGAAGGTGCGGGTCGCCGGCGACGACGGCGCCGAGGTCCGGGTCCTCGCCGACGACAAGGCCGTCCTCGTCGTGAACACCCAGGACCGGCGGATCAGCGCCGAGGTCGACGGGCACTCCCTCGCCCTGAAGGGGTACGAGGTGAAGTGGCTGAAGCGGTGACTTCCTGGGCCCCGCCGGCTCACGCCATCGTCACGAAGCGCTGGACCAGCGACGCGAGCAGCACGGCGAGCAGCGGCAGCGAGAACCAGAAGCTGCCCTCCAGCCACTGCTGCTGCCGTACGCCCGGCGCCGCCGCCACCCGCACCACCTCACGCGCGGTGAGCAACAGCGCGAGCACCACGGCGGCGAGCGCGCCCACCACCGACCACGGCGTCCAGGTCACCTTCGGCCCGATCGCCCCCGGGTCTGCCCCGGGCACCTCGCCGTCCGGCTGCTCCCGCAGGCTGTAGACGGCCGCGTCCTGGTGGGAGAACACCTTCTCGAGTTCCTCGCGGTCGTCCAGGTGCCGGATGAGCCGCGGCTGCCAGTTCCCCGGATAGCCCGCGTCCAGTTCCAGAGAGGTCGACTGGCCGCGGTTGACCATGAGGTAGGACCGGGGTCCCGCGTCCTTGAGCGCCTTGACCAGGCCGGAGACCAGGACCGGGTCGGCGGGCGCGAGGGTCGGGACGTACTCCACCTTCTCCATGTCCCGGGCGCCCCACGGCATCGCCGGCGTCACGTTGTTCACCGTGTCGTCGCTCAGCCACAGCAGCCGCGCGCTCGGCTCGTCGTGCGCGTACACGTACTCCATCGCCGCGACCTCGCCGGGCCGGACGCGCTCGAAGGGCTCGTTGCCCCAGCGCGCCACGAGGAAGCCGCCCATCAGCACGAGCCCGGCCAGCAGCGCGGCCGCCGGCGCCCGGCTCACCCGGTCGCGGTCCCGTTCCGCCGGGGTGATGCCCGCACGCGGGAACAGCGCGAGACCGCCGAGCAGCGCCGCGCCCGGCAGTGCGAACAGGAAGACGCGCAGGGCCATCTCACCGCCGTACGACTGCATGGCGAAGCCCAGGAACGGCACGAAGGTCAGGACGAGGAGCGAGCGTTCCCCGTACTTGTACGAGCGCCGCCGCCACCAGCCCCAGCAGGCGAGCGCCATGACGCCGCCCGCCATCGCCACCCGCACGTACAGCACGAGCCGGTGGGTGGGGCTGCCGCCCTCGATGCGCCCGGAGACCGACGAGGAGACGTTGCCGCCGACGCCCCCGACCCCGCCGAACAGGTCGTGGAAGTGCCCCGACCAGTAGGGCTCGGCGAGGAAGCCCAGCCAGCCGACGACCAGCACGCCGCAGAGCATCGGCAGACCGCGCAGCTCCGAGCGGCCGGCCAGGACCAGCGCCGTGAGGACACCGAGCATCACGAACGGCGTCAGTTGATGCGCGGGGACGGTCGCCGCGAAAAGGGCGATCAGGATCAGGAGCAGCACCGCCCGCTCCCCGCGGCCCGTCGGGAGGACCTCGCTCTCACCGGGGCGCCGCTTGGCCCACAGCACGCGCGGGGCGCGGAACCAGACCAGGAGTACGGCGACGAAGGCGAGGTGGAGCAGGTACGTGAAGCCCTGCGGGGAGAAGTAGTCCTGACCGACCCAGCCGCTCAGCACGAAGATCCACAACCCGGCCCACTTGGCGCGCCAGGACGCCCGCATCGAGCGCACGAGCAGGAACATCGGGGCCAGGTACAGCAGTTGGACGGCCGTCGGCCACCAGCGGATCACCTCGGTCAGGTCCGAGACGCCGCACGCCTTCGCGACGAACGTGGCCGCCGAGAAGAAGCCGGGCCAGCTCCAGCGCGCGTCCAGGTCGGGCACGGCGGTGCCGGTCCGGTCGATGTACTCCAGGAAGCCCAGGTGCTGCCAGGCCGTGGCGAACCGGGGCTCGGTCTCGACGACGGCCGGCAGCGCGTGCAGGGACACGACCGTGGCCAGCAGCGTCACGAGCAGCAGGCTCTTGACCGGCCGGTCCGTCCGGAGCAGGAGCGCGAACACGAGGACCAGGAGCGCGGCGCCGAGCAGCGTCGCCACCGGCAGCACGGAGACCAGGCCGAGCCCGCCCATGCCGTCCAGGTCCGCGTCGTCGAGACCGGCGACGGGCACCCAGTACAGACCGAGCGCCACGGCGAGCAGCAGCGCCACGCCGAGGACACGCGGGCGGGCCGGGCGTACCGCCGCCTCCTCCTCGGCGGCAACCGAGCCCCCCGCGTCGTCCCCCTCGTCCTTCGCGCCCATCTCGCTCTTCCCGCTCCTCGGTGCGGGCCCCGTGTGCACAGGCGTGCCGGGGCCGGGCCGCACGTGCGGCCTGCGCTCCTGGTGGTCGAAGTCGAGCTGTACGGCGAGCTGCAAGGTGTCCGAGTCGAGCGAGTCCCGCCACGCCCACGCGGGCCCGTGCCGCCCCTCGCGGTCGGCGCCCCCGTCAGGGCCCGGGACGGGCGCGTCCGGCTTCCCCGGGCCGGCCAGGTCGCCGTCCGGCGCCGTGCTCCCGGCGGGCCCGCCCGAGGGGGCCGCCCGCACCACGCGGTACAGCCTCGGCGTCGCGATCGCCACGATCACCGCCAGGCTGGAGACCTCCGCGACGCCCGCGCCGGTCAGCCCCATCCGCGGCAGCAGGACCAGCGTGAGGCCGAGGACCAGCACGCACAACAGGCCCTGGAGCCAGGCGATCCCGGAGGTCCGGCTCTGCGCCCGGCGCACCGCGAAGTACGTCTCCATGACCACCCGCAGCAGCGCCCCCACCGCGAACCAGCGCAGCAGCGGCGTGGCGGCGTCCGCGTAGCCCCCGCCGAACATGCCCAGCACGAGCGGCGCGGCCAGGAAGAGGACGCCGCACACCGGCAGCATGATGACCGCCATCCGGCGCAGCGCCGAGCGGGTGTTGGCGGCGAGCAGCGCCGGATCGTGCGCGCCCTCGACGGTCAGCGAGGCGCCCATGTTGATGGCGAGGAGGTTGACGGTGCCGCCGATGGCGGTGGTGACGTAGAAGTACGCGTTGTCGACCGAACCGACCTGCGAGGCGACGATGACCGGGACGAGATAGACCACCGCGAGCGAGAAGAGCGAGCCGGTGCAGTCGCCGGCGAGGAAACGGCCGATCTCCCGCAGCGTCGGCGGTCGCGTGCGGCCGTCGGTGGCCCGCACATGGCGCGGCACCAGACGCCGGAAGACGAGCCAGCCCAGCGGGATCACCGAGACGAGGATCGAGGCGACCCAGGAGACGAAGACCCCCGCGGTGGGGAGCGCCGCCGCCATCACGATGAGCAGCACCAGCTTCGCCACCGAGAAGACGGTGTTGCCGACGGGCACCCACAGCGCGTTGCGCAACCCGGTCAGGACACCGTCCTGGAGGGTCAGCACCGACCACGCCACGACGGCGAGGACGAACCCGGCGCCCGCCACGGGACCGTGCAGGAAGCGGTAGGAGGGCCCCCACAGGTCCAGCGTGAGCAGGAAGAGCCCCGCGGCGAGCGCCACGGCGAGCGAACTGCCCGCGTACGTACGGAAGATCAGCCGCCCCGCGGCGCGCCCCGCGACGGGGATGAACCGCGCGAGGGCGCCGGTCAGCGTCACGGCGGTGAGCCCGGCGAACAGCTTCATCGCCGCGATCGCCGCCGAGCCCTGACCGACCGCCGACTCCGAGTAGTACCGGGCGGCGGCCAGCCAGAAGCCGACGCCGAGCACCCCGGAGACCCCGGTGTTGAGCATCAGCGCGTAGGCGTTGCGGAACAACGGGCCGGCGCCGCCCGACCCCGGCGGACGCATGCGGCGGGGCCTGCCGGACGGCGGCCGCTCCCCGCCGTGCGGGGAACCCGGGACGTCGGCCTGGGCGGTGGACGTGTCAGACACGGGAACGGATGGCCTTCCGGCGGACCTGTCGGACTCTGCGGACCACGGCGTACCCCTTGGTGAGCGCGTGGTCCCTGACGAACGTACGGGTGAGCGCGCGGCCCTCGACGAGCCGCAGGAACTCCTCGGGCCCGGTGGACCTGCGCACCGTGACCCGGCGCAGGGCGTAGGGGCCCTGGGCGCGGCGGGCCAGGGTGTTGCCGACGGCGAGTGACTGGGCGAAGCCCGCCTCGCGCACCCGCTCGCGCACCCGGCGGCTGGAGTAGCCGTAAGGGTAGGCGAAGGAGGCCGGCCGGGTGCCCGTCTCGTCGGTGATGATGTCCCGGCAGCGGCGCAGCTCCCGGCGCAGTTCCGCGTCGGGGAGCTGGTCGAGCTGGGGATGCGTGTGGCTGTGGCCGCCGATCTCCGCGCCCGCGGCGGCCAGTTCGCGCACCTGGCCCCAGTCGAGCATGACGTCGAGGCCGCCACCGGTGTCGTGCGCGCCGCGCAGCCAGCCCGTGGAGACGAACAGGGTGGAGGCGAAGCCGTGCCCGGCGAGCACCGGCAGCGCGTACCGGTGCACGCTCTCGTAACCGTCGTCGAAGGTGATCAGGACGGGGCGTTCGGGCAGGGGGCCGCCCGGGACGCGCCAGGCCGCGGCCAGCCGGGCGGTGGTGAGGGGCGTGAAGCCCCGCTCGCCGAGCATCTCCATCTGGCGTGCGAA
The DNA here is from genome assembly GCF_055581265.1 of Streptomyces sp. NPDC031466. Lineage (NCBI taxonomy): Bacteria > Bacillati > Actinomycetota > Actinomycetes > Kitasatosporales > Streptomycetaceae > Streptomyces > Streptomyces sp. NPDC031466. The sequence goes on from NZ_JBVIJT010000008.1 coordinate 84,678, forward strand.
CGCGGCGGGCGACACCGAGAGGCCGCGCGTCGCCTCGCTCGGCTCACGCGCGACCGAGTGGTACATCAGTATCGGCACGCGTCTGTCGCTCATCCGGCAGTTCCCTCGCCGCCCGTGCTCCGCACGTTCCCCGTCGGGTCGGCGGTCTCCACGACGGCGAACGCGGCGCCCGCCCGGCGCGCACGGACGCTGCCGAGCAGATACCCCACGGCCGCCGCCGCCACGCCCGCCACGATCGCGCCCGCGCGCCCCGCGCCGCCGGGCCGCCCGAGCACGGCGTCCCGCAGGCCGCGGCCGACCCCGGCGGGCAGCACGCGCGTGGTGTGGCGCCACTCGGACTCAAGTCCCTTGCCGGCGCCGACACTCCTGGCCACCAGCGCCTTGGAGAGGCCCTCGGCGTACGTCCGCGTACGGAAGTACGCGAACCGCTCCCGCGCCGCGGGCACCCGGTGGTGGATCACCGAGCGGTCGTCGACCAGCAGCACCGCGTCCGGTCTCGCCCGGGTGAGCCGGATGCAGAACTCCGTCTCCTCGCCGCCGAGCGGCCGGCCACCGCCGTCGCGTCCGATACCGGTCGCGAAGCCACCCGCGATGTCGAAGGCGGAGCGCCGGAAGGAGGCGTTGCCGCCGAGGACGTTGCGCACCCGTACGCGCCCTGCCGGGTGGCCCCGGTACGTGCACCCGACGACCCAGTCGAACTCCTCGGGGAACCAGACGGGCCGCCGCCCGGACTCCCACAGCGGCATCGTGCGCCCGCCGACGGCGAACACCCGCGGGTCCTCGAACCCCTCGGCGAAGTGGCGCAGCCAGTCGCGCTCGGCGACGGCGTCGTCGTCGAGGAAGGCGACGACCGCGCCGCGCGAGGCGGCGATACCGGTGTTGCGCCCCGCCGACAGGCCGCGGGGGCCCGCGTTGGCGAGCACCCGCACCCCCTCGGTCTCCTCGTACTCCTTGGTCAGCCGGTCCAGGAGCACGGCGTTGTGGTCGACCACCAGCAAGGTCTCCAGGGCCGCCACGGACTGCGCGCGCACCGAGGAGACCGCCGCGAGGATGTCCGCCCAGCGGTCCTCGGTGTACACGCAGATGACGACGGACACGTCCGGGCTCAAGACACCTCTCCCCGGCCCGTGCGGAAGGGCAGGCCCCGGACGTCCCTGCGCCGCGCGCCGCGCCCGCGGCGGCCCGAGCGCTCGCCGAGGATCACCTTCAGTACGCGGATGCCGTCGCGGACGGCGCGCAGGTTGCTGGTGCCGTGGATCCGCAGATACTCGTGGCTCGGGATCTCCTGCACCTTCAGCCCCGCCTTGACGACCCGGATGTTCATCAGGGTCTCCACCTCGAAGCCGGTGCAGTCCAGCTCTATCTTGTCCAGGCAGTGCCGCCAGAAGGCGTTGTAGCCGTAGCACAGATCGGTGTAGCGGGCGCCGAACTTGGCGTTGACGACCGAGCACAGGACGTGGTTGCCGAGCCTGCGGATCGGCGTCATGTCGTCCGTGCCGCCGCCGTTGGCGAACCGCGAGCCCTTGGCGAAGTCGGCGCCCGAGACGAGGGCGCAGACATAGGAGACGATCTCCTGGCCGTCCGCGGAGCCGTCCGCGTCGACCATCACGATGATGTCGCCGGTGCACGCGGCGAATCCGGTGATCAAGGCGTCGCCCTTGCCCTTGCCGAGCTGGCGCACCACCTTCACCTCCGGCCGCAGCTCCCGGGCCACGGCCACGGTGTCATCGGTGGAATTCCCGTCCACCAGGACGACTTCATGGATCCATTCGGGAAGTGTCTTGAAGACGTAGGGAAGATTGTCCGCCTCGTTCATCGCGGGAATGACCACACTGACCGGCGGAGTGATCGCCAGATGCGTGGAGATCGGACGGTAGTGATGGATGATCTCGTCCAACGGGTCCTGCCCGGCGTCTGCCGGGCGCAGAAAAGAAGTCATGAATCCGGGGATCCCTCTCGCCGGTGGACCGCCCGCCCCCGGGCGGTCCGGTAATTGGTCCGGGTCGAAAGGGGGGTTCTCACCCGAGCATGCCGAAGGGAGATCTGCAGGCATCTCGAATGAACTGGCACAGCGCGGCACGTGACCCGGCTGATCAGCGATCACCGGGCACGGGCACCCCCCTACCGCGCCCCGCGCGAAACCATCGCGATCGTGGGCCCTCCCCTTGATCGCATGACGTGATGGGCCGTTGCGGGTGAATGTGCGACGGTATTGACGATGGAGACTGTGGGGCAAGGCCTGTGACGTGGCCTCACCTCTTTCATGATATGAGCAATCTGTGCGGTTGCATTCGGACTGCTCTATATCTTGCTCGGCGGTCGGATTTTGCCCATCCGCTTGAGCAATTCATCGGCCGGTCCGAAGAATTCCGGCCTGGAGAGCACGGTGTTGCGCAGCGCCCTGACCGGAGCGCGGTGCGCCCGATGCCCGAGAGCCACCGGGTGGCGCAGCGCCACCCACCCCTCGGACACGGCCGGTTCGCGTGTCTTCAGGGAGTCCTTGTAATCCTTCCGGCCGCGCCCGAGGTCGAGATGGGCGATGCCGTCGGCGGCTGCCGCCTCGGCCATGCGCAGATGCAGCACCAGGCCGGGCGAGTACTTGGCGAACGCCGGGTCGTACGCCGGGAACCAGCAGGACAGGATCCGCTCGCCGCGCAGCCCGAAGTGCGCCGCCACCGGCACGTCACCGGCGTAGAGCACCGAGAGGAGCCCGGTGAACGAACCGGTCCTGGTGTGGAAGAGCCGGCGGACCAACCCGCTGATCCAGGGGCGCGCGAAGCGGTCGCTGCGCCCCGTCCTGCGGTACTGCGCCGACTTCCAGCCCATCAGGACGGCCAGGGCCTCGGGGTCGCGCTCGTCGTGGACATAGCGCACCGCTCCGTGGTCGCGGCCGAGCCTGCGTTCCTTGGCGAGGGTCGTCCGGGTGAATGTGGGTGACCGCGCGCGGAGCCGGCCGAGGTAGGCCTCGTAGCCCTGGTCGACGTCCATCACGGGGGAGGGGAAGCTGCCGCGGACGCCCGTCTCGAACGCCGCCTGCCCGGCCGCGAGATGGTCGAACTCCCACACCACGAGCCCGCAGGCCCGCAGCAGCTCCCGGGCGTCCCAGCTGAATCCGGGCCGGTGCACCACGCCCTGGCAGTCGGAGACGCCGAGCCCGACGGCCCGGCCCACGCCGGTGACGGTCCGCTGGAAGGGGAAGAACGCCGCCGGTTCGCCGTCCGCGCGGCCGTCCTCGCGAACGACGGCGATCCGCACCCCGCGCCGCACGTGCCCCACGGCCAGGGCGAACTCGGGGGAGAGGAAGGGATTGCCCGGCTCGGGCGAGCCGTCGAGAGGGGCCTTGGACTGGAGCGCGGTCCACGCCGCCCGGTCGGCGGCGGTGAGTTCGCCGGGGCGGTGCACGGTGATGTTCACGTCAGGTGGTCCGCCTTCTCGCCGAGTGGCGGCGCAGGCGCCGCGCCGCCACCAGGAGCGGAGCGAGTGCGCTGAGGGCGGCGACGGCGACGACACCGCCGCGCACCGACCACACGTGGAGCGCCAACATGCCCTGGGCCACCAGGACGTCGACCGCGAGGGCGCCGGCCACGGCGGCCACCGCGCGGCCCCACGGTTCGAGTGCCCGCAGGGCCGTGGCGAACGCCGCCGCGGGTGCGGCGATCAGGAAGAAGAGGGTGCACGGGCCGCGCAGCGACGCGTCCAGGTCGAAGAGCGCGAGCGCCGCGCCGACGCCTCCCACGGCGACGGCCGCGCCCGCTGCCAGCGGCAGCAGATCCGTCCCGCGGCCCCGACCGGTGTCCCGGTCCGTCCCCGATGGCGGTGCCTTGAGCCTGATGGTCTGCATGGACTGCTTTGCCCCCCGACGCGCCGGATTCCGGCGCTTCAATGTGGCGCAGTCCCGGTCGGCCCGTCAAGATGCGGCGGATGCGTGCAGATGTTCCCTGCAACACCTGTGTGACCGGCGTGAACTCCGGGGGCAGGAAGGGAAATTGTGAACGAATTCGTTGACATGAACACTATCGGCAGGCGCGACCGCGTGCTACCACGGTCGAGGCAGAAACCCTGCTAAAGGAGGTTCCATGAGATTGTCCCGCTTCACGGCATACATGTCCTCGCTCCTCCTCTCCGCCGCCTTCGCCCTCGCGGGGGCCACGACGGCCCATGCGGACCAGAACGCGGCGGCCACCGGCTATGTGGCGCTCGGCGACTCCTACTCCTCGGGGGTCGGGGCCGGCGGCTACGACGGCGCGAGCGGCGACTGCAAGCGCAGCACGCGTGCCTACCCCGCTCTCTGGGCGGCCGCCCACTCACCCTCCAGCTTCCATTTCACGGCGTGTTCGGGCGCTCGAACGGGTGATGTTCTGGCGAACCAGCTCGGCCCGCTCGGCTCCGGCACCGGCCTCGTGTCCCTCTCCGTCGGCGGCAACGACGCGGGCTTCGCGGACGTGATGACGACCTGCGTACTGCAGTCCGAGGCCACCTGCCTGAACCGCATCGCCCAGGCCCGCTCGTACGTCGACTCGACGCTCCCCGGCAACCTCGACAAGGTCTACTCCGCGATCGAGGCCAAGGCCCCCGCCGCCCGCGTGGTGGTGCTCGGCTACCCCCGCTTCTACAAGCTGAACGGCACCTGCGTGACCGGCCTCTCCGAGCGGGAGCGGGCCGCCATCAACGACGCCTCCGACTACCTCAACGCCGCCACCGAGAAGCGGGCCGCCGACCACGGCTTCACCTTCGCCGACGTCACCGGCGCCTTCACCGGGCACGAGATCTGCTCGGGCAGCGCATGGCTGCACAGCGTGAACTGGCTCAACACCGGCGAGTCCTACCACCCCACGGCCGCCGGACAGTCCGGTGGCTACCTCCCCGTGTTCACCTCGGCGGCCTGATCACCGCACCCTGATCACCGCGGGCCGGACGAACGCGTCCGGCGTGGAGGAGGCCCCGCTCGTCGGGGTCTCCTCCACGCACGTCACCGAGTAGTCCACGGTGTCGGAGGCGGCGTCCACAGGGCCGCGCACCCGTACCCCGACCGCGTTCTCGTACGTCCCGCCGCCCGGGTCGTACGCCGTCTCCACATGCTCGACCTGCCGCGTCCTGCCGCCTCCGGAGGGGAACGACAGAGTCTTCCACCCCGGCTCGCCCGACTCGCCCGTCCTGGTCACCCAGCGGTACTCGACGTCGGCCGGGGCGCGCCCCACCGTGAACGTCGCGGTGAACGACGGTGCCTGACCCGCCGCCGGGGGGCAGGGGCCCTCGTACCGCGTGTGGGAACCGAAGACGCGCACCCGCACCGTCTGGGCGGGCGCGGGCGTCGTACCGCCGTTCCCGCCACCGTCCCCGCTCCCGCCTCCATCCCCGCCGGTCGAGCCCGCGTTTCCGCCTCCGCCGCCGCCGTTCGTGTCGCCGGCCGAGGAACCGCCCCCGCCCGAACCGGACCCGCCGGACCCGTCGGCCTCTCCACCGGGGTCCCCTCGCGCGGCACCGGACCCGCCGTCGCCGTCCGTCGACCCGCTGTCCCCGCTCACCGAGCCGCCGTGGTCGCCGCCGTCCCCGTCGTCGCGGGTGACCAGGGCGTAGGTCAACCCGCCGAGGGCCAGCGCCAGGGCGATCAGGACCGCGACCAGGGCCGGCACCGCGCGGGGGCGCCGGTCCGGCACGCTCGTCGGCGCCGTTTCCCGGGCGGCCGGGGCCTGCCGCGCCGGGGGGTCCGGCGGAGGGCCCCCGGCGGTGGCGGGCGGCGGAGCGGGGAGCGGGGCCCCGGCGAGCGGTCTGCCGCCCGAGACGATGAGCCGCAGATCGCGCTCGGCGTCGGCGGCGGACATCCGCTCGTCCGGGTCCTTGCGCAGCAGCCCCTCGACGACCGAGGTGAGCGGTCCGGCACGGCGCGCGGGCGGCAGCTCCTCGTCCACCACCGCGCGCAGCGTGCTCAGCGGCGTCTCCTGACGGAACGGCGAGGTTCCCTCCACGGCCGCGTAGAGCGTCACGCCGAGCGACCACAGATCGGACGCCGGCCCGGGCCGTCGGCCCAACGCCCGCTCGGGCGCCAGGAATTCGGGCGACCCGACGACCTCACCTGTCATCGTCAGCGCGGAGCTGCCCTCGACCACGGCGATGCCGAAGTCCGTCAGGACCACCCGGCCGTCATTGGCGATCAGTACGTTGCCGGGCTTCACGTCGCGGTGCAGGACCCCGGCGTCGTGGGCGGCGCGCAGGGCCGCGAGCACCTCGGCGCCGATGCGGGCGACGCGTCGCGGGGGCAGGGCGCCCTCCGCCTCCAGGACGTCGGACAGCGAGAGCCCGCGCACGAGCTCCATGACGATCCAGGGTCGCCCGTCCTCCATGGCCACGTCGTGGACGGTGACGACGTTGCGGTGCGGAATGCGGGCGGCGGCCCAGGCCTCCCGCTCCAGGCGCGCGTACAGCCGGTCGATCTCGGCGGCCGGGAGGCCGGCGGGCGCGCGCACCTCCTTGACGGCCACCTCGCGCCCGAGCACGTCGTCCCTGGCCCGCCACACCGTGCCCATCCCACCCTCGCCCAGTGGCGCGAGCAGGCGGTACCGCCCGGCGATCACACGCTCTGACGGGCTCACGGGCGTCCCCCTTCGCAGCGGTGCGATTCTCCACAAAAGTAGCAACCCTCCGCGCGCACGGGGAGTCGGCCGCCCGCACGAACGGGATTGCGGATGCGGGCACGTGAGATACCCCACGCGAGGGCCACCGGGGCCCGTACGGTGCCGCCCACCGGGGCCGAATGTCCAAGTCGCCCTGGAATCAGTCGTATTCGGAGTGTGGTCGTCAACCCCCTTGCGGGGCAGGTGAATCCTGTGACCGGGATACACGTGTGTCCTGCCGGGGCGATAGGGTTAACCTGCCCTGGGCCGGGTGCCCTCGTACGGGTGGGGAGTGACATGGAACAGATAACGGTGCGCAGCAGGGCGCGTGTCCCTGCGATCACTTGTGGGAGCAGCGCGAGCAGCTCGCGCCTCGACCGCCATCTCTCGGTGCTGGGCGGCCCAGCCGTCCCGCAGCGGGAGTCGCACGAGGCGACGCTGCTGATGCGTGAGCTCACCTCACGTGACACCGCGCACGCCCGCAGCAGCAGGGGAGCCCGAGTGAGGCGTGTCTCGCTCTTCGCGCCACTGCGCAGGCTGCGGCGATCGCTTTTCGGTGGCCGCTGACCACAGGTGGCCCCCGGGACTGAGCCGCCGCTCCGCGGCGGATCTTTCCCATCCCCTTGCCCGCCCCTCCCCTCTCAGCCGTCACACCACCCACCCCGCACGGCCCGGACCGCGGGTCTAGAGCAGCGCGAACTGCCCCTCGGGTCCCTCTTCGAGGTGATCGAGGACGGACGCCGGCCGCCGCGCCCGGCCGGGCACCGGCAGCAGGCCCGCGCGGCCCAGCTCGCCCGCCGTGATCCCGCGATCCACGGCCGCCGCCAACTCGGCCCGCTCCGGCGAGAGTTCAGCCGTCAGCGCCAGGACCGTGATCAGTTCCAGCAGTTCGGACGTCCAGGCCTGCGGCCACGCCCGGGGGCGGATCGACTCCAGGGTCCCCGGCTCCGCCTCCGTACCGTCCGCACGCTCCTCGAACCACCGCTCGAGCACCCGTACCCCGCTCACCTCGAACTCCCACGCCGCTCGCGGCACCGGTGAGATGACGCCCGTCCTGCCGACCCGAAGGGCTTGCTCCTCGGCGTCGTACGCCAGGCCACGCGGCCGGGCGGGCAGCGGCGCGCGGACGTAGGGCCTGCGCCCGCCGGGAAGTTTCGGGCGCGGGCCCTCGCCGCGCAGCTGGAGCCGGAGCAGCCGCTCCCCGAGCCGTACGCCGCTCGCCCACAGGGCGGCGTCGGCCGTGAGCGGAACCCGGCAGCCCGCCGCCGAGCCGGACCCGAGGACGAGCACCCAGGCGAGCAGCGACCGCGCCGTCACCTCCTGGCCGAGCACCCCGGACAGATGCCCGAGCAGCCCGGGCGCCACATTGGGCTCCAGGCCCCCGGGGCGGCGGAACAGCGGCCGGATGCGGCCGGGCCGCCCGGCGGGCGCGTGCCCGTCCGGCAGCGCGGCCGACGCGACGACCGCGGGCCCCGAGCCGCTGCCCGGCGCGTACCCCTGCTCGACGGCGAACAGCTGCCCGCGGCCGGCGACCCGCCACAGCTCGGGGCGGGCGACGTCGATGAGCCGGTGGTCCGGGATCAGCCACTGCTCGTCGAAGGCGCCGTGGCGGACGCGGACGGGTTCGGGGCAGGGGCCCTGCTCCCTGGCCAGGCGGCCCGTCCCGCCGGGGTGGCCGGGGAGCTGGGCGACCGCGCTGTCCGGGGTGCGGGAGCGGGTCGGACGGAAGAGCGCCTCGCGATCCGCGCCGTCGGCGCGCAGGAGCGCGGCCCAACGGGCCTTCAGGCAGGCGGCGTCGGGCCCCATCGGCCAGCCCCGGCCCGGCCGGAGCGGTGCGACGGACCACGGCATGAGGTCGGCGAGCAGCGGCGCTTCGTCGTGCGTCACGCCCGGCATCGTACGACGGCCCGGGCGGCGGACGGCACCGTGCCGGCGCCCCGCCTCACGTCGCTTCGAGCGTGACGGAGAAGGAGAAGCGGTCCCCGCGGTAGTGGATGCGGGCCACGTCGAGGACCCGGCCGCCCTCGTCGTAGGTGACGCCGGTGTAGTGCAGTATCGGGCTGAGCAGCGGCACTTGGAGGAGGCGGGCGGTCTCGGGGTCGGCGAGGGTGGCCTCGACGGTGTCCGTGATGCGGCTGATGCGCACGCCCACCACGTCGCGCAGGACCTTCGTCATCGGCCAGCGCGCCAGGTCCGCCAGGTCGATGCGGGCGGCCAGTTCGGGGCGGACGTAGTTGCGGGCGTGGTTGGTCGGCTCGCCCGTCTTCTCGTCGCTGCGCAGCCGGTGGTACGTCGCGACCTCGGCCGAGTCCGGGAAGTGCGGGGCGAGTTCGGCGGGCAGGGGCGCCGGCCCGTGCCCCAGCAGTTCGGTGGTCATGCCGGACTGCTGGGCCACGATCGCGTCGACGGAGCCGAGCAGGCGCACGGGGGCGCCGCGGCGGGCGCTCGGCTCGATGAAGGTGCCGCGCCGCCGGTGGCGGGTGATCAGCCCCTCGTCCTCCAGCTCCTTGAGCGCCTGCCGCATGGTCAGCACGCTCACGCCGTAGTGCCCCGCCAGCTGCTCCTCGGTGGGCAGCCGGAGCGGGGCGTCGGGGGCGCGGCCCAGTATCGAGGCGCGCAGGGACTGCGACACCTGGTACCAGAGCGGCAGCTTCCGATTCAGGACGATCGAGTCCGGGGCGAATGCGGTCACGGTCTCTCCGAATCAGTCGCGCTGCCCAGGTGCGGAGGGCTCAGCTGCGGAAGTGGCGCTCCAGACCCTGCCACACGTCGTCGTAGCCGCGCTGCAGGTGGGACGCCGTGGCCGCCTGCTCGGTCGCCGTCACCGGCCACCGCGTCTCGAACATGAAGGCCAGGCCGTCGTCGATCTTCTGCGGCCGCAGCTCGGCGGCCGACGCCTTGTCGAACGTCTCGCGGTCGGGGCCGTGCGCGGACATCATGTTGTGCAGCGACCCGCCGCCCGGCACGAAGCCCTCGGCCTTCGCGTCATAGGCGCCCTCGATCAGGCCCATGTACTCGCTCATCACGTTCCGGTGGAAGTACGGCGGACGGAAGGTGTCCTCGCCCACCAGCCAGCGTGGCGCGAACACCACGAAGTCGACGCCCGCGAGACCCGGGGTGTCGGACGGCGAGGTCAGCACCGTGAAGATCGACGGGTCCGGGTGGTCGTAGCTGATGGAGCCGATGACGTTGAAGCGGTGCAGGTCGTAGACGTACGGGACGTGGTTGCCGTGCCAGGCGACGACGTCGAGGGGGGAGTGGTCGTAGGTCGCGCGCCAGAGGTTGCCGCAGAACTTGTTCACCACCTCCACCGGGCCCTCGACGTCCTCGTAGGCTGCGACGGGCGCCCTGAAGTCCCGTGCGTTCGCCAGGCCGTTGGCGCCGATCGGGCCGAGGTCGGGCAGCTGGAAGGGGGCGCCGTAGTTCTCGCAGACGTATCCGCGCGCGCTCTCCGCCAGCAGGTCGACGCGGAACCGGACGCCGCGCGGGATCAGCGCGACCTCGCCCGGCTCGGCGCGCAGCACGCCGAACTCGGTGCGCAGCAGCAGGCCGCCGCGCTCGGGGACGATCAGCAGCTCGCCGTCCGCGTCGCTGAACACCCTTCCCCCGGCCCCGGCCGACATCGAGGAGTTGGCGTGGTAGAGGTGGATGCCCATGCCGGTGCGCTGCGCGGCGTCGCCGTTGCCGCCGAGGGTCCACAGGCCGGCCAGGAAGTCCGTGCCGGGGGCGGGCTCGGGGAGGGGGTTCCAGCGCAGCCGGTTCGGGTCGGGCACCGACTCCGTGAAGGGGGCGGAGCGCAGGGCGCCGTTGTCGACGCGCGTGAAGCGCGGGTGCGCGGCCGAGGGGCGGACGCGGTACAGCCACGAGCGGCGGTTGTGCGCGCGCGGTTCGGTGAAGGCCGAGCCGCTGAGCTGCTCGGCGTAGAGGCCGAGGGGGGCGCGCTGCGGTGAGTTGCGGCCGTGCGGCAGCGCTCCGGGCACCGCCTCGGAGCTGTGTTCGTTGCCGAAGCCGTGGAGGTAGCTCAGCTCCTCGGCCGTCGTGCGCGCGTCCTGCGCGTCCCGCGCGCCCGCACGGCTCGCCCCGCCCGCACCGCTCGTGTCGCCCACGTGGTCCCCGCTCGTCATCGCCATCGCTCCTCGTCCATGATTCCTATGGGACACCGTAGGATTGGAGTTTTCCTTCCGCAAGAGGGAGCCCGCTGCTCTACGCTCCCCGAATGCCCCACCGGAACCCGCCCAAGGAACCCCGGCCCCCGGCCTCCCTGCGCCGCGTGCCCGTGCAGGAGCGCAGCGCCGAGCGGCTGACCCGGATCCTCGACGCCTGCGCCGACGTCCTGGACGAGGTCGGCTACGAGGCCCTGACCACCCGCGCCGTCGCGCATCGCGCGGGCGTGCCCATCGGCTCCGTCTACCGCTTCTTCGGCAACAAACGGGCCCTGACGGACGCCCTGGCCCACCGCAATCTCGACGCGTACGCGGAGCGCGTGGCCGCTCGGGTGACCGGCCTGGAGCGGGGCGACTGGCGCGGCGCGGTCGACGCCGCCTTCGAGGAGTACGTGGCGATGAAGCGCACCGTCCCCGGGTTCGGCCTCGTCGACTTCGGCGTGCCGAGCGCCCCCGACGCCATGCCGGACGCGAACGACCGGGTCGCCGACCGGGTGGCGGACCTGCTCGCCGACCACCTCGCCCGCCCGCTGGACGATCGGCTGCGCAGGACCGTGCTCGTCGGCGTGGAGGCGGTCGACGCGGTGCTGCAGCTGGCCTTTCGTGGGCAGGCCTCGGGCGATCCGGACCTGGTCGAAGAGGCGCGGACGCTGCTGCACGCGTACTTCGCGCGCTCGCTCGACTGAGCACCCCGGCGCGGCCCGGTCCGGCCGTACGTCGTTGACCTGGAGTTTTGCGCTTATTGCTCGCGCGTCAACATCTTGTTAACGCGGGAGAGCGGGTCCTAACGTCATCCGGACCGCCAGACCTGGTGGGAGTTCGATGGTGAACGTGAGGTAGCCCCCATGCTGACAATCCTCGGATTCGTCATGATCGCCACCTTCCTGGTGCTGATCATGATGAAGAAGATGTCGCCGATCGCGGCGCTGGTGCTGATCCCCGCGCTGTTCTGCGTGTTCGTGGGGAAGGGAGCCCAGCTCGGGGACTACGTCCTCGACGGCGTCGGCAATCTGGCGCCCACGGCGGCCATGCTCATGTTCGCCATCGTGTACTTCGGCGTCATGATCGACGTCGGCCTGTTCGACCCGGTCGTCCGGGGCATCCTGCGCTTCTGCAAGGCGGACCCGCTGCGCATCGTGGTCGGCACCGCCGTCCTCGCCGCGATCGTCTCGCTGGACGGCGACGGCTCGACCACCTTCATGATCACGGTTTCGGCGATGTACCCGCTGTACAAGCGCCTCAAGATGAGCCTGGTCGTGATGACCGGTGTCGCCGCCACCGCCAACGGCGTCATGAACACCCTGCCCTGGGGCGGCCCGACGGCCCGCGCCGCGACCGCGCTGAAGGTCGACGCGGCCGACATCTTCGTCCCCATGATCCCGGCACTCGCCGTGGGCCTGGTCGCCGTCCTCGTCCTGTCGTACGCACTGGGGCTGCGCGAGCGCGGGCGGCTCGGCGTGCTCTCGCTGGACGAGGTGCTGGAGAAGGAGACGGCCGGCGAGACGGTCCTGGTGGGCGCGGGGGGCGGTGACGAGCGGACGTCGCTCACCAAGAAGTCCGCCGGCGGCCCCGGCGCCGGCGCCGACACGGTGACCGCGTCTGCCGACGACCCCGGGCACTCCGAGGTCTCCAAGGCCTCGGGGGACTCCCAGGCCTCCAAGGACACCGCGGTCTCCGAGGACGACGGCCTGCAGGGGCTCGACCCGAACCGTGCCACCCTGCGCCCCCGGCTCTACTGGTTCAACGCGGGCCTGACCGTCCTGCTGCTCACCGCCATGATCATGGAGTGGCTGCCGATCCCGGTGCTCTTCCTGCTCGGCGCCGCGCTCGCCCTCACGGTCAACTTCCCCCACATGCCCGACCAGAAGGCCCGGATCGCCGCCCACGCGGAGAACGTCCTCAACGTCACCGGCATGGTCTTCGCCGCCGCCGTCTTCACCGGCGTCCTCACCGGCACCGGCATGGTCGACCACATGGCCGACTGGCTCGTCGACGCCATCCCCGAGGGCATGGGCCCGCACATGGGCCTGGTGACCGGCCTCCTGTCGATCCCACTGACCTACTTCATGTCCAACGACGGCTTCTACTTCGGCGTCCTGCCGGTCCTCGCGGAGGCCGGGCAGGCCCACGGCGTCTCCACCCTGGAGATCGCCCGCGCCTCCATCGTCGGCCAGGCGCTGCACATGTCGAGCCCGCTGGTGCCCGCCGTGTACGTGCTCGTCGGGATGGCCAAGGTCGAGTTCGGCGACCACACGCGGTTCACCGTCAAGTGGGCCGTGCTCACCTCGCTCGTGGTGCTCGGCGCCGGAATCCTCTTCGGCATCATCTGATGCCCCACGCGTCACCCGGACCCGGCGGCAGGGGATGGCTGCTCCGTCTCGTCATCGCCTTCGGCTTCGCCCAGGGGGCGGTGTCGATGGCGCGGCCCGCCGTCTCCTACCGGGCGCTCTCGCTGGGCGCCGACGAACGCGCCGTCGGCGTCATCGCGGGTGTCTACGCGCTGCTCCCGCTCTTCGCCGCCGTACCCCTCGGGCGCCGGACCGACCACGGGCGGTGCGCGCCACTGCTGCCGCTCGGCGTCGTCCTGATCTCCGGCGGCTGCGCGCTCAGCGGCACGGCGGGATCGCTCGCCGCGATGGCCGCGTGGAGCGGCGTGCTGGGACTCGGCCACCTCTGCTTCGTGATCGGCGCCCAGTCGATCGTCGCCCGGCAGTCCGCGCCCGACGAACAGGACCGCAACTTCGGGCACTTCACCATCGGCGCCTCGCTCGGTCAGCTGATCGGGCCGATCGCCGCGGGCGCCCTGATCGGCGCGGACACGGGCCGCACCAGTGCGCTGGCCCTGCTCGTCTCGGCGGCGATCGGCGCGGTCTCCCTCGCCTCGCTGTGGCGCATCGAGCACGTCCGGCCGGCGCGTTCCGTGAAGCGCGCCGAGCGGGTGCCGGTGCCGGCCATCCTGCGCGCCCGTGGCGTCCCCGCGGGCATCTTCGTCAGCCTCGCCGTGCTCTCGGCGACGGACATCCTGACCGCCTACCTGCCGGTGGTCGGCGAGCACCGCGGCATCGCCCCCGCCACCGTCGGGCTGCTCCTGAGTCTGCGGGCGGCGTCGACCATCGCCTGCCGCCTGGTGATGAGCCCGATGATCCGCCTGCTCGGCAGGACCGTCCTGCTCACCGGCACCTGCCTGCTGGGCGGGCTGCTCTGCGCGGGCATGGCGCTGCCCGTACCGGTGTGGGGCCTCGCCCTGATGCTCGCCGCGCTCGGCTTCTGCCTCGGCGTCGGCCAGCCGCTCTCCATGACGACCGTCGTCCAGGCGGCCCCGGACGGCGCCCGCTCGACGGCCCTGGCACTACGCCTCACCGGCAACCGCCTGGGCCAGGTGGTTGCGCCGGCCTGGGCGGGCCTGGTCGCGGGGGTCGCGGGGGTGGCGGCGCCTTTCGTGCTGCTGGGAGGCCTGCTCCTCCTGGCGGCGACGTTGACCGCACGCTCCCCACGCCCCTGAGGGAAGCGCCCCGAAGGGCGGGGGAACGGCGCGGCCGGCCACGAACGACCCGCGGGGACGGACGGTCAACTGTCCCCGCGGGTCGCTGCATTACTGGACGATCTTGAGGAGCCGGTTGGGGGAACCGGACCCGGGGCTGGTCACGACACTCGGCGTGGCCCCGTTCACCAGGGCGGAGGAGACCTGCGCCGGCGTGGCCGAGGTGTGGCCCGCGAGGTAGACCGCCGCGGCGCCCGCGACATGCGGCGTGGCCATCGACGTACCGGAGATGGTGTTGGTCGCCGTGTCGCCGGTGTTCCAGCCCGCCTTGATGGAGACGCCGGGCGCGAAGACGTCCAGGACCGAGCCGTAGTTGGACCAGCTCGCCCGGGCGTCGTTGCTGCCCGTCGCGCCCACCGTGATGGCCGCGGGGACCCGGGCCGGGGAGGAACTTGAGGCGTTGACGCCTTCGTTGCCCGCCGCGACGGCGTAGGTGACACCGTCGGCGATGGAGTTCTTCACCGCGTTGTCCAGCGACGTGGAGGCGCCGCCGCCGAGCGACATGTTGGCCACGGCCGGGGCGCCCGCGGCGTGGTTGCCGGTCACCCAGTCGATGCCCGCGATGACGCCGGCGGTGGTGCCGGAGCCGTCGTCGTCGAGCACGCGCACGGCGACGATCTTCGCCTTCTTGGCGACGCCGTACGTCTTGCCCGCGATGGTCGTGGCGACGTGCGTGCCGTGACCGTTGCCGTCCTGGGCGGTGGTGTCGCCGTCCACGGCGTCATAGCCGTTGACCGCGCGGCCGCTGATCTCCGTGTGCGTGATGCGTACGCCGGTGTCGATCACGTACGCGGTGACGCCGGAACCGGCCGTGTCCGGGTAGGTGTAGGCGCCGTTCAGGGGCAGGTTGGCCTGGTCGATGCGGTCCAGGCCCCAGGGGGCGCTGGTCTGCGTCGCGTCGGCCGAGAGCCGCCGGTTCTGCTCGACGGAGGCGACCGCCGGGTCGGCGGCCAGTCGCCTGGCCTGCCCCGCGCTCAGCTTCACGGCGTAGCCGTTGAGGGCGGATCTGAAGGTCTTCGTCACCGAGCCGCCGTACTCGGATATGAGGCCCTTGCCCTGGTGCGTCGCGGCCTTCAGCCCCGAACTCTTCTTGAGGGTGACGATGTAGCTGCCGTCGACCGCGTCGGGGGAGCCCGCCGCGATCACGGTGCCCGCGGTGGGGGCGGCCTGGGCGGGCAGGGCGGTGACCGTGCCGAGGACGGCGACGGCGGCGGTCGAGATCGCCGCGGCGATCACCGTCTTCTTGCTGCGGAGCGTAGCCATTACGAGGGGGTCCTCCTCATGGGTGGCGCCCGGGTGGGGGCGTCGCGACGGTGGGGGGCGCGTGCGGGATCGCACACACGGAAGGGAGCGGTGCGGGGCCGCTCCCGTCGCGAGCAGCAGCGTGGCCGCTCCACGCGGGGTGGATCAAGAGCGCGGGCACCTTGTCATGCGTATGTCACGCAACGGAAATCAAACTCCGGCAGACGTCGCGGTGAATGTCATCTTTGGCGGCGCTTCGTGCGTGGTGTCCCATGGCCCGGCAGGGGCGGTCCCCCGTGGCTCGGAAAGGGCGGCGCTTCGTGGCCCCGGAAAAAAACTTCGCCCGCGATGTCGAGAACCCGCGTCCCGCTCCGTCCCCGGGGTGAACGCGACCACAATGGGCCGCACGAGCACCGAGGAGCACACCATGGCCAAGTACCTGCTGTTGAAGCACTACCGAGGCGCCCCGGCCGCCGTCAACGACGTCCCCATGGACCGGTGGACGCCCGAGGAGGTCTCGGCGCACATGCAGTACATGGGCGACTTCGCGGACCGCCTGGAGAAGACCGGCGAGTTCGTCGACGGTCAGGCGCTCGCCCCCGAGGGAGCCTGGGTGCGTTACGACGGCGAAGGGCGCCCGCCGGTCACCGACGGCCCGTTCGCCGAGACCAAGGACCTCATCGCGGGCTGGATGATCATCGACGTCGACACCTACGAGCGTGCCGTCGAGCTGGCCGGCGAGCTGTCGGCCGCCCCCGGCGCGGGCGGCAAGCCGATCCACGAATGGCTGGAGGTCCGCCCGTTCCTGACCGCCCCGCCCACCATCACGGAGTGACGTCACCGATGGACGAGGCCCTGCTGAGGAGCCTCACACCGAGCGTCCTGACCGTCCTCGTCCGCCGCGGAGCCGACTTCGCGGCGGCCGAGGACGCGGTGCAGGACGCGCTGGTGGAGGCGGTCCGCGTCTGGCCCGAGAACCCCCCGGGCGAGCCGAAGGGGTGGCTGATCACCACGGCCTGGCGCAAGTTCCTCGACGCGGCGAGGGCGGACACCGCCCGCCGTCGCCGCGAGGGCCGCGTCGAGGAGGAGCCGGTCCCCGGGCCCGCCCCCTGCGCGGACGACACGCTCCAGCTGTACTTCCTGTGCGCCCACCCGTCGCTGACCCCGTCGTCGGCCGTCGCGCTCACGCTGCGCGCCGTCGGCGGGCTCACCACCCGGCAGATCGCCCGCGCCTACCTGGTGCCCGAGGCGACGATGGCCCAGCGGATCAGCCGGGCCAAGCGGACCGTCTCCACGGTGCGGTTCGACCGGCCCGGCGACGTCGCCACCGTGCTGCGCGTCCTCTACCTCGTCTTCAACGAGGGCTACTCCGGCGACGTCGACCTCGCCGCCGAGGCCATCCGGCTCACCCGGCAGCTCGCGGCCGCCATCGACCACCCCGAGGTGGCGGGACTGCTCGCCCTCATGCTGCTCCACCACGCCCGGCGCGCCGCCCGCACCGCGCCCGACGGCGCCCTGGTGCCGCTCGCCGAGCAGGACCGGGGGCGGTGGGACACGGCGGCGATCGCCGAGGGCGTCGGGATCCTCCAGGCGGCCCTCGCCCGGGACCGGCTGGGCGAGTTCCAGGCCCAGGCCGCCGTCGCCGCCCTGCACGCCGACGCGCCGACCGCCGAGGAGACCGACTGGGTGCAGATCGTCGAGTGGTACGACGAGCTGGTCCGGCTGACCGACAGCCCCGTCGTCCGGCTGAACCGCGCGGTCGCCGTCGGTGAGGCCGACGGACCGCGCGCGGGTCTCGCCGCGCTCGCGGCCCTGGACGACTCCCTGCCCCGGTACACCGCGGTGGCGGCCTACCTCCACGAGCGCGACGGGGACCTCGGCACGGCGGCCCGGCTGTACGCGCAGGCGGCCGGGCAGGCCCCGAACCTCGCGGAGCGCGACCACCTGACCCGCCGGGCGGCCCGTCTCAACACCCGCCGCTGACGGCCCGGTAACCGGCCGCGCCCCCGGCCCGTCCCGAATCCGCCGGGCGCCCCGGATGGCGCTGGTACCCCCTGGTGCCTGAAAACTATCAGCGCTAGTTTGTAGGGCGGACGACAACCTGGAGGAATGCGATGAAGGCCAACGACGGCATGTACAAGGCCCACGACGGCATGTACATCGACGGTGCCTGGCGCCCGGCCGCGGGCACCGACACGATCACCGTCGTCGACCCGGCCGACGAGCGGCCCATCGCGGAGGTGCCGGCCGGCACGGCGCAGGACGTCGACGCCGCGGTCCGCGCCGCCCGCGCCGCGCTGCCCGGCTGGGCCGCCACGCCGCCCGCCGAGCGCGCCGCGCTGATCGGCGCCCTCCGGGACCGGCTGGTGGCCCGCAAGGACGAGATCGCCGGGACCGTCACCGCCGAGTTGGGTGCCCCGCAGGCGTTCGCGGAGGCGGTGCACGCCGGTGTGCCGGTCGCCGTCTGCGGTTCGTACGCCGAACTGGCCGCGAGTCACCCCTTCGAGGAGAAGGTGGGCAACTCCACCGTCTACCTGGAGCCGGTCGGCGTGGTCGGCGCGATCACCCCCTGGAACTACCCCCTCCACCAGATCGTCAACAAGGTGGCCCCCGCGCTCGCCGCGGGCTGCACGGTGGTGCTCAAGCCCGCCGAGGACACCCCGCTCACCGCCCAGCTCTTCGCCGAGGCGGTGCACGAGGCGGGCGTACCCGCGGGCGTGTTCAACCTCGTCACCGGCCTCGGCCCGGTCGCCGGACAGGCGCTCGCCGAGCACGAGGGCGTGGACCTCGTGTCGTTCACCGGTTCCACGGCCGTCGGCAGGCGCATCGGCGCCACCGCGGGCGCGGCGGTCAAGCGCGTCGCCCTGGAACTCGGCGGCAAGTCCGCCAACGTCATCCTGCCGAGCGCCGACCTCGCCAAGGCCGTCGGCGTCGGCGTCGCCAACGTCATGTCCAACTCCGGCCAGACGTGCAGCGCCTGGACCCGCATGCTGGTGCACACCGACCGCTACGACGAGGCGGTGGAGCTGGCGGCGGAGGCGGCGGCCAAGTACGGCCCCCGCATCGGCCCCGTCGTCAACGCCAAGCAGCACGAGCGGGTGCGCGGCTACATCGAGAAGGGGATCGCGGAGGGCGCCCGGGTCGTGGCGGGCGGCCCCGAGGCGCCGCGCGAGCGGGGCTACTTCGTCCAGCCGACCGTCTTCGCCGACGTCACCCCGGAGATGACCGTCGCCCAGGAGGAGATCTTCGGCCCGGTGCTCTGCCTCATCCGCTACGCGGACGAGGAGGACGCCCTGCGCATCGCCAACGGCACCGTGTACGGCCTGGCGGGCGCCGTGTGGGCGGCCGACGACGCCGAGGCGGTCGCCTTCGCCCGCCGCATGGACACCGGCCAGGTCGACATCAACGGCGGGCGGTTCAACCCGCTGGCCCCCTTCGGCGGTTACAAGCAGTCGGGCGTCGGCAGGGAACTGGGCGTGCACGGCCTCGCGGAGTACCTCCAGACGAAGTCCCTCCAGTTCTGACCCCCGGCCCCCTGGGGCCGCCCGTCCGCCCGAGCCCGCCAGCCTCCCCAAGGAGTACGTGAACGTGGTCCGCGCCGCCATCCTCCCCGCCGTCGGCTCCCCGCTGGAGATCGCCGACATCGATCTGCCGCAGCCAGGCCCGGGCCAGGTCCGGGTGCGCCTGGCCGCCGCCGGGGTCTGCCACTCCGACCTGTCCCTGTCCAACGGCACCATGCGGGTCCCGGTGCCCGCCGTCCTCGGCCACGAGGGCGCCGGCACCGTCGTCTCCGTCGGCGAGGGCGTCACCGGGGTCGCCCCCGGCGACGGCGTCGTCCTGAACTGGGCGCCGTCCTGCGGCGGTTGTCACGCCTGCTCGCTCGGCGAGGTGTGGCTCTGCGCGAACGCCCTCGCGGGCGCCGCCGACGTCTACGCCAAGCGGCCGGACGGCACGGACCTGCACCCCGGCCTGAACGTCGCCGCGTTCGCCGAGGAGACGGTGGTGGCCGCCAACTGCCTGCTGCCGGTGCCGAACGGCGTCCCGCTCACCGACGCGGCCCTCCTCGGCTGCGCCGTCCTGACCGGGTACGGCGCGGTGCACCACTCGGCGAAGGTGCGCGCGGGCGAGAGCGTCGCCGTGTACGGGGTCGGCGGGGTCGGCCTCGCCACGCTCCAGGCCGCCCGCATCGCCGGTGCCGCACAGATCATCGCCGTCGACGTGTCCCCGGACAAGGAGCAGCTGGCGCGCTCGGCGGGCGCCACCGACTACGTCGTCGCCTCGCCGACCACCGCGCGCGACATCCGTAAGCTCACCGGCGGGCACGGCGTCGACGTGGCCGTGGAGTGCGTGGGCCGCGCGGTGACGATCCGGACGGCCTGGGAGTCCACGCGGCGCGGCGGACGCACCACGGTGGTCGGCATCGGCGGCAAGGACCAGCAGGTCACCTTCAACGCCCTGGAACTCTTCCACTGGGGCAGGACCCTGTCGGGCTGTGTGTACGGCAACTGCGACCCGGCGGTCGACCTGCCGGTCCTGGCCGGGCACATCCGGGCGGGGCGCCTGGACCTGAGCGCGCTGGTGAC
This sequence comes from Streptomyces sp. NPDC031466, assembly GCF_055581265.1. Lineage (NCBI taxonomy): Bacteria > Bacillati > Actinomycetota > Actinomycetes > Kitasatosporales > Streptomycetaceae > Streptomyces > Streptomyces sp. NPDC031466. Next base: position 104,818 of record NZ_JBVIJT010000008.1, read on the forward strand.
CGACCGCATCACCCTGGACGGCATCCCGGCGGCCTTCGAGCACATGCTCGCGGGCAAGGGCGGCCGGGCGCTGGTCGTCTTCTGACGGCTGGGCGCCGGCCGCCGCGCGTCACCCGCCCGGCGCGCCCAGGCGGGGGAAGGACCTGGCCGCCATCAGGAAAACGAGCGTGGTCAGGACGAACGGCCAGGTGAAGGCATGCCCGCCGGACGGTGCGAAGAGCGCCGACACCGCCGGGCCGAGCGCCGTCGAGGCGGCGGCGCCCACCAGCGCGTACGCGAGTGTCGCCGCCCGCACGGGCAGGAAGACGCCGCACAGCGCCAGGGCGACGAGCACGGAGTTGTATCCCGCCGTGCCGTCGGCGATCCGCGCGGCGGGCGAGCCGAGCGCCCACGCCGTGGCGATCCCGGTGGCGCTGCCGAGACACGCGACGGCCGCCGCGCGCCGGCCGGCGATCAGGAGACCGGCGAGCAGCAGGGCGCCGACGTACCACTGCGGCATGAGGAAGATCTGCGCGAAGCCGGCGAAGAAGCCGCGGGCCAGCTGGTCCGGTCGGGGCGCGGTCGGGCCTCTCGCCGGACCGGCCAGCGCCGCGAGTCCCTCGCCGTGGTGCCAGAGGCGGCGGAAGGCGGGCGCGGCGATGGTCGTGGCGCTCGCGACCAGGCAGAACGGCAGGGTGAGCGAGGGCAGCCCACAGGCGCCGAGGAGCCGTGTCACGGCGGCGGTCACGACGGTGACCACCACGCAGCCCGCGATCGCGAGCAACGCCGTCGACAGGTGGCGCGGGCCGAGGAGGACCGCGCAACTGAGTGCGGTCAGGCAGGCGTTGAACCCTTCGAGACCGCTTTCCACCCGCTCGCGGTCGACACCGAGGAGCCGCGCGGCGCTCGTGCCGACGGCGGTGCCCAGCAGGCCGTAGAGACCGTACTCCCAGCTCGCGGCGGAGAGCGCGAGGCAGAAGAGCGCACCGGTGGCGGCGCTCGGCAGGAAGGTGACCTGCGCGTGGCCCCGCAGCAGCCCTACGGCATAACCGCGCACCCGCGAGGGTCCGAGCGCCCGACCCGGGGCCTCCGAAGGCGCCGCCGAGGCCTTCACCGGGCCCTCGGCGTCCGGTGTGTCCGTCACTTGCCCCACGGTCAACTCCCGTGTCACGTCCCTGTTTTGCCCACCAGAACGGATGCAGGTTACAGCTATGGATGCGGCACCCGGGCCGCCCCGCCCTGTCCCCGCCTGTAGTACTGTCACTGTAGTGGTTGTGTCGTAGTACTTCGAATGGAGTGGTGTCAATGGTCCGCAGGAACGACGAGCGGCGTGCGGCCCTGGTCGACGCCGCCATCGAGGTACTGGCCGCGGAAGGCGCCCGGGGGCTGACCTTCCGGGCGGTCGACACGGCGGCCGCGGTGCCCGCGGGCACCGCCTCCAACTACTTCGCCAACCGCGACGACCTGCTGACCCAGGCGGGCGCCCGCGTCTACGAACGGCTGCGGCCCGGTGCCGAGGAGATCGAGCGCCAACGCATGGCCAAGCGGGACAAGGAGACGTACGCGGAGCTGATGCGCGAGGTCGTGGGCCGGGTCAGCGGCTTTCGCACCGGCTATCTGGCCCTGCTCGAACTGCGCCTGGAGTCCGTCCGGCGCCCGGGTCTGCGCGCCGTCCTCACCGAGCGGGTCCGGGCCGACCTCGACGCCAATCTCGCCTACCACGAAGCCTCCGGGCTGCCCGGCGACGCGACGGCCGTGCGCCTGCTCTACCTGGCGTTCAACTGGCTCATCCTGGAGCAGCTGACCCTGCCGGGCGTGCTCACCGAGGCCGAGCGCGAGGCGCTCGTCACGGCGGCGGTGGAGCGCGTCGTCACGGAGTGACGCGGGTCAGGCGTCGGCCGTCCGGCCGGTGCCCACCTGGTCGTACTGGAGCGCGAGTCCGTCCAGCAGGGCCGTGAGGCCCGTCTCGAACGCCCGCTCGTCGACGACCTGCTGGCGTTCGGCGAGCAGATGGGCCTGACCGAGGTGCGGGTAGTCCGCCGGGTCGTACGCGCTCTCGTCGTCCACGAAGCCGCCCGCGAAGGAGCCGAGCGCCGAGCCCATGATGAAGTACCGCATGAGCGCGCCGATCGACGTGGCCTGCGCGGCCGGCCAGCCCGCGTCGACCATGGCGCCGAAGACCGCGTCCGCGAGCCGCAGGCCGGCCGGGCGGCGGCCGGGGCCGCGGGCCAGCACCGGGACGATGTTCGGGTGCTCGGTGAGTGCGGCCCGGTAGGAGACCGCCCAGTCGTGCAGGGCCGTACGCCAGTCACGCCCGTCCGCGGCGTCGAACATCGACAGGTCGACCTGGGCGCTCACCGAGTCGGCGACCGCCTCCAGGATCTGGTCCTTGGTGCGGAAGTGGTTGTAGAGGGACGGCCCGCTGACGCCCAGTTCCGCGGCGAGGCGGCGCGTGGAGACGGCGGCGAGCCCCTCGGTGTCCACGAGGGCGCGCGCCGTCTCGACGATGCGTTCTCGGCTGAGGAGGGGCTTGCGCGGTCGGGCCATGCGGCACATAGTAGGGCTGCCACGGGAAACTAGCACTGCTAATTTAATTTTGTCGTTACCCGACGTAACCCGCCGTGGCCCGACGTAACCCGATGTGAAGAGGTGCCCACCATGAACCTGGAGCTCAGCGAGGAGCAGAGCGCGGTCCGGCGGCTGGCCGAGGACTTCGTCGCGCGGGAGGTCACCCCGCACGTCGTCGAGTGGGACCGCGCGGAGAGTGTCGACCGGGCCCTGGTGAAAAAGCTCGGCGAGGTCGGCTTCCTGGGGCTCACGATCGACGAGGAGTACGGCGGCTCGGGCGGTGACCATCTCGCGTACTGCCTGGTGACCGAGGAGCTGGGGCGCGGCGACTCCTCCGTGCGCGGCATCGTCTCCGTCTCGCTCGGTCTCGTCGCCAAGACCATCGCGGCCTGGGGCAGCGAGGCGCAGAAGCGGCGGTGGCTCCCCGGGCTCACCTCGGGGGAGTACGTCGGCTGCTTCGGGCTCACCGAGCCCGGCACCGGCTCCGACGCGGGCAACCTCACCACCAGGGCCGTGCGCGACGGCGACGACTACGTGGTCAACGGCACCAAGATGTTCATCACGAACGGCACCTGGGCCGACGTCGTGCTCCTGTTCGCCCGCACGAACGACACCCCGGGGCACAAGGGCGTCTCCGCCTTCCTCGTGCCCACCGACACCCCCGGGTTCGGCCGCCGCACCGTGCACGGCAAGCTCGGGCTGCGCGGCCAGGCCACCGCCGAGCTGGTCCTGGAGGACGTGCGCGTCCCGGCCTCGGCCATGCTGGCGCCCGAGGGCAAGGGCTTCTCCGTCGCCATGTCCGCCCTCGCCAAGGGGCGCATGTCGGTGGCCGCCGGCTGCGTGGGCATCGCGCAGGCCGCCCTGGACGCCGCGGTCAAGTACGCGGGGGAGCGCGAGCAGTTCGGCAAGGCCATCGCCCACCACCAGCTGGTGCAGGAGCTGCTCAGCGACATCGCGGTGGACGTCGACGCGGCGCGCCTGCTCACCTGGCGGGTCGCCGACCTGATCGACCGGGGCCTGCCCTTCGCCACGGAGTCCTCCAAGGCCAAGCTGTTCGCCTCCGAGGCCGCCGTCCGCGCCGCCAACAACGCCCTCCAGGTCTTCGGCGGCTACGGCTACATAGACGAGTACCCGGCGGGCAAACTGCTGCGCGACGCCCGCGTCATGACGCTCTACGAAGGCACCAGTCAGATCCAGAAACTCGTCATCGGCCGCGCGCTGACGGGCGTCTCCGCGTTCTGAGGACGGGATCGTGCGCCGGGGTCGCGTGCGGGGCCTGAGTACGGGAGGTGAGTACGCGAGCGGATGTGGCGCCGGCGCCCGCGGGCCAGGCTGTGGCCATGAGTGAGACTCCCGTCAAGCAGCAGAGCACCACCGCCTACTACGGCCAGGCCGTCGCGTCGTTCGCCGTGGCCCTCGGCGCTACCTCGGTCGGCATCTACAGCCTCGACGTCAGCGGCTGGATCCGCGCCTTCCTCGCCGTGTCCGTCCTGTACCTGACGACATCGGCGTTCACCCTGGCCAAGGTGGTCAGGGACCGCCAGGAGGCCGACCAGATCGTCAGCCGGGTCGACCAGGCGCGCCTGGAGAAGATCCTGGCCGAGCACGACCCGTTCCGGCCCGTCTCCTGACCGGTCCGCTAAGCGCTTGCTCACCACCGGGGGTATGGTGTCCCTCCCGAACGGCTAAGGAGTGGGCATGAGTGCGGCGGAGGAGACCGGCGTCGAGGAGCAGCCGTGGGGCGAGGTCAGCCCCGACGCGGCCAGGCGGTTGCTGATCGCCGCCGTCGAGGCCTTCGCCGAGCGCGGCTACCACGCCACGACGACCCGCGACATCGCGGGCCGCGCCGGCATGAGCCCCGCCGCGCTCTACATCCACTACAAGACGAAGGAAGAGCTGCTCCACCGCATCAGCAGGATCGGCCACGACAAGGCCCTGGCCATCCTGCGCACCGCGGCGGACGGCGGGGGTGGCGCGGCCGACCGGCTCGCGGCGGCCGTGCGCTCCTTCGTCGGCTGGCACGCCGCCCACCACACGACCGCGCGCGTCGTGCAGTACGAGCTGGACGCGCTCGGCGAGGAGCACCGCACGGAGATCGTCGCGCTGCGCCGGCAGACGGACGCGGCGGTGCGGGAGATCATCGACGACGGGGTGTGCGCGGGCGAGTTCGACGTGCCGGACGTGCCCGGCACCACGCTCGCCGTGCTCTCGCTCTGCATCGACGTGGCCCGCTGGTTCAACGTGGCCGGGCGCCGCACGCCCGACGAGGTCGGCGCGCTCTACGCCGACCTCGTGCTGCGGATGGTGGGCGCCCGCCCCCAGAACGCTCAGAAGTAGTAGCGCGAGACCGACTCCGCCACGCACGCGGGCTTGTCGGCGCCCTCGCGCTCCACGGTCACCCGGGCGCTCACCTGCACGCCGCCGTCCTTCGTGGGCGTCACGTCCGTGAGGACGGCGCTCGCCCGAAGCCGCGAGCCGACCGGCACGGGGGAGGGGAAGCGGACCTTCTCGGTGCCGTAGTTGATGCCCATCCTCATGCCCTCGACCCGCATGATCTGCGGGACCAGGCTCGGCAGCAGCGACAGGGTCAAGTAGCCGTGGGCGATGGTCGTCCCGAAGGGGCCCGCGGCGGCCTTCTCGGGGTCCACGTGGATCCACTGGTGATCGCCCGTGGCGTCGGCGAAGAGGTCGATCCGCTTCTGGTCGATCTCCAGCCAGTCGCTGTGCCCCAGCTGTTCGCCGACTCCGGCACGCAGTTCCTCGGCCGACGTGAAGATCCTCGGCTCCGCCATGTCCCTGGCCTCCTAGACGTGTGCGTCATGCGCGGACTAAGCGCTTGCTCAGCATGCGGGGTGGGCCCACGCGTGTCAACGGAGCAGCCATTAGGGTTCGAGGGGTGCCCCAGATTCCGGAAAAGGTCCATGAACTCACGGTCGGCCAGCTGTCGGCCCGTAGCGGCGCCGCCGTCTCCGCCCTGCACTTCTACGAGTCCAAGGGCCTCATCAGCAGCCGCCGCACCTCGGGCAACCAGCGCCGCTACCACCGTGACACCCTGCGCCGCGTCGCCTTCATCCGCGCCTCCCAGCGCGTCGGCATCCCGCTCGCCACGATCCGCGAGGCCCTCGACTCGCTGCCCGAGGAGCGCACGCCCAACCGCGAGGACTGGGCGCGCCTTTCCGAGCACTGGCGCACGGAACTGGAGGAGCGCATCAGGCAGTTGGGCCGGCTGCGCGACCATCTCAGCGACTGCATCGGCTGCGGCTGCCTGTCCCTGGAGACCTGCGTGCTCTCCAACCCCGACGACGTCTTCGGCGAGCGCCTCACCGGCTCCCGCCTGATGGCGGAGGGCCGTCCCGGGACGTAGTGCCGCGGGAGGCGGAGGAGTACAAGTGAAGGCAAGGGCACCACGCCGCATCACTCAGGGGGAGGGCCGATGTCCGTCGCCGTCTGCTCGTTGAAGTGGGACGCCGCGCAGCACGAGCCGCAGTCCGTCACGTACGACAGCGACGGGTACCACCTCGTACGCTTCCCGTACGGGGCGGACGAGGAGTCGTACGACCCGTGGCGCATGCACGACCCGGCCAAGGGCGGCACCGGCCCCACGCGCTTCCCCAAGGCCCGCTCCGGGCTGATCTGGCCGAGCCACGACGGCTGGGGCGTGCTCTCCGCCATGGTCTTCTGGCAGCCGGACGACGACTGCACCGAGTACCGCACGCGTTTCGTCCGCGACCCGCTGAACATCGCGACCGGCTACGACTCGACGGCGACGACCGACTCCGCGCCCACCCGGGGCAGCCAGTTCAGATCCTGCGTCTGGCAGATGTTCGTGCACCCCGGGACACCGCTCGGTCTGAAGATCTCGGCGCGCGGCGTGGGAGACGTGAGGCTCGCCACACCGCTGGTACACGCCCAGTTCAAACTCGCCATCCACACGGACGTCATCACGCCCTGACCGCGCCTTTCCTCACCGGGCCCCGCCGAAGTCGCGCACGACGGCGCCCACGGCTCACACCGACACCAGCGGCCGCAGACTGCGGGCCCGGGCCCTGGCCACCGCGTCCGGCGTGAGCACGGGGGCCGGGACGACGATGCCGCAGCCCGTGCAGACCGCGCCCGACGACGGCTTGTGCGCCAGACCCCGCTTCCACACCAGGGAGGTGTCCCCGCAGACGGGACAGGACGCGCCCGGCTCCCGCTCCAGCGCCGCGATCAGCCGCCGCAGCACTTCGGCGAGGGGGGCGCGGGGATGGACGTACGGGTCGTCGCACCAGGCGACGCCGCAGCCGCCCCAGGTGCGGCGGTGCCAGTCGTCCTCGGTGCCCGGGCGCCTGAGCCCGTCGTGCTTCTCCTTGCGGCGGCGCTCGGCGAAGTCCGCCTCGTAGGCGAGCCAGACGGCCCGCGCCGCCTCCAGCTCGTTCAGCGCGGCCACCAGGCGCGCCGGGTCGGGTGACCTGTCCTCGGGCCCGAAGCCCGCTCGGGCGCACAAGTGGTCCCAGGTCGCCCGGTGTCCGTAGGGGGCGAACCTCTCCAGGCACTTGCGCAGCGAATAGCGCCGCAGTGCCAGATCGCTCTGCGGGTCACGTACCTGTCTCGCGAGACTCCGGAATCCGGCCATCGCCCTGCACCTCCGTATACGCGCTCTCGTACCTGTACCCCGTGTTCCGTGTCCGTGGCGTCGCGGTCGAGCAGAAACCGGGACGCCGTCGCCGAGTAGACGTATCGACACGCGATTCGGCTCCCTTTCGAGGCGACCGCCTTTCGCCTGCCCGCCCCAGCAGCGCTGATGCGTCCATGAAGGGGGCGCGTTGTGGTGATTCCGAAAAAGCGACGCTTGTTCATCTTTCGACTTCGCGGGCCCGACAGTAACCTCCGCCGCATCGGCCTTCCGCGGGACCCGGAGGAGCAGCCATGCGACGACGCACCGTCAGACTCAGAACGCTCACGGCGGGGGCGGCGCTCGCGCTCGGCGCCTGCCTGCTCACGCCCCCGGCGGGCGCGGGCGCCGCACCACGGGAGGCCGCCGTCGAGGAGGGCGCCGACTACTGCGCGGGCCAGTGCGCGGACATCCTGCCGCCCGGCGCCAACGGCGGCGCGACGCTCGCCGAGATCCTCGCCCACCGCCTCCTCGGCACCCGACCCGCCCACGCCGACGACCAGTTGGGCCCCTACGACGCGCTCTCCACCGGATACCCCTCGCTCACCGACGACCGGCTCACCGAGTTCTTCGACGACGCCTCCTTCGGGGTGCGCGAGGGCCAGGTGGCCTCGGTGACCAGACCGCGCGACGACGTGACGATCACCCGGGACAAGAAGTACGGCATCCCGCACATCAAGGGCGCCACCCGCTACGGCACCGAGTTCGGCGCGGGCTTCGCCGCCGGGCAGGACCGGCTCTGGCTGATCGACCTCTTCCGGCACATAGGCCGCGGACAGCTCACCCCGTTCGCGGGCGGCGCGCCCGCCAACCAGGGCCTGGAGCAGCAGTTCTGGCCGCAGGCCCCGTACACCGAGCAGGACCTGGAGAAACAGGTCGAGTACATCAGGACGACCCAGGGCGAGCGCGGCAGGCAGGCCATGGCGGACGCGCAGGCCTACGTCGACGGGCTCAACGCCTACCGCGTGAAGGCCAAGGACGGCCGCTACTTCCCCGGCGAGTACGTCCTGACCGGCAAGATCGACGCGATCACCAACGCCGGCGAGATCGAACCCTTCAAGATCACCGACATGATCGCGCTGGCCTCCGTGGTCGGCGGGCTCTTCGGCAACGGCGGGGGCGGCGAGGTCGAATCCGCGCTCTCCCTGCTGAAGTCCCAGGAGAAGTACGGCGTCGAGAAGGGCACGAAGGTCTGGGAGTCCTTCCGCGCCCGCAACGACCCCGAGGCCGTCCAGACCATCCACGACGGCACGAGCTTCCCCTACGCCGGCAAACCGGACAAGGCGCGCGGCACGGCCCTGCCCGACCCGGGATCGGTCGAGCGCGAGCCACTCGTGTACGACCGCCGGGGCGGCGCGCGGAGCGGCGCCAAGGACCCGGTGCAGGCGCCCGGGAGACTCAAGCCCCTCCAGGGCATGTACGACCAGGGCGTTTTGCCCTCCGACCTGTTCCGGCGGGACGGCCACAAGAAGGGCATGTCGAACGCCCTGCTCGTCTCCGGCGAGCACACCGCGAGCGGCCACCCGGTCGCCGTCTTCGGCCCCCAGACCGGGTACTTCGCGCCCCAACTGCTCATGCAGCAGGAACTCCAGGGGCCGGGCATCAGCGCCCGGGGCGTCTCCTTCGCGGGCGTCGGGATGTACGTCCAGCTCGGGCGCGGCCAGGACTACGCCTGGTCGGCGACCTCCGCCGGGCAGGACATCACCGACACGTACGCCGTGGAGCTGTGCGAGCCGGGCGGCGGCACGCCCACCAAACAGTCCACCGGCTACCTGTACCGGGGCGCCTGTACGCCCATGGAGAAGCTGGAGCGCGAGAACGCCTGGAAGCCGACCCTGGCCGACTCCACGGCCGCCGGCTCCTACCGCCTGCAGGTCTTCCGCACCAAGTACGGCGTCGTCACGCACCGCGCGAGCGTCGCCGGCAAGCCGGTCGCCTACGTCTCGCTGCGCTCCACCTACCGCCACGAGGCCGACTCGATCATCGGCTTCCAGATGCTCAACGACCCCTCGTACGTCAAGGACGCCACGACCTTCAAGAAGGCGGCCCAGCACATCAGCTACGCCTTCAACTGGTTCTACGCCGACTCGCGCGACATCGCGTACTACAACAGCGGCGCCAACCCCGAGCGGGCCGAGAGCGTCGACCCCGCGCTGCCGATCAGCGCCCAACAGGCCTACGAATGGCGGGATTTCGACCCGGAGGACAACACCTCCGCACAGACGCCGCCCGCCGAACACCCCCAGTCCGTGAACCAGGACTACTACATCTCCTGGAACAACAAGCAGGCCAAGGACTTCGCCGCGGCGGGCTTCGGCCTGAGCGCGGTGCACCGGGGAGACCTGCTCGACGGACGGGTCAAGAGGCTCACCGAGCAGGGCGGTGTCACCCGTGCCTCGCTCACCCGGGCGATGTCGGAGGCGGCCGTCACCGATCTGCGCGGCGAGCAGGTGCTGCCCGAACTGCTGAAGGTCGTACGGAGCAAGCCGGTCACCGACCCGCGGCTGAGCGAGGCCGTCGAGCAGCTGGAGGCCTGGCGCAAGGCGGGCGCGCAGCGCAACCAGACGTCGGCGGGCTCCAAGGCGTACGCCCATCCGGACGCCGTGCGCGTCATGGACGCCTGGTGGCCGCTGCTGGTCGAGGCCCAGTTCAAGCCGGGCCTCGGCAAGGACCTGTACGACGCGCTGACCGCGCAGCTGAGCACCGACGAGGCGCCCTCGGCGGGGCACGGGCCCACCGGGGCGCACGCCGGTTCGGCCTTCCAGTACGGCTGGTGGGGCTACGCCGACAAGGACCTGCGCACGGTCCTCGGCGAGCCGGTCAAGGGCGCACTGGCCCACACCTACTGCGGTGACGGCGTGCTCGACGCCTGCCGCGACACCCTGCTGGCCACCCTCGCGCAGGCCGTCGCCAAGCCCGCCACCGAGGTCTACCCCGGCGACGACGCGTGCCGGGCCGGCGACCAGTGGTGCGCCGACGCGATCATCCACCGCGCGCTCGGCGGCATCACGCACCGACCCGTCCAGTGGCAGAACCGCCCGACGTACCAGCAGGTCGTCGAGTTCCCCCGGCACCGCGAGTAGCCGGGGGCGGCCTCGGGCCGGGGTACGGCGGGCTCAGGCGAGAGCGATCCGCCCGGCGGCGAACACGGCACGTGCCAGCTCCTCGTGGCACACATCGCTGTGGGCGCCGGCGGGCGGGCCGCCGCGCCGCACCACCGAGGCCGCGTCCACGCTCACACACCCCCGGGCGGGCAGCCGCTCGCCCAGCCTGACCCGCTCGGCCCCGGGCACGGCCCGGATGCCGTCGTGGCCGACGGCGCCCCACCGCTCGAACAGGTGCAGGAAACTGGAGGAGTCCCCGGCCAGCTTCGACGCCAAGGGGTACAGGCGCCCCAGGGCGTCGTCGTGGCGCGAGTAGCAGGCGAGCAGGGGGCCGTCGACGCGGTGCTGCACGCCGCGCAGGGCGCCGCCGCGGGAGCGGTCGTGCGGCAGCCGCTCGGCGAACGCGTAGTGCGAGAACGCCCCTTGGAGCAGCGTCACCGACTTCACCGCGCGCACGTCGGCGGGCATGCCGCGCAGCGCGTACGCCACTAGCCGGGCGCCGAAGCTGTGCCCGATCAGATGCACCCTGATGCCGGACACGTCGGCGGCGAGCAGGCCGATCGCGGGGCCGAGGCCCAGCTGGCCGACCGCGCCCGCCCGCCGCTTCATCGCGTAGTAGCTGCCCTGCCGCAGCAGCTCGTGGGCGCCGTCCCACACCCGCTCGCGCAGGGTGCCCAGGAGCAGGGGCCGGCCGGTGTCCGCGCGGATCGCGGCGAACACCTCGCAGACCTGGACCGCGTCGTCCGTGAGCATCGCGGGTTCGCCCGCCCCGGTGTCCTCGCCGAGGTGCCGGGCCGGGCTCGTCCCGCGCAGCGAGACCAGCTCCCGCACGAGCCGCCCGAACTCATAGACGCGCGAGGACACGTCGGAGCGTTCCGCGAGCAGCTCCGCGATCCGGTCGAGCGTCGGGCCGTGCCCGGGGAAGGCGCGGTCCAGCGCCTGCCGGGTGGCCGCGTCGAGCAGCGGGGCGCCGAGCGGCGCGTGGGGCGCGGCCGAGGGGTCGAAGTCGGGGATCGACTCGTCGGGGAAGCGGATGGCGGGCCACCCCACCCCGACGTGGCCGAGCCGCACACCCGCTCCCGCCAGCGCCCGGCAGGGGGCGAAGAAGCGCCGGCAGAGCCCGCGGGCGTCCTTCTTGTCGTTGTTCCAGCCGTGCGCGAAGACCAGCAGATCGGTGACGCGCTCGCGTTCCGCGCCGTCCAGCAGCCGCGCACGCTGCTCGGTGTCGACGTCGCCGTCGGCGTCGAAGGTCAGTTCCCAGTAGGGTTCCACGCCGGTATGGTCCTGCCGCCGGGTCCGCCTGACCAGACTTCGCGCGCCCGAGCCTGGGACGCACGCTCAGGCCAGGTCCCGCTCCCGCGTCTCGGGGAGCGCGAGGACGCACGCCAGCGACACGACCGCCATCGCGCTCACGTACCAGCCCACGGCGGAGGAGCCGAACGCCGCTTGCAGTCGCGTCGCGACCAGCGGCGAGACCGCGCCGCCGAGCACACCGCCCAGGTTGTAGGCGAGCGAGGCGCCCGAGTAGCGCACGTTCGCGGCGAACAGCTCCGGCAGATAGGCGCCCATCGGCCCGTAGACCACACCCATGCAGAACAGCGCGCCGCCCAGCGCGAGCGCGATGAGCACCGGCCGCCCGGTGTCCAGGAGCGGGAAGAGCACGAGCCCCCACACCCCCGCGAGCCCCGTGCCCGCGAGGACCAGCCTGCGCCGCCCGGCGCCGTCCGAGCGCGTCGCGGCGAGCCAGGTGCCGGCCGCGAGGAACAGGCAGGCCACCAGGGACAGGCCCAGCATGGTGTCGCGGGGGACGCGCAGGGCGCCGGTGGCGTAGGAGAGGCAGTACGTCGTGGCCGTGTAGAAGAGGCCGTACGCGACGACCATGCCCCCGGCGCCGAGCAGCAGTTCGCGCGGATGCCGGCGCAGCACGTCCAGCGCGGGTGCCTTGCTGGCCTCCTGGGCCCGCATGGCCTTCGCGAAGACGGGCGTCTCGCTGATCCGCAGCCGCACGAACAGGCCGACGCCGACGAGCAGGAAGGAGAGCAGGAACGGCACACGCCAGCCCCAGCCGCGAAACGCCTCGTCGGACAGGGCGGCCGACAGCAGCCAGAAGACGCCGGTCGCCGCGAAGAAGCCGACGGACGGCCCGAGTTGCGGGAAGGCGGCGTACAGGCCCCGCTTCCCGCGCGGCGCGTGCTCCACCGCGAGCAGCGCCGCCCCGCCCCACTCGCCGCCGAGGCCGATGCCCTGGAGGAAGCGGAGCAGGATGAGCAGCAGCGGGGCCCAGACGCCCCACGTGCCGTAGCCGGGCAGGAGGCCGACCAGGGCGGTGGACAGGCCCATCAGGAGCAGCGAGGCCACCAGCACGGACTTGCGGCCCACCCGGTCGCCGAAGTGCCCGAAGACCACCGATCCGATGGGCCGCGCCGCGAACGCCACCGCGTAGGTGGAGAACGAGGCGAGCGTGGCGTTGACCGGGTCCAGGGTGGGGAAGAACGCCTCGTTGAGGACGAGGGCGGCCGCCGTGCCGTAGATGTAGAAGTCGTAGAACTCGATGGCCGTCCCGATGAACGAGGCCACGGCCACCCGGCGCAGCCTCTCCGGGGTGCCCTCCCCGTCCTCCCCGCCCACCACGCGTTCGCGGTCTTGGTCGTCGTCCCCCTGCGCCCGGGGGATCGGCTGCCGCTGGTTCGCTGTCGCTTCGCTGTGCACGAGCGGCACTCTCTTGGTGGATGTAGGGGGCAGTCAATACCTGGGACGCTTCCGTCTCGGAGCGTGAGACCCATGGCCCCGGACGAGGGACCCCATCCCCGGTCCACCCTCGGCCCGGCCCTCTTCCCTCACCACATACCGACTGGTTAGTCTGCTGCCACAGACAGGCCGCGCGAGCGTGGCCGGCCCGATGCCGAAGGAGACCGGTCGTGGAGACCCTGCGGGACAAGGGAGTTGTCGTCACCGGCGCCGGGGGCGGCATCGGAGCCGCGCTCGCCCGGCGCTTCGCCGCCGAGGGAGCACGCGTCGTCGTCAACGACCTGGACGGCGGCAAGGCGCGGGCCGTCGCCGACGAGGTGGGCGGCACCGCCGTCCCCGGGGACGCCTCGGTCGTCGTGGAGCAGGCCGTCGAGGCGCTCGGCGGCACGGTCGACGTGTACTGCGCCAACGCCGGGCTCGGCTCCGGCGGTAGCGAGGCCGCTCCCGAGGAGGTCTGGGCGGCGGCCTGGGACGTCAACGTCATGGCGCACGTACGGGCGGCGCACGCCCTGCTGCCCGGCTGGCTGGCACGCGGCACCGGCCGCTTCGTCTCCACCGTCTCCGCGGCCGGCCTGCTCACCATGATCGGCGCCGCCCCCTACAGCGTCACCAAGCACGGGGCGTACGCCTTCGCGGAGTGGCTCTCGCTCACCTACCGCCACCGCGGCCTCAAGGTCCACGCGATCTGCCCGCAGGGCGTGCGCACCGACATGCTCGCCGCCACCGGCACCGCGGGCGACCTCGTGCTCACCCCCACCGCCATCGAACCGGAGGACGTCGCCGCCGCGCTCTTCGCGGGCATGGCCGAGGACCGCTTCCTGATCCTCCCGCACCCCGAGGTCGCCGCGTACTACGAGGCCCGCACCGCCACCCCCGACAAGTGGCTGACCGGCATGAACCACCTCCAGCAGAAGTGGGAGGCGACCCAGGCGTGAGCACGTCCCCGCCCTTCCCGAACGGCTCGATCTACGCCGCCAAGCCCTGGCTCGCCCGTCTCAACGACGCCCAGCGCGGCCCGGTCGCCCCGGCCGCCTCCATGGTGCACGCCTTCCGCGCCGCCGTCGCGAGGAGCCCCGAACACACCGCTCTCGCCTACTTCGACGGCCGCCTGAGCTACCGCGAGACCGACGCCCTCAGCGACTCCGTCGCCGGACACCTGGCGGCGCGCGGTCTCGCCCGCGGCGACCGCGTGGCGATCCTGCTCCAGAACACCCCGCACTTCGTCCTCGCGCTCCTCGGCGCCTGGAAGGCCGGCGCGACGGTGGTGCCCGTCAACCCCATGTACAAGTCGGCGGAGGTCGCCCACGTCCTCGCCGACGCGGAGGTGACCGCGCTGATCTGCGCGGACCGGGCCTGGGAGACGTATCTGCGCGACACGGCGGCGAACTCGCCGGTGCGCATCGTGCTCACCGCCTGCGAACTGGACCTCCAGAGCAGGAACGACCCGCGCGTCCTCGACTTCGAGCGGCTGCCCGTGGCCGCCGACGCCGACGACCTGGTGGCGGTCGCCCGCCAGGGCCACCCCGCCCCCGCCGACCGCGAGCCCGGCCCCCACGACGTGGCCCTCATCAGCTACACGTCCGGCACCAGCGGCACCCCCAAGGGCGCCATGAACACCCACGGCAACATCACCTACAACGCGGCACGCCAGCGCGCGGGCTCCGGCATCCCGGAAGGCGCCTGCTACTTCGCGCTCGCGCCGCTCTTCCACATCACCGGCATGGTCGTGCAGCTCGCGGGCTGCGTCACCAACGCGGGCACCCTCGCGCTCACCTACCGCTTCGAGGCCGGGGCGGTGCTCGACGCCTTCGCCGAGCACCGCCCCGCCTACACGGTCGGCCCGTCCACGGCCTTCATGGCGCTCGCCGCCCACCCCGCGGCGACCCGCGCCCACTTCGACTCCTTCACGCTGATCTCCTCGGGCGGCGCGCCGCTGCCCCCGGCCCTCGTGGAGAAGTTCCGCACGGCTTTTGGGCCCTACCTCCACAACGGCTACGGCCTCACCGAGTGCACCGCGCCCTGTGCCTCCGTGCCGCCGGGACAGGAGGCGCCCGTCGACCCGGTCTCGGGCACCCTCGCCGTCGGCGTCCCGGGACCCGAGACGGTCGTACGCGTCCTGGACGAACTGGGCCAGGAGGTCCCTTTTGGGGAACACGGCGAGATCGTCGTACGCGGACCCCAGGTGGTGCCGGGCTACTGGAAGCTGCCCGAGGCGACCGCCGCCACCTTCCCCGACGGCGAACTGCGCACCGGCGACATCGGCTTCATGGACCCGGCCGGCTGGCTCTACGTCGTCGACCGCAAGAAGGACATGATCAACGCCTCCGGCTTCAAGGTGTGGCCCCGCGAGGTCGAGGACGTCCTGTACACGCACCCGGCCGTGCGCGAGGCGGCCGTCGTCGGGGTGCCCGACAGCTACCGGGGGGAGAGCGTCAAGGCGTACGTCAGCCTGCGCCCCGGCAGCGGGATCGGCGCCGCGGAGCTGAGCGCGTACTGCGCCCAGCGGCTCGCCGCGTACAAATACCCGCGCGAGGTAGAGATCCTGACGGAACTGCCGAAGACCACAAGTGGGAAGATCCTCCGGCGGGAACTGCGTGACCGCGCACAGGACAGTCAGTGACACGAAAGGCAGGTGGCGGCAGTGGCCAGGACAACGGACGGTGACGGCACGCCCGTCCCGCAGCGGCTGCTGGCCGCCGCCACCCGGCTCTTCGCCGACCAGGGCTACGACCGCACCTCGGTGCAGGAGATCGTGGAGGCGGCCGGCGTCACCAAGGGCGCGCTCTACCACTACTTCGGCTCCAAGGACGACCTGCTGCACGAGGTCTACGCCCGCATGCTCCGCGTCCAGCAGGAGCGCCTGGACGCCATCGCGGACGCGGACGCCCCCGTCGAGCGGCGGGTCCGCGACGCCGCCGCGGACGTCGTCGTCACGACGATCGACAACCTCGACGACGCCTCGATCTTCTTCCGCTCCATGCACCACCTCGGCCCCGAGAAGAACAAGCAGGTGCGCGCCGAGCGGCGCCGCTACCACGAGCGCTTCCGGGCCCTGATCGAGGAGGGCCAGGACAGCGGCGTCTTCTCCACGGCGACCCCGGCGGACCTGGTGGTGGACTACCACTTCGGCTCCGTCCACCACCTGTCCACCTGGTACCGCCCCGAGGGCCCCCTGAGCCCGCGGCAGGTGGCCGACCACCTGGCGGACCTCCTGCTGCGGGCGCTGCGGCCCTGAGGACCCGGCGTCAGAGGTGCCGCTTGAGCTCTCGCCGGGCGAGCGAGCGCTGGTGCACCTCGTCGGGCCCGTCGGCCAGGCGCAGCGTCCGCGCGGCGGCCCACAGCTCCGCCAGCGGGAAGTCCTGACCGACCCCGCCCGCCCCGTGCACCTGCACGGCCCGGTCGAGGATGTCCACCACGGCCCGGGGCGTCGCGATCTTGATGGCCTGGATCTCCGTGTGCGCGCCCTTGTTGCCGACCGTGTCCATCAGCCAGGCCGTCTTCAGGACGAGCAGCCGCAACTGCTCGACCGCGACCCGCGCGTCCGCGATCCACTCCTGTACGACGCCCTGCTGGGCCAGCGGCTTGCCGAAGGCCGTCCGCGTCGCCGCGCGCCGGCACATCAGCTCGATGGCCCGCTCGGCCATGCCGATCAGGCGCATGCAGTGGTGGATGCGGCCGGGGCCGAGCCGGGCCTGGGCGATGGCGAAGCCGCCGCCCTCCTCGCCGATCAGGTGCGAGACGGGGACGCGCACCCGGTCGAAGACGACCTCCGCGTGACCGCCGTGGTAGTGGTCCTCGTACCCGTACACCCGCATGGCGCGCCGCACTTCGAGGCCCGGGGCGTCGCGCGGGACCAGGACCATCGACTGCTGGCGGCGGATGTCGGCGCCGTCCGGGTCGGTCTTGCCCATCACGATGAAGACCTGGCAGTGGGGGTTCATCGCCCCGGAGATGTACCACTTGCGGCCCGTGATGACGTAGTCGTCGCCGTCCCGCTCGATGAGCGTGGTGATGTTCGTGGCGTCGGAGGAGGCCACCTCCGGCTCGGTCATCGCGAACGCCGAGCGGATCTCACCGGCCAGCAGCGGCCCGAGCCAGCGCTTCTTGTGCTCCTCGGTGCCGAACTGCGCGAGCACCTCCATGTTGCCGGTGTCGGGGGCCGCGCAGTTCAGCGCGGTGGGCGCCAACTGCGGGGACCGGCCGGTGATCTCGGCGAGCGGCGCGTACTGGAGATTGGTGAGCCCGGCGCCGTGTTCCGCGTCGGGCAGGAACAGGTTCCACAGGCCCTGCCTGCGGGCCTCGGCCTTCAACTCCTCCACGACGGCGGGCGTGTCCCACGGCGAGGCGAGCGTCGCGCGCTGCTCCTCGGCGACGGCCTCGGCCGGATACACGTGCTCGTCCATGAAGGCGAGCAGCTTCGCGCGCAGCTCTTCGGTGCGGGCGTCGAATGCGAAGTCCATGGTCCGGTCAGCCTTCCTGGAGGGTGGCGAGCCCGTGGTCGATGAAGACGGGCACCAGTTCGCCGATCCGGTCGAAGCCCGCGCCGACCGTCCGGCCGAGCGTGTAGCGGTAGTGGATGCCCTCCAGGATCACGGCGAGCTTGAACCACGCGAAGGCCGTGTACCAGGAGATCGCGGAGACGTCGCGCCCCGAGCGCGCGGCGTACCGCTCGATCAGCTCGGCGGGGTCCGGGTGGCCGGGCGCGCCCGCCGTGGTGCTGACGGGGGAGTCGGGCACCTCCAGCCTCGCGCTGTACATCACCAGCAGGCCGAGGTCGGTGAGCGGATCGCCGAGGGTGGACATCTCCCAGTCGAGGACGGCCCGGATCCGGTCGTCCGGGCCGATCAGGACGTTGTCCAGGCGGTAGTCGCCGTGCACGACCGTCGCCGGGGGCGAGGCGGGCAGGGCGCGTCCGAGCGCCGCGTGCAGCTCGTCGACGCCGGGCAGGTCGCGGTTGCGGGAGGCGTCGAGCTGCTTGCCCCAGCGGCGCAGCTGCCGGTCCAGGAACCCCTCGGGCCGCCCGAAGTCGCCGAGGCCGACCGTCTCGGGGTCCACGGCGTGCAGATCGACGAGGGTGTCGACGAGGCCGAGCACGGCGGCGCGGGTGCGCTCGGGGCCGAGCGGCGCCAGCTCCTCGGCGGTGCGGTACGGCGTCCCGTCCACGTGCTCCATGACGTAGAACGGCGCCCCGAGGACGCTCTCGTCCGCGCAGAGCAGGACCGGCGCGGGCACCGGCACCTCCGTCGGGTGCAGGGCCTCGATCACCCGGTGCTCGCGCTTCATGTCGTGCGCGGTGGCCAGCACATGACCGAGCGGCGGCCGCCGTACGACCCAGCGCTCGGCGCCGTCCGTCACGGCGTACGTGAGATTGGACCTGCCGCCCTCGATCAGCCGGGCGGTGAGCGGGCCGCCGACCAGGCCCGGCCGCTCCCGGTCGAGGTGGGCACGCAACTGGTCGAGGTCGAGGCCCGGCGGGTGGTCTGCGCTCATCTTCGCTCCTGATCGGCGTGGTGGTGGCGTGCCACCCCATGATGCCGACCAGTCGGTATGCCGTCCAGAGCGTCAGACGCCCCGGCGCACGGTGCCGACCCGTGGCGGGGCGCCGGTCACCGGACGCCGACGGTGGGTCAGTGATCGTCCCAGTGGCCCTCGTGGGCCGCGTGCCGGTGCCCGTCGTGCAGGTAGTCGACGTGATCGCCGTGCAGCACGGAGGCGTGGCCGCAGCCGTCCCCGTGCCGGTGCTCGTGGTCCCGGTGGGCGACGTGGCCGGCCGGCTCGCACTCGTCGTAGTGGTCGGTGTGGCGCCGGTGCAGGTGTCCGTCGTGCGCGTAGTCGACGTGGTCGCCGTGCGGCACCTCGGGGTGGCCGCAGGCCGGGCCGTGGATGTGGTCGTGCACCGGGTGTTCGTGGTGGAGCGTGGTCATGACGCGCACCTTCTGTGGCTCACGGGAGGGCTGACCCTCTCAGGCTAGCCGCCTATGCCCCGTTTATCGGGGTATGTCAGTCTGGTCGATGTTTCCCTGACCTCCGCGCAGGTGACCCGTGCGGGTGTCCCTTGAAAGCGACCCCACGAAGGCGAACCCATGAAGGCGATCAGCTACCGCAACTACGGCGGGCCCGAAGTCCTGGAGTACATCGAGGTGCCCGACCCCAAGCTGGGCCCCGACTCCGTCCTGGTGAAGGTGCGGGCCGCGGCCGTGAACCCCGTCGACTGGAAGTGCCGCCAGGGCCACCTCGACGGCGCGCTGGACGCCGTCTTCCCCGTGATCCCCGGCTGGGACGTGTCCGGGGTGGTGGTCCGGCCGGGCGCCGCCGTCCCGGAGTTCGCCGTCGGCGACGAGGTGATCGGCTACGTGCGCGAGGACTTCCTCTCCCGCGGCACTTTCGCCGAGTACGTCGCCGCCCCCGTGCGCACCCTCGCCCGCAAGCCGCGCAATCTCACCTTCGAGGAGGCGGCGGGCCTGCCGCTCGCCGGGCTCACCGCCTATCAGGTGCTCACCGACGCGCTGGACGTCAAGGACGGCGACACCGTCCTCGTGCACGCGGCGGCCGGCGGCGTCGGCTCGCTTGCCGTACAGCTCGCCTCGCACGTCGGCGCCCGGGTCATCGGCACGGCCAGCGAACGCAACCACGACTATCTGCGCGAGCTGGGCGCGGAGCCGGTGACCTACGGCGACGGGCTCGCGGACCGGGTCCGCGGCCTCGCCCCGAAGGGCGTCGACGCGGTCTTCGACACCATCGGCGGCGACACGCTCAAGGCGTCCGCCGAACTCCTCGCCCCCGGCGGGCGACTGGCGTCCATCGCGGACGGCGCGGTCATCGGCCTCGGCGGCCGCTACTGCTTCGTGCGTCCCGACGCGGCCGATCTGGGCCGCCTGACGGAGCTGGCGGAGCAGGGCGTGGTGACGGTCCACGTCGACAAGGCGTTCCCCCTGGAAGAGGCGGCCGACGCCCACCGCCTGAGCGAACAGGGCCGCACCCGCGGCAAGATCGTCGTACGGGTGGGCCCGGGCGACTGAGGTTCTCCGGCCTGGGCTCCGGGCTACCGGGGCTCAGGGCGGCCGGGCCAGCGGACGCCGGTCAGAGCACCAGGGCCGCCGCGCACACGGCGAGCGCGAGCGTGCACAGGGCCGCCGCCCGGGCCCCGCGCAGGCCGAGCGGCCGGGGCCTGGGGGCGCTCAGCGCGAGCATCCTGCGGTGCGCGACCACCAGGAAGCCGAGCCAGAGCAGCAGGCACAGGGCGCCGGCCAGGACGCCGGTGGGGCTGTGGCCCTGCTGGAGGACCGCGCGGGCGGCCAGGACCGCCGCGACCGTGCAGGACAACGTCGTACGCCGCCACGCGAGCCGGGTGCGCTCCGGCTGGAGCCCGGGATCACGCGCCGACACCGGCTCCCGGCCGCTCACCCCTCCCACCCGAAGAGCACGACCACCACCATCGCCAGGGCGACCAGCGCCACCGCGAGGCTCAGTACCGTCGGGAACCGCCCGGCGGGCAGGTCCTCGCCGCGCCGCATGGCCCGCTCGCACCGCACCCAGTGGTCGACGGCCCGCAGCGAGCACAGCACGCCCGCGGCGAGCAGCGCGAGCGCGAGGCCGATCCGCCAGCCCCGGCGCAGGTCCGGCAGGAACTGGTCCACGGCGAAACCGCCGCCGATCAGCGCGAGCGCGGTGCGCAGCCACGCCAGGAAGGTGCGTTCGTTGGCGAGCGAGAAGCGGTAGTCGGGGGTGTCGCCCTCCTCGCGGACCCGCTCGGGCGCGAACCACAGCCTCAGACTCCACAGGAAATTGCTCACGGCCGCACCATAAGCGCTGGCGATCAGCTCGCGAGGAAGGCCCTCAGCCGGTGATGGGCGGCGAGCCCGTCCGGCACCCACTCCCACTCCTCCAGCCGCCGCTCCAGCTCGTCCTCGGTGAGGAAGGCGTGCCAGGCCACCTCTTCGACCTGCGGATTCACCGGCAGGTCACAGCGCACGTCGTAGAGGTACGCCCACCACGACCTGCCCGCGCCGTCGTCGAAGAGGAACTTGAACAGCGGCGTGGGACGCGGCAGATCGCGGACCCCCAGCTCCTCCCGCGCCTCGCGCAGCGCGGCGTCGTCGCAGGACTCGCCGGCGCCGACCACCCCGCCCACGAACATGTCGTGGAGGGAGGGGAAGACCAGCTTCGTCGCGGTGCGCCGGTGCACGAAGACACGGCCCTCCGCGTCGCGCGCCCGGATGAACACGCAGCGGTGGCGCAGCCCACGGGCGTACACCTCGCCGCGCGGGGCCTCACCGATCACCTCGTCGTCGGCGTCGACGACGGTCAGGATCTCGTCGCGGGGGTCGGGCGGGGGCTCGCTGTGTGCCGTCATACGGGCCATCCAACCCCACCGGCTCCCGACGTCCCCAACTCGCCCCGCTCGGCCGGTTGACGTGCGGCCCCGCGGCTGCCCAGGATCTGACCCACCGGTAACTTCGCGGGCCCTGTCGAGGAGGACGACCCCTATGGCGTACGACGCAGATGTGATCGTGATCGGGGCGGGACTCGCCGGTCTCGCGGCGACCGCGGAACTGGTCGACGCGGGCCGCCGGGTCATCCTCGTGGACCAGGAGCCCGAGCAGTCCATCGGCGGCCAGGCGCACTGGTCCTTCGGCGGCCTCTTCTTCGTCGACTCGCCCGAACAGCGGC
The DNA here is from genome assembly GCF_055581265.1 of Streptomyces sp. NPDC031466. Lineage (NCBI taxonomy): Bacteria > Bacillati > Actinomycetota > Actinomycetes > Kitasatosporales > Streptomycetaceae > Streptomyces > Streptomyces sp. NPDC031466. The sequence continues at coordinate 126,541 of NZ_JBVIJT010000008.1, forward strand.
GGCTGCGGATCAAGGACTCGCACGCGCTGGCCCTCCAGGACTGGATGGGCACCGCCGCCTTCGACCGCCCGGAGGACCACTGGCCGCGCAAGTGGGCCGAGGCGTACGTCGACTTCGCGGCCGGCGAGAAGCGGTCCTGGCTGCACGGGCAGGGCGTACGCTTCTTCCCGGTCGTCGGCTGGGCCGAGCGCGGCGGCTACGACGCGCAGGGCCACGGCAACTCCGTGCCGCGCTTCCACATCACCTGGGGAACGGGACCCGGGCTGCTCGCGCCCTTCGTACGGCGGGTGCGCGCCGGGGTCGCGCGCGGCCTGGTCGAGCTGCGGTTCCGCCACCGCGTCACCGGGCTCACGCGCAGCGCGGGCGCCGTCGACACCGTCACCGGCGAGGTCCTCGAACCCTGTGGCGTCGAGCGCGGCAGGGCCAGCGGCCGCGAGGTGACGGGCACCTTCGAGCTGCGGGCCCAGGCGGTCATCGTCACCTCGGGCGGCATCGGCGGCAACCACGACCTCGTCCGCGCCAACTGGCCCGAAAGGCTCGGCACCCCGCCCGAGAAGATGATCTCCGGGGTGCCCGCGCACGTGGACGGCAAGATGCTCGGCATCGCCGAGGACGCCGGGGGGCACCTCATCAACCGCGACCGCATGTGGCACTACACCGAGGGCATCGAGAACTGGAACCCCATCTGGGAGCGCCACGGCATCCGCATCCTGCCCGGCCCCTCGTCCCTGTGGCTGGACGCGCGCGGCGAGCGCCTGCCCGTCCCGCTCTTCCCCGGCTTCGACACCCTCGGCACACTGCACCACATCATGAGCACCGGGTACGACTACACGTGGTTCGTGCTCAACCAACGCATCATCGGCAAGGAGTTCACGCTCAGCGGCTCCGAGCAGAACCCCGACCTGACCGGCAAGTCGGTGCGCGGCGTCATCGACCGGGCGCGCTCCGAAGTGCCGGGCCCCGTCAAGGCTTTCATGGACCACGGCGTCGACTTCGTGGTGGAGAAGGACCTCGGCGCGCTGGTGCGCGGCATGAACGCGCTCACCAAAGAGCCGCTCATCGACGAGGCCGCGCTGCGCCGCACCCTCACCGCGCGCGACCGCGAGATCGCCAACCCCTTCACCAAGGACCTCCAGGTCACGGCCATCCGGGGCGCCCGCAAATTCCTCGGCGACCGCCTCATCCGGGCTGCTGCCCCGCACCGCGTCCTCGACCCGAAGGCCGGCCCGCTGATCGCCGTACGCCTCAACATCCTCACCCGCAAGACCCTCGGCGGCCTGGAGACCGACCTCTCCTCCCGGGTCCTGACCGAGGGCGGCGAACCGCTGCCCGGTGTGTACGCGGCCGGGGAGGCCGCCGGCTTCGGCGGCGGGGGAGTGCACGGCTACCGCTCGCTCGAAGGCACCTTCCTCGGTGGCTGCCTCTTCTCCGGCCGCACGGCGGGCCGCGCGGCGGCGCGCGCGGTGAGTTGAGCGGCTCGGTGAGCGGGGCAGACCGATGCATCGAGTGACCCGGCGAGTTGAGAAGCTCTTTGCCAAGGGCTGTTGCCCCAGGTGAGAAGCGAAGTCCACACAGGGTGGGCGGAGTTGGCGGGGAACGAAGGTTAGGCTGCCCTTGACGCGGACTGGTGCCTACCGGTTTGCTGTGCGTGATCATCCGTAAGCGAACCGCGCCGGGGAGGAAGTCCCGCGGTGTCACCACCCCCACCCCCACTGGGCCGTTCCCGCAAGAGGGCCGCGGCGCACGCCTTCGACGCCGCACTCGACGACGTCGAACTCATCGCCGCCCGGGCGGCGTTGGCCCAGGGACGCTGGATCGAGGTCCGCGCGCTGCTCGCCGCGACCGGCGACGACTGGGACCGCAGGGGGCACCGCTTCGACGTCCTCGGGCAGGAACCCACCACGGCCGCCTGGGCCCGCGACTGGCGGCTCGTGGAGCCCGAGAGCTGTGACGCGCGGCTGCTGCACGCCTTCGCCGCCGTCCACAAGGCGCTGCGCGGCAAGGAGCGTTCGGGCAAGGCGCGCGACCTGTGCCGCGAGGTGGCCGCCCAGGTCCCCGCCGACCCGACGCCCTGGCTCGCGCTGCTCCTGCTCGAACGCTCGCTGGGCCGCGAGGAGGACGTCGTACGTCTCTTCGACGAGGTCCGCCACCGCCACCCCGAGCACCACCACGCCCACCACCTGATGGTCGCCCGGCTCGCCGAGCGGCGGCCCGGCGCGGGCCAGGACCCGCTGCACGAGGTCTACGACTTCGCCTCCTGGACTGCCGAACAGGCGCCCGCCGACTCGCCGTTGGCCGTCCTGCCCGTCGTCGCGCACGCCGAGCGCTACCGCGTCCTCGCCACCGCTGGCATGGAGCCCGCCGACCCCGTGGCGAGCGGGCACTGGACCGGGCGCCGCGCCCGGGGCGTCATGAAGGCCGCCTTCGACTGGTGGCTGGAGTGGGAGACCCCGGACGGGCCCACCCACCCGCGCTGCCACATCGACCTCAACTTCCTCGCCCACGCGAAGTCCTGCGAGGGCAGGGCGGCCGAGGCCGCGGTGCTCTTCCACCGCATCGGACGGCACGCCACCCCGGCCCCCTGGGCCTACCCGGACCGGGATCCGTACCAAGCGTTCACCGCCGCGCGCGCCACCGCGCTCGGATCGGCCTGAGAACCCACACCTCCGGAAAGGACGACCGCGCCATGGCGACGGGCAGTTCGAGCACGAGCGGCATCAGATCCGTCGAGGAACGAACGGGCGGCGGCATCAGCACGTACAAGGGACAGGAACGCGCGCTGCGCGCGGGCCGGCTCGGTACGGCGGGCCTGCTGCTCTCCGTGCTCGCCGCGACCGGCCCGCTGATGGTCGTCGCCGGTGTCATGCCCACCACGTACGGCGTGATGGGCGTCGTCGGGCAGCCCCTCCTCTTCCTTGTCCTCGGCGTCGTCCTCGCCCTCTTCAGCCTCGGGTACGCCGAGATGAGCCGGCACGTCCACAACGCCGGCGCCTTCTACGCGTACATATCCCGCGGCCTCGGCGGCACCGCGGGCGCGGGCGCCGCGATGGTCGCGCTCGTCGCCTACAGCGCCCTCCAGGCGGGCCTGTACGGCCTGCTCGGCTTCGAGGTGTCCGGGCTGCTCCGGACGTACTTCGAGGTCGAGGTCGCCTGGTGGATCCCGGCCCTGGCGACCGTCGCCCTCGTCGCCGTCCTCGCCTGGCTGAAGATCGACCTGAACGCGCGCGTGCTCGGCGTGCTGCTCGTCGTCGAGGTGGCGCTCGTCGTCATCTTCGACGTCGCGGCCATCGCGGACCCGGGCAAGGAGGGCCTGTCGCTGCACGCCTTCGATCCGCAGACGCTCACCGGCGCGGGCGTCGCCACGTCCCTGTGCTTTTGCATCGCGGCCTTCACCGGCTTCGAACAGGCCCCCGTGTACGCCGAGGAGACCAGCCGCCCCCAGGTCGTCGTCGCCCGCGTGATGTTCTTCGCCGTCGGCTTCGTCGCCGTCTTCTTCGCGCTCAGCTCCTGGGCGCTGACCGTCGCGGCGGGTCCCTCCGGGATCGTCCCCGCGGCCCGGGAGCAGAGCGCGGGCCTGCTCTTCGGCCTCACCGAGTCCCGGCTCGGCGCCGCCTTCACCGACGTCCTGCACGTGCTGTTCGTGACCGGCATGTTCGCGGCCGTCCTCAGCTTCCACAACGTGGTCGCCCGCTACGCCTTCGCGATGGGCCGCGAGGGGCTGCTGCCCGCCGCGTTCGGCCGCACCAACACCTCGACCGGCGCGCCCGGCACCGGCTCGCTGCTCCAGAGCGTCGTGTCGGTCGTGGTCGTCGCGGGCTTCGCCGCCGCGGACGACGGCGCGGCGGGCGACCCGACCGCGCCCGTCCTGCACCTGTTCACCTGGGGCGGCAACATCGGCGCCCTCGGTGTGATCCTCCTGATGGCCACCGCGTCCGTCGCCGTCATCGTCTTCTTCGCCCGCCGCGGCGCCGCGCGCGCCCAGGCCTGGCGGATCGCCGCCTCCGCGCTCGCCGCGGTGGGCCTGCTCGTCATCGCGGGCTACACCGTCAAGGACTTCGACGTCCTCGTCGGCGCGGGCCCGGACTCGGCGCTGAGCCGGGTACTGCCCGGCATCATCGTCGTGGCGGCGGTCATCGGCGTGGCGTACGGCGCGGTCCTGCGCGCCAGGAACCCCGCGGCGCACGCCCGGATCGGCCTCGGCAACGAGGCGTTCCAACTGGAGAAGGCGTCGTCGCCGGGGGCGTGAAGGAGACGGGAGGGGCTGCGGGATGCAGCCCCTCCGGCGCGTGAGGAGCGGGTCCGGGGCAAAGCCCCGGGAGACGGCGCGCTAGATGATGAGGGACAGCAGCAGGACCAACGCCCCCGCCACCACGGAGATGATCGTCTCCATCACGGACCACGTCTTGACCGTCTGGCCGACGTCCAGTCCGAAGTACTCCTTGACCAGCCAGAACCCCGCGTCGTTGACATGCGAGAAGAACAGCGAGCCCGCCCCGATGGCCAGCACCAGGAGCGCCGTGTGCGCGGTCGACATGTCCGCCGCCAGCGGCGCCGCCAGGCCCGCCGCCGAGATCGTGGCGACCGTCGCCGAACCCGTCGCGAGCCGGATGGCCACCGCGATCAGCCAGGCGAGCAGCAGCGCGGGGATCGACCAGTCCTTGGAGAAGTCGAGGATCATCTGACCCACGCCGATGTCGATGAGCGTCTGCTTGAAGCCGCCGCCCGCGCCCACGATCATCAGCACGCCCGCGATCGGGGCGAGCGACTTCTCGACGGTGCTCGACAGCCGGTCCTTGCCGAACCCGGCCGCACGGCCCAGCGTGAACATCCCGACGATCACCGCCGCGAGCAGCGCGACCAGCGGGGAGCCGATGACGTCGAAGACCCGCTGCACGGTCGCCTCGGGGTCGTCGACGACGATGTCCACCAGCGCCTTGGCCAGCATCAGCACGACCGGCAGCAGCACGGTGGCGACCGTGACGCCGAAGCCCGGACGCTTCGCCAGGTCCTCCGAGGGGCGCTGCGGGATCATCTTCTCGGGGGCGGACACGTCCACCCAGCGCGCCGCCACCTTGGAGAACAACGGCCCCGCGATGATCACCGTGGGGATCGCGACGAGCACACCGAGGGCCAGCGTGACACCGAGGTTGGCCTTGACCGCGTCGATGGCGACGAGCGGGCCCGGGTGCGGCGGGATGAGCCCGTGCATCACGGACAGGCCGGCCAGCGCCGGGATGCCGATCCGCATCAGCGAGTAGTTGCCGCGCCTGGCGACCATCAGGACGACCGGGATCAGCAGCACGATGCCGACCTCGAAGAAGAGCGGCAGACCGATCACCGAGGCGATCAGGACCATCGCCCAGGGCATCGCGCGCCCGCCCGCCTTGGCGAGGATCGTGTCGACGATCTGGTCCGCGCCCCCGGAGTCGGCGAGCAGCTTGCCGAGGATCGCGCCGAGCGCGATGAGCACCCCCACGCCCGCCACGGTCGAGCCGAGGCCGGCGGTGAAACTGGCGATGGCCTTGTCGAGTGGGGCGCGCGCGAAGGCCCCGAGCGCGAGTGACCCGATGGTCAGCGCGAGGAACGCGTGCAGCTTGAACTTGGTGATGAGCAGGACGATGACGGCGATGCCGGCGATGACGGCGATCCCCAGCTGGGCATGGCCCGCGGAGGTGATCGGCTCGACGGGGTCCGCTGCCAACATCTCGACGCTGAGACGGGTCACGGTGCTTTCCTTGTACGAGGGTGCGGGAACTGGTGGCCGACCGCTCAGCCGAGCCGGCCCAGGGCGTCGACGGCCCTGTCGGCGATCTCCTCCGGGGACCCGGCGACATCGACGGCGACGCCCGCCTCGTCCGCCCCGAGGGGCTGCAAGGTGGCGAACTGCGAATCGAGGAGTGCCGTGGGCATGAAGTGCCCCTTGCGCTGCCTCATCCGCTCCTCGATGAGCTCACGGTCACCGGTGAGGTGGACGAAGACGACTCCGGGGGCCACCGAACGCAGCCGGTCGCGGTAACTCCGCTTGAGCGCCGAGCTGCTGACCACCCCGCCGCGCCCCGCCCGCCCGTGCGCCCAGGCCCCGATGGCGTCCAACCAGGGCCACCGGTCGTCATCGGTGAGGGGGGTGCCGGACGACATCTTCCGCACGTTCTGCGGCGGGTGGAAGTCGTCGCCCTCGGCGTACGGGACGCCGAGCCGGTCCGCGAGCAGGGGGCCGATCGTGGTCTTGCCGGTCCCTGCCACACCCATGATCACGACGACGTGGGGGGTGCTCATCGCTGCCTGCCTTCGCTGTCTTCATCGACATCGGTCGGTTCGTTCACGTCACTGAAACCCATTAGGTATGACGAATTCAAGAGCCTGTGACGTAAAAGTCTGACTTATTGTTCACGTCGGTCCCCTCGTAGGCTTCCGTCATGACCGCACAGACCCGAGGGCTGCACTCCCGCGTACTGGAAAGCCTCGGGCCCGCCATCACCGCGGGCGAGTACCCCCCGGGCAGCGTCCTGCGCACGGACGAGCTGGCCCAGCGCTTCGAGGTGTCCCGCTCCGTGATGCGCGAAGCGGTCCGGGTCCTGGAGTCCATGCACCTCGTCGCCTCCCGGCGCCGCGTGGGCGTGACCGTCCTGCCCGCCCAGGAGTGGAACGTCTACGACCCGCAGGTCATCCGCTGGCGTCTGGCCGGCGCCGACCGGCCCCGGCAGCTGCGCTCCCTGACCGTGCTGCGCTCCGCGATCGAGCCGGTCGCGGCGGGGCTCGCCGCCCGGCACGCCACGGCCGCCCAGTGCGCGGAGCTGACCGAGTGCGCCCTCGGCATGGTCGCCCACTCGCGCGGCCACCAGCTGGAGGGCTATCTCAAGTACGACGTCGCCTTCCACCGGGTCATCCTCGACTCCTGCGGCAACGAGATGTTCGCCCGCCTCGGTGACGTCGTCGCCGAGGTCCTCACCGGTCGCACCGCCCACCAGGTGATGTTCGAGGACCCCGACCCGCCCGCCGTGTCCCTGCACGTCCAGGTCGCGGAGGCCGTCAGGGAGGGCGACGCGGCCCGCGCGGAGGCCCTGACGCGGCAGATCGCCCTCGGCGCGCTGGAGGAGCTGGACATCCTGGCGCCCTGACGCCGCGGGGCGCCGCCGGGTCGGCGACAATGGACGCCATGTCCCGACGCGCCACGCCCCGCCCCACGTCCTGCCCCTGCGGGCGCCCCGAGCCGTACGAGGAGTGCTGCGGCCGGCTGCACCGGGGCGAGGCCGCGGCCCGTACGCCCGAGGAGCTGATGCGCTCCCGGTACTGCGCCTTCGCGGTGCGCGACGAGCCCTACCTGCTGCGCACCTGGCACCCGGCGACACGCCCGCCCCTGGTGGAGTTCGACCCGGCGCTGCGCTGGGTGGGCCTGGAGATCGAGGACACCACCGAGGGCACCGCGTTCCACACCACCGGCACCGTGACCTTCCGGGCCCGCTACACCGACGGGGGCCGCCCGGACGCCCTGCACGAGCGGAGCCGGTTCGAGCGGCTCGACGGGGCGTGGGTGTACGTCGACGGCACGTTCATCGACTGACGGCGCGACAGCGCACGCCCGACGGGCGCGCACCCCGTGCCCGTACGCCCGTCGGGACCCGGCCACCGGCGCGCCCGTGCGCGTGGGACTGCTGGGCAGCGGAGGTTCACACGGGGTGGGTACGGGCGCACCGCGACCGTCCGCCGAGCCCCGCCGAAGCGCCGCGACGGGCCCGGACACCCGGCTCCGACCGCCTGTTCGAGCCCCCGGCCGTGCCCGTGGAGAGGGCGCGCACATAGGCGGGAACCCTCGCTGCGGCCCGCCCGCACCGCCAGTAGCGTCTGGCTGCCCCCCTCCCTCACGCAGTCCCGTACGCCGTGCGATGGAAGAGGCTCCGATGGCCGACACCGGACAGCACCAGCAGCCCCAGCCGCCTGAGCGAGACCAGCAGCCCCAGCAGCCCCAGCAGCCTGAGCAGCACATGCAGCCCGAGCAGCACCCGCAGCCCCAGCAGTCACCGCAGCCCCAGCCGACCCACGAGCGCTACATGGGCGGCAGCCCCGAAGCGGAACGCCGCATCTTCGAGCGCCTGGCCCACGAACTGATGGCGGTCCAGGAGAAGAACCGGCGCGCGAGCCGGGGCAACGACCTGGAACGCGCCTTCCACGCCAAGGCCGCCCTCGGCGTGGAGAACGCCCACCTGCGCTTCCATGACGACCTCCCCGAAGACCTGCGCGGCGGCTTCGCCCGGCCCGGCGCCCAGTACCCGACGACCGTGCGGCTCTCCAACGCCGCCGGCGTCCGGCAGGCCGACGGGGCGCCCGACCTGCGGGGCATCGCCCTGCGCGTGGCGGTGTCCGCCGAGGAGAGCCACGACCTGCTCGCCACCAACCACCCCGTGTCGCACGCCCGCGACGCCCGCGAGTTCGTGGCGTTCGCCAAGGCCATGGCCGGCGCGACGACCCCGCCCCGCAAGGCGGCGGCGCTGTACGTGAAGCTCCCGCTCGCCCTCGGCCCCTCCACCGCCGCCCGCATGCGCCGCAACGTCCGCTCCGCCGTCCGCCGCCCCGTCACCAGCCTCGCGGCCGAGACGTACTGGAGCCGCAGCGCCATCCTCTGGGGCGCGGCCGGCCCGGTCCGCTATCTGCTGCGCCCCCACGGCCACGGCCCCGCCACCAAGCCGGCCCCCGGGCGCCGCGACCCGGACCACCTGCGGCGCGACCTGGAGACACGCCTGGCCCGCCAGGACATCGTCTTCGACCTGTGCGTCCAGCGGTACGTCGACGAGCGGCGCACGCCGGTCGAGGACGGTGCCGTGGAGTGGCCCCAGGCGCTCGCGCCCGCGCTGCCCGTCGCCACGCTCACCGTGCCGTGCCAGGACCTCGACACCGCGCGGGCCCGCGCCGCCGCCCAGCGCGTCGAGGCGATCGGCTTCAACCCGTGGTTCACCACCGACGACTTCCGCCCTCTCGGCAACCTCAACCGGGCCCGCAAGGCCGCCTACGAAGCGAGCGCGGCACACCGCCACGGTCTGCGCTTCGTCACCGAGGAGCCGCTGCGCAACAAGCTGCTCGGCGCCCCGGCCGGCGCCGCGTTCCGACTCCTGAACCGCCGGGTGCCCTGGCACGAGCTGCCCCTCTCGGCGAGCCTGCTCAACCTGGTCCTGCTGCGCAAGGCGCTGCGCCGCCACAACCTCCTCGACACCGGCACGCACGAGGCACCGCCCCGAGCCGTGCCGGTGCCCGCCCCGCCCGACGAGCGACTGCGCACCGCCCGGTCCTACGACGGCTCGTACAACGACCTCTCCCACCCCGCCATGGGAGCCGTCGGCGCACCCTTCGGACGCAACCTCCGGCCGGTCCACCGCCCCGACCTCTTCGACGTGCCGAACCCGGTCACGGTCAGCCGCCAACTCCTGTACCGCGACACGTTCCTGCCCGCGACCTCGCTGAACGTGCTGGCCGCCGCCTGGATCCAGTTCCAGGTCCACGACTGGGTCAACCACCGCCGCCACAAGCCGGGCGGCCAGACCGTCGAGGTGCCGCTGCCGCCCGGCGGCACCTGGCACAACACCCCCGGCGGGCCCGCCGAACGCGTCATGCGCTTCGCCGACGACGAGGGCATCGCCCTGCCCGGCGGCCCGCCGCTCCTCTTCGCCAACACCGCCTCCCACTGGTGGGACGGCTCCGAGGTCTACGGCGAGGACGAACGGACGGCCACCTTCCTGCGCGAGCCCGACGGGGGAGCCGAACTGCGCCTGGACGAGGGGCACTTGCCCCTCGGTCCGAACGGCGTCCCGCTGACCGGCTTCGCGGAGAGCTGGTGGGCGGGCCTCAGTGCCATGCACACCCTCTTCGCCCGCGAGCACAACGCGGTCTGCGACGCGCTGCGGCGCGCCTACCCCGCCATGAGCCGGGAGAGCGTCTACCACACGGCCCGCCTGGTCGTCTCCGCCCTCATCGCCAAGATCCACACCGTGGAGTGGACCCCCGCGATCCTCGCCACGGAGGCCATCGACCTCGGCCTGCACACCAACTGGGACGGCCCGCCCGACCGCTGGCTCCACAAGCTCGGCCTGTGGCTGCTCGAAGCGCACTCCCTGACGGGCATCCCCGCCACGCCGCCGGACCACCACGGGGCGCCGTACTCCCTGACGGAGGAGTTCGTCACCGTCTACCGCATGCACCCCCTGATCCCCGACGACTTCGAGATGCGCGAGCACCGCTTCGGCCGGCGCCTGGAGACGCTCGGCTTCCGCGACCTCCAGGGCGCCGCCGCCGAGTCCGCCATCCGCAAGACGGGCCTCACCGACACGCTCTACTCCTTCGGCATCGCCCACCCCGGCGCCATCACCCTCCACAACTTCCCCCGCGCGCTCCAGCGGTTCGAACGCGACGGCGAGATCATCGACCTGTCCGTCGTTGACCTGGTCCGCACCCGCAGGCGGGGCGTGCCCCGCTACAACGACTTCCGTGAAGGCCTGCACAAACAGCGCGTACGCCGCTTCGAGGACCTCTCGCAGGACCCCGGTACGGTCGCCCGCCTCAAGGACGTCTACCGCTCGGTCGACGAGATCGACACGGTCGTCGGACTGTTCGCCGAGAACCCGCCGCACGGCTTCGGCTTCAGCGACACGGCGTTTCGGATCTTCATCCTGATGGCGACCCGCCGGCTGCAGAGCGACCGCTTCCTGACCGTCGACTTCCGCCCCGAGGTCTACACCCCCCTCGGCATCGACTGGGTCCACAAGGGCGGCATGAAGTCGGTCCTGCTGCGGCACTGCCCCGAGCTGGCGGGCCTGCTGCCGCGCGGGGCGAGCGCGTTCGCGCCGTGGCGCCAGGTCCAGCCGACGGGCGACGGCGACGGGCGGGGCGAACGCTGACGGACAGGGCCCAGGGCGCGCCGGCGTGCGCGCGGGGCGCCCGGCGCGGGGGAGAGGCCGGTCTTCACGGTGTGCGGCCGGTGGCGGCGGCCGGGATCCGGTCGGCCGCCGAGGGCCCGACGGGGCCGAACCTGCGCCGGTAGTCGGAGGGGCTGAGTCCCGTCTCGCGGCGCAGTCTGGCCCGCAGATTCGCGGCGGTGCCAAGACCGCTGCGCCGCGCGACGACGTCCAGGCGCTCCTCGCCCCGCTCGATGATCCGGCAGGCCAGCGCGACGCGTTCCGTGATGAGCCAGGCCAGTGGGGTGGTGCCGAGCTGGGCCCGGAAGCGGCGGTGCAAGGTCGCGGGGCTGAGGCCGGCGCGGGCCGCGAGACCGGCCACGGTGAGCGGCTCGTCCAGACGCTCCTGCGCCCAGCTCAGCACCGGGGCCAGGGACTCGTCCCGCACCTTTGGGACGGGCCGCTCCACGAACTGCCGCTGGCCTCCGTCGCGGTGCGCCGCGAAGACGAGACGCCTGCTCACCGCGTTGGCGATCTCGGCGCCGAAGTCCTTGCGCACGATGTGCAGGGACAGGTCGAGGGCGGCCGCGCTGCCGGCCGCGGTCAGGATGTCGCCCTCGTCCACGAAGAGCACGTCCGGTTCGAGCCGCACGGCCGGGAACCGCTCCCTGAAGGAGTCGGCCCACTGCCAGTGCGCGGTGGCCCCGCGCCCGTCGAGCACCCCGGCCTCGGCGAGCGTGAAGGCCCCGCTGCAGAACCCCACCAGCCGGGCGCCCCGCGCGTGCGCGCGCCGGACGGCGTCCAGGACGGCGGGCCGCCGGGGCACGTCGGTGTCCGGCCGGTTCGGCACGATCACGGTGTCCGCCGTCTCGGTCGCGTCGAGCCCGGCGACCCCGGTGAGCGTGAAGAACCCGTCCCGCATCAGGGTGCCGGGCTCGGGGGAGCAGAGCGCGAAGTCGTACAGCTCCCTGCCGAGCTCGGGCCGGCGCAGGCCGAACACCTCCGTCGCGCAGCCGAGTTCGAAGGGGTTGGAGTTCTCGTCGACGATGACGACGACGCGGTGGAGCCGGTCGGGGGCGGCCGGCGAGGTCACGGTCCCCGTCGCCGCTGCCCCTGCTGCTTGAGAGGATTCTTGCGCCATGTGCGATTTCTAGCACTCGTGGGGCCGGCACGTCACACCGGAAGATCACCTCATGACCAATGAACGCACCGCACCCAGCGCCTCCACCGCGACCGACGGACCCACCGCAACCGCCGTGACCAGCGAAGCCGCCGCCGTGACCACCGAAGCCGCCGCCGTGACCACCGAAGCCGCCGTCGCGACCAGCGGGGCCATCTCCCTCGACCAGGCCTTCGCCTCCTTCGACGCCCTGTGGAGCCCCCGCATCGCCACCACCGTCAACGACTACGACGTCCGCCTGACGAAGGTCCAGGGCGAACACCTCTGGCACGTCCACGACGACACCGACGAGTTCTTCCTCGTGCTCGGCGGCGAACTGCACATCGACCTGCGCGAGCCGGCGGGGGAGCGCCGGGTCACCCTCCCGCAGGGCTCGCTCTTCACCGTCCCGCGCGGCACCGAGCACAAGCCGTACGCGCCCGACGGGGCGAGGCTGCTGCTCTTCGAGCCCAGCGGCACCTCGACCGTCGGGGACCGCCACGACGAGGTGCCCGACCACGTGGACGCCACGACAGGTCACCGGCTGGCCGGGTAACCGGTCTGACCTGCTCGTAAGAGAGCCGTCAAGACGTAGGCGGACGCCGTATGGAGGGCGTCAACGGTGGCCGAAAACGGCCGGAAGGGAGCTTTTCTCGACACCAGCAACTCATCCGTCCACTTCCTCAGGAGCTCACGATGGCCGACCTGGCCTTCGTCGCCACCACGATCGCGGTCTTCGCGCTGGTGGCCCTCGTCGCCAAGGGGGTGACGAAGCTGTGACCGCCGAGAACGTCGTCGGCCTGGTCGTGGCCGTCACCCTCCTGGGCTATCTCGTCCTCGCCCTCGTCTTTCCGGAGAGGTTCTGAGTACGGATATGAGCCCCGTCCTTGCCGGCGTGCTCCAGCTGCTCGCTCTCACAGCGGCGCTCGCCCTGACCTATCGCCCCCTGGGCGACCACATGGCCCGCGTCTACGGCTCGAAGAAGCATCTGCGCGCCGAAAAGTGGATCTACAAAGCCATCGGCGCCGACCCCGACTCCCCGATGCGCTGGACCGCGTACCTGCGCGGCGTCCTCGCCTTCTCCGCGGCCGGGGTCCTCTTCCTCTACCTCCTCCAGCGGCTCCAGGGCTCGCTGCCCGGCTCGCTCGGCTTCCGGTCCATCGACCCGGACCAGGCCTTCAACACGGCCGCCTCTTTCGTGGCGAACACCAACTGGCAGTCCTACGCCGGTGAACAAGCCATGGGCCACGTCGTGCAGAGCGCCGGTCTCGCCGTGCAGAACTTCGTCTCGGCGGCGGTGGGGATCGCCGTGGCGGTGGCCCTCGTACGCGGCTTCGCGACACGCTCCCGCACCGGTGAGCTGGGCAACTTCTGGGCCGACCTGGTGCGCGGCGTCGTCCGGATCCTGCTGCCGATCTCGGTGATCGGCGCGCTGGTCCTGGTCGCCTGCGGCGCCCTGCAGAACTTCTCCGGCATCCACGAGGTCGGCCAGTTCATGGGCGGCAGCCGGCAGTGGAACGGCGGCGCGGTGGCCTCGCAGGAGGTCATCAAGGAGCTGGGCACGAACGGCGGCGGCTACTTCAACGCCAACTCCGCCCACCCCTTCGAGAATCCGACCCCTCTGTCCAACCTCTTCGAGATCTACCTGATCCTCGTCATCCCCTTCGCGCTGACCCGCACGTTCGGCAGGATGGTCGGCTCGCTCCGGCAGGGGTACGCCCTCCTCGCCACGATGGCGACGATCTGGCTCGGCCTCACCACGCTGATGATGTGGACGGAGTTCCACCACGGCGGGCCCGCGTTCGACGTGGCGGGCGGGGCCATGGAGGGCAAGGAGACCCGCTTCGGGATCGGCGGCTCGTCGCTCTTCGCGGCGGCCACCACGCTCACCTCCACGGGCGCGGTGAACTCCTTCCACTCGTCCTACACCGGTCTCGGCGGCGGCATCGAGATGCTCGGCATGCAGCTCGGCGAGATCGCGCCCGGCGGGGTGGGCTCCGGCCTCTACGGCATGCTCGTCATGGCGGTCATCGCGGTGTTCGTCGCGGGCCTGATGGTCGGCCGCACACCCGAGTACCTGGGCAAGAAGATCGGCACCCGCGAGATCAAGTCGGCGGCCTGCTACCTCCTGATCACCCCGGCGCTCGTGCTCGGCTTCACGGCCGTGTCGATGGCGCTGCCCACGCCCAAGGACTCGATGCTCAACTCCGGGCCGCACGGCTTCTCCGAGATCCTGTACGCCTACACGTCCGGCGCCAACAACAACGGCTCGGCCTTCGGCGGCCTGAGCGCGGACACGAACTGGTTCAACACCACGCTCGGTCTCGCCATGCTGCTCGGCCGCTTCCTGCCGATGGTGTTCGTCCTCGCGCTCGCCGGCTCGCTGGCCCGGCAGCAACCGGTCCCGACGACGGCCGGCACCCTGCGCACGGAGAAACCGCTCTTCGCGGGGCTGCTGGTCGGCACGATCCTGATCATCACCGGTCTCACCTACTTCCCCGCGCTCGCGCTGGGACCGCTTGCCGAGGGGCTGGCGTCATGAACACACACACGAAGAAGCACGAGACGGACGAGCACGACGAGGCCACCGGGACACCCGCGCCGGCCGAGAGGGGTGCGACGGCCGCCGAACCCGCCCCCCATCCGGACGTGCCGACCGGACCCGGGACCGCCGAGGAGAACAAGGTCGGCGCGGGCCTCTTCGACCCCTCCCAGCTGCTGAGGTCCCTGCCCGACGCCGTCCGCAAACTGCACCCGCGGACCATGGTCAAGTCGCCGGTCATGTTCGTCGTCCTGATCGGCTCGGTGGTCACCACCGTGCTCGCCGCCCTGGACCCGGGGAACTGGTTCGGCTGGGCGATCACCGCCTGGCTCTGGCTCACCACGCTCTTCGCCAACCTCGCCGAGGCCGTCGCCGAGGGCCGCGGCAAGGCGCAGGCCGACACGCTGCGCAAGGCCAAGACTGGCACCGTCGCGCGCCGCCTGACCGGCGGCGCCGAGGAGAGCGTCCCCGGCACGGAGCTGCGCGTCGGCGACCTCGTGGTCTGCGAGGCGGGCGACATCATCCCCGGCGACGGTGACGTCGTCGAGGGCGTCGCCTCCGTCGACGAGTCCGCGATCACCGGCGAGTCGGCCCCCGTCATCCGCGAGTCCGGCGGCGACCGCTCGGCCGTCACGGGCGGTACGAAGGTCCTCTCCGACCGCGTCACCATCAAGATCACGACGAAGCCCGGCGAGACGTTCATCGACCGCGTGATCAACCTGGTCGAGGGCGCCGCCCGCCAGAAGACACCCAACGAGATCGCCCTCAACATCCTCCTGGCGTCCCTGACCATCGTCTTCCTGCTGGCAGTCGTGACGCTGAAGCCCTTCGCGATCTACGCCGGGGCCGACGACCAGACGTCCCTGATCGTCCTGACGGCACTGCTCGTCTGCCTCATCCCGACGACCATCGGCGCCCTGCTCTCCGCGATCGGCATCGCGGGCATGGACCGCCTGGTGCAGCGCAACGTCCTCGCCATGTCGGGCCGGGCCGTCGAGGCCGCGGGCGACGTGTCGACCCTGCTGCTCGACAAGACGGGCACGATCACCCTCGGCAACCGGCAGGCAGCCGAGTTCGTCCCGGTCAAGGGCACGACCTCCGCCGAGGTGGCCGACGCCGCCCAGCTCTCCTCGCTGGCCGACGAGACACCCGAGGGCCGCTCCATCGTCGTACTCGCCAAGGAGAAGTACGGCCTGCGCGAACGGCACCAGGGGGAGCTGACCGGCGCCCAGTGGGTGGCGTTCACCGCCCAGACCCGCATGTCGGGCGTGGACGTGGCGGGCCGCAAGGTCCGCAAGGGCGCGACCGGCTCGGTCATCGCCTGGGTCGAGGAGCGCGGCGGAGAGGTCGCCGAGGACGCGCGGGAACTCAACGACCGGATCTCACAGGCCGGCGGCACCCCACTGCTGGTGGCCGTGGAAGACGCCGACGGCGCCCGGGTCCTCGGGGTGATCCACCTCAAGGACGTCGTCAAGGAGGGCATGCGCGAACGCTTCGACGAACTGCGCCGCATGGGCATCAGAACGGTCATGATCACCGGCGACAACCCGCTGACCGCCAAGGCGATAGCGGACGAGGCGGGCGTGGACGACTTCCTCGCCGAGGCCACGCCCGAGGACAAGATGGCACTGATCAAGCGCGAGCAGGCCGGCGGCAAGCTGGTGGCGATGACGGGCGACGGCACCAACGACGCCCCCGCGCTCGCCCAGGCCGACGTGGGCGTGGCGATGAACACCGGCACCTCGGCCGCCAAGGAGGCCGGGAACATGGTGGACCTGGACTCCGACCCCACCAAGCTCATCGAGATCGTCGAGATCGGCAAGCAGCTCCTGATCACCCGGGGCGCCCTGACGACCTTCTCCATCGCCAACGACGTGGCGAAGTACTTCGCCATCATCCCGGCCATGTTCGCGGTGGCGTACCCGAGCCTCGACAAGCTCAACGTCATGGACCTGTCCTCGCCCGAGTCCGCGATCCTCTCGGCGGTCGTCTTCAACGCCCTGATCATCGTCGCGCTCGTGCCGCTGGCCCTGAAGGGCGTGCGCTACCGCCCGATGAGCGCGGACCGGATGCTCCGCCGCAACCTCGGCGTCTACGGCCTCGGCGGCCTGGTCGCCCCGTTCATCGGCATCAAGATCATCGACGTACTCATCTCCCTCATCCCCGGCATTGGGTGACGCGACCATGAACAACTCCGTGACCAACACCGCCCGGCTGCTCGGCGCGGGACTGCGCGCGCTGCTCGTCCTGACCGTGCTCTGCGGCGTCCTGTACCCGCTGGCGGTCACCGGCGTCGCCCAAGCACTCCTCCACGACAAGGCCAACGGCTCCGAGATCGAGGCGCACGGCAAGGTCGTCGGCTCCGAACTCATCGGCCAGCGCTACGATTTGCCGCTCGAGCACGGCCAGCAGACTCCGGTCCCCGACCTGCGATGGTTCCAACCGCGCCCGTCGAACGGCCTGGGCGAGAACAGCGTCAACACCCACCACAAGCTGCTCCTGTCCGGCGCCACCAACCTCGCGGGCGACAGCGAGGAGCTGATCGCCCAGGTGAAGGAGGCGAAGGCGGCAGTCATCAAGGACAACTCCACCGCGTCCCACAAGATCGACCCCGCCGACGTCCCCGCCGACGCGGTCACCTCCTCGGGCTCCGGCCTGGACCCGCACATCTCCCCGGCCTACGCCGACCTCCAGGCCCACCGCGTGGCGGAGAGGAACCACCTGAGCGTGGCCCGGATCCAGCACCTGATCACCCGGAACACCACCCCCCGAACCCTGGGCTTCCTGGGCGAACCCCGCGTCAACGTCCTGCGCCTGAACCTGGCCCTCAAGGAACTGACGTCACACAGCCCCAACCCCTGACACGCGAGAAGGACCCATTTCGGACCGCTGTTGATCATCCGTTGGCCGCGTGACCACCCAGGGCGGAAGCGGGTACCTCCCCTCCTTCGCCCGTGATCGTCTACCCGACAACGCGCATATCCGCTATGTGCCATGGACCAGGCAGACTTGTCCGCCCTGCCGCCCTCTTGGCACCAGGGACCGTCCCTGCGACGAAGGAGGGCCCGATGGCACGCGAGGACTGACCCGTCTCACTGGCCGGACCGGAGGCCCCGAGTGCGACGACGACGATTGCCCCGACGTCTACCGGACCCGGAGTGGTTCATTCGTTGTCCAGGGGGACGTGTCCAACGCGTTCACCGCGCCCGCAGGTGAGGCTCTGGTGGAGATCCCGGAGCACGTCATGAGGGAGGCTGTCCCGAGGCACGGGAGATGAGCCACACCGGCCGGACCCAACACGACCAGTTCCGGCGCCTGCCTGGCAGTCGAACGGTAGGCGTCCGTGCGGACGACCGTGGCGCGGTTCTGCTCACGCGCTGGATTCGCCGGCACCAGCTGCGGACGCGAGCCCGGCTGCGCCGCGTGAACAGGAGTGTCACCGCGGAGCACCACTCGCTGGGCTGAACCATGGCCCGCTACGGGCACGGCAGGAAGAACGGAGCCGGGAAGCTCGCCGTCTCCGGAGCCAACAGGCTCGGCCTGCCGTCCCTGGCCTGACCTGGGAACTCCCTGAACTGTTGGTCACATGGTGGTCACGCCGCACCCCAGAAACGCAGAAAACCCCAGATCAACTGGGGTTCTCGCTGGTGTCCGAGGGGGGACTTGAACCCCCACGCCCGATAAAGGGCACTAGCACCTCAAGCTAGCGCGTCTGCCATTCCGCCACCCGGACCAGGTGTCTGTCCTCGCGGGGCGTTCCCCGCGGCGACACAGAGAACATTACCAGGCTTCCGGGGGTACTCGATCACCCCGCCACCTGGCGTGAACTGCTGATGGCGGGCGCCGCCCGGCCTTGGGCGCGGAGGCCGGGAGAGAGAGGATGAGGGGGACCACCAGCAGCGAATGCGGGAGGAGCTCAGCGTGAGCGGGTCCAGCACGGGCAAGGCCGTCACCGGTGAGGACGAGGTCGTCGACCTCTGCCGGGAACTCATCCAGATCGATACGAGCAACTACGGCGACCACTCGGGCCCGGGGGAGCGCAAGGCCGCCGAGTACGTCGCCGAGAAGCTCGCCGAGGTCGGTCTCGAACCGAAGATCTTCGAATCCCACCCCGGCAGGGCCTCGACGGTCGCGAGGATCGAGGGCGAGGACCCGTCGCGGCCCGCGCTGCTCATCCACGGCCACACCGACGTCGTGCCGGCCAACGCCGTGGACTGGACGCACCACCCGTTCTCCGGCGAGATCGCGGACGGCTGCGTGTGGGGCCGGGGCGCCGTCGACATGAAGGACATGGACGCGATGACCCTCGCGGTCGTGCGGGACCGGTTGCGCAGCGGCCGCAAGCCCCCGCGCGACATCGTCCTCGCCTTCCTCGCGGACGAGGAGGCGGGCGGCACGTACGGCGCCCGGTACCTCGTGGACAACCACCCCGACCTCTTCGAGGGCTGCACGGAGGCGATCAGCGAGGTCGGCGGCTTCTCCTTCACCGTCAACGAGAACCTGCGGCTCTACCTCGTCGAGACGGCCCAGAAGGGCATGCACTGGATGAAGCTGACCGTGGACGGCACCGCGGGGCACGGCTCGATGATCCACAGGGACAACGCGATCACCGAGCTGTCCGAGGCCGTCGGGCGCCTCGGTCGGCACAAGTTCCCTGTGCGGGTCACCAAGACGCTGCGGCACTTCCTCGACGAGCTGGGCGACGCGCTCGGCACCGAGCTCGACCCGGAGAACATGGACGAGACGCTCGCCAAGCTCGGCGGCATCGCCAAGCTCATCGGCGCCTCGCTCCAGAACACCGCGAACCCCACCCAGCTCGGCGCCGGTTACAAGGTGAACGTGATCCCCGGTCAGGCCACCGCGCATGTCGACGGCCGCTACCTGCCGGGCTACGAGGAGGAGTTCCTCGCCGACCTCGACCGGATTCTCGGTCCCCGGGTCAAGCGCGAGGACGTGCATGCCGACAAGGCTCTGGAGACCACCTTCGACGGGGCGCTCGTCGACGCCATGCAGACCGCCCTGCGCGCCGAGGACCCGATCGCCCGCGCGGTGCCGTACATGCTCTCGGCCGGCACGGACGCCAAGTCCTTCGACGACCTCGGCATCCGCGGCTTCGGCTTCGCGCCGCTGAAGCTGCCGCCGGAGCTGGACTTCGCCGGTATGTTCCACGGCGTCGACGAGCGGGTGCCGGTGGACGGCCTCAAGTTCGGCGTCCGGGTGCTCGACCGGTTCATCGACGCGTCCTGAGGGGGCGGGCCCGTCCTGTCGGCAACGCCGTGAACTGACTGCAATACGACCATTTTGCGTGCTGAGACGACTCTCCAATAATCGTCAGCACGTACGTACGTGCCTGAGAAGAGTGAAAGGAGCCTTCGGCTCGTAGCCCCGTAACCCCCCTCCTCGTTACAGGTGGTGCAGTCCGCGGCTGGGACTGCATTGCCAACAAGGAGGAATAATGATCAAGAAGGTCGTCGCTGCTGCGGCTGCCACTGGTGGTCTCGTGCTCGCGGGCGCGGGCATCGCCGCCGCCGACGCCGGTGCCCAGGGAGCCGCCGTGAACTCTCCCGGTGTCCTCTCGGGCAACGTTGTCCAGGCCCCTGTGCACGTGCCGGTGAACATCTGCGGCAACACGGTCAACGTGATCGGGCTGCTGAACCCCACCTTCGGCAACACCTGCATCAACAAGTGACGTTGTGCCTCACCCGTTGAGGGTCTGAGCCCGTCGGCCCCGGAGTGCACGCCATGCGCTCCGGGGCCGACGGATATTCCACGTCCGGGCGAGCACGTCCGTGCGTACTTCGGAAGGTAAAAGGCAGGGAACAGCTATGCGACAGGTCACGCGCAAAGGCCTGATCACCGTGGCGGCCGCGACCGGCGTACTCGCCGCGACCGGCGGCTACGCACACGCGGACTCCACCGCCCAGGGCGGCAGTTCGAACTCGCCCGGCGTGCTGGCGGGCAACTCGGTTCAGGCCCCCGTCGACATTCCGGTCAACGTCTGCGGCAACACCGTGAACGTCGTCGGGGTCCTGAACCCCGCGATGGGCAACTCTTGCACCAACGGCTCCGGCAAGGGCGGCGGCGGTTCGCACAAGTCCTCCGGCGGGGCTAAGGCCGAGGGGCACGCCGCCAACTCGCCCGGTGTCGGTTCCGGCAACAACGTGCAGCTGCCGGTGGACGTCCCGGTCAATGTCTGCGGCAACAGCATCACCGTCGTCGGCCTCGGCAACCCGGCCTTCGGCAACCGCTGCGACAACGAAGCCGGCCACTCCAAGCCGCCCGGCGAGAAGCCGCCGACGGAGCCCGAGGAGCCGGGCGAGCCGGAGGAGCCGGGCAAGCCGGAACACCCCGGCAAGCCGGAGGGGCCGGGCAAGCCGGGTAAGCCGGGAGAGCCCGGTAAGCCGGGCAAGCCTCACGTCCCGGGCGGTCACGACAAGCCGAACCACCCCGGCACGCAGGTCGTCACGCCCCCCAAGGGTGCCTCGCAGCTCGCCGAGACGGGCAGCTCGCTGCCGATCGGCATCGCACTGCCGGCGGGCGCGGGCGTGCTGCTCGCGGGCACCGTCCTGTACCGCAGGGCGCGGGCGTCCGCCTGAGCCACCCCAAGCCCGAGAACACCGGAAACGGAGCGGGCCCCGCCGTCGCGGGGCCCGCTCCGTTTCCGCGTCATCCCCTTCACTCGGCCCGAGCCGGCCCGCCAGGTGACCGGCACCGGCCTACCAGGTGGCCCGCACCTGGCGGATGATGCGCCGTTTCAGCCGCACTCTGCGGCTCCCGTCGGGATGCAGGCTCAGGCGGTCCAGCTCCCAGTGTCCGTACTCTGCGTGGTCCGTGAGCAGACGTGTGGCTTCCTTGCGGGTGACCCCGCGCGGGACGTACACGTCGACAAATTCGTATTCCGGCATCGCATCTATTGTGCGGGCACCGGCCCGGTACGGATAGCGTCTGCACTATGTCTGATGCTGCGCAGCCCACCGCTGCCGAGGTACGTGCCGCCGCCGAGGCGGTCAAGACCGCGCTCGACCGCCACCTGGCCGCGGTCGAACGCAGGTCGGGCGAGGACGATCCGGCCGTGTACGAGGCCTTCAACGAACTCGCCGCCGCGGCCGAGGAGTACGACGAACTCCTCTACGACCGCTACGACGAGGTCACGCCCTTCGAGATCCCGGGCACCGAGGACGCGCTGCCGCCCTACCGGGGCCCCGACGAGGCGAACGCGCTGAGCGTGCTGATCCGCCGCGACTACGCGGTGGCGGAGCCGCAGCGGCTGCTCGCGCAGGCCCAGCGGGTCGCCGACGCCGACGTCTCGGGGCAGCGGGGCGCGGGGCCGGCCGACACGGTCCACGGCGCGCTCGGGGTCCTCTTCGGGGAGTTCGAGCCGGACGAGATCGCCTCCCGGCACAAGGAGTTCGGGCTGGAGGAGGGCGACTCCACGGTGTGGGTCACCGCGGCGGACACCCCCGCCGAGCCGGGGGAGTGGCTGGAGGCCCCCTTCGAACAGGCTGATCCGCACCGGGTGGTGTGCCGCTTCGACGTCAGCGCGGTCTTCGACGACGAACTGGACGACGAGGCACTCGACGGCCTCGACGCGGACCCCGACATCGACCCGGACCTGGCCGTACCGCTCGATGAGATCGACGAGATCGAGATCGTTGAGGTCGATGAGATCGCGGAGGCCGATGAGAGTGCCGAGGCCGACGGGAAGGGCCCCGGCGTGCGGGGCGCGGGCGGCCGCTGAGGCCTGCCCGGACCGAGCTCAGAGGCCCGCGCCCGCCCCTTTGACGGAGGCGGGCGCGCGGCCGAGGAGGGCTCGTGCCGTACGCACGAGGGTGCGCAACCGAGGCGGTGAGAGGCCGGCATCGGCGGCGACGGCCCCGATGCGGACGGCGCTGTGGGCGTCGGCGCGGGTGCTCTCCCGGATCGCGTGGGCCACCCGCGGATCGAGCGGGTGCCCCGCCCCCGTGCGGGCGGTGAGCTCTGCCGCGGCGCCAGGTCGACCCCGGCCTCAGGAGCCCGCCAGGGCCCAGTGCCGCCCGTATTCGCCGTGCCGTGAGGGCGTCGAGGCGGGTCAGAAGTGACGCAGGAGGGGTCGGGCCCTCGGCGAGGTCGCGGCCGGGGCGGATGACGGGTCCTCAGGAGGCCGACGTCGGGACCTGCGGGCGCAGCAGCGTCCGCAGGCGGGTCGTGCGGTCCTTCCAGAGGCGCTCCGCCACCGCCCGGGGCAGCTCCTGCTCGACGCCCTGGACGACCGACAGGTGCCGCTCGCCACGGCTGAACGCCGTGTAGACCCACGGGCGGGTCAGCGACTGTCCCGCGTCACCCGGCAGCACCACGACCACCGCCGGCCAGCGCAGGCCCGCCGCCTGGTGCGCGGTGAGCGCCCAGCCGTGCCGCACCTCCTTGTCCACCCGCTCCTTGGGTACGACGACGGGGGCGCCGTCGCACTCCAGGTGCAGCCCCTGCGCGTCGGCCCGCACCACTCGGCCGAGCGTCGTGCGGCCCGCCGCCGACGCGTGGGCGACGCGGTCCCCGGGGTCGAAGCCGCCGAAGCGGCCGGGGCCGGGGTTCAGCCGCTCCTTGAGCGCGGCGTTGAGCGCGCGCGTGCCGGCCGCGCCGCCGTGCCCGGGCGTGACGACCTGCGTCTGCTCGGCCGGCACGCCGATCGCCCTCGGTACCGAGTCCGCGACCAGCTGCACCGTGCGGTGGATCGCCTCGGCGGCGTCGCGCACCGGGACGAGGACGACTTCCTTGCCCGGCGCCTCGACCTGGTTCAGCTCACCGATGCCGATGCCCGACGTCAGCTCCCCGAGCGGCCCGGGGTCAGGGGTGCGCGAGACGATCTGCGGGCAGCAACGCGCGGCCACGAGGTCGGCGAAGACCCGCCCGGGGCCCGCCGACCACAGCACGCCCGGGTCGCCGCTGAGCACCAGGCGGGCGCCGTCGGCCAGCGACTCCACGAGCATCGCCGCGCTCTCCACGTCCAACTGCGGGGCGTCGAGCACGACCAGGAGGTCCAGCGCGAGGGCGCCGTCCGCGTCCCGGCCCGGGCCCTCGGCCCCGGAGAGCAGGCCCGCCACCGTCACGGCCGTCTCGTCGGCGCCGATCGCCTGTACGAGGCGGCGCCGTCCGTCGACGCTGTGCGCGGCGGCGCACACCCGCAGGCCGAGCGCCGCGGCCGCCGTCACCAGCGCGGCGGGCTCCGCGCGCGCCGCCTCGCCGCCGGAGTGCAGCACGAGGCCGTGCCCCGCGGTGGCGCGGATCAGCTCGGCCGTGGAGCCGGAGGCCTGCGCCGCCGCGGTCTCCCACTCGGCCGCCCCGGGGCCCGGACCCTCCTCCTTGGGCAGGGAGTTGATGATCCGGGCGAGTCCGTCGGCGAGGCTCTCCTCCGCCATCGCGTACCGCTCGAGGCCGATCAGCACGCGCACCGGGCGCTCCTGCTCGCCGTCCGCGCCCTCCTCCCCGTCCCGCGCGCTCTCGTCGTCCGAGCGCTGGACCGGCACCTCGGCCCCTTCGAGGGCGTCCTGGAAGACCAGGGCGTCCCCCTCGGCCAGGGCACTCTGCAGCGCGGCGTCCGGGTCCGGCACCGCCCGCTGCCCCAGCGCGGCGGTCAGCGCCGGGACGTCCAGCGCCGTGTGCCCCGCGACGGCGGCCTGCTCCAGGAGCCAGCCGGTGATCGCCCGGCCCCTGCGCTCGTCGTCGGGCCCGCACTCGGGGCCCAGCAGCGCCCTGGCGAACCCGTCGGCCTGCTCGGGCCGCACCCCCGTCACCCGCAGCAGCTGCCAGGGGTCCGAGCGCAGTCGTTCAGCGGCTCCCTCGCCGAGAGCGGCGGCCGTGGGCGCGGCGAGAGCGGTGGGGGCCCCTCCTTCGGCGAGCACGGCGCCGACCGCGGCGACGATCTCCTCGGCGGGTGCCGCCGCCGGCTGCCGGGGCCGCACGGGTTCTTGGGCGGGTGCGGGCGCGGGCCTGCGCCGGGCGGGCTCCGGCTCCCGGAAGGCGCCGGCGAGGGGCTTCTCGCCGCTCTCCACGGCGCGCACGGCGGCCAGCAGGTCGGCGGCCGTCCCGCTCAGCTTGGTGCCGGCCTGGATCGGCCCTTCCTTGGCGGCCTTGCGCTGCTCGATGCGCTCCCGCAACTCCTGCTGCGCGGCGATCTCCGCCTCGGTCTCGGACAGCTGGGCGCCCTCGGCGGTGCCCTCCGCGGCCCCTTCGGGCGTGCCGTCAGTGGGGGCCTCGGCGGCTGCGGGAGCCGGGGACGTGGTCTCGTCCTGGGGCTCGGCCCCGGAGTCCCGCTCGGCCTCGGGCGCGGCCTCGGCCTCGGGCGCGGCCTCGGCCTCGGGCGCGGCCTCGGCCTCGGGCTCCTCCGCGGCGGCGGGTTCCGTACTCACAGCGTGCTCCAGTCGTGATCGGGATAGCGGTGCACCGGCGCCGACACGTCGTCGAGCGCCCGGCAGATCTCGTCAGGAAGACTAAGGGTCTCCACTGACAACGCGGCCGTGAGCTGCTGCGCGTTGCGCGCGCCGACGATCGGCGCGGTCACGCCCGGGCGGTCCCGCACCCAGGCCAGGGCGACCTGGAGGGGCGTCGCCGCGAGCCCGTCGGCGGCCGTCGCGAGGGCCTCCACGATGTGGCCCGCCGCGTCGTCCAGGTAGGGCGCGACGAACGGCGCCATGTGGTCGGAGCCGCCGCGCGAGTCGGCCGGGGTGGCGTGGCGGTACTTCCCGGTGAGCACGCCCCGGCCCAGCGGTGACGAGGGCAGCAGGCCCACCCCCAGGTCGATGGCCGCGGGCAGCACCTCGCGCTCCACGCCGCGCTGCAGCAGGGAGTACTCCATCTGCGTACTGGCGATGCGGGTGCGCGAGCCCGGCATCGCCAGCTGCCAGGTGGCCGCCTTGGCGAGCTGCCAGCCGCAGAAGTTGGACACCCCCGCATAGCGGGCCCGGCCGCTGCTGACCGCGATGTCGAGGGCTTGCAGGGTCTCGTCCAAGGGCGTCGCCGGGTCGAACGCGTGCACCTGCCACAGGTCCACGTAGTCCGTGCCGAGGCGGGCGAGGGAGGCGTCGAGCGCGGAGAGCAGATGGCCCCGCGAACCGTCGAAGCGCCGCTCGGGGTCGGGCACGCTGCCCGCCTTGGTGGCGATGACGAGGTCGCGCCGGGGCACGAGCCGCTCTATCAGGCGCCCGAGCAGATACTCCGACTCCCCGTCGCCGTACACATCGGCGGTGTCGACGAGGGAGCCGCCCGCCTCCCAGAACGCCTTCAACAGGTCGGCGGCGTCGCTCTCCCCGGTGTGGCCCCAGGTGAGGGTGCCGAGCCCGATACGGGACACACGCAGGCCGGTCCGGCCGAGATGCCTCTGCTCCATGGGCGCTGAGATTACTGGCCGCGCCCGGGCGGCGGGCGAGCCTGTGGACAAACCGGCCCCTGTGGAGAACCGGGTCACCCGGGAGGTGACCCGGCACCCCCACGGGCCCCTGACGGATCAGGCGTTCGCGCGCTACAGTCCCGGCACAGGGACGTTACTCATGAGTACAGCGGTAAGGGGATCGGCCATGCAGCTCGGTATCAACCTCGGCTACTGGGGCGCCGGGATGGACGCGGACAATCTCGCGGTCGCCAAGGAGGCCGACCGGCTCGGCTACGCGGTCTGCTGGGCCGCCGAGGCCTACGGCTCGGATGCCGCGACGGTGCTCTCCTGGGTGGCCGCGCAGACCGAACGCATCGACATCGGGTCGGCGATCTTCCAGATCCCGGCGCGGCAGCCCGCGATGACCGCGATGACGGCCGCGACCCTCGACTCGCTCTCCGGCGGCCGCTTCCGGCTGGGCCTCGGCGTCTCCGGCCCGCAGGTCTCCGAGGGCTGGTACGGCGTGAAGTTCGACAAGCCGCTGGCCCGCACCCGCGAGTACGTCGAGATCGTCCGCAAGGCCATGACCCGCGAGCGGCTCTCCTACGAGGGCGCGCACTGGACGCTGCCGCTGCCCGGCGGCCCCGGCAAACCCATCAAGCTGACCGTCCACCCGCAGCGCGAGCACATCCCGCTGTACATCGCCGCGATCGGCCCGAAGAACCTGGAGCAGACCGGCGAGATCGCCGACGGCGCCCTGCTGATCTTCCCGGCTGCCGAGCATTTGGAGGAGACCGCCCTGCGGCACCTGCGGGCCGGGCGCGAGAAGGCCGGCCGGACCATGGACGGCTTCGACGTCGTCCCGACGCTGCCGATCGCGGTCGGCGGGGACGAGCAGGTCGACACCCTCGCGGACATGTTCCGGCCCTACACCGCGCTGTACGTCGGCGGCATGGGCAGCCGCAAGCAGAACTTCTACAACCAGCTCGCGCGGCGCATGGGATACGAGAAGGAGGCCGCCGAGATCCAGGACAAGTACCTGGCCGGTGACAAGGAGGGCGCTGCCGCCGCCATTCCGCGGCAGCTGATCGACTCGACGACGCTGCTCGGCTCCGTGGAGCGGATCGCCGACCGGATGCAGGCGTACGCGGCGGCCGGTGTCACCACGCTCACGCTGTCGCCCGCGGGCTTCACGCTGGAGGAGCGGATCGCCGCGCTGCGGGCCGGTACGGAGGCGCTGGAGCGCGCCGGTCTGGCGTAACCGCGGGGGAGGATTTCCGCGGCCGTGGTGGGGGCTCGGGGGGTCTTCCCCGCCACGGCCGTCACGGGGAACAACGCCCCGGAAGCCGGTGGGTTACGGCCTCGGGGCCGCCCTTGCCGTCGCCCGTTCGGCTCAGTCGGTCCGCGCCCCTGTTGCCCGGGGGTGAACCTCGCACTTGAGTGGGTGTCTGCGGAGGTTCGCGGACAGCGGCGGTCCGCGGACGGGCGCATGGAGGTGCCAGCGATGCTTTCGGCCAAGGGTGTCTTCGAGGAGATCCTCGACAACGACGAGTCGTTCCGGCTCTTCTGCTCCATCGCCGCCAGCGGCGAGGCCCAGGGCGGCTGGGAGAACGGCCGCATCGCCGCTCTCGTACCGGCGGGCGAGCGCGCGCTCGCCCCCAAGATCACCCGGCACGGGGCGGACGAGGACAAGCACGGCAGGCTCTTCGGCGCGCTGCTGAAAAAGCGCGGTCTGACACCCGTCGAGGTCCCGCACGAGACCGACTACACGATGCTGCTGGAGAAGCACGGCATCGGCCTCGCGCACGACAAGCTCAAGGGCGACGAGCCGCTGACCGTCCAGGACGTCCTGACCTATCTCGCGCACAGCAGGGTCACCGAACAGCGCGCCTCCGAGCAGATGCGGCTGTTGCTGAAGTACTTCGCCGACCACCCGGACATCGGCCGCGCCGTCCGGATGATCTCGAACGACGAGGACAACCACCTGGCGTACTGCCACGAGGAGCTGCTGCGTTTCGCGTCCGCCGGCCACGGCCACGCCATCCAGCGCACCCTGCGCGAGTGCGCCCACACCGAGATCCGTGTCTACCGCGACGTGAGCCTCGCCGTGATGGAGCACATGGGGCGCATCCTGCGCTGGCCTCCCACGAAACGGAAGGTGCTCGCCGCGGGCATCCACGCCGTATACGCGTTCGAGCGGCTCGGCGGCTGGCGGCGGATGGTGTCCCTGCGGCTGCCCGAGCGGCGCGACGCCCTGGGCGGCCCCGCGCCCGCGCCCGAGTTCGCGTAGGCGGCCCCACGCGGGCACCCGGGCACGCGGCGGCCTACAGCCAGCCCCGCCGCTTGAACATGCGGTACAGGACCACTTCCATGACGGCCATCACCACGATCACGGCCGGATAGGTCCACTCCCAGTGCAGCTCGGGCATGTGGTCGAAGTTCATGCCGTAGATCCCGGCGATCATCGTCGGGACCGCCGCCATGGCGGCCCAGGCCGAGATCTTGCGCATGTCGTCGTTCTGCCGGACGCTCATCTGCGCCAGATGCGCGGACAGGATGTCCGACACCAGCCGGTCCAGGCCCTCCACCGATTCGTTGACGCGCGTCAGATGGTCGTTGACGTCCCGGAAGAAGGGCCGCGCCGTCTCGTCCACGAAGGGCACCGGCGGCCCGAAGGGGCCCGCTCCGGAGAGCCGCGCCAAGGGCAGGGACAAGGGGTTGGTGGCCCGGCGGAACTCGAGGATCTGCCGCTTGAAGTTGTAGATCCGCGACGCGGTGTGGCGCGAGCCGCCGCCGTCCGGCGAGAAGACCTCCGTCTCCAGGCCCTCCAGGTCCTCCTGCAACTCGTCGGCGACCTCCAGGTAGTGGTCCACCGAGGCGTCGGCGATCGAGTACAGGACCGACGTCGGCCCGTGCTTGAGGACGTCGGGATCGGCTTCCAGGCGGTCGCGCACGGTGCCGAGCGGGGCGCCCTCGCCGTGGCGGACGGTCACCACGAAGGAGTCGCCCACGAAGATCATGACCTCGCCGGAGGAGACGGTGTCGGTGTTCGGCTCGTACACGACCGGCTTGAGGACCATGAACAGCGAGTCGTCGTACACCTCCAGCTTGGGCCGCTGATGGGCCTTGAGGGCATCCTCCACGGCCAGCGGATGCAGCCCGAACTCCTCGCTGACCTTGTCGAACTCCGCCTCCGTCGGTTCGTGCAGGCCGATCCAGACGAAGGCCTCGTCAATGGTCCGCGCCTCGTCCAGGGCGTCGGAGAAGTCATGCGGGCCCTCGCTGCGACGACCCTCTCGATAAATGGCACAGTCGACAATCACACTCCGCAGTGTTCCCAGCCACCCCGTAGGTATCACTCCCCGGGCGCTTAGGGTGGACCGTATGCCCACGCTGATCCTTGTCCGGCACGGACGCTCCACCGCCAACACAGCGGGACTGCTCGCCGGGTGGACCCCCGGCGTGGCCCTCGACGAGCGCGGTGCCGCACAGGCCGCCGCGCTGCCCGCCCGGCTGGCCGCCGTGCCCCTCGCCGAGGTCGTCACGAGCCCCTTGCAGCGCTGCCGGGAGACCCTCGCTCCGCTGCTCGCCGCCCGCCCCGGCCTCCAGGCGCACAGCGAGGACCGCATCGGGGAGTGCGACTACGGCGACTGGTCGGGCCGCAAGCTCGCCGAGCTGGCCGACGAGCCGCTGATGGAGGTCGTCCAGCGGCACCCGTCGGCCGCCCGCTTCCCCGGCGGGGAGTCCATGCGGGCCATGCAGACGCGGGCCGCCGAGGCGGTGCGCGAGTGGAACGTGCGCGTGGAGCGCGAACACGGCGAGGACGCCGTGTACCTGATGTGCTCGCACGGGGACATCATCAAGTCCCTCGTCGCGGAGGCCCTCGGGCTCCACCTCGACCTGTTCCAGCGCATCTCCGTGGAGCCCTGCTCCGTCACCGTCATCCGCTACACCCGGCTGCGCCCCTTCCTCGTACGCCTGGGGGACACCGGCGACTTCGCCTCGCTCGTCCCCCGGGAGGAACCGCCGGGCGACCAGGCCGCGGTCGGGGGCGGTGCGGGCGCACCGTGATCGTCGCGCGCAGTAGGGTGAAGCGGGCTGAAGCAGGCCCCAACAGTTGAAGCAGCCCCTTTGCAGTCGATCCAATGGAGACAGGACGTGTCCCGTCAGGTGTTCCTCTACGACCCCCCGGAGCGTTTCGTCGCGGGAACGGTCGGGCTGCCCGGACGGCGTACGTTCTTCCTCCAGGCCTCGGCCGGCGTCCGGGTGACCAGCGTCGCCCTGGAGAAGACCCAGGTCGCCGCGCTCGCCGAACGCATGGAGGAACTCCTCGACGAGGTCGTGCGCCGCAGCGGGGGCAGCGCCGCCGTGCCGGCTGTCGCGCCCGCCGAGGTCACCGACAGCGCGCCGCTCGACTCCCCGGTGGAGGAGGAGTTCCGCGTCGGCACGATGGCCCTCGCCTGGGACGGCGAGGAGGAGCGGATGATCGTCGAGGCGCAGGCCCTCGTCGAGCTGGACGCCGACTCCGAGGACGACCTCGCCGAGGCCGAGGAGAAGCTCCTCCAGGACGAGGAGAACGGCCCGCCGATGCTGCGCGTGCGGCTCACCGGGGCCCAGGCCCGCGCCTTCGCCAAGCGGGCCCTCGACGTCGTGAACGCGGGCCGCCCGCCGTGCCCGCTGTGCAGCCTCCCGCTCGACCCGGAAGGACACGTGTGCCCGCGTCAGAACGGATACCGGCGGGGAGCGTGACCACCGACCCCCGCACACTCCTCACCCACGGGCAGCTCACCGTGCGCGGGCAGATCCGCGAGGCCTCGAACGCGGTGCTCTACTGCACGGTCGCGCACGAGGGCGAGGAGGCCGCCTGCGTCTACAAACCCGTCGCCGGGGAGCAGCCGCTGTGGGACTTCCCCGACGGCACGCTCGCGCAGCGCGAGGTCGCCGCGTACGAGGTGTCGCGGGCCACGGGCTGGGACCTCGTACCGCCGACCGTGCTGCGGGACGGCCCGTACGGCGAGGGCATGTGCCAGCTGTGGATCGACGCCTCCGGGGAGGAGGCGCTCCTGGCCCTGGTCGACGGCGACGAGCCCGGGGACGGCTGGAAGGCGGTGGGACGCGCCCAGGTCGACGAGGAGCGCACCGCGCTGCTCGTGCACGCGGACGACGCCCGGCTGCGGCGGCTCGCGGTGCTCGACGCGGTGATCAACAACGGCGACCGCAAGGGCGGCCATCTGCTGGCCGCCGGCGGACGCCTCTACGGCATTGACCACGGCGTCACCTTCAACGCCGAGGACAGGCTGCGGACGCTGCTGTGGGGGTGGGCGGGGGAGCCGCTGACCGAGGAGGCCGTCGAGGTCCTGCGGGGCCTGCGGGAGGCGCTCGCGGACGGCGGGGCCCTCGCCGAACGGCTCGCCGCGCTCCTCACGAAGGTCGAGGTCGAAGCGGTGCGCGAGCGGGTGCGGTCCCTGCTGGAGTCCGGGCGGCATCCGGTGCCGTCCGGGGAGTGGCCGGCGATTCCCTGGCCGCCGGTGTAGGGCCGTACGCCGCCGCGGACGGGCCCCGCACAGGTCCGGGCGGACCGCGAGATGGCCTCTTCGGCCGGCATTCGATGATCCCCACTCGTATGCGGACGCCCCGTCCGGTTAGGCTCAGGTCATGCATGCCTGGCCCGCTTCTGAGGTCCCCGCCCTTCCTGGCAAGGGCCGCGACCTCCGGATCCACGACACCGCGACCGGTGAGCTCGTCACCCTCGACCCCGGTCCCGTCGCCCGTATCTACGTCTGCGGCATCACCCCGTACGACGCGACCCACATGGGTCACGCGGCGACCTACAACGCGTTCGACCTCGTGCAACGCGTGTGGCTCGACACCAAGCGGCAGGTTCACTACGTCCAGAACGTGACCGACGTGGACGACCCGCTGCTGGAACGCGCCATCCGCGACGGCAAGGACTGGGTCGCTCTCGCCGAGGGCGAGACCGCCCTGTTCCGCGAGGACATGACCGCGCTGCGGCTCCTGCCGCCGCGCCACTACATCGGGGCCGTCGAGGCGATACCCGGCATCGTGCCGCTCGTCGAACGCCTGCGGGACATGGGCGCCGCCTATGAACTGGAGGGCGACACCTACTTCTCCGTCGAGTCGGACCCCCACTTCGGGGAGGTGTCCGGGCTGGATGCGGCCGCCATGAAGCTGCTCTCCGCCGAGCGCGGCGGCGACCCCGAGCGCCCCGGCAAGAAGAACCCCCTCGACCCGATGCTGTGGATGGCGGCCCGCGAGGGCGAGCCGAGCTGGGACGGCGCCTCCCTCGGGCGCGGGCGGCCCGGCTGGCACATCGAGTGCGTGGCCATCGCCCTGGACCACCTGGGCATGGGCTTCGACGTGCAGGGCGGCGGCTCCGACCTCGCCTTCCCGCACCACGAGATGGGCGCCTCGCACGCCCAGGCGTTGACCGGCGAGTACCCCTTCGCCAAGGCCTACGTGCACGCCGGGATGGTCGCCCTGGACGGCGCGAAGATGTCGAAGTCCAAGGGCAATCTCGTCTTCGTCTCCAAGCTGCGGCGCGACGGCGTCGACCCCGCGGCGATCCGCCTCGCCCTGCTCGCGCACCACTACCGCGCGGACTGGGAGTGGACCGACTCCGTCCTGACGGAGGCCGTCGAGCGGCTCGGCCGCTGGCGCGCCGCCGTGTCCCGTCCCGACGGGCCGCCCGCCGAGACGGTCGTCGAGGAGATGCGGGAGGCTCTCGCCGACGACCTCGACGCGCCGGCCGCGCTGGCCGCCGTCGACCGCTGGGCCGCGCGGCAGGGCGCCGAGGGCGGTACGGACGAGGGGGCGCCGGGGGTCGTGTCGCGGGCCGTCGACGCGTTGCTTGGCGTGGCCTTGTAGGTCTTGCTTCAGCTCGGTCGGTCGCCCTTCGGGCTCGTCCTCAATCGCCGGACGGGCTTGAAATTCCCATCCCCCGGGCGGGCTTGAAGACCCCCCGGGCGGGCTTGGATTCCTCGCGGCGCCGGGTGGGAAGCGTGGGTCCTTGTGGGAGAAGCCGTTCCGGAAGTCCAGGAGCGGGGTGGCAAAGTCCATGGCCCTGGCGGGGGGCGGCGCGCTAGACCTCCGCCATGAGATCTCCCACGCGCTTCAAAGCGGCGGTAGCCGCCGCCCTGCTGGGCCTCCTCGCCGCGTTCGCGGTGCCCGGCGGCGGCATACCGGCGCAGGCCGCCGAGGATCCCGCCACCACCGTCGGGGACGTCACCGGCTTCGACCACGCCGGTGGCGTCTACCGCCTGCGGGCGGGCGACGCCGAGGCCCGCGTCACCTTCGTCTCGCCGCGGACGTTCCGGCTCGAACTCGCCCCCGACGGACAGTTCACCGACCCCACCGGCAAGGACATCGTCCTGCCCCAGGGGAAGGCGCCGCGCACCCAGTGGCGGGAGAAGGGCGACCGCTACGAGCTGAGCACCTCCGAGGTGACGCTGCGCGCCTACAAGTCGCCGCTGCGCTTCGCCCTGTACCGCGCCGACGGCACTCGCCTGTGGTCCGAGTCCAAGGGCCTGACCTGGACGAAGGACACCACCACGCAGAGCCTCGCGCGCGACGCCGACGAGCAGTTCTACGGCGCCGGGATGCAGAACGGCCGCGGCAACACCTCGCACCGCGGCAAGAAGGTCGAGGTCGGCGTCGACTACGACTGGAACGACGGCGGGCACCCCAACTCCGTGCCCTTCTACCTCTCGTCGGCGGGGTACGGAGTCTTCCGGAACACCTACGCCCCCAACACGTACGACTTCGCCGAACCCGTGACCACCACGGCGAAGGAGCGGCGCTTCGACGCGTACTACTTCGCCGGGAAGGGGAGCGACGCGGCCAAGGACGTCATCGGGCAGTACACCAGCCTCACCGGCAAGCCCTTCCTGCCGCCCGTCTACGGCCTGGAGATCGGCGACGCGGACTGTTACCTCCACAACGCCAACCGCGGCGAGCGCCACACCCTGGACGCCCTCAAGGTCGCCGACGGCTACGTCGAGCACGACATGCCGAACGGCTGGATGCTCGTCAACGACGGCTACGGCTGCGGCCACGAGAACCTCCCCGAGACCTCCAAGGGCCTCGCCGAGCGCAAGATGAAGATGGGCCTGTGGACCGAGGACGGCCTCGACAAGATCGCCGAACAGGTGAAAGCAGGCCAGCGCGTCGCCAAGCTGGACGTCGCCTGGGTCGGCGACGGCTACAAGAAGGCCCTCGACGGCTGCAAGGACGCGCACCAGGGCATCGAGGACAACAGCGACGCCCGCGGCTTCACCTGGGCTCCCGAGAGCTGGTCCGGCGCACAGCGCTGCGGGGTCCAGTGGTCCGGCGACCAGAGCGGCAGCTGGGAGTACATCCGCTGGCAGATCCCGACGTACGCGGGGTCCACCATGTCCGGCCTCGCGTACACCACCGGTGACGTCGACGGCATCTTCGGCGGCAGCCCCAAGACGTACGTACGCGACCTCCAGTGGAAGATGTTCCTGCCCGTCACGATGACGATGGACGGCTGGGCCGCCAGCGACAAGCAGCCCTTCCGGTACGGAGAGCCGTACACCTCCATCAACCGCAGGTACCTGAAGCTGCACGAGTCGCTGCTGCCCTACCTGTACTCGTACGCCCACGAGGCGACACGGACCGGTGTGGGCGCCGTGCGGCCGCTGGCCCTGGAGTACCCGGGCGACCCGAAGGCGGCGACCGACGCCGCCAAGTACGAGTTCCTGACCGGTGAGGACCTCCTCGTCGCCCCCGTGTACAAGGACACCACCACGCGCGACGGCATCTACCTGCCGAAGGGCACCTGGACCGACTACTGGAGCGGACGCACCTACCGGGGCCCCACCACCGTCGACGGCTACAGCGCGCCCCTGGACACCCTGCCGCTCTTCGTCAGGGGTGGCGCCAGCGTGCCGATGTGGCCCGGCGGCATCCGTTCCTACGCGGACCGCACGGCGCGCTCGCCGCTCGCCTGGGACATCTACCCGCAGGGCAGGTCCTCCTTCGAGCTGTACGAGGACGACGGCGTGACCCGGCGGCACCGCGCCGGGGAGTACGCCACCCAGCGCGCGGATGTGCGGGCCCCGCGCTCCGGCCCGGGGGACGTGCGCGTACGGATTGGCGCGAGCGAGGGGCACTTCGCCGGGAAACAGAGCACCCGGCCCTACGCGTTCACGCTGCACACCGGTGACGCGCCGAGCCGCGTCGGGCTGGACGGCCGCGCCCTGCCGCGCCTCGCGTCGAAGGAGGCGTACGAGAAGGCCGGGCACGGCTGGTTCTACGACCGGGACGACCGGGGCGGTGTGGTGCGGGTCAAGACGCCGACCCGGCGCACCGACCGCGCCTTCGAACTGACCCTTAACGACACGAGCGCCGTCGGCGGCGCCGTGCCCGGAGCGCCCGCCACCGTGCGCGTCCCCGCCGGCCAGGAACTCGGCGCGGGCACCCCCGGCAAGGTCGCCGTCGACGTCACGGCCGGCACGAAGGACGCCACCGGCGTCGACGTCACCCTCGACGCGCCCGAGGGGTGGACCGTCACCGCCGCGCGGGCGGACCGCGTCCCGGCGGGCACCACGCGCCGCTTCGAGGTGGGCCTCACCCCGGCCAAGGACGCGAAGCCGGGCGAACAACCGCTGACGGCGAGCGTCCGACACCGCTCGGCGGGCCAGGACCGCACCGCCGTCCAGCGGTTCGCGCTCGGCGTGATGCCCGAGGCACCCGGCGCGGGCACCTGGGCGAGCGACATGGTGTGGCTGAAATCCACCAACGGCTACGGCCCCGCCGAACGCGACCGCAGCAACGGCGAGTCGGGCGCCCGCGACGGTCACACGCTGACCCTCGCGGGCAAGACGTACGAGAAGGGGATCGGCACGCACGCCGACTCGGGAATCGAGGTCTACCCGGGCGGGCGCTGCTCGAAGTTCACCGCCGACGTGGGCATCGACGACGAGATCAACGGCTACGGGGAGGTGGCCTTCTCGGTCGAGGCCGACGGCGAGGTGCTGTGGACCTCACCGAAGCTGACGGGCGCCTCGCCGACCGTCCCGGTGGACGTCGACGTGCGCGGGGCACGCCATGTGGAGCTGAAGGTGACGGACACCAACGGCTCCAAGAGCGGGGACCACGCGGACTGGGCCGGGGCCGCGTTCGCCTGCGCGTAGCCGCACGACAGCGGCGCCGGGCGGGAAGCACACCGCCCGGCGCCGCGTTCGGGGGTTACTCGGCGACCACGATGGCCGGCAGGTACGACGGGTTCTCGGTGTCGTAGTAGCCGATCACCTGCTGCCCGGAGGCGAAGGCCTCCTGGACCTCGTCACGGTTGTGCGGCCCGGGGCCGACGAGGGTCGACGGCTGGCCGGGCAGGGGCTCCACGACGTCCCAGAACGCCGTCGCCACGTTCGACCCGAGCGCCCGCGTGGAGATCTCGGGTGCCTGTGCCTGCGGGACCTGCTGCTGGGCCTGGCCGAACTGCTGGAACGGCTGCTGGAAACGGGAAACCCGTGCCAGTCGGCCGCGGGTACCGGAATGGGGCGGCTCCCGTGCGGGAACCGCCCCATTGGCGTGGAAGCGACCTCAGTCGTCCGAGGTGTCGGAGGAGTCGGAGCCGCCGGAATCCTCGCCGCTGCCCTCGCTGACGGAACCGTCCGAGGCTGGCTCGTCCGGAGCCGTCCCCTCGGGCGCCGGCCCCTGCGCGGTCGGCCCGTCGGCCGCCGCCTCGGCGTCCTGACCGGCCCGCCGTCCCGGCTTGGACGGTTTCGGCGGGCGCGTCCGCTCGCCCGAGGTGTCCCGCAGGTACGACCCGCCGCCTTCACCGCCGTCCGTGGCGTGACCGCCCGGCTGCGGCGAACCGGCGGGACCGGTGGCCCCGTCCCGCCGCCGCAGGTAGCGCTCGAACTCGCGCGCGATGGCCTCGCCCGACGCCTCCGGCAGATCGGCGGTGTCCCGCGCCTCCTCCAGCGACTGGACGTACTCGGCGACCTCGCTGTCCTCGGCGGCCAGCTGGTCCACGCCCAGCTGCCAGGCGCGCGCGTCCTCGGCCAGCTCGCCCAGCGGGATGCGCAGGTCGATCAGGTCCTCCAGGCGGTTGAGGAGCGCGAGCGTGGCCTTCGGGTTCGGCGGCTGCGAGACGTAGTGCGGGACGGCGGCCCAGAGGCTGACGGCCGGGACACCCGCGTGGGTGCACGCCTCCTGGAGAATGCCGACGATCCCCGTCGGGCCCTCGTACTTGGTCTCCTCCAGGTCCATGGTGCGCGCGAGATCCGGGTCGGACGTCACGCCGCTGACCGGCACCGGACGGGTGTGCGGGGTGTCACCGAGCAGCGCGCCCATGATCACGACCAGTTCGACGCCCAGCTCGTGCGCGAAGCCGAGGATCTCGTTGCAGAACGACCGCCAGCGCATCGACGGCTCGATCCCCCGCACCAGGACGAGGTCCCGCGGCTTGTCGCCGCCGACGCGGACCACCGAGAGCCGGGTCGTCGGCCAGGTGATCTTGCGGACCCCGTCGTCGAGCCAGACGGTGGGGCGATTGACCTGGAAGTCGTAGTAGTCCTCGGCGTCCAGCGCCGCGAACACCTCGCCCTTCCACTCCTTCTCCAGATGCGCGACCGCGGCGGAGGCGGCGTCGCCGGCGTCGTTCCAGCCCTCGAACGCGGCCACCATGACCGGGTCGACCAGCTCGGGAACTCCCTCGAGCTCGATCACCCAGGCCTCCTTCCGACGTTCCCTTGCGTACGCCCCAACCTTACGGCGTCGGCGGGGGCCCTCCGCAGCCCCCATGCGTGGGGGAATGCGTGATCACTGCCCACCCCCGGCGCCGGGAAACGGCGCTCACAGCGCGGACCGCAGCCACTGCTCCACGCTCGCCACGTGCACCGTCGCCCAGGACCTCGCCGCCTCCGCGTCGCGCTCGCGCAGCGCCGCGAGGATCGCGCGGTGCTCGTGGAGCGTGCGGCCGACCGCGTCCTCCTGGGTCAGGCCGCGCCAGACGCGGGCCCGGGTGGTGGGCCCGGACAGGCCGTCGAGCAGGGAGCACAGCACGGAGTTCCCGGACGAGCGGACGATGCCGCGGTGGAACTCCAGATCGCGGGCGACCAGTTCCGCCACGGAGGGCGCGTCCCCCAGCTCGTCCAACAGCCCGCCCAGCGCGTCCAGTTCGGCGTCGGTGATGCGGGCGCAGGCCATCGCGGTGGCCGCCGGTTCGAGGATGCGGCGCACCGCGAGGAACTCCAGGACCGTGTCGTCGCGGTGGAAGTCGACGACGAAGCTCAGCGCCTCCAGGAGCAGTTGCGGGTCGAGGCTCGTCACATACGTGCCGTCGCCCTGGCGCACGTCGAGGATGCGGATCAGCGAGAGCGCGCGCACCGCCTCGCGCAGCGAGTTGCGGGACAGGCCGAGGCCGGCGGCGAGTTCGCTCTCCTTGGGCAGGCGGTCGCCGGGACGCAGCGCGCCCGAGACGATCATTCCCTTGATCTTCTCGATGGCCTCGTCGGTGACAGCCATGGGGACCTCGCCTCAGGGGGCAGCAATGAACGGACATCCGATGTGGGTGCCGATTATGTCTCCCTGCGCGGCAGGCCTCAGCCGAAGCGTTCGATCCGGATCCGGTCCACCGGCTGGCCGGCCTCCACCAGCAGCCGCGAGGCGTGCTCCGCGAAGCCGTTGGAGCCGCAGATGTACGCCTCCCAGCCGCCTTCGGGCCGCCCCTCGTCACCGAGGAAGGGCGCCAGGTGCCCCGCGTGCAGACGGCCCTCGGTACGGGTCAGGACGACGGTGGTCTCGTCGGCGTACTCGTCGGCGTAGATCAGGTCCTCGGACGTGCGCGCCGAGACGATCAGCCGCAGCGGCAGGCCGAGGCCGCGCAGACGGTGGTGGCGGACCATCGACATCAACGGCACCACACCCGAGCCCGCCCCGAGCAGCAGCGCGGGCCGGTCGCCCGGCCAGGCGAAGAAGCCGGACAGCGGGCCGCGCACCTCCACCGTGTCGCCGACGCGGGCCACGGTGTGCAGATGCCCGGACACCTCACCGCCGGGCACGTGGTCGAGGGTCAGCTCGATCTCGCCGCTCCCGTCGGGCGCGGAGGCGATCGAGTAGTGCCGTTGGGCGACATAGCCGTCCGGTGCCGTGAGCCGCAGCATGAGGTGCTGGCCGGGGAGATGGCCCGCCCAGTCCGGGACCTTGAGCCGGAACGTCGAGGCGGCCGGGGTCTCCCGGCGGATCTCCGTGATCAGCGCGTGCTGCCACAGGGCGGCGGCGCGGTTGCTGACGGCGATCCGGCCGGGCACGGCGAACCGCGTCGGCGGCACGAAGGGCCGTTCGGGGGAGGGGGGTTCGGAGGTTTCGGAGGTTTCGGAGGGGATGTCAGTCACCTGCGTAGCGCTCCTCGGCCCACGGGTCGCCCCGGTGGTGGTAGCCGTTCCGTTCCCAGAAGCCCGGCTCGTCATGGTCGAGCAGGCGCAGCCCCGCGACCCACTTGGCGCTCTTCCAGAAGTAGCGGTGGGGGACGATCAGCCGGGCCGGGCCGCCGTGCTCGGCGGGCAGCGGATCGTCCCCGTACTCCCACACGATCCACGCCCTGCCGCCCGTCACGTCGTCGAGCGGGAGGTTGGTGGTGTAGCCGGTGTGGGAGTACGCGACGACGTGCGTGGCCGCGGGCAGCGGGCCGGCGTCGGCGAGGAACGTGTCGAGGCTCACCCCGCCGAAGCGCACCCCGAACTTGGACCAGCTGGTCACGCAGTGGATGTCGCCGCGGTACTCCGAGGGAGGCAGCGCGTGCGCCTCGTCCCAGGTCCAGGTGCGCGGCGCCGCCACGAGACCGTCGACGCGGAAGGTCCAGTCGCCGGCCGCGAGACGCGGGGTCACCTCGGCGGACAGCACGGGCCAGCCGTCCCGGGCGTCGTACTGGCCCGGGGGCAGGCGCGGATCGCGGTCGGCGGCCCGGGCGCGGCCGGTGAAGCCGCGGGTGGGCTCGAAGGCCTCGGTCCGGGCGGGCGGGGTGCGGTGGGGGGAGGTCATGCGGTGCTCGTCACTCCGGGGTCGGTCGCCGCGTCCCGCAGGGCGCGCAGGACAGCCGGTTCGTCCAGCGTACGCAGGGTGCGCCCGCGCATCAGGACGCGCCCGTCGACGACGGTGTCGCGCACGTCACCGGCCTTGGCGGCGTACGCCAGCGTCGACCAGGGGTCGTGCCGGGGCGCGAGGTGCGGCCGGTCCAGGTCGAGCACGATCAGGTCCGCCCGCTTGCCCGCCTCCAGCGAACCCAGTTGGTCCCCGAGGCCGAGGGCGCGCGCCGACTCGATCGTCGCCATCCGCACGGCCTGCTCGGCGCCGACCGCCGTGGGGTCGCCGCCCGCCTTGTGCACCAGGGCGGCGATGTTCACCGCGCCCAGCAGGTCCAGTGTGTTGGAGCTCACGGCGCCGTCCGTGCCGAGGCCCACGGTGACGCCGGCGGCCAGCAGATCGGGGACGCGCGCGATGCCGCAGCCCAGCTTCAGGTTCGACACCGGGCAGTGCGCGACGGCCGTGCCCGTGCGGGCCAGCGTCGCGATCTCCGCGTCGGTCAGGTCGACGGCGTGCGCGAGCAGCGTGTCGGGGCCGAGCACGCCGAGCGAGTCGAGCAGTTCCACCGGGCGCATGCCGTACCGCTCGGTGACCATCGCCACCTCGCCCGCGTTCTCGGCGGCGTGCAGGTGCAGCAGGGCGCCGTACTCCCGGGCGAGCGCGGCGATCTCCGTCAGCTGCCCGGGGTCCAGGGTGTACGCGGAGTGCGCGAAGACCACGGGGCGGGTGCCCGGCGCGGGGGTGCGGGACTTCAGGTCGGCCCTCGCCCAGCCGAGCCGCTCCGCGTAGGGGCGGCCGTCGGGCGGACCCGGCACGTCCATGAACGTCGGCCCGGTCAGCAGTCGCCATCCGGCGTCGTGCGCCACGGCCTCGGCCGCCTCGTGGAACCAGTACATGTCGAGCGCGGCGGTGACCCCGCCGCGCACGGACTCGGCGATCGCGGCGCCGAGCGCGGCCGTCACCGTGGCCGGGTCCAGGATCGCCGCCTCGCGTGGGATCACCCGGGCGAGGAAGCCCTGGAGGGTCACGTCGTCGGCGATGCCGCGCATCAGGTTCATCGCCAGGTGCGTATGGGTGTTGATGAGCCCGGGCAGCACGAGGCAGCCCCGGGCGTCGATCTCCTCGGCGGCCTCGTAGGCCCGGCGCAGCCGGGCGGCGGGGCCCACCTCGACCACGCGCCCGGCGCGGACGGCCACCGCGCCGTCCGGCACGACCGTGCCCGCGTCGTCGACGGTCAGCACGTCCGCGCCGTGCACCAGCAGGTCGAGGGAGCCGCCGCGGGCCTGGGCGGGCAGGTCGGTGGGGTGTGTCACTGGTGTCTCTTCCCGTTCGCCTCGGTCGTGTCAGTGCTCGGCCGCGGCCAGCAGGCGCAGCGCGTCCAAGGCTATCCGGGCGCCCCGCTCGACCCCTTCGGCGACCACGTCGCGGTGCGGGTCGTAGGCGCCGGTCGACAAGGGGTCGTCCGCGTCCACCAGTTCGTCGGCGTTGGCGCCGTCCACGACCAGCGCGCCGCCCGCCGTCAGGCCGTGCGTCGAGGCGAAGACGTACAGGGCGGAGAGCTCCATCTCGATGGCGGCGATCCCCGCGGCCGCGTACGCCTCGCCGGGCAGCGGCAGGAAGCCCGGCTGGAACGCCGCCCGCGTCCACACCACGCCCCGGTGATAGGGAGCGCCCGCCGCCCGCGCCGCGCGCTGGAGGGCGATGACCGCCTCCGGGGCGGAGAACGCCGGGTACTCGGCGGGGATCAGCTGCTGGGTCACGCCGTCGTCGCGCACCGCCGCGTCCGCGATGACCAGGTCGCCGTCCTGGATGCCGGGGCGGATCGCGCCCGCCGTGCCGAGCCGCAGGAAGGTGCGGACCCCCGCCTCGGCCAGCTCCTGGAAGAGGAGGATCGCGCCAGGGGCGCCCACGCCGTGCGAGGCGACGACGACCTCGGTGCCCTGCCAGGTGCCGGTGAAGACGCGGTACTCGCGGTGGTACGACACCTCCTTCGCGTCGGACAGCAGATCGGCGACGGCGGCCGCGCGGCCCGGGTCGCCGACCACGACCGCTTGGGCGGGCAGGCCGGTCCGGGGGACACGGGTGACGGGCAGCGCGTCGGTGAGGGACGTCATGAAGAGGCTCCTACCAGGGGCTCGGGGTTCGGCGGACCGGGGTCCGGGGACGTGGGGCCGGCGGGAAGACGCTTACGCCGTCCGCGCCGCGCCGTGGACAGGAAGAGGGCGGCCAGGGTCACCACGTAGGGAGCCGCGTCGGTCGCCTGCGGCGGCAGGCCGTTGCCCTGGAGCCGGAAACCGACCGCCTCCGCGACACCGAACAGCAGCGCGGCGAGCAGCACCCCGAGCGGCAACGCCCGGCCCAGCATGACCGCGACCACGGCGATCCAGCCGCGCCCCGCCGTCATGTTCTCCGAGAAGAGCGTGACGTTGCCGAGCGCGAGTTGGGCGCCGGCGAGGCCGCACAGGAGACCGCTGGTGAGCACGGCCGCGTAGCGGTACCTCGCCGGGCTCACGCCGAGCGTCGCCGCCGCGTCCGGCGCCTCGCCGACACCGCGCAGCCGCAGCCCCCACGGGTGCCGGGCGAGGAACACGGCCGCGACGACCACGGCCGCCCAGGACAGGTGGACGAGGGGGGAGTGGCCGGACAGCACGGGCCCGACGAACGGAACGGCGCCGAGGCCCGGCAGGCTGACACCGCCCAGACCCGCGAGCGCCGGATCGGAGAAGGTGCCCTGCACGCCGAAGACCGTACGCAGCAGGAACCCGGTCAGGCCGACGGCGAGGAGGTTGAGTGCGACGCCGAGGACGACGGCGTCGCCGCGCAAGGTGATGGTGCCCACGGCGAGGATCATCGCGTACGCGGCGGACGCGAGGGCACCGAACAGGACACCGAGCCACGCGCTGCCGGTGAACCAGCTGCCCGCCACGGCACTGAAGCAGCCGATCAGCATCAGGCCTTCGAGGCCGATGTTGAACACGCCGGCCCGCTCACAGATCGCGCCACCGAGCGCGGCGAGCAGGATCGGCGTGAGGGCGAGCAGCGCGGAGTGGAACAGCGCGGAGTCGACGGACATCACAGGTCCCCTTCCAGGCGTGCGGACTTCTCGGTGCGCCGCCACGTGAGGCGCAGGCGCGCGGCCAGGAAGACGATGACGACGGCCTGGAGCACCTGCGTCAGCTCGCGCGGCACCTCGGTGGCCCGCTCCATGGCGAGCCCGCCCACGTCGAGCGCGGCGAAGAACAGCGCGGCGAGCGCCGTGCCCAGCGGCGCGGCCGAGGCCAGCAGCGCGGCGGTGAGCCCGGTCCAGGTGTGCCCGGCGGCGGTCAGCGAGCCGTCGATGAAGCGGTGGGGGAAACTGAGCACGCCGATCGCGCCGACCAGGCCCGCCACGGCCCCCGACAGACTCATCAGGCGCAGGGTGAGGCGCGGCCGGTCGATCCCCGCGTACGCGGCGAAGCGCGGGTTCAGGCCCGTCATGCGGATCTCGTAGCCGATGGCGGTGCGGGCGTCCGCGACGGCGAACGCCGCGGCGGCGAGCGCGACGACGACGAGCCCCGCGGTGACCGTCGACGAACCGAAGGCGGGCAGCGCGACACCGTCCGGCAACGGCCTGGTCTGCGGCAGGCTTGAGCCCTCCTCCTTGAGCGGGAAACGCGCGAGGTAGGAGGCGAAGGACTGGGCCGGATAGCCGAGCAGCAGACTGCTCACCAACAGCGGTACGCCGAAGCGGTTCTGGCAGATCGCGGCGAGCGCGGCGTAGGCGGCGCCCGCCGCCATCCCGGCGAGCAGCGCGGCGGCCACGGCGAGCGGCGCGGGCAGCGGGACGTAGAGCCCGGTGGCCGCGGCGGCGATCCCGCCCAGCACCAGCTGCCCGTCGCCGCCGAGGTTCAGCAGCCCCGCCCGCAGGGGGATGGCGAGTGCCACCGCGAGCCCGAGGACGCTGGTCCCGGTGGTCAGCGTCGACCCGATCCCGTCGGGCCCCAGCGCACCGTTGACGACGGCCCCGTACGCGCCGAGGGGATCGGCCCCGGTCCCGAGGAGGAAGAGCGCCCCGACGAGCACGGCGGCCACGACGGAGTGCAGGGCGGGGGAGCGTGGTATCCGCGCTCCGGCGGAACTTCGGACCGCCATGTCAGGGGGCCTCCTTGGAAGGCGGGGCGGCGGCGCCGGCAGAAGCGCCCGCCATCGCGAGACCGAGCGTGCGTTCGTCCGCCGTGGCGCGCGGGTACTGTGCGACGACGCGGCCCTCGTACATCACGAGGATCCGGTCCGCGAGGCCCCGGAGTTCGCTCAGCTCGGCGGAGACGAGCAGGAGGGCGTGGCCCGCGTCGCGGTGGGCGATCAGCTGGTCGTGGA
This sequence comes from Streptomyces sp. NPDC031466, assembly GCF_055581265.1. Lineage (NCBI taxonomy): Bacteria > Bacillati > Actinomycetota > Actinomycetes > Kitasatosporales > Streptomycetaceae > Streptomyces > Streptomyces sp. NPDC031466. The sequence continues at coordinate 170,892 of NZ_JBVIJT010000008.1, forward strand.
TCGTCTGCACGGCTCCGATGTCCACGCCCCGGGTGGGCTGCTCGACGATCAACAACGGTGCCTCGTGGGCGAGTTCGCGGCCGATGACGAGCTTTTGCAGATTGCCGCCCGACAGGGAGCCGGCCGGGTGCCCGGTCGACGCCGTCTTGATGCCGAAGCGCTCCACCAGCGTCCGCGCGTGCTCGCGCAGCCGCGCCGGACGGAACGGGCCGTGCCCGCGGTGATGGCCCATCGCGAGGTTCTCCGCGATCGTCGCGGCCGGCGCGGTGCCCACCGCCGAGCGGTCCTCGGGGACGTACGCGAGACCGGCCGCGCGGCGCTCCCCGACCGTCGCGTCCGTGAGGTCCCGCCCGCCGAGCGTGACCCGGCCCCCGGTCACCGGCCGCAGCCCGGTGACGGCCTCGACCAGCTCCGACTGGCCGTTGCCCGCGACCCCCGCGACGCCGACGATCTCCCCGGCACGGACCGTGAGCGTGACGCCCCGCACCCCGTCCGCCGTCAGGTCGGTGACCGCGAGGACCTCCTCGCCCGGCGCACCGGGCGGATGTGTCCGGTCGAGGTCCACCGCGCGCCCCGTCATGGCCGCCGCGATGGCGTCCGCGTTGGTGTCGGCGGTCCGCGTGCGCGCCGCCACCCGTCCGTCGCGCAGCACGGTCACGGCGTCGCTGCCCTCGATGACCTCGCGCAGCTTGTGCGTGACCAGCAGGACGGTGCGGCCCTCGTCCGCGAGCGAGCGCAGCACGCCGAGGAGCGCGTCCGCCTCGGCGGGCGTCAGCACGGCGGTCGGCTCGTCGAGAATGAGCGTACGGGCGCCCCGGTACAGCAGTTTGAGGATCTCCACGCGTTGGCGCACGCCCACCGGCAGGTCCCCGACCCTCGCCGCCGGGTCGACGGCGAGCCCGTGCTCCTCGGCGAGCGCGGCCACCCGCCGCAGCGCCTCCCCGCGGTCGGTGAGACCGAAACGGCGCGGTTCGGCGGCGAACACCACGTTCTCGGCGACCGTGAAGGACGGGAAGAGCTTGAAGCTCTGGTGCACCATCCCGAGCCCGGCCGCGATCGCCTCGCTCGGGCTCGCGAAGGACACCTCGCGCCCGTCCAGCAGCACCTGGCCCGCGTCCGGCCGCCGCAGGCCGTACAGGACGGACATCAGCGTGGACTTGCCCGCGCCGTTCTCGCCCATCAGCGCGTGGATCTCACCGTGCCGGACGGTCAGGTCGACCCGGTCGTTGGCGAGCGTGCCGGGGAACTCGACGGTGATGCCCCGCAGTTCGACGGCGGGCGCGGCTCCGGCACCCGCGGTGATGCCCTCAGGCCGCGGGGTCATCGACGGTCAGCTTCCCGGCGACGATGTCGTCGCGCAGCTCCTCGACGCGCCGCAGCACATCCTTGTTGGCGGGCTTTGCGATCAGGCACTTGGAGCCGGCGAGCCCCGGCTCCAGACCGGTCAGCGACATGCCGCCCTCCTTGAGGCCGTACGACACCGTGGTGCCGCCCTTGCCGTCGAGGATCTGGGCGATGCCCTTCTCCACGGCGACATCGGTCTTCTTCAGTACGTTGTCGACGACGACACCGGGGCTGCCCAGGCACTGGTTGGCATCCACGCCGTACGCCTGGAAGCCCTTGCCGCCGGCGGTCCTCGCTGCCTGGAAGACGCCCGTGTTGCCGCCCGCCGCGGCGGCCATGACCTGGTCGGCCCCGCCCGAGGCGAGCGTCGTCCCCTGGTCCTTGGCGCGCGCCGCGTCGTTGAACGGCGACTGGCCGCCGACGAACAGCGTCCGCGCGGACACCTTCGGGTCGACCTTCCGCGCGCCCGCCGCGAACGGCTCGCTGTAGCGGCGGAACTGCGGCGTGTCGAGCACGTCGACGGCCCCCACCTTCTTGCTCTTCGTGAGCAGACCGGCCTCGGCGCCCGCCAGGTACACCGCCTCGTGCTCGCGGAAGACGGCACATGTGACGTTCTCGTACGCCTTCTCGGTGCACGCGTCGACCAGCAGGAACTGCTGCTTGGGGTGCTCCTTCGCCTGCTGTGCGACGATGTCCGCGAACTCGAAGCCCACCAGCACGACGACGTCGGGCGCGGCGTCGACGGCCGAGGCGACGTTCTGCCGGCGCGAGTCGATGTCGCTGCTCTGGAAGACCTTCTGCGAGCCGCCCCGCGTCTTCGCCGCCGCCGCCACACCGCTGACGGCCAGCTTCAGGAACTCGTTCTGGGCGACCGGGTCGGGCGTCACGAGCGTGAACGCCTTGCCGCCGCCCTCGTGCGAACCCCCGCCCTCGGCCGCGGCGTTGCAGCCCGAGGCGAGGAGCGCGGCGCAGACGGCACCGACGGTGGCCGAGGTGAGCCTCGGGGACCTGCGCGTACGCAAGGACATCAGGGACACGGGGGATCGCCTTCGTGAAGGTGCCCGGGGGCGGCCCGGGCACAGAAGCGGGAGAGTCGTGCGGGCGTGAGCGGCGTCGCTCAGCGGGAACAGCGGCGACAGCGGCACATTCGGCGGCCGCGGGACACGGCGGGGCAGCGCGGCGCGGCGAATGTCGCGTTCATGGGCTGCCTCCTCGCACCGTGGATCGGACCGACCCGTCCTGGGTGGCGGTGAGAGTAACACCGGCCTCCGAGCGGTCGCACGGACGTCTCGGAATGTGGTTCGCGCACGTCAGGTACGGTGACGGCGCCCCTACTCACGCGGCCAAAATCGCCCCTCTTCACTCGGAGTTGAGCCCATGAGCAACCAGGACCTGCGGGCCGTGACGTGGACCGCCGCGGAGGACGGCACCCCCGCCCTGTCCCTGATCGACCAGACGGCCCTTCCGCACGCGCTGGAGCGGCTCGACGTCACGACGGTCGACGCGCTGATCGACGCGATCGTGCGCCTGGTCGTCCGCGGCGCCCCCGCGATCGGCGCGGCGGGCGGCTACGGAGTGGCGCTCGCCATGGCGCAGGCCGGGCGCGAGGGCTGGGACCGCGCACGCCTGGACGCGGAGATCGCCCGGATCCGCGCGGCCAGGCCCACCGCGGTCAACCTGATGGTGTGCGTGGACCGGGTGGCGGCGCGCGTCGACGAGGGCATCGCCGCCGTGCTCACGGAGGCGGACGCGGTCGTCCGCGAGGACCTGGCGGCCAACCGCGCCATGGGCGCCCACGGCGCGGACTGGCTGCTCGAACGCGTCGCCCCCTCCTCGGAGCGCCCCCTGCGCGTCCTCACCCACTGCAACACCGGTGCCCTCGCCACGGCGGGCTGGGGCACGGCGCTCGGCGTCATCCGGGAGCTGCACGCCAGGGGACGCCTGGAGAAGGTCTACGCCGACGAGACGCGCCCCCTGCTCCAAGGGGCCCGCCTGACCGCCTGGGAACTCGCCCAGGAGGGCATCGCCCACTACGTCCAAGCGGACGGGGCCGCGGCCGGCACGATCCTGCGGGGCGAGGTCGACGCGGCGATCGTGGGCGCGGACCGCATCGCCGCCAACGGCGACACCGCCAACAAGGTCGGCACCGTCGCCATCGCCCTGGCGTGCGCGCACGCGGGCGTCCCGTTCATGGTGGCGGCGCCCACCACGACGGTGGACCTCGCCACCGCGTCGGGCGACGCCATCCACATCGAACTGCGCGACGGCGACGAGGTGTTGGAGTGGGCCGGTGTCCGCACGGCCCCGGCGGCCTCGCGCGGCCACAACCCCGCCTTCGACGTCACCCCGGGCTCCCTGGTGACGGCACTGGTCACCGAGCGAGGCGTGCGGGAGGTGGCGGCGGGGGAGCTGCCGGACGCCTCCCTGCCGGACGCCCACCTCCCGGGCACCCGCCTGGGGTAAGCCCCACCCGGGTGAGCCCACCTGGGGAGGCGCCCTCCTGAGGGGGCGCCCATAGGGGGTGGCGCCGGGACCCCCCCGGCCGCTGCTCAGCCCCGCGCCGCCGCCAACTCCAGCAGCCACTCCACGACCTCGGCGCGGTGCCGCGCCTCCCGGGGATCCGCGCCCCACACGTAGATCCCGTGCCCGGCCACGACCACGGCCGGCATCCCCGGCGTGAGCGCCGCTTCGAGGCGGTCGCCCAGCTCCGTCATGTCCTGGCTGTTGGCGATCACCGGCAGGGTCACCGAGACCTCGTGCGTCGGATGCCCGAGCCCCTTCAGCATTTCCAGGCCCTCGAAGGGGATGCCCCCGGGTGAGCGCTGCCCCATGACCACCGACGCCACCGTGTGGACGTGGACGACGGCCCCCGCTCCGGTCAGCCGCGCCACGCGCGCGTGCAGAGCCGCCTCGGCGGAGGGCCGGCCCGGGCCGACCGCCGCGCCTTCCCCGTCCGTCAACACCACGTCGGACGGCGTCAGTTCGCCCTTGTCCCGCCCGCTGGCGGTCACCGCGAGGCGCAGCGGTTCCCGGCACAGCACGAGGGACAGGTTCCCCGACGTCCCCCGCATCCAGCCGAACGAGGCGAACCGCGCGGCCTCGGCGGCCAGCACGGCACCGGCCTCCTCCAGGTCCCAAGCGGCGGCGGCGATGGTCTCGGTCATGAACTGCTCCTGGTGGCAAGGGAGATCTCGGAGAACGCCGCGGTCTCGGGGTGGTCCCCCACCCCGGCGGCGAAGTACGGCTCACCGGCCCGCCGCACCCCGGCCGTCCGCCAGCCCGCGGCCCGCGCCGCGTCCAGCTCGCCGGGCCGGTCGGAGAGGAAGAGCAGGCGGCCGGGGGAGTCGCCGGTACTCGCGGCGATGGCCCGGTAGGAGTCCGGCTGCTGCTTGGGCCCCGCGTTCTCGGTGTCGTACAGCCCGCTGACGAGCCCGAGCAGGTCGCCCTCCGGCGTATGCGCGAACCACGCCCGCTGCGCGGCCGCCGAGCCCGACGAGTAGACGTACAGCCGCAGCCCTTGCGCGTGCCAGCGGCGCAGTACCGGGATGACGTCGGGGTAGAAGTGCGAGACCAGCTCGCCGCGTGCGAAGCCCTCCGCCCACAAGATGCCCTGGAGCGTCTTGAGGGGCGTGACCTTGCGGTCCTCGTCGATCCACTCGCCGAGGACCTTCTCCACGCGCCCCGCGTCGGCGTCGGGCTCGCCGATCTCGGCGCGCACCTGGGCTACGGCCCGCGCCACCTCGGGCTCCTCGCCCCGCGTGGCGAGCAGCGCCCCGAAGCGCTCACGCGCGTACGGATACAGGACGTCCACCACGAAACCGGTGGCGCTCGTGGTGCCCTCGATGTCGAGCACCACGGCGTCCACGTCGAAACGGACGCTCACGCGGCGCTCCCGGCAGTCGCGGCGGCCCCGCCTGCCCCGACGTACTCCGCGTGGATCGTGTCGAAGTCGGGGAAGCGGCCGGCGATCGGGTCGCCCGTGAAGTTGCCGACCCAGCCGTCCTCCTCGTGGAAGAAGCGGATCGCGGTGAAGGCGGGCGAGGTGCCCATGTCGAACCAGTGCGTGGTGCCGCGCGGCACGCCGAGCAGGTCGCCCTTCTCGCAGTAGACGGCGTGCACCTCGCCGCCCGCGTGGAGGTAGAAGATCCCGGCGCCCGCGACGAAGAAGCGCACCTCGTCATCGTCGTCGTGCGTGTGCTCGGCCAGGAACTTCTGCCGGGCGGCGGCCGCCTTCGCCGGCCACTCGGGGTCGCTCCCCTCGGCCGGGGGACGCAGCGCCACGACGTCGACCGTCCGGAAGCCCTCTTCGGCGTTGAGCTTGTCGATCTCCGTGCGGTACGCGGCGAACACGGTGTCGCTGTCCGCGTCGGCCGGCACGTCCTCGCGCACCGGCCACTGTTCGTAGCGCACGCCTATCGGAGCGAGCGCGGCGGCGATCCGCGCCGGGTCCGAAGTGCGGCGTACGACGGTCTCGGGCCCGGCCTCCGGCCAGGTCGTCAGGAGGGTCATGGTCGCTCCAGGGCAGGTCGGCGGCTGTTCCCGGGATCGTAGCCTCCTGCCCCGACGCCTCCCAGGGGGTTCCATTGCGTGGACGTGACGATTCGCCGGCGGTTGACCGGGGCGCGCCGGTCCGGACACACGTAAGGGGCGGCCTCCCAAGAGGCCGCCCCTTACCTGTTGCCGATGTGCCGTCAGGCCTTCTTGCCCAGCAGGTCCTCGACCTTGCCCCGCACCTCGTCCGTGGCCAGGCCCCGGATCGTCAGCGTGGTGCGGCGGCGCAGCACGTCGTCCGCCGTCTCGGCCCACTCGTTGTCCCGGGCGTAGACGACCTGCGCCCAGATCTCCGGGGCGTCCGGGTGGACGCGCTCGGCCAGCTCAGGGTTCTCGTTCGCCAGGCGGGCGATGTCGAAGGAGAGCGAACCGTAGTGCGTCGCCAGGTGCCGGGCGGTGTCGGCGGCCATGCGCGGCCCGGGGGCCGGGCCGTCCACCAGCAGGCGGTGGGCGACGGCGCGCGGGTTGGCGATGCCGGGCAGCGGCAGCTTCTTCGGCAGCTCGGAGATGGGCTCGTAGTCGTCGCCCAGCGGGTGGCCGGGAAGCGACTCCAGCTTCTTCATCACCGTACGGCCGATGTGGCGGAACGTGGTCCACTTGCCGCCCGCGACCGACAGCATGCCGCCGCGGCCCTCGGTGACGACCGTCTCGCGCTTGGCCTTCGAGGTGTCGCCGGGGCCGCCCGGCAGCACCCGCAGACCCGCGAAGGAGTACGTGATCAGGTCGCGCGACAGCTGCTGGTCGCGGATGGAGAAGGCGGCCTCGTCCAGGATCTGGGCGGTGTCCTTCTCGGTGACCCCGACGTCCGCCGGGTCGCCCTCGAACTCCTCGTCCGTGGTGCCGAGCAGCAGCATGTCCTCCCAGGGGAGGGCGAAGGTGATGCGGTACTTGTCGATCGGCGTCGCCAGCGCGGCCTTCCAGGGGGAGGTGCGCTTGAGGACCAGGTGCGCGCCCTTGGAGAGGCGGATGGAGGGCGCCGCGTCCGGGTTCTCCATCTTGCGCAGGTGGTCGACCCACGGCCCGGTGGCGTTCAGTACGAGCCGCGCGTTGACGCCGAACTCGTCGCCGCTCATGCGGTCCTTCAGCTCCGCGCCCGTGACCCGGCCCTTGGTGAAGCGCAGCCCGGTGACCTCGGCGTGGTTGAGGACGGCGGCGCCGGCCTCGACGGCCGCGCGGACCGTCATCAGGGCCATGCGGGAGTCGTTCATCTGGTCGTCGCCGTAGACCGCGACGGCCTTCAGGTTGTCCGTGCGCAGCTCCGGCACGTCCTGCGCGGCCTTCGACGGCGACAGCAGGTGGCCGACGCCGTCGCCGAAGGCGGACAGCGCGCTGTACGCGAAGACGCCCGCGCCCAGTTTGGCGGCGCCGTGCGGGCCGCCCTTGTACACCGGCAGGTAGAAGGTGAGCGGGTTCGCCAGGTGGGGGGCCACCTGGCGGGAGACCGCGCGACGCTCGAAGTGGTTCTCCGCCACCAGCTTCACCGCGCCGGTCTGCAGGTAGCGCAGACCGCCGTGGAGCAGCTTGGAGGAGGCGGAGGAGGTGGCGCCGGCGAAGTCACCGGCGTCCACCAGGGCCACCCGCAGTCCCGACTGCGCGGCATGCCAGGCGGTGGAGATGCCCAGGATCCCGCCGCCGATCACCAGGAGGTCGTACGTCGCCTTGGAAAGCTGCTCCCGGGTCTCGGCGCGGCTCGGGTTGAGGCCGGCAGCCGGATGCGTCCCGAGGGCAGGGACGCTCTGCAGGGTGGTCATTGTCTTACTCCTCGCCACTCTCATCGAGCCAGCCCATCGACCGTTCCACGGCCTTGAGCCAGCTCTTGTACTCACGGTCGCGGGTGCCCGCGTCCATGTTCGGGGTCCATTCGGCGGCCCGCCGCCAGTTGGCGCGCAGCTCGTCGGTCGAGGACCAGAAGCCGACGGCGAGACCGGCGGCGTAGGCGGCACCGAGGCAGGTCGTCTCGGCGACCATCGGGCGCACCACGGGCGCGTCCAGGAAGTCCGAGAGGGTCTGCATCAGCAGGTTGTTGGAGGTCATGCCGCCGTCGACCTTCAGGGCCGCGAGCTCGACGCCGGAGTCCTTCGTCATGGCGTCGGTGATCTCACGGGTCTGCCAGGCCGTGGCCTCCAGGACGGCGCGCGCGATGTGCGCCTTGGTGACGTACCGGGTCAGTCCGGCGATCACACCGCGGGCGTCGGAGCGCCAGTACGGGGCGAACAGACCGGAGAAGGCCGGCACGAAGTAGGCGCCGCCGTTGTCCTCGACCGATGACGCGAGCGTCTCGATCTCGGCGGCGGAGTTGATCAGGCCCATCTGGTCGCGCATCCACTGCACCAGCGAACCGGTGACCGCGATGGAGCCCTCCAGGGCGTAGACCGGCTTCTGCTCGCCGATCTGGTAGCCGACGGTGGTCAGCAGCCCGGAGTAGGAGTTGATGGCCTTGTCACCGGTGTTCATCAGCATGAAGGTGCCGGTGCCGTACGTGGACTTCGCCTCGCCCTCGGCGAAACAGGTCTGGCCGAACAGGGCCGCCTGCTGGTCACCGAGCGCGGAGGCGACGGGGATGCCGCCGAGCAGGTCGCCGAGCTGTCCGCCGGTGACCTCGCCGTAGACCTCGGCGGAGGAGCGGATCTCGGGCAGCATCTGCTTCGGGACGCCGATGGACTCGCAGATGCGCTCGTCCCACTCCATCTTGTGGAGGTTCATCAGCATGGTGCGGGAGGCGTTGGTGACGTCGGTGACGTGCTTGCCGCCGTTCACCCCGCCGGTGAGGTTCCAGATGACCCAGGAGTCCATGGTGCCGAAGAGGATGTCGCCCGCCTCGGCGCGCTCGCGCAGGCCCTCGACGTGGTCAAGCAGCCAGCGGGCCTTGGGCCCCGCGAAGTAGGAGGCCAGCGGCAGGCCGGTCTCGCGGCGGAAGCGGTCCTTGCCGACGTTGCGCCCGAGCTCCCGGCAGAGCGCGTCGGTGCGGGTGTCCTGCCAGACGATGGCGTTGTGCACCGGCTCGCCGGTGTTCTTGTCCCACAGCAGCGTGGTCTCGCGCTGGTTGGTGATGCCGATGGCCTTGATGTCGTCCCGGGTGATGCCGGCCTTGGACACGGCTCCGGCGACGACCTCCTGGACGTTGGTCCAGATCTCGGTGGCGTCGTGCTCGACCCAGCCCGGCTTGGGGAAGATCTGCTCGTGCTCCTTCTGGTCGACCGAGACGATCCGGCCGTCCTTGTCGAAGACGATGCAGCGGCTGGACGTGGTGCCCTGGTCGATGGCCGCGATGAAGGGGCCTGCGGTGTGTGCGTCGGTCACGGTGTGTGCTCCTGAGTTCTCTGCTGACGGCTCGGGCGTCTTAGGCGGTCATCGGTCGCTGTCGCGGGTCCACTTGAACGCCTACTTGAAGGCGATGTTGTAGAGACCGCCGGCGATGGCGCCGCCGATCAGCGGACCGACGATCGGAACCCAGGCGTACGACCAGTCCGAGCTGCCCTTGTTCGGCAGCGGGAGCAGGGCGTGGACGATACGGGGACCGAGGTCACGGACCGGGTTGATGGCGTAGCCCGTGGGGCCGCCGAGCGAGAGGCCGATGCCGACCACGACGAGCGCGGTGATCAGCGCGCCGAGGACGCCGAGGCCGTTGCCGCCGTCGTTCAGGCCCTGCGTGAGGATGGCGAGCACCAGCACGACGGTGGCGATGATCTCCGTGACCACGTTCTGGACGTAGTTGCGGATCTCGGGGCCGGTCGAGAAGATCCCGAGCACCGGGCCGGCCGCGGGGGCGGCCTTCTGGTCCACCATGCCCTCCACGGCGGGCTGCGCCGCGAGGATCTCGGGGTCGGTCAGGTGGGCCTTGAACTGGCCCAGGTACGTGACCCACACCAGGACGGCACCGATCATGGCGCCGAGCAGCTGCGAGGCCAGGTAGAGCGGGACGTCGCCCCACTTGGTGCCGCCCTCTATCGCGAGGCCGAGCGTGACCGCCGGGTTCAGGTGGGCATTGGAGACGCCACCCGCGAGATAGGCGGCCGTCAGAACGGCGAAGCCCCACCCGAAGGTGATCGCGAGCCAGCCGGCGTCCTTGGCCTTTGAGTGCTTGAGCGTGACGGCGGCGCACACGCCGCCGCCCAGCAGGATGAGCACGGCGGTACCGATGGTCTCGCCGATGAAGATGTCGGAGCTGGACACCCGCGACTCCTTTGTCCTTCGTCCAGGGGAAGGCGAACCCCGGGTCCCTCCGGTGGTCCGCGACCTCAGGTGAGGTCGTTGCCGGCCCTTGGCCTTGTCACACTCTAACGCGGAATGCCGGTAGGTGTTCGACAATGCCGACCGATGGACGCGAGTCTCGCCCCGGGGTTACTCACCCGTCAAGAGTTCTGTTATTGAAAACACGATCGTTATTGATCGTTTCGCGTTATCGGTGATACCGCAGCTCGACAGGGGTGGGACGGGGTCCCTAGAAGCGGCCCGCGCCCAGATCCCGGGAGACGGCGCGCGCGCAGTCCCGGACGGCGGCGATCAGGTCCGGACGCAGCTCGCCGTCCTTGCAGACGCGCTCCACGGCGCCGGTCACACCGACCGCGCCGACCGGCATCCGGCGCCGGTCGTGGATCGGGGCGGCGACGGCGGCGATGCCCTCCCAGGTCTCCTCGACATCGGCCGCGTACCCGCGCGCGCGGGTGAGGTCCAAGACGCCCTCGAAGCCCTCGGGGTCGGTCACGGTGTGCGCGGTGAAGGCCTCGTGCTCGACCTCGACGGCCTCGTTGTGCGCGACCGGGTCGTAGGCGGACAGGACCTTGCCCAGCGCCGTGGAGTGCAGCGGCTGCATGGCGCCGACCTCCAGGACCTGGCGGCTGTCGTCGGGCCGGAAGACGTGGTGGACGATCAGCACGCCCTGCTGGTGCAGGACGCCGAGATGGACGCTCTCCCCGCTGGAGCGGGCCAGGTCGTCGGTCCACACCAGGGCGCGGGCCCGCAGCTCGTGCACGTCCAGGTAGCTGTTGCCGAGGCGCAGGAGCTCGGCGCCCAGCTGGTAGCGGCCCGACGCGGAGTCCTGCTCGACGAAGCCCTCCGCCTGGAGGGTGCGCAGGATGCCGTGGGCCGTGCCCTTGGCCAGGTCGAGGGCGGAGGCGATCTCCGAGAGACCGAGCCGTCGCTCGCCGCCCGCGAGCAGTCGCAGCATCGCCGCGGCCCTTTCGAGCGACTGGATGTTGCGTGCCATCGCAGCCCCGACCTCCGTCCCTCACACCACATATCGACGTTCGACAATGCGGAACACTATCGGTCGTTGTCGACCTCTCGCCAATGCCCGGACGGCACGCGTTGCTCCGCTCTCCCGTGTCAAGCACCTGTTCGAGCCAGACCCCGGCGCCCTGTCCACCCCCGTCCGCCCCGTGGACGTCTTCCCAAAGGGACCTTGGTCCCGGCTACCCTGACCGGGTGCGCCCTCCGACAGGGGGCGCAAAGCCGACAGCCGTCGCACTCCAGGGAGCTCTCACATGGCCTCGTCGCCAACCCCGTCCGCGCAGTCCACGCCCGTCTCGGCCGAGAGCAAGGTCCGGGCCGAAGCCCTCCGCGAGGCCCTCGCCACCCGTGTGGTCGTGGCCGACGGCGCGATGGGCACGATGCTCCAGGCCCAGGACCCCACCCTCGAGGACTTCCAGAACCTCGAGGGCTGCAACGAGGTCCTGAACATCACCCGCCCCGACATCGTGCGTTCCGTGCACGAGGAGTACTTCGCGGTCGGCGTCGACTGCGTCGAGACCAACACCTTCGGCGCCAACTTCGCCGCCCTGAGCGAGTACGACATCCCCGAGCGGAACTTCGAACTCTCCGAGGCCGGCGCCCGCATCGCCCGCGAGGTCGCCGACGAGTACACCGCCAGTACGGGACAGCAGCGCTGGGTGCTCGGCTCCATGGGCCCCGGCACCAAGCTGCCCACCCTCGGCCACGCCCCCTACGCCACCCTGCGCGACGCCTACCAGATCAACGCCGAGGGCATGATCGCCGGCGGCGCCGACGCGCTCCTGGTGGAGACGACCCAGGACCTCCTGCAGACCAAGGCCGCGATCCTCGGCGCCCGCCGCGCCCTGGAGGCCACCGGCGCGAACCTCCCGGTGATCTGCTCGGTCACCGTCGAGACCACCGGCACCATGCTGCTCGGCTCCGAGATCGGCGCCGCCCTGACGGCCCTGGAGCCGCTCGGCATCGACATGATCGGCCTGAACTGCGCGACCGGCCCCGCCGAGATGAGCGAGCACCTGCGCTACCTCGCCCGCCACTCGCGCGTCCCGATCTCCTGCATGCCCAACGCGGGCCTGCCCGTCCTCGGCAAGAACGGCGCCCATTACCCCCTGACGGCGCCCGAGCTGGCCGACGCCCAGGAGTCCTTCGTACGCGAATACGGCCTCTCCCTGGTCGGCGGCTGCTGCGGCACCACCCCCGAGCACCTGCGCCAGGTCGTCGAGCGGGTGCGCGGCGTGCAGGCACCGGCCCGCGACCCGCACCCGGAGCCGGGCGCCGCGTCCCTCTACCAGACGGTGCCGTTCCGCCAGGACACCGCCTACATGGCGATCGGCGAGCGCACGAACGCCAACGGCTCGAAGAAGTTCCGCGAGGCCATGCTGGAGGGCCGCTGGGACGACTGCGTGGAGATGGCCCGCGACCAGATCCGCGAGGGCGCGCACATGCTCGACCTCTGCGTCGACTACGTGGGCCGGGACGGCGTCAAGGACATGGCGGAGCTGGCCGGCCGCTTCGCCACCGCCTCCACCCTGCCCATCGTCCTGGACTCCACCGAACTCCCCGTCCTGCGGGCCGGTCTGGAGAAGCTCGGCGGCCGCGCGGTCATCAACTCCGTGAACTACGAGGACGGCGACGGCCCCGAGTCCCGCTTCGCGAAGGTCACCGCCCTCGCCAAGGAGCACGGCGCCGCCCTGATCGCGCTGACCATCGACGAGGAGGGCCAGGCCCGCACCGTCGAGCACAAGGTCGCCGTCGCCGAACGCCTGATCGAGGACCTGACCGGCAACTGGGGCATCCACGAGTCGGACATCCTCGTCGACACCCTGACCTTCACCATCTGCACCGGTCAGGAGGAGTCCCGCAAGGACGGCCTGCACACCATCGAGGCCATCCGCGAACTCAAGCGCCGCCACCCGGACGTGCAGACCACACTCGGCCTGTCCAACATCTCCTTCGGCCTCAACCCGGCCGCCCGCGTCCTGCTCAACTCCGTCTTCCTGGACGAGTGCGTCAAGGCCGGGCTGGACTCCGCGATCGTCCACGCCTCCAAGATCCTGCCCATCGCCCGCTTCGACGACGAGCAGGTCACCACCGCCCTCGACCTCATCTACGACCGCCGCGCCGAGGGGTACGACCCCCTGCAGAAGCTCATGCAGCTCTTCGAGGGCGTCAACATGAAGTCGATGAAGGCGGGCAAGGCCGAGGAGCTGCTCGCCCTGCCGCTGGAGGAGCGCCTCAAGCGCCGCATCATCGACGGCGAGAAGAACGGCCTGGAGGCCGACCTCGACGAGGCCCTGACCGACACGCCCGCCCTCGATATCGTCAACAACACCCTCCTGGAGGGCATGAAGGTCGTCGGCGAGCTGTTCGGCTCCGGCCAGATGCAGCTGCCGTTCGTGCTCCAGTCCGCCGAGGTCATGAAGACCGCCGTCGCCTACCTCGAACCGCACATGGAGAAGGTCGAGGGCGACGAGGCGGGCAAGGGCACCATCGTGCTCGCCACCGTCCGCGGCGACGTGCACGACATCGGCAAGAACCTCGTCGACATCATCCTGTCCAACAACGGCTACAACGTCGTCAATCTCGGCATCAAGCAGCCCGTCGGCGCGATCCTGGACGCCGCCGCGGAGCACAAGGCCGACGTCATCGGCATGTCCGGCCTGCTGGTCAAGTCCACCGTGATCATGAAGGAGAACCTGGAGGAGCTGAACCAGCGCGGCATGTCCGCCGACTTCCCGGTGATCCTCGGCGGCGCCGCCCTCACCCGCGCCTACGTCGAGCAGGACCTCCACGAGATCTACGAGGGCGAAGTCCGCTACGCCCGCGACGCCTTCGAGGGCCTGCGCCTGATGGACGCCCTCATCGCCGTCAAGCGCGGCGTGCCCGGCGCGTCCCTGCCCGAGCTGAAGCAGCGCCGCGTGCCCACCAAGGCCACCGCGGCCGTCCTGGAGGCGCAGGACGAGGGGCCCGCCCGCTCGGACGTCGCCACCGACAACCCCGTGCCCACCCCGCCGTTCTGGGGCACCCGCGTCATCAAGGGCATCCAGCTCAAGGAGTACGCCTCCTGGCTCGACGAGGGCGCCCTCTTCAAGGGCCAGTGGGGCCTGAAGCAGGCGCGCACCGGCGACGGACCCTCGTACGAGGAACTGGTCGAGACCGAGGGCCGCCCGCGGCTGCGCGGCTGGCTGGACGAGCTGCAGACCCGCAACCTGCTGGAGGCGGCCGTCGTGCACGGCTACTTCCCGTGCGTGTCCAAGGGCGACGACCTGATCATCCTGAACGACGACGGCTCGGAGCGCACCCGCTTCACCTTCCCGCGCCAGCGCCGCGGCCGCCGCCTGTGCCTCGCGGACTTCTTCCGCCCGGAGGAGTCGGGCGAGCGGGACGTCGTCGGCCTGCAGGTGGTCACCGTCGGCTCGAAGATCGGCGAGGCGACGGCCGAGCTGTTCGCCGCCGACTCCTACCGTGACTACCTCGAACTGCACGGCCTGTCCGTGCAGCTGGCCGAGGCCCTCGCCGAGTACTGGCACGCCCGGGTCCGCGCCGAGCTGGGCTTCGGCGGCGAGGACCCCGGCGACGTGGAGGACATGTTCGCCCTGAAGTACCGGGGCGCCCGCTTCTCGCTGGGCTACGGCGCCTGCCCCGACCTGGAGGACCGCGCGAAGATCGCCGAACTCCTGCGGCCGGAGCGGATCGGCGTCCAGCTCTCCGAGGAGTTCCAGCTCCACCCGGAGCAGTCCACGGACGCGATCGTCATCCACCACCCCGAGGCGAAGTATTTCAACGCGCGCTGATCCGGCCCGGTCGTACACTGGTCGGTCCAGCAGAGGCCGGTCGCTTGCTTGCTCCCAGCAGGCGACCGGCCTTGTCGTCCCCCACGGAAGGTGTGGTCGCATGACCAGTACGGTTCCTGCGCTCGGCACTCGAACGGCCGAAGGCTCCGCACTCCAGGCCGTCCTCCTCGACATGGACGGCACCCTCGTGGACACCGAGGGCTTCTGGTGGGACGCTGAGGTCGAGGTGTTCAAGCGGCTGGGCCACACGCTCGACGAGGCCTGGCGCGACGTCGTCGTCGGCGGCCCCATGACGCGCAGCGCCGGCTTCCTCATCGACTCCACGGGCGCCGACATCTCCCTCGCGGAGCTGACCGTGCTGCTCAACGACGGCTTCGAGGAGCGCATCAGCCGCTCCCTGCCGCTGATGCCGGGCGCCGCGCGGCTGCTGGCCGAACTGGCCGCCCACGAGGTGCCGACGGCGCTCGTCTCCGCCTCGCACCGGCGCATCATCGACCGCGTCCTGGAGTCGATCGGCGCCCACCACTTCGAACTGACCGTCGCGGGCGACGAGGTGGCGCGCACCAAGCCCCACCCCGACCCCTACCTCCTGGCGGCCGCGGGGCTCGGCGCGGACCCCGCCCGGTGCGCCGTCGTCGAGGACACCGCGACGGGGGTCGCCGCCGCGGAGGCCGCCGGCTGCCGCGTGGTGGCCGTTCCCTCGGTCGCGCCCATCCCCGCGGTGGCGGGACGCACGGTCGTCTCCTCCCTCGAACACGTCAACCTTCCTTTCCTGCAAGGGCTCATGACCCTCTGACAGTTCCGTTTCACGCCTGCTCGGGGCTGTGACGTTTCCCACTTGGAGGGGGGTCGACAGCGGGATCGGCATGTGCAGAACCCCCCTTGGGGGTGCCGGAAGGCGTGGCGTTTGGTCCGGGTTTGGTGGGGGCGTGCACGAAACCTTCCGGTGTCGGGTTATCGGTGCGTCCACGCCCGGTTTCGCTGCGTGATTGAGACTCGCCTCCCACCCCCATCCGGCGCTCAACCGGTGCGGACTAATGTCGTCGCGAGAACATCGCCCCACCCCCGTGCCCCACCAACCCACACCCCGCGTTGCGGGATTCACGGGATCCAAGAGCTCTGGAGAACGTCGAGCATGAACCGCAAGACTTTGGTGCTGCCGGCCGTCATAGGTCTGCTCGCCCCCGCGCTCGCCGCGTGCGGTGGCTCGGGCAGCGGCGACGGTGACGACGCGATCGCCGTCGGCACCACGGACGCGTTCGCCATCTCCAAGGAGGTCCTGGCACCGTTCGACCCCGCGTACGCCTATGACGCCGGGTCCTGGAACCTGCTGCGCCAGACCATCCAGACCCTGATGGCCCAGCCGCGCGGCGACGGCGAACCCCAGCCCGAGGCGGCCGAGAGCTGCGGCTTCACCGACACGGGCAACGAGCGCTACGCCTGCACCCTGCGCAAGGGCCTGACGTTCTCCGACGGCAAGCCGCTGACGGCCGCCGACGTGAAGTTCTCCATCGAGCGCGTCCGGGACATCAAGCTCAAGTACCCCAGCGGTTCGGACGGTCTGGTCGCCAACGTCGAAGAGATCGAGACCCAGGGCGACCGCGAGGTCGTCTTCCATCTCAAGACCCCGGATGCGACGTTCCCGTACAAGCTGGCCACGCCCACCGCGGGCATCGTCAGCAAGGACCAGTACGGCAAGAACAAGCTGCGCGAGGGCTTCGAGGTCTCCGGCTCGGGGCCGTACACGGCCGAGCAGGAGGTCGAGGACAACCGTCTGGTCAAGACGGTGTTTACCAAGAACCCCAAGTACAAGGGCTCGTTCAAGCCGCAGAGCGACAAGGTGGAGCTGCGCACCTTCGCGGACGCCGAGGCCATGGGCAAGGCGCTCGAGGACGGCGACATCGACCTGATGACGCGCACCATGTCGCCCGAGCAGGTCAAGGAACTCGACGGCTCCTCGCACAAGAAGATCGACCTGGTCGAGATGCAGGGCCTGGAGATCCGCTACCTCGCGTTCAACACCGACGCCCCCACGGTCAAGACCAAGGCCGTGCGCCAGGCCATGGCCCAGGTCGTCGACCGCGGCGCGCTGGCCTCGGCGGTGTACGGCTCGACGGCCGAACCGCTGTTCTCGCTGGTGCCCTCCACCATCACGGGCCACGCCAACTCGTTCTTCAACAAGTACAACAACCCGAGCCCGGCCAAGGCCCGTTCGCTGCTGAACAAGGCGAACATCTCCACGCCGGTCAAGCTCACCCTGCACTACACCACGGACCACTACGGCCCGGGCACCAAGAAGGAGTTCGAGGTGCTGCGTAAGCAGCTGAACGACTCCGGGGTGTTCGACGTCTCCATCAAGGGCACGCCGTGGAGCACGTTCCGCGCGGCCGAGCGCGACGGCAAGTACGACGTGTACGGCATGGGCTGGTTCCCCGACTTCCCCGACGCCGACAACTTCCTCGCGCCGTTCCTCGACAAGGACAACTTCCTCGGCTCGCCCTACGTCAACCGCGACATCAACGACCAGCTCATCCCCACCTCGCGCCGTGAGGCCGACCGGCTGGCCGCGTCCAAGAGCATCCGCAAGATCCAGGACATCGTCGCCGAGGACGTCCCGGTGCTCCCGCTGTGGCAGGGCAAGCAGTACATCGCCGCGCGCGACGACATCACGGGCGCGCAGTGGGCCCTCAACGCCTCCTCCAACCTCCAGCTCTGGGAGCTGGGCCGCGGCGTGAGCGGTTGAGCCCCACCCGCTCCCACCCCCACCGCACGACCACAACACCAAAGGCACGTACGTGAAATCTCGTAACCAGTGGCTGGCCCTTCCCCTCACGGGTGGGCTCGCCGCCGCCCTGCTGACCGGCTGCGGAACGGAGTCGGGTGGGGCGGGGGACACGGGCGACGCCGTCGTGATGGGGATGTCGGACGACGTCCTCGCCACCGACCCGGCATCCGGCTACGACCCCGGGTCGTGGCTGCTGTTCAACAACGTCTTCCAGTCCCTCCTGAGCTTCCCCAAGGGCGCCACCGAGCCCGAGCCGGAGGCGGCCAAGAGCTGCGGCTTCGCGGACACGGAGACCAAGGTCTTCAAGTGCGAGCTGCGTGACGGGCTGAAGTTCAGCAATGGCAACGCCCTGACCTCGAAGGACGTCAAGTTCTCCTTCGACCGCATGCGCAAGATCAACGACGCCGCCGGCCCGGCGATCATGTTCCCGATGCTGGACAGCGTCCGCACCCCCGACGCCAAGACCGTCGTCTTCCGGCTCAAGTACGCCGACGCGACCTTCCCCAGCAAGATCGCCTCGGGCGCGGGCTCGATCGTGGACCACCGCGAGTACGCCATGGACAAGCTGCGCGAGGACGGCAAGGCGGTCGGCTCCGGCCCGTACACGCTCGACTCGTTCGGCAAGGAGCAGGCGACCTTCTCCGTCAACTCCTCCTACAAGGGCACCGCCAAGGCCAAGAACGAGGGCGTGGCCCTCAAGTTCTTCCACGGCGACCAGAAGGGCCTGAAGAAGGCGCTCCTGGACAACGACATCGACCTGGCCTACCGAGGCCTCGCCGCCGCCGACATCGCGGACATCGAGCAGGACACCTCCGCGGCCGGCAAGGACGTCGACATCGTCGAGGGCACCAGCGCCGAGGTGCAGCACCTGGTCTTCAACATGAAGGACCCGGTGGCCGGCAAGCTCGGCGTGCGCAAGGCCATCGCCTACCTGCTGGACCGCGACGCCCTGGTCCAGCAGGTCTACCAGAACTCGGCCACGCCGCTGTACTCGATCGTCCCGGCGGGTATCGGCAGCCACAACACCGCCTTCTTCGACACCTACGGCGCCCGTCCGCAGCGCGCGAAGGCCGCCTCCGCGCTGCGCGGCGCCGGCGTCGAGGGCAAGGTCAAGCTCACGCTCTGGTCGACGCCCTCGCGCTACGGTCCGGCCACGGACCAGGAGATGAAGGCGATCGCCGAGCAGCTCAACGACTCGGGCCTGTTCGACGCCGACGTGAAGTCCGTCGAGTTCGAGCAGTACGAGAAAGACATCGCGGCGGGCAAGTACGGCGTCTACGTGAAGGGCTGGGTGCCGGACTACCCGGACCCGGACAACTTCACGCAGCCCTTCTTCGGCAAGGACAACGTCCTCGGGAACCACTTCGAGAACAGCGACATCACCACGAAGATCATCCCCCGCACGGCGACCGAGAGCGACCGCGGCAGGACCGACAAGCAGTACGCCGAACTCCAGGACATCGTGGCCGAGCAGCTGCCGATCCTGCCGGTCTGGCAGGCCAAGCAGTATGCCGTCGTCCGCGACAACGTCTACGGCGTGGAGTCCTGCCTGGACGCCTCGACGGTCTTCCGGTTCTGGGAGATCAGCAAGGGTTGAGCGCGAGAGACCGCATGACGACGGTGGCCGCCCCCCTCGGGGGACGGCCACCGTCGTCGTTCACACCCTCGGCCCCGGCCACCGCGCGCCGAGGCGCACCTTGGGCCCCGGCCTACTGCGCGCCGGGGCGCACCAGCCCGCTCTCGTACGCGTACACCGCGGCCTGCACCCGGTCGCGCAGGCCCAACTTCGTGAGCACATGGCCGACATGGGTCTTCACCGTCGTCTCGCTGACGAAGAGGTCCGCGGCGATCTCCGCGTTCGAAAGGCCCCGCGCCACCAGCTTCAGGACCTCCACCTCGCGGTCGGTGAGCGTGTGCAGGGTGTCCGGCACCGGCTCGTCGCCCGAGGGGAGATGCGCCGAGTACTTGTCGAGCAGCCGGCGCGTGATGCTCGGCGCGAGCATCGCCTCGCCCGCGGCGACCACGCGGATCGCCTGCACCAGCTCGTTCGCCGGGGCGTCCTTGAGGAGGAAACCGCTGGCACCGGCGCGCAGCGCCTCCACCACGTACTCGTCCAGGTCGAAGGTGGTCAGCACCAGGACCTTCGCCGGACCGTCCCGGCCCGGCCCGGTGATCTGCCGGGTCGCCTCGACGCCGTCCATCCGCGGCATCCGGATGTCCATCAGCACCACATCGGGCTGCAGCGCCCGCACCTGGTCAAGAGCCTGGAGGCCGTCTCCGGCCTCGCCCACGACCGCGATGTCCTGCTCGGCCTCCAGAATCATCCGGAACCCGGTGCGCAACAGCGGCTGGTCGTCGACCAGTAGGACGCGGATCGCCACGTAACTCTCCTTAGCTAGCCCGGCCCCATTCTGCCCTGCTCGCCCTCGGCGGACTCGGGCACCCTCACCGGAAGCGGGTACGGCGGGGGAGTCCCGCCGAACTCCGGACACACCGCCTGATGATCACACCAACCGCACAGTTTCGTCGGCCGGGGGCGCCACTCACCGGTCGCCGTCGCCAGCTCGATCGCCTCCCAGAGCGCGAGCAGCTTCCGCTCGACCCGCTCCAGGTCCGCGACGACCGGGTCGTACGTGATGACGTCACCGCTGCCCAGATACACCAGCTGGAGGCGGCGCGGGACGACGCCCTTCAGCCGCCAGACCACCAGGGCGTAGAACTTCATCTGGAACAGCGCGCCCTCCGCGTACTGCGGACGCGGGGCCTTGCCCGTCTTGTAGTCGACGATGCGGACCTCTCCCGAGGGAGCGACGTCGACGCGGTCGATGATGCCGCGCAGCCTCAGACCCGACTCCAGCTCGGCCTGCACGAACAGCTCGCGCTCGGCGGGCTCCAGCCGGGTCGGGTCCTCCAGGGTGAACCAGCGCTCGACGAGCCTCTCGGCGTCCGACAGCCAGCGCGCCATCCGCTCGCCCTGCGGATCGTCGGCGAACAGCTCGGTCAGCTCGGGCCTGGCCTCGCGCAACCGGTCCCACTGGCCGGGGATGAGCGACTTGGCGCGCGGCGCCGTGCGCTCACTCGCGGGCGCGTCGAAGAGTCTTTCCAGAACGGCGTGGACCAGCGTGCCCCTGGTGGCGGCCTCGCTCGGCTTCTCGGGCAGCTTGTCGATCACCCGGAAGCGGTAGAGCAGGGGGCACTGCATGAAATCGCCCGCGCGTGAGGGCGACAGGGATGCCGGGCGCACGGCCGCCGCGACACCTTCGGTGCTGGTTTCCATGAGGACAGACCCTACGACCCGCCACTGACAAGAGCCGCATACCATCGACGGCAGACCCTCTCGCCCTGCATGATCGTGTGGGTGATCGCGCCATTCCGGGCGGGGGACGCATCGAACGAGGGGACATCGTGGACGAGAGCGGCGAGAGCGGCAGGCCGCAGTCCGACGGCGCACAGGGCCCGCGGCAGGGCGACACGGCCGCCCCCTCCGAGCCGACGCGCCCGAAGACGCGGGAGACCGATGCGCCGGACGCGGCCGACGAGGCCGACGCCCCGGACGAGGCGGCCGGGCCCGGAGGAACGCCCCGCCCCGGGGCCGCGGACACCCCGCCCCCCACGAAGCGGCAGGAGCAGGAAGAGGAGATCCCCGCCTCCCTGACCAAGGCCCTGCGTGAAATCCCCCGGCCCGGACCGCCCGAGGACCGGCCGCGCCCCGCCAGGAAGGGGCCGCCGAGGCCCGGCCCCGGCAAGGAGCGCAAGAACCCCGGCGGCGGGCTGCTCATGGGCAGGCCCTTCGGCGTCCCCGTCTATGTCGCACCCAGCTGGTTCCTCGTCGCCGCCCTCATCACCTGGGTCTTCGGCGGCCAGCTCGACCGCGTCCTGCCCGAGCTGGGCGGCGCCCGCTACCTCGTCTCCCTCTTCTTCGCCGTCGCCTTCTACGCCTCCGTCCTGGTGCACGAGCTGGCCCACACCGTCGCGGCCCTGCGCTTCAAGCTGCCGGTGCGCCGCATCCAGCTCCAGTTCTTCGGCGGGGTCTCCGAGATCGAGAAGGAGTCCGAGACCCCGGGCCGGGAGTTCGTCCTCGCCTTCGTCGGCCCCCTGCTCTCACTCGTGCTCGCCGCCGTCTTCTACGCCGGCATGCGCGTCGTCGAGCCGGGCACCGTCCCCGGCGTGCTCCTCGCCGGACTGATGGTCTCCAACCTCATCGTCGCCGCCTTCAACCTCCTGCCGGGCCTGCCCCTCGACGGCGGCCGCATGCTGCGCGCCGTCGTCTGGAAGATCACCGGGCGGCCCATGAGCGGCACCGTCGCCGCCGCCTGGGTGGGCCGCGTCCTCGCTGTCTCCGTGCTCATCGGGCTGCCCCTGCTCAACCAGTCCGGCGCCCTCGGCGGCGAACCCCAGGACATCGGCGGCATGAACACCGTCACCGACGCCCTGCTCGCCGCCATCCTCGCCGCGATCATCTGGACCGGCGCCGGGAACAGCCTGCGCATGGCCCGGTTGCGCGAACACCTGCCCGAACTGCGCGCCCGCACCCTGACCCGCCGCGCCGTCCCCGTGGAGTCCCACACCCCCCTCTCCGAGGCGCTGCGCCGGGCCAACGACGCGGGGGCCCGCGCCCTCGTGATCGTCGACCCCGACGGCGACCCGATGGCGGTCGTCCGCGAGGCGGCCATCGTCTCCGTGCCCCAGCACCGCCGCCCCTGGGTCGCGGTCAGCGGCCTCGCCCAGGACATCACCGAGGGCATGCGGATCTCCGCCGAGCTGGCCGGCGAGGAACTGCTCGACACCCTGCGGGCCACCCCCGCCACGGAGTACCTGGTCATCGAGGAGTCCGGGGAGATCTACGGAGTGCTCTCCGCCGCCGACGTCGAGCGCGCCTTCGTCAAGGCGATGGCCCGACCGTCCTGAGCCCCGCCCCCCTCAAGCGGTTGCCGGCGGAGGCCGGGGGCGCGCACCGTCCCCCGGCCCGCCTGGCCGCGGAGATGGTCCGAAGCCCCCCGCGCGGCCGGTAGTCTGTTCGCATGTCCGAACCGACCGGTGCCGCCCGCCGTCGCGGGCCCTTCAAGGTCGGGGACCAGGTCCAGCTCACCGACCCCAAGGGACGCCACTACACGTTCACGCTCGAGGCCGGGAAGAATTTCCACACCCACAAGGGTTCCTTCCCCCACGACGAGCTGATCGGCGCTCCCGAGGGCAGTGTTGTCCGTACCACGGGGAACGTCGCCTACCTGGCGCTGCGCCCCCTGCTCCCCGACTACGTCCTGTCCATGCCCCGCGGCGCCGCCGTGGTCTACCCCAAGGACGCGGGGCAGATCCTGGCCTTCGCCGACATCTTCCCCGGCGCCCGCGTCGTCGAGGCGGGTGTGGGCTCCGGCTCGCTCAGCAGCTTCCTGCTGCGCGCCATCGGCGACCAGGGGATGCTGCACTCCTACGAGCGCCGCGAGGACTTCGCCGACATCGCCCGGCAGAACGTGGAGCGCTACTTCGGCGGCCCCCACCCCGCCTGGCAGCTCACCGTCGGCGACCTCCAGGACAACCTCAGCGACACCGAGGTCGACCGCGTCATCCTCGACATGCTCGCCCCCTGGGAGTGCCTGGAGGCCGTCTCCAAGGCGCTCGTCCCCGGCGGCATCCTGTGCTGCTACGTGGCGACCACCACCCAGCTCGCCAGGACCGTGGAGTCCATCCGTGAGATCGGCGGCTTCAACGAGCCGACCGCCTGGGAATCGATGATCCGCAACTGGCACATCGAGGGCCTCGCCGTCCGCCCCGACCACCGCATGATCGGGCACACCGGCTTCCTGCTCACCGCCCGCCGCCTCGCGGACGGCGTGGAGCCCCCCATGCGCCGCCGTCGCCCCGCCAAGGGCGCCTACGGCGACGACTACTCCGGCCCGAACGCCGACGGCGGCACCCCGCGCTGACCCGCGCGGCCGCCTTACGGCCAAGAAGCCGGCGCCGCCGCCGAGTTCCCCGACCGACCGGGGAACTCGGCGGCGGCGTCGTTTCGTTGACGGGACACCAGCCGCGTACCAAAAGAGCCCCGGGTACCCATGGACCCCCGGTGTTCCACCTCACTGTGACGTATGGCACGATGCTGGCCACCCCACCGGCACCGCTCTCACAGGAGACACTTCCTCGTGCAGCACCCCGCCGTCCCGGCACAGGCGCACACCACCGCCCGCCCCGCCCACTGGCTGGCCATCGCCGCCGCGCTGGCCGCCGTCGTCACGGGCGCGGCCTTCCTCCAGCCCGACCCGGCGACCGCCGCGCAGTCCAAGCCGCAGACGCGGGGCGGAGCCCTCGCGGGCGCGCCCGCGCCGGCCGCCGCGCCCGACCCCGCCTCGGTCACCTTCCCCCTCGACTGCGGCACCGTGCGGCCCGTCGTGAAGAAGAAGGCCACCGGCGACCTCGACAGGGACGGCAGGGCCGAGACGGTGGCCGTCGTGCACTGCCGCGCCGGTTCCGGCACCCCGCCCGACGGGATCTACGTGCTCACCGGCCGGCGCTCCGGCAAGGCGCGCGTGGTGGCCACCCTCCTCGACCCGAAGGACCAGCTGACCGCGAGCGACTTCGCCGTTCGGGACGGCGCGGTGACCGCGACCCTCCTCGGCTACTCCTCGCTCGACGTTCCCCGCTGCTGCCCCGACCGCGAGGAAGCGGCCAAGTGGCGATGGCAGGACGGCGCGTTCGAGCGGACGGCGCCCGCGGGGGCCCGCAGCGTCTGAGACGCGGGGCGCGGCGGCTCAGTCGGCGTCGGGGCCGTACACCTCGACCCTGTCCGAAACGCGACGTACATGGATGCAGTCGCCCGGACACTCCTTCGCGGAGTCGGCGACGTCCTGGAGCAGCGGCAGGGGGACGGGTGTGGTGGCCCCGGGGGCTTGCAGCAACTCGTCCTCGCCGCTCTTCACATAGGCCAGTCCGTCGATGTCCAGCTCGAAGACCTCGGGCGCGTACTGCGCGCAGATGCCGTCCCCGGTGCAGAGGTCCTGGTCGATCCAGACCTCCAGCAGATCGTGGCCCTCACTGCCGGTCTCGGCGTCGTGCCGCACGGTCATCTCTCCTGCCGGTCGTTTCGTCGAACTGCCCGACCGATCGGTAAGTCGGGCCAGCTCTGACGGGTGTTGAACACTTCGACGATACAACCGCCCGCTTTCCGATGTTGTTGGGTGGGTATTCACCTGGTGTGAGGGGAAGCGCAAGGGTGAAGATCGGACACACCCCTTTGTCTTTGTGATCTAGGGGTTTCAATCGACACCCACCCAGGTAGGGTCTGGAAGCGTCCAGCTCCCCTTGGAGGAGGTGAGGACCGTGGCAGCCCACGACGACGACAACAACCGCGGCATCCGGCCGGGACGAGGGTCTGAGGACCCCGCCGGTCAGGTTGCCTATCTCGAGCAGGAAATCGCCGTCCTGCGACGCAAGCTCGCCGACTCTCCGCGTCATACGAGGATTCTCGAAGAGCGGATCGTCGAGCTGCAGACCAACCTGGCCGGCGTGTCCGCGCAGAACGAGCGGCTCGCCAACACGCTCCGCGAGGCCCGCGACCAGATCGTGGCCCTCAAGGAGGAAGTCGACCGGCTCGCGCAGCCGCCGGCCGGCTTCGGGGTCTTCCTCGTGGCCAACGAGGACGGCACGGCGGACATCTTCACCGGGGGCCGCAAGCTCCGGGTGAACGTCAGCCCCAGCGTGGAGCTCGAAGAGCTCAAGCGCGGCCAGGAAGTAATGCTCAACGAAGCGCTCAACGTGGTCGAGGCCATGGAGTACGAGAGCGTCGGCGACATCGTCACCCTCAAGGAGATCCTCGAGGACGGCGACCGTGCCCTGGTGGTCGGACACACCGACGAAGAGAGAGTGGTGCGGCTCGCCGAACCCCTCCTCGACGTCACCATCCGCCCGGGCGACGCCCTGCTGCTCGAACCCCGCTCCGGGTACGTCTACGAGGTCGTGCCGAAGAGCGAGGTCGAGGAACTCGTCCTCGAAGAAGTGCCCGACATCAGCTACGAGAAGATCGGTGGTCTCGGCGGCCAGATCGAGATGATCCGGGACGCCGTCGAGCTTCCGTACCTCTACCCCGACCTCTTCAAGGAGCACGAACTGCGGCCGCCCAAGGGTGTGCTGCTGTACGGGCCCCCCGGTTGCGGCAAGACACTGATCGCCAAAGCCGTCGCCAACTCCCTTGCCAAGAAGGTCGCCGAGGTCACCGGCCAGCCCGCGGGGAAGAGCTACTTCCTCAACATCAAGGGCCCCGAGCTCCTCAACAAGTACGTCGGCGAGACCGAGCGCCACATCCGCCTGGTCTTCCAGCGTGCCCGGGAGAAGGCGAGCGAGGGTACCCCCGTCATCGTCTTCTTCGACGAGATGGAATCCCTCTTCCGCACCCGCGGATCCGGTGTCAGCTCGGACGTGGAGAACACCATCGTCCCCCAGCTGCTCGCCGAGATCGACGGCGTGGAAGGGCTGGAGAACGTCATCGTCATCGGCGCCTCCAACCGCGAGGACATGATCGACCCCGCGATCCTGCGGCCCGGACGACTCGACGTCAAGATCAAGATCGAGCGCCCGGACGCCGAGGCCGCGAAGGACATCTTCGCCAAGTACCTCACCGAGCGGCTCCCGCTGCACGCCGACGATCTGGCCGAGCACAGTGCCGACCGGCACGCCACCGTGCACGGCATGATCCAGTCCGTCGTCGAGCAGATGTACGCGGAGTCCGAGGAGAACCGCTTCCTCGAGGTGACGTACGCCAACGGCGACAAGGAAGTCCTGTACTTCAAGGACTTCAACTCCGGCGCCATGATCGAGAACATCGTGGGCCGCGCCAAGAAGATGGCCATCAAGGCCTTCTTGGAGGCGAGCCAGAAGGGCATCAGGGTCTCGCACCTCCTCCAGGCTTGCATCGACGAGTTCAAGGAGAACGAGGACCTGCCCAACACCACCAACCCCGACGACTGGGCCCGCATCTCCGGCAAGAAGGGCGAGCGGATCGTGTACATCCGCACCCTTGTCACCGGAAAGCAGGGCGCGGACACCGGACGCTCCATCGACACGGTGGCCAACACCGGTCAGTACCTGTAGAACCCAGGGCGGCTGCGGGTGTCCTTCACGGGTGCCCGCGGCCGTCTGCTTTTCAACGAAGGCAATGATCTGCCCACCAGCGCAAAGGCGTTCTAGGCTCTGCGGTACCGCCGAGTCGCGCAGTGCGGGGACGGGCACCGCACACGCACCGGAGCACCAGCGGTACTTGAGCGCCGTTCCCGGACGGGAGCGCCGCCGGGCAAGGAGGGCCGCATGACCGTACGGCGAGTAATGGGCATCGAGACGGAGTACGGCATCTCCGTCCCCGGCCACCCCAACGCCAATGCCATGCTCACCTCGTCCCAGATCGTCAACGCCTATGCCGCGGCGATGCACCGGGCGCGACGCGCCCGCTGGGACTTCGAGGAGGAGAACCCGCTGCGGGACGCGCGGGGTTTCGACCTCGCCCGCGAGGCCGCCGACTCCAGCCAGCTGACCGACGAGGACATCGGCCTCGCCAACGTCATCCTCACCAACGGCGCGCGGCTGTACGTCGACCACGCGCACCCCGAGTACAGCTCGCCGGAGATCACCAACCCCCTGGACGCCGTCCTGTGGGACAAGGCCGGCGAGCGCATCATGGCCGAGGCCGCCGACCGCGCGGCCCAGCTCCCCGGGGCCCAGCCGATCCACCTGTACAAGAACAACACCGACAACAAGGGCGCCTCGTACGGCACGCACGAGAACTACCTGATGAAGCGGGAGACCGCCTTCTCGGACATCGTGCGCCACCTCACGCCCTTCTTCGTCTCCCGGCAGGTCGTCACCGGCGCCGGACGCGTCGGCATCGGCCAGGACGGCCACGAGCACGGCTTCCAGCTCAGCCAGCGCGCCGACTACTTCGAGGTCGAGGTGGGCCTGGAGACGACGCTGAAGCGGCCCATCATCAACACCCGGGACGAGCCGCACTCGGACGCGGAGAAGTACCGCAGGCTGCACGTCATCATCGGCGACGCGAACCTCTCGGAGATCTCCACCTACCTCAAACTGGGCACCACCTCGCTCGTCCTCGCCATGATCGAGGACGGCTTCATCGCCGTCGACCTGGCCGTGGACCAGCCGGTGCGCACCCTGCACGAGGTCTCCCACGACCCCACGCTCCAGCACCTGGTCACACTCCGCAGCGGCCGCTCACTGACCGCGGTGCAGTTGCAGATGGAGTACTTCGAGCTGGCCCGCAAGTACGTCGAGGAGCGCTACGGCTCCGACGCCGACGAGCAGACCAAGGACGTCCTGGCCCGCTGGGAGGACGTGCTCGGCCGCCTGGAGAGCGACCCGATGAGCCTGTCCGGAGAGCTGGACTGGGTCGCCAAGCGCGAGCTGATGGAGGGCTACCGCCGCCGCGACGGCCTGGACTGGGACGCGGCGCGACTGCACCTGGTCGACCTCCAGTACGCCGACGTACGGGCCGAGAAGGGTCTGTACAACCGCCTGGTGGCGCGCGGCAAGATGAAGCGGCTCCTGGACGAGGCGGACGTGGAGCGGGCCAGGACCAAGCCGCCGGAGGACACCCGCGCGTACTTCCGCGGACGCTGCCTGGAGCAGTACGCGGACGACGTGGCCGCGGCGTCCTGGGACTCGGTCATCTTCGACCTGCCGGGCCGTGACTCTCTGCAACGAGTGCCCACCCTGGAGCCCCTGCGCGGCACCAGGAACCACGTCAAGGAGCTCCTGGACCGCTGCCGCTCGGCAGAGGAACTGGTTCGGGTCCTGTCCGGCGGCTGAAAGGTCACCGGCGGGGGAATCACAGAGGTGGGCCCCGTACATCGCGCGAACGCGGGGCCGATGTCGGGCCCGGCTTGTAGGGTCTGATCAAGATACGTCCAACCGAGCGAGCGGGGTGAGGCAGATGGCGACCAAGGACACCGGCGGCGGACAGCAGAAGGCGACGCGTTCCACCGAGGAGACCGAGGAGCAGGCGCAGGACGCGCAGGCGTCCGAGGACCTCAAGGAGCGCCAGGAGAAGCTGAGCGACGACGTGGACTCCGTGCTGGACGAGATCGACGACGTACTCGAAGAGAACGCCGAGGATTTCGTGAGGTCCTTCGTCCAAAAGGGCGGGCAGTAAGCCGGTCCGGCCCGCGCCCGCGGCGCCGTGCGGACGCGCCGCGGGCAGCCCCCGCATCGCTCGCGCAATCCATGTGGATCACCGCCGCGTGCCGGGTAAGGTCCGTGGCGTAACACGCTTCAACTGCAATTCGGCCATCGGCAAGTTGGGAGATGATCCCGACGCTGTTCGTCGGGCTGCCGCCTACCTGGAGGGATCCTCGTGGAAGTCAATACTCGTGGCACCGGGCGTCTACCGGCTGCCTTCCTGACGCCTGGTTCGTCGTCCTTCATGGATTTCCTGTCCGAGCACCAGCCCGAGATCCTGCCCGGCAATCGCCAGATGCCGCCCACGCAGGGCGTCATCGAAGCTCCGCACGGCACCACCATCCTGGCCGTGACGTTCCCCGGCGGCGTGGTGCTCGCCGGCGACCGCCGGGCCACGATGGGCAATGTCATCGCCTCGCGGGACATGGAGAAGGTCTTCCCGGCCGACGAGTACTCGGCGGTGGGCGTCGCCGGCACGGCGGGCCTCGCCATCGAGATGGTGAAGCTCTTCCAGCTGGAGCTGGAGCACTTCGAGAAGGTGGAGGGCGCCACGCTCTCCCTGGAGGGCAAGGCGAACCGTCTCTCCACGATGATCCGCGGCAATCTCGGCATGGCCATGCAGGGCCTGGCCGTGGTGCCGCTCTTCGCCGGCTATGACGTGGACCGCGAGAAGGGGCGCATCTTCTCGTACGACGTCACGGGCGGCCGCTCCGAGGAGCGCGGGTACGCGGCGACCGGTTCCGGCTCGGTCTTCGCGCGCGGCGCCCTGAAGAAGCTCTACCACGACGGTCTCACGGAGGACCAGGCGACGACCCTCGTGGTCCAGGCGCTGTACGACGCCGCCGACGACGACTCGGCGACGGGCGGTCCGGACGTGGCCCGGCGCATCTACCCCATCGTCACCGTCATCTCCGACGAGGGCTTCCGGCGCCTCACGGACGAGGAGACCTCCGCGATCGCGCGCTCGGTCCTGGACAAGCGGCTGGAACAGCCCGAGGGCCCGCGCGCCGCGCTGCTCTGAGCGGACCGAATTCGTTACCGACTGAAGTTTTTTGACAGAAAGGGACGGATCCGGTGTCGACGCCGTTCTATGTATCACCCCAGCAGCAGATGGCCGACCGGGCGGAATACGCCCGCAAGGGCATCGCGCGCGGTCGCAGTCTGGTCGTCCTGCAGTATGCCGACGGCATCGTGTTCGTCGGCGAGAACCCCTCCCGGGCGCTGCACAAGTTCAGTGAGATCTATGACCGGATCGGTTTCGCCGCCGCCGGCAAGTACAACGAGTACGAGAACTTGCGGATCGGCGGCGTCCGTTACGCCGATCTGCGGGGCTACACCTACGACCGCGACGACGTGACGGCGCGCGGCCTGGCGAATGTCTACGCGCAGACGCTGGGCACGATCTTCTCCAGCGCGGCCGAGAAGCCCTACGAGGTGGAGCTGGTCGTCGCCGAGGTGGGCGAGACGCGTGAGGGCGACCAGATCTACCGCCTTCCGCACGACGGCTCCATCGTCGACGAGCACGGTTCGCTGGCCGTGGGCGGCAACGCCGAGCAGATCAGCCAGTACCTCGACCAGCACCACAACGACAGCATGACGCTGGCGGAGGCCCTGAAGCTGGCCGTGCGGGCGCTCTCGCGCGACACCAACGGCACCGAGCGGGAGATCCCGGCCGAGCGCCTTGAGGTCGCGGTGCTCGACCGCACGCGGCCGCAGCAGCGCAAGTTCAAGCGGATCGTCGGGCGGCAGCTGGCGCGGCTGCTCGACGAGGGCGGCGCGACGGACGCCGCCAGTGACACGGACGAGGGCCCCGGGCCCGTTCAGCGGTCCGGCGGAGACATCGAGTAGTCCGCCGCGGTGTGCGCCCCGCGCTCCGGCCCTGCGGCCGGGACGCGGGGCGTTCGCGTGCGCGTCAGCGGGCGGGGCCCGTCGAGTCGCGGACGACGAGTTCGACGGGGAGCGGGCCGGCCTGCGGGGCGCGGCCCTCGACGACGGCGACCAGCGCGTCCATGCCGCGCTCGCCGAAGCGCTCGGCGGGCAGGCGCACCGTCGTCAGTTCGGGCTCGACCGCGGTGGCGAGGGTCAGATCGTCGAAGCCGGTCACCGAGAGGTCCTCGGGGACGCGCAGTCCGAGCCGTCGCGCGGCCTTGCAGACACCGGCGGCGAGGAAGTCGTCGTCGCAGACGACCGCCGTGGGCCGTGGGCCAGGAGCGGCCAGGGCGGCCTCCGCGGCCGTGCGGGCCGCCTGGACGGTCAGCGGGGCGGTGACCCGGCGTACGGCCGCGCCCGTGCCGTGCAGCGCCGCCGCGAGGGCGTCCGCGCGCACGTCGAAGGTCCAGGAGTCCACCGCCGCCGCGAGGTGCAGGAAGTCGCGGTGGCCGAGGGCCAGCAGATGCTCCGTCACCTGCCGCATGCCGTCGGCCAGGTCGAGGTTGACGGTGGCGGCGCCGAGGCTGCGGGCGGGGTCGCTGTCGAGCATGACCAGCGGCAGGTCGTCGCCGCGGATGGTGGCGAGCGCGTCGGAGGCCATGGAGGAGGCGAGTACGCCGTCCAGGGAGGCGCGCGCCGAGTCGAAGGGGTCGCGGGTCGGGCCGGGGCCCTCGGGGGAGGGGTAGAGCAGGACGCCGAAGCCGTGCCGCGCGGCGACGCGGGCGGCACCGGTGTGGACGTGCGCGAAGAACTCGTTGGTCAGGGCGGGGACGACGAGCAGTGCCGTCCGGGTCCTGCCCAGCCGCAGATTGCGGGCGGCGAGGTTCGGGCGGTAGCCGAGCTGCCGGGCGGCGGTCCGCACGCGCTCGGCGGTGGGCTCGGCGACCCGGCCGCGCCACTTGTCGCCGAGCACCAGGGACACCGTCGCCTGGGAGACACCAGCGGCGCGCCCGACATCGCGGCTGGTGGGGGGCCGGGGGGCGCCGGCTTCCTGCTGTGGCCCGGCCACTGTCACCTCCTGGTCGTGCCCGCGTCCCGCGCGCACGGTGGACCCGCGTACAGCGCTCATGGTACGTATGACGCTCGACGTTATACGTAAAACCCGGCCGTGGCGGCGCGGGGGAGGGGCGGTAGTGCATGGCTGCGGGATACGCGGAGATCCTCCGGACGCGGTACGCGACGCGGCTGCTCGCGGGGACGCTGGTGGGCCGGCTGCCCAACGCCACGGCGGCGATCGCCATCGTGCTGTTCATCCGGGCCGAGGGCGGCACCTACAGCCTGGCCGGCGCCCTCGCCGCGGTGTACGGCGTGGCCAACGCGGTCGGCCAGCCGCTGCTCGGCCGCCTGGTCGACCTGTACGGCCAGCCGCGCGTCCAGCTGCCCGCCGCCCTGCTCTCCGCGCTCGCCATGGCGGCCTTCGCCTTCACCGGCCCCGACCGGCTGCTCCTTGCCCACCTCGCGGTGGGCGTCGCGGGCCTGTGCACACCGCCGCTGGAAGGCGGGCTGCGGGCCCTGTGGCCCCATGTGCTCGGCAAGGAGGAGCAGGTCCACGCGGCGTACGCCATGGACGCGGTCGCCCAGGAAGTGATGTTCACGGTCGGCCCGCTGTTCGTCACCGGTTGCGTGGCCCTGTGGTCGGAACAGGCGGCCCTGCTCGTCGTGAACGCCGTCGGCGTGCTGGGCGCCCTGTCCGTGGTGGCCTCCGCGCCGTCCCGGGCGTGGCGGTCGGCCCCCCGGGAGGCGCACTGGCTCGGCGCCCTGCGCTCGCCGGGGCTGCTCGCGCTCCTCGGGGCGTTCCTCTTCGTCGGCGTGGCGCTCGGCTCCATCACCGTCGCCGGCGTGTCGTACGCGGACGCGCACGGCGGTGACACGGTGTACGGCTGGATGATGGCGGCGATCGGACTCGGCGCCCTGGTCGGCGGTTCCCTCTACGGGGCGCGGCGGTGGAGCGGCGTGCCGGAGCGGCGGCTGAGCGTTCTCGTGGCCCTGCTGGCCCTGTGCTACGTGCCGTTGACGCTGGTGCCCGGCGCGCTCGCCATGACCGCGCTCTGCGCCGTCGCGGGTGTCTTCCTCGCGCCGTCGCTGGCCTGCGCGTTCATCATCGTGGACCGGCACGCCCCGCGCGGCACCGTCACCGAGGCGTTCTCCTGGCTGGTGACCACGTTCACGGTCGGGACCTCGCTGGGCACGGCCGGCGCCGGTCCGGTGGTCGAGTGGGGCGGGACCGGGTGGGGGTTCGCCGTTCCCTCTCTCGCGGGAGCGGCCGCCCTGCTGGTTTTGCTGGCCACCTCACGGGTACTGGTGCCGGTCCCGCCGGCCCGTGAAACAGAGGTCGTTGCGAGTTCATCGGAAAATGATCGAAACGGTACGGCCGAACCCGGTTTCAGTGCCGGGCATCAGGCGTAATGTTCAGTCATGGACCGCCGCATTTTCGGGCTGGAGAACGAGTACGGCGTCACGTGCACGTTCAGGGGACAGCGCCGCCTGTCGCCTGACGAGGTGGCGCGCTACCTCTTCCGCCGTGTTGTGTCATGGGGCCGCAGCAGCAACGTATTCCTGCGGAACGGCGCCCGCCTCTACCTTGACGTGGGATCACATCCGGAATACGCCACACCCGAATGTGACAATGTGACCGAGCTGGTCACCCACGACAAAGCGGGCGAGCGCATTCTCGAAGGCCTGCTCGTCGACGCCGAACGCCGCCTGCACGAGGAGGGAATCGCGGGCGACGTCTATCTCTTCAAGAACAACACCGACTCGGCGGGAAACTCCTACGGCTGCCACGAGAACTATCTGGTGGCCCGGCACGGGGAGTTCTCCCGGCTCGCGGACATCCTCATCCCCTTCCTCGTCACCCGGCAGCTGCTGTGCGGCGCCGGCAAGGTGCTGCAGACCCCGCGCGGCGCCGTGTACTGCGTGAGCCAGCGCGCCGAGCACATCTGGGAAGGGGTCTCGTCGGCGACGACCCGTTCCCGGCCGATCATCAACACCCGCGACGAACCGCACGCGGACGCCGAGCGCTACCGCAGGCTCCACGTCATCGTCGGCGACTCGAACATGTCCGAGACGACCATGCTCCTCAAGGTCGGCGCCACCGACCTGGTGCTGCGCATGATCGAGGCGGGCACGGTCATGCGCGACCTCACCCTGGAGAACCCCATCCGGGCCATCCGCGAGGTGAGCCACGACATCACCGGCCGCCGCAAGGTGCGCCTGGCCAGCGGCCGCGAGGCCTCGGCCCTCGAAGTGCAGCGCGAGTACTACGAGAAGGCGGTGGACTTCGTCGACCGCCGCGGCATCCGCACCGGCACGGTCGAGCAGGTGCTCGAACTGTGGGGCCGCACGCTGGACGCCATCGAGGCGGAGGACCTCGACCGCATCGGCACCGAGATCGACTGGGTCATGAAGTACAAGCTCATCGAGCGGTACCGCGCCAAGAACAACATGACCATGTCGCATCCGCGGGTCGCCCAGATAGACCTCGCCTACCACGACATCCACCGCCGTCGCGGCCTCTACTACCTCCTGGAGAGGAAGGGCCAAGCCGCCCGCATCTGCAACGACTTGAAGATCTTCGAGGGCAAGTCGGTGCCGCCCCAGACCACCCGGGCGCGGTTGCGCGGCGACTTCATCCGACGCGCCCAGGAACAGCGCCGTGACTTCACGGTCGACTGGGTGCACCTGAAGCTCAACGACCAGGCGCAGCGCACCGTGTTGTGCAAGGACCCGTTCAGGTCGGTGGACGACCGGGTGGAGAAGCTCATCGCCGGAATGTGACCGGATGACAATGTGGTCCGGGTGAAGCCGGTGGCGTTGTGGGAACGCAACACGGGCGCCGTACGTTCCTCGTACGGCGCCCTTCTCACGCCGTAGAGTTGCGCGCACGCCAACCCACAAGATCGACCGATACGAGGCCCCCACCGTGCGCCGACGCTCACTCCTCCTTGCCGTCCCGGCCGGCCTGCTCACGCTGGCAGGCTGTGGTGACGACAAGGCCGACAAGGCCAAGTCCAAGCCCAGCGACAGCCCGACCAACTCCCCGTCGGCCGCGCCGACGGCGAAGATCGTGGACGGACCGCTGCCCGAGATCACGAAGGGCGACAAGTTCCGTCAGAAGCCGACCGTCGCCAAGGGTCCCGGCAAGGCGTCCCCCGACCTCGCGGTCAAGACCCTGATCGAGGGCAAGGGCGAGAAGGTGGCCAAGGGGGACCACCTCCAGGCCGACTACCTCGGCCAGATCTGGGCGACGGCCAAGGTCTTCGACAACTCCTACGACCGCGGCAGCCCCACGGTCTTCCCGATCGGCGTCGGACAGGTCATCCCGGGCTGGGACCAGGCGCTCGTCGGCAAGAAGCTCGGCAGCCGCGTGGAGCTCGCCATCCCCCCGAAGATGGGGTACGGCGAGGAGGGCAACAAGCAGGCGGGCATCAAGGGCTCGGACACGCTCGTGTTCGTCGTCGACCTCGTGAACAGCTTCAACGCCAAGAGCTCGGCGAAGGGCAAGGAGGTCGCCCAGTCGAACAAGGACCTGCCCAAGGTCGGCACGAACACCGACGGCAAGGCCCCTGCCATCGACGTCCCCAAGACCGACGCGCCCGACAAGCTCGTCGCGTCCTACGTCCTGGAGGGCGACGGCGACGTGATCAAGGAGACCGACAGCCTCCTGTGCCAGTACAAGGGCGTGCTCTGGGCCGACGGCAAGGAGTTCGACTCCTCGTACAAGAGGAAGGAGCTCGCGCAGTTCCAGCTGGCGCAGGTCGTCAAGGGCTGGGCGCAGGGTCTGACCGGCAAGAAGGTCGGCAGCCGCGTCCTGATCGTCATCCCGCCGAAGCTGGGCTACGGCGACAAGCCGCCGCAGGGCAGCTCCATCAAGAAGGACTCCACGCTCGTCTTCTGCGTGGACATCCTCGCGAAGGCCTGAGCCCGCGAAGATGTAAGACTGTCCGCGCTGACTTTCCGTACCAAGCAGGAGCACTTTCGTGAGCATTGAGAAGCCCGAGGTCGACTTCCCCGGTGGCGAGCCGCCGACCGAGCTGCAGATCAGGGACATCTGGGAGGGCGAAGGGGCGGTCGCCAAGGCGGGCGACTTCGTCAAGGTCCACTACGTGGGCGTCGCCTTCAGCACGGGCGAGGAGTTCGACGCCAGCTGGAACCGCGGCAACCCGCTGGAGTTCCAGCTGGGCGCCGGCCAGGTCATCTCCGGCTGGGACCAGGGCGTGCAGGGCATGAAGGTGGGTGGCCGGCGCGAGCTGATCATCCCCGCGAACCTCGCGTACGGCGACCGCGGCGCCGGCGGCGGCCGCATCGCCCCGGGCGAGACGCTGATCTTCGTGTGCGACCTGGTCGCCGTCTGATCACGTCCTTGACCTGATCCTTTCGTCGGGGGTCCATGCCTGACCGGGCATGGACCCTCGGCTTTTGCCCGGACACCCCGGGGCGGTACGGTCATCGGTCGGAAGCACAATCTGAACAGCCGAGAAAGGGCGTCGATGGCCATTGCCAAGGCCGAGCGGCTCATGAACCTTGCGCTGTGCCTGCTCGGGACCCGGCGGCCGCTCAGCAAGCGGGAGCTGCGGGAGTCCATCGAGGCCTATCTGGAAGCGGGGTCGGACGACTCCTTCAACCGGATGTTCGAACGTGACAAGGACGACCTGCGCGAGCTGGGCCTGGTCATCGAGACCGTGGAGAACGTCGACGGCGAGGTCGGCTACCTCGCCCGCCGCGACAGCAACCGCCTGCCGCCCATCACCATCGACGCCGAGGAGGCCGCCGCCCTCGGCCTCGCCGCCAAGGTCTGGCAGCAGGCGCGCCTGGCCGGAGCCGCCAGCGGCGCCCTGCAGAAGCTGCGCGCCGCGGGCCTGCCCGAGGACGCCGACCCCTACGGCACGCACAGCGCCCTGGAGCCCCGCATCCCCGCGCACGAAGCGGCCTTCGAGCCCTTGATGCTGGCCTGCCGCGACCGCCGCCCCGTCGTCTTCGACTACCGCAAGGCCACCGCCGCGCGTCCCGAGCAGCGGCACGTCGAGCCATGGGCGCTCGAATGCTGGCGCGGCCACTGGTACCTCGCCGGCTGGGACCGCGACCGCAGGGCCGAGCGCGTCTTCCGCCTCTCCCGCATCACCGGCAAGGTCCGCGCCCGCGCCGGGAAGTACACCGCCGACGTACCGGACGTCGTCACGGTCCGCGAGACGGTCGCGGGCTGGGCGGGGGAGAGCGCAGACCGAACGGCCCGGATCCGGCTGCGCACGGGCGCCGGCTACCCGCTGCGCGCCAAGGCCGGCTCGGCGCGGGAACTGGGCGACGGCTGGGACGAGTTGGAGATTCCCTACGGCCACGGGCTGGACGCCTGGCTGGTGGAGTTCGGGCCCGACGTGGTGGTCCTGGAGCCCGCCGAACTGCGGGCCGATGTCGTGGACCGGCTGCGCGCCGTGGCCAAGGGCTGAGGGGGAGCGAAGACCAATGGCCTCGAACGCCATCGACCAGACGCGACGCATGCTGTCGCTGGTGACCTACCTGCGCGAGCGTCCCGGCGCCCACGTCGGCGACGTCGCCCGCGCCTTCGGCATCACCCCGGACGAGCTGATCTCCGACCTCGACGTGCTGCCGATGTGCGGGACCAGCTTCCGCGGCGGCGACCTGCTCGACATCGACACCGACGGCGACCGCATCTGGTGGCACAACCCCGACGACGTGGCGGCCCCGCTGCGGCTCGCCGCCGACGAGGCGACCGCCCTGCTCGTGGCCGCCCGCGCGGTGGCCACCCTGCCCGGCCTGCGGGAGAGCGACCGGCTCGCCCTGCTGCGCGCCACCGCCAAGCTGGAGACGGCGGCCGGCGAGGCGGCGGGCGCCAGCGCCCGGCTCTCGGTCACCTTCGAGTCCGAGGGCGGCGTCTTCGCCGACGTCGACCGCGCCATCTCCGAGCGCCGCAGACTCTGGATCCGCTACTACTCGCCCGCGCGCGACGAGCTCACCGAGCGCGAGATCGACCCGATCCGCCTGGTCAGCGTCGGACACACCTACGTGGAGGCGTGGTGCCGCCGCTCCGAGGCGCGCCGCACCTTCCGCCTGGACCGCGTCGCCGAGATCAAGATCCTCGACGAGCCGTCCGCGCCGCCCGAGGTCGAGCTGCGCGACCTCTCCGAAGGCCTGGTGCAGCCCGCCGCCGAGGACCCGGAGGTCGTCGTCGAGGTCGGCCCCGGCGGCCGCTGGGTCGCCGAGTACTACCCCCACGACAGCGCGGAGGAACTGCCCGACGGCGGTCTGCGGATCACGCTGCGCACCCCCGAACCCGCCTCGCTGCGCCGCCTCGCGCTGCGACTCGGCGGGGACGGCCGGATCGTCACCCCCGTCCAGCTGGCGGACAGCGCGCGACAGGCGGCCCGCGAGGCGCTCGCCGCCTACGACCAGGACAGTGACCAGCCGTACGAGTCATTCGGCGAGCCGGGTGACGGATCGGCCCCGGGGCCGTACGGCCAGGCCCACGAACGGCAGGAGCAAGGGCGTTGAGCACACCGACCATCTCCGGGCTGCCGGGAGTGCCGGCGCAGCCGAGGCGCGCCCCCGTCCTGTTCACCGCCGCCTGCACCGACTGCCGCGCCCGCTTCGAACTGTCCGCGGGCGCGCTGCGCCTGGTGATGGGCGCGAGCCCCCGGACCACCTTCTACTCCTTCACCTGCCCCGAGTGCGGGGCGGCGGTGCGCAAGCCCGCGGGCGAGCGGATCGTCGAACTCCTCACCGGCGGCGGGGTGCGGACGCTGCGTCTGCACTCCACCGTCTAGGCTCGGCGCATGTTCTGGGCGATGCTCGCGATCGCGGCGGGCTTCTTGGGCCTCGCCGTCCTCGGCGTCATGGCGGTCAAGGTCTTCGTGGAGGCTCAGCGCCTCGGCCTGCAGGTGTCCGAGACCACTCGGCGGATCAACCGGGCGGCCGAGGATCTGGAGAAGGCCGCGGCCCAGGTGGCCCGTGCGGGGCGAGAGGCTCCTTAGCTCCGCGGCCTGTCGAGTGCCCGAGGGGGACGGGTACGCTGCGAACGCGGCCCGGATCGAGGCGGGGGCCGCACCCGGAGGACGCGCGGGGATTGCCGAGCGTTTACCCCGGGGGGTTACGATCGCTGACAGCGGAGATCGGATGTATGTCCGGTCTGCCTGGCAACCAGACTCCTGTCGCCTCGGTGAAGAAGGTAAAAAGCTATGGGTAGGCTCGGCCCCACCGAGATCGTCCTCATTCTCGTCATCGTCATCCTGCTGTTCGGAGCGAAGAAGCTGCCCGACATGGCGCGCTCCCTCGGCAAGTCGGCCCGCATCCTCAAGAGTGAGGCCAAGGCCATGAAGTCCGAGAGCAAGGCGGACGACGCCGTCCCGGCCGACCCGCCGAGCGACCCCGCCGTCCAGCAGCGCACCATCCAGGCGGCCCCCGGCGATGTGACCAGCTCGCGCCCGGTCACCGAGCCGACCGACACGACGAAGCGCTGATCCAGGGCCGGCGACGGCCGGCCTGCCGCACGAGATGAGGACGTGGGTTGCTCAAGTCTGCCCGCAAGAAGGAGAAGGACCCCGAGGGGCGGATGCCCCTCGCGGAGCATTTGCGCGAGCTCCGCAACCGGCTCGCCAAAGGGCTTCTCGCGATCACGGTCGTATCGATCGTGGCCGCGTTCTACAGCCAGGAGCTGATGGAGTTCCTGGCTGATCCCGTGCCGCGCTGTGAGCCCGGCATGAAGCAGACCGGCGGCCACTGCGCGAAGGTGACGTTCAACGACCTGCTGTCGCCCTTCACCACCACGGTGAAGGTCAGCCTCATGGTCGGCATCATCGTGTCCAGCCCGGTCTGGCTCTACCAGCTGTGGGCGTTCGTCGCCCCGGGCCTGCACAAGCACGAGCGGAAGTACACCTACTGGTTCGTCGCCGCTGCCGTGCCGCTCTTCTTCGGAGGCGCCTGGCTGGCGTACACGATCCTCCCGGTCAGCATGCGCGTCCTGCTCGGCATCACGCCCGACGGCGCCGAGAACCTCCTCCCGATGGACACGATCCTCGACTTCACCGTCAGGATGGTCCTCGTCTTCGGCATCTCGTTCGAGCTTCCCCTGCTGCTGGTGATGCTCAAC
The DNA here is from genome assembly GCF_055581265.1 of Streptomyces sp. NPDC031466. NCBI lineage: Bacteria > Bacillati > Actinomycetota > Actinomycetes > Kitasatosporales > Streptomycetaceae > Streptomyces > Streptomyces sp. NPDC031466. The sequence continues at coordinate 210,799 of NZ_JBVIJT010000008.1, forward strand.
ATGACCGGCATGGTGACCGGCCGCCGCATGGCGACCTGGTGGCGCGGCGTGGTCATGGGCGTCTTCATCTTCGGCGCGGTGGCGACCCCGACCACCGACCCCGTCGGCATGATCGCGCTCGCCGGACCGATCGTCGTCCTGTACTTCATGGCCGTGGGCATCTCCCTCCTGAACGACAGGCGTCGCCGTCGCAAGGACCCCGACGCCGAACTCGACGACGACGAGGCGTCCGCGATCGACCTCACCCCCGAGGCCATCGGCGGCATCGAGCCCGTCGCCCCGCCCAGGGCGCTCCCCGAGCAGGCGGCCACGGCACGGGCCGATCACCGGGTGAACGGTTACGACGACGTGACCTGACCTTGTAGGGTCCGGCCGTGACCAGCGAGATCACCCTCTTCGTCAATCCCACCGCGGGACGCGGCCGGGGCGCCAGGGCGGCGCAGCCGGCCGCTTCGGCGTTGCGGGCCCGCGGCTTCTCCGTGGGCACCGTCATCGGCGCGGACGCCCCCGACGCCCTGCGGCGGGCGCGCGAGGCGGTCGCGGGCGGCACCGGGGCGCTGATAGCCGTCGGCGGCGACGGCACGGCGAGCCTCGCGCTCCAGGCGGTCGCCGGGACGCGGACCCCGCTCGGGGTGATCGCGGTGGGCACCGGCAACGACTTCGCGCGGGCCCTCGGGCTGCCGGTGCGGGATGCCGCGGCGGCCGGGGAGAGTGTGGCCGAGGCGCTCAAAGGGGCGCGCACCCGCGACATCGACCTGGGGCGGGTCGGCGGGACCTGGTTCGCGACCGTGCTCGCCTCCGGCTTCGACTCGCGGGTCAACGACCGGGGCAACCGGATGCGGTGGCCCGCGGGGCGCTTCAAGTACGACCTCGCGATGGCCGCCGAACTGGCGGCCTTCAGACCCCTCCCGTACCGGATCACCCTGGACGGCGGTGACGTCCACGAGGTCGAGGCCACGCTGGTCGCCGTCGGCAACGGACCGTCGTACGGCGGTGGCATGCGGATCTGCGCCGGGGCCGACATGGGCGACGGCCTCTTCGACGTCACCGTGGTGGGGGCGTGCAGCCGTACGACGCTCCTCAGGGTGTTCCCGCGCGTCTACCGGGGCACGCACCTCGGCCATCCCCGGGTCACCGTGCACCGGGCCGCCGCGGTGGAGCTGGCGGCGCCCGGGGTCACCGGGTACGCGGACGGGGAGCCGCTGGGGGCGCTGCCGCTGAGGGCCGAGTGCGTGCCGGGAGCCGTGCGCGTCCTGGCGCCTCCCGATTAATGATCGTCCGTTGTCAGTGGTCCCCGGTAGTCTCGAAAGCACGATGACAGAGGACCTCTCACCGGCCGAGCGGTACGCGGCGGCGCGCAAGCGCGCTGTCGAGCAGGCCACCGCACTCGCGTCCTTCCGCGAGATGTACGAATTCGGCCTCGACCCCTTCCAGATCGAGGCCTGCCAGGCGCTGGAGGCGGGCAAGGGCGTGCTCGTGGCCGCCCCCACGGGCTCGGGCAAGACGATCGTCGGCGAGTTCGCCGTGCACCTCGCGCTCCTCCAGGGCAAGAAGTGCTTCTACACCACGCCCATCAAGGCGCTCTCCAACCAGAAGTACGCCGACCTCGCCAGGCGCTACGGCGCCGACAAGGTCGGCCTCCTCACCGGCGACAACAGCGTCAACTCCGACGCCCCGGTGGTCGTCATGACCACCGAGGTCCTGCGGAACATGCTGTACGCGGGCTCGCAGGCACTGGTGAACCTCGGCTATGTGGTCATGGACGAGGTGCACTACCTCTCCGACCGCTTCCGCGGCGCCGTCTGGGAGGAAGTGATCATCCACCTCCAGGAGTCGGTCACGCTCGTCTCCCTGTCGGCCACCGTGTCGAACGCCGAGGAGTTCGGCGACTGGCTCGACACCGTGCGCGGCGACACCGAGGTGATCGTCTCCGAGCACCGGCCCGTACCGCTCTTCCAGCACGTGCTCGCCGGGCGCCGGATGTACGACCTCTTCGAGGAGGGTGAGGGCCACAAGAAGGCGGTCAACCCCGACCTCACGCGCATGGCGCGCATGGAGGCCAGCCGTTCGTACAACCCGCGCGAGCGCCGCAAGGGCAAGATGGTCCGCGAGGCCGACCGCGAGCGCGAGCGGCGGCAGCGGTCGCGGATCTGGACCCCGGGGCGGCCCGAGGTCATCGAGCGGCTCGACGCCGAGGGCCTGCTGCCCGCGATCACGTTCATCTTCAGCCGCGCGGGCTGCGAGTCGGCCGTGCAGCAGTGCCTGTACGCCGGCCTCCGGCTGAACGACGACGAGGCGCGGGCGAAGGTCCGCGAGATCGTGGAGGAGCGTACGTCCTCCATCCCGGACGAGGACCTCCACGTCCTTGGCTACTACGAGTGGCTGGAAGGGCTGGAGCGCGGCATCGCGGCGCACCACGCGGGCATGCTGCCCACCTTCAAGGAAGTCGTCGAGGAGCTGTTCGTCCGGGGCCTGGTCAAGGCCGTGTTCGCCACCGAGACCCTCGCGCTCGGCATCAACATGCCCGCGCGCAGCGTGGTCCTGGAAAAGCTCGTCAAGTGGAACGGCGAGCAGCACGCCGACATCACCCCCGGCGAGTACACCCAGCTGACCGGCAGGGCCGGGCGGCGCGGCATCGACGTCGAGGGCCACGCGGTGGTCCTGTGGCAGCGCGCCATGAGCCCCGAGCACCTGGCGGGCCTCGCGGGCACCCGCACCTATCCGCTGCGCTCCAGCTTCAAGCCGTCGTACAACATGGCGGTGAACCTCGTGGAGCAGTTCGGGCGGCACCGCTCGCGCGAGCTCCTGGAGACGTCCTTCGCGCAGTTCCAGGCCGACAAGTCGGTCGTCGGGATCTCCCGGCAGGTGCAGAAGAACGAGGAGGGCCTGGCGGGCTACAAGGCCTCCATGACCTGCCACCTCGGTGACTTCGACGAGTACGCGCGCCTGCGGCGTCAGCTGACGGACCGCGAGACCGAGCTGGCCAAGCAGGGCGCGGCCCAGCGCAGGGCCGCCGCCGCGGCCTCCCTGGAGAAGCTCAAGCCGGGGGACGTCATCCACGTGCCCACGGGGAAGTACGCGGGGCTCGCCCTCGTCCTCGACCCCGGGCTGCCCGCCGGACGGGCCAACGGCCACCGCGGATTCGACCACGTCGACGGGCCGCGGCCGCTGGTGCTCACCGCCGAGCGCCAGGTCAAGCGGCTCGCGTCGATGGACTTCCCGGTGCCGGTCGAGGCCTTGGAGCGGATGCGCGTCCCGAAGTCCTTCAACGCCCGCTCGCCGCAGTCCCGCCGCGACCTGGCGTCCGCGCTGCGCACCAAGGCGGGGCACATCGTGCCCGACCGGCACCGCAAGGGGCGCGCGGCGGCCGCCGACGACCAGGAGATCGCCCGGCTGCGCACCGAGCTGCGCGCCCACCCCTGTCACGGCTGCGACGAGCGCGAGGACCACGCGCGCTGGGCCGAGCGCTACCACCGGCTCAAGCGCGACACCTCGCAGCTGGAGCGCCGCATCGAGGGGCGGACGAACACCATCGCCCGCACCTTCGACCGCATCGTGGCGCTCCTGACCGAGCTGGACTACCTGCGGGGCGACGAGGTCACCGAACACGGCAAGCGGCTCGCCCGGCTCTACGGCGAGCTGGACCTGCTGGCCAGCGAGTGCCTGCGCGCGGGCGTCTGGGAGGGGCTCGGCCCCGGCGAACTGGCCGCGTGCGTCTCGGCGCTGGTCTACGAGTCGCGGGTCGGCGACGACGCGCTCGCGCCGAAGCTGCCGTCCGGGGCCGCGAAGGCGGCGCTCGGCGAGATGGTGCGGATCTGGGGCCGGCTCGACGCCCTGGAGGAGGACTTCAGGATCAGCCAGGCCGAGGGCGTCGGCCAGCGCGAACCGGACCTGGGCTTCGCATGGGCGGCGTACATGTGGGCGAGCGGCAAGGGCCTGGACGAGGTGCTCCGGGAGGCCGAGATGCCGGCCGGTGACTTCGTGCGCTGGTGCAAGCAGGTCATCGACGTCCTGGGCCAGATCTCGGCGGCGGCTGCCCGGGAGGGCGGCAGCACGGTCGCCAAGAACGCCCGCAAGGCGGTCGACCAGCTGCTGCGCGGCGTGGTGGCGTACAGCTCCGTGGGCTGACACGGCATCGGATAGGCGGCGCGTCCTGCTCGTGGGCGCGCCGCCTTTTCCGTGTTCGAGAGGCGTCACTCCATGTGTTCGGATGATCGCCACGCGTGTAAATGGGGCGAGTGTATGCCCGGCGGCAGGGGCTGTGCAGAGGGTTGCCGAATATGACTCGGCGATGATTTCGGCGGACTAAGCTCGCCCGGAGCGCGGCGAGTTGGAACGAGTTGCGACGAGTTCGCATGCTTGTTCCCCAATCTCGCGATTGATCGCTTTCGCGCTCCCGTCCGACCAGCTCTCCCGTACCTCCCCACCCCCCTTTCCCCAAGACGACTGTTCAGAGGGCATACATGGTGAGTGTTCAATCGCCTCCCGGTGGCCGAGAAGTCCCCTACGCGCGCGTGCTGTTGCTGCCCGCCATGCTGATGGCCGCGGCGACCGGAGCCGCCGTCGCCACGGTGACCGAGCCGGCCCGGCCCGCCGTCGGCTGGTGCGGCGCCGTCGCGACCCTCATGGTCGTCGTGGTCGGCATCGAAGCCGTGCGGCGCGGCCGCACCATCAAGGGGCAGCGCGCACAGTACGCACAGCGGATCGCCCACCTCGAAGGGCGCATCGCCTCCCACGACGACGAGACGGTCCGCCTCGGACAGGAGATCCTGCCCGAGGCGCTCTGGCGGCTCAGGCAGGGCGAGGCCCCCGTCGACGTGGTGCGCAACGTCGTCGACAAGGACGAGGTCTACCGTGACCTGCCCGACGCCCAGCGCCAGTTGCTCCGCTCGGTCCTGGAGATCCTGGACCACGAGGGAGCGCTGCGCGAGTCCGCCCAGCGCGCCTTCGTGAACATCGCCCGGCGCGTCCAGTCGATCGTCCACCAGCAGGCCGCCGAACTGCGCGAGATGGAGGAGTTCCACGGCCGCAACCCCGAGGTCTTCGACGACCTGCTGCGCATCGACCACGGCACCGCGCTGATCGGCCGCCTCGCCGACTCCATCGCCGTGCTCGGCGGCGGCCGCCCCGGCCGCCAGTGGCCCAAGCCCGTACCGCTGTTCAGCGTGCTGCGCGGCGCGATGTCCCGGATCCTCGACTACCCGCGCGTGGAACTGCACTCGATCGCCGACGTCGCGATCAAGGGCACCTGTGTCGAACCGCTCATCCACGCCTGCGCCGAACTCCTCGACAACGCCACCCGCTACTCGCCGCCGCACACGAAGGTCCACGTCACCGCCGTCGAGGTGCAGACCGGTATCGCCGTCGAGATCGAGGACGGCGGCGTCAGCCTCAGCGAGGAGGCCCGCACCCGCGCCGAGCGCATGCTGGCGCAGGCCCAGGCCGGCATCGACCTCAACGACCTCGGCGAGACGCCCCGCCTTGGCATGGCGGTCGTCGGCCGCCTCTCGCAGATGTACAGCATGCAGATCTCCCTGCGGCAGTCCGCGTACGGCGGCGTCCGCGCGGTGCTCATCGTGCCGCGCGACATGATGACCACCGGGCCCGCCCCCGGCCTCGCCCACGGCATCGGCGCCTCCGCCGTGCCCCGCGTGGACAGCGTCGGGAACCTCATCGAGGAGCCCGCGCGCAGCATCCGCCGCAAGAAGCCGCGCGTCGTCACCGCCGGCCCGCCGCTGCGCTCCCCGCTCACCGCGACCGCGACCGTGCGGGACGACGACGTGCCCGAGGTCACCGAGTGGACCGAGAACGGCCTGCCGCAGCGCCGCAGCCGCGTGACGATGTCGCTCAAGGAGCGCTACGCCATGGAGGCCGAGGCCCAGCGGGCCGCCGAAGCCCACGCCGCGGCGACCGCACCGCCTCCGCCCAGGAAGGAAGGGAGCGAACCGGGCCTGTGGGTCGAGGCGTTCATGAAGGGCGTCAAGGGCGAGGGCCAGGGCGGCCCCGACCCGTCGGCCCCACAGGGGAACACCCCTCCGCGAGGAACCGCCCGGAACAACCACGGCAACGCCGACGAGGGGAACTGGCAGTGATCCAGCAGCGCGCCAATTTCGACTGGATGCTGAAAGAGCTCGCCGACGGGGTGCCGCAGACCCGGCAGATCGTGGTGCTCTCCGCCGACGGCCTGCGCATCGCCCGCTACGGCGGCGACCCGGACGCCGCCGACCGCATCGCCGCCGCCTGCGCCGGACTGCAGAGCCTGGCCGCCGCCGTGGCCACGGAGATCCCGCACAGCGACGGCGGCATGAAGATGGTCATCATCGAGATCGACGGCGGCTACTTCTACCTGATGGCCGCCGGCACCGGCGCCTATCTCGCGGTGCTCGCCGACGAGACCGTCGACGCGGGCCTCGTCGCCACCCGGATGCGCGACCTCGTCGTACGCATCGGGGCGCATCTGACGAGCCCGCCACGGCGTGACGGGCAGGCCGTATGACTCCTCGGCACGGCCCTTCGCACGGCCCTTCGCACGGGGACGTCCCCGCCGCGCGGGACGCCCCCGCCCGGGACGCCCCCGACCCGGACGCCCCTGCGCAGCGTGAACGCCGCAACCCCGAGAACCCCGAGCGGCTGTACATCCTGACGGGCGAGGGCTCCGAGCGGGCGCCGCTCGACCTCGTCACCCTCATCGTGGCCCAGGGCGAGGCGTCCCCACTGGCGCAGCCGGAGCACTCCGCGGTGCTGCGGCTGTGCACCACGCCGATCTCCGTCGCCGAGCTGTCCGCCTATCTGGCGCTGCCGTTCAGCGTGGTGACCGTCGTCCTTACGGAGTTACTCGCCACCGGTCTGGTACAGGCGCGCGCTCCCATCGTCCGCTCCGCGATCCCCGACCGTTCCCTTCTCGAAGCGGTGATGCATGGACTTCAAAAGCTCTGACACGATCACCGGCCCCCGCAGCGAGGACGTCCTGCCGCACACGGCCACGGCCGCCGTGAAGGTCGTGGTCGTCGGCGGGTTCGGGGTCGGCAAGACGACGATGGTCGGTTCGGTCAGCGAGATCCGCCCGCTTACGACCGAGGAGACCATGACCCAGGCGGGCATCGGCGTTGACGACGACTACGGCTCCGAGTCCAAGACGGCCACCACCGTGGCCATGGACTTCGGCCGCATCAGCATCTCCGACGAACTGGTCCTGTACCTCTTCGGCACCCCCGGCCAGGAGCGCTTCTGGTTCCTGTGGAACGGCCTGTTCGAAGGCGCGCTCGGCGCGGTCGTGCTCATCGACACCCGCCGCCTGGAAGTCAGCTTCGACGTGATCGGCCGGCTGGAGGAGCGCGGGGTGCCGTTCGTCGTCGCCGTCAACGACTTCCCGGACGCCCCGCAGCACCCGATCGAGACCCTGCGCAGGGCCCTGGACCTGGAGCCCGCGGTGCCGATCATGCCCTGCGACGCCCGGCGCAGGGAGTCCAGCCGGGACGTCCTGATGACCCTGATGCGCTACCTGCACTCCCTGACGGTGACCCGCGTCTGACACCCACCGACCTCTGCACCCCCGGAACCCCTTCCGCGAACCCGGAGCGACGACCGTGACGACCCCTTCCCCCTCCTGGCCCGGCACCGACCACCGCGCCGCGCCCCCCGGCTGCCCCGCCCACGGCCTCGGCCCCGGCGGCCTGCGCCGCCTGTACGGGCCCGAGGCGGACACCGACCTCGCGGGCCTGTACGAGAAGCTGCGCGCCGAGTACGGCGCGGTGGCGCCCGTACTGATCCACAACGACGTGCCGATCTGGGCCGTGCTCGGGCACAGCGAGAACCTCCACATGGTCCGCACGCCCTCGCACTACTCCCGGGACTCGCGCCTGTGGCGCGCCGTACAGGACGGCAGCGCCGGGCCCGACCACCCGCTCGCGCCCGTCTTCACCTGGCAGCCCATGTGCAGCTTCGCCGAGGGCGACGAGCACCAGCGGCTGCGCGGAGCGGTCACCGGCGCCATGTCCGGCATCGACCACCGAGGCATCCGGCGCCACATCAACCGCTACACGAACCACCTGATCAACGACTTCTGCGAGGCCGGCGAGGCCGACCTGGTCAGCCGGTTCGCCGAGCATCTGCCGATGATGGTGATGTGCCACGTCCTCGGCATGCCCGAGGAGTACAACGAGCGGATCGTGCAGTCGGCCCGCGACATGATCAAGGGCACCGAGACCGCCATCGCCAGCAACGCGTACATCATGGAGGTCCTGATGGGCCTGGTGGCGCGGCGCCGTGCCCAGCCAGACGAGGACTTCACCAGCAGCCTCATCGCGCATCCGGCGCAGCTCACCGACGACGAGGTCGGCGCCCACCTGCGCCTGGTGCTCATCGCGGCCTACGAGGCCACCGCCAACCTCATCGCGAACGTCCTGCGGATGGTCCTGACCGACCCCCGCTTCCGCGCCCAGCTCAGCGGCGGCCAGATGACGGTCCCCGAGGCGGTCGAGCAGTCCCTGTGGGACGAGCCGCCCTTCAGCGCGATGGTCGGCTACTTCGCCAAGCAGGACACCGAGCTGGGCGGCCGGCACATTCGGGCCGGCGACGGGTTGATCATGGGCATCGCGCCGGGCAACGTCGATCCCGTCGTCCGCCCCGACCTGGCCGCGAACATGCGGGGCAACCGCTCGCACCTCGCGTTCAGCGGCGGGCCCCACGAATGCCCCGGGCAGGACATCGGGCGCGCCATCGCCGACACCGGGGTCGACGCGCTCCTGATGCGCCTGCCGGACGTCGAACTGGACATCGACGAACGGGACCTGCGGTGGACCTCGTCCATCCTGTCGCGGCACCTGGTGGAGCTGCCGGTGCGGTTCGCGCCGCGCCCGCCGCAGGACGTCATGGCCCGGCCCTCGGCGCAACTGCCGAGGCCGCGCACGGACTGGCAGGTCTCCACCCCGCCACCGCCCGCGCAGCAGCCCGCCGCGCAGGCCCCACGGCCCGCGGCGACGCCTTCCGCGACCACGACCGTGACCGCGCCTGCGCCCGTGCCCGTGCCGGCCCAGGGCGCCTGGCGGCGCTTCCTCAGCTGGTGGCGCGGCTACTGACGGGTCCTAGCGGTCCCAGTCGTCGTACGCCGACCAGGCCGCCGGTGTCCGCCCGCTGACGAAGCGGTGCGAGCGGCCGGTGACCGGATCCGTGAACTCCAGGACGCGCGCCAGGAGTTGCAGGGGCCGCCGGAAGTCGTCCGGCGCCGTGGGTCCGGTCACCACCGGGTAGAGCGGGTCGCCGAGGATCGGCAGCCCCAACGCGTTCATGTGGACGCGCAGTTGGTGGGTGCGGCCGGTGTGCGGGGTCAGCCGGTAGCGGCCGAGGCCGCCGTGGACCTCGACGAGTTCGACGCGGCTCTCGCTGTTCGGTTCGGCGCCCTCGACCTCGTACGCCGCGAGGACGCCGCGTTCCTTCACGATGTGGCTGCGCACGGTGCGCGGGAGCGACACCTCGGGGTCGTACGGTGCGATCGCCTCGTACTCCTTGTGGACGCGGCGGTCGCGGAACAGCGTCTGGTAGGCACCGCGTTCATCCGGCCGCACGGTGAACAGCAGCAGCCCGGCGGTCAGCCGGTCCAGGCGGTGCGCGGCGCTCAGCGTCGGGATGCCCAGGTCCGTGCGCAGCCGGGCGAGCGCCGTCTGGGTGACGTGGCCGCCGCGCGGCATCGTGGCGAGGAAGTGCGGCTTGTCCACGACCACGATGTGCTCGTCCTGGTGGACGACGTCGAGGGCGAACGGCACCGGGACCTCCGGGGGCAGGTCCCGGTGGAACCAGACGAAGGCGCCCGGCGCATAGGGCGCGTCCGGCGCCACCGGAACGCCGTCCGCGCCGACGATCCGGCCGTCCCGGAGCATCGCGTCGATGACCCCGGGCCCCGCCGCGAGCCGCTCCACGAGGTGGTCGCGCACGGTCGGCCACGCCCCGTCGGCCGGCAGCCTGACCCGCACGGGGTCGACGCCCTCGCGCTGGGGGAGCGGGGCGGGCGGAATGCGGGTCTTGCGTCTCATCAGGGGGCCAGCGTACGGGGCCCGGCGCAGGTCAGGGCGTGCGTCGGTGCGGGGGCGGAAAACCGGTGCCGTCGCGCGGGCCGCGCTGCCACGATGGGGCCATGCCCTTCAAGATCTCCGACGTGGTCGCGCCCGGCACGCTCGCCCGCCGGGAGCAGCCCGCGCTCCCCGTCCCCGGCGGGCTGGTTCTTCGGCCCTGGACGGATGCCGACGCCCCCGCCGTGTACGAGGCGTTCCAGGACCCCCTGCTCCAGCGGTGGCACGCCCGCGTGGCCGACTCCGCGAGCGAGGCGCTCGGCTGGATCGCTGACTGGCGCGCGGCGTGGGCCGGTGAGGACGACGCGTACTGGGCGATCGCCGACGCCGCAACGGACGAGGTCATGGGCCGGGTCGCCCTGCGGCAGATCCGCCTGGGCGACGGACAGGCCGAGGTCGCCTACTGGACGATGCCGTCGGCGCGCGGCCGGGGCATCGCGCCGCGCGCGGTCGATCGCCTCACGAGGTGGGCGTTCGACGAGGTGGGCCTGCACCGCCTCGAACTGACCCACGCGACGGCCAACCAGGCGTCGTGCCGGGTCGCCCTGAAGGCCGGCTTCCCCGCGGAGGGCACCAAGCGCAGCGCGCTGCTGCACGCGGACGGCTGGCACGACATGCATCTGCACGCGCGGATCGCGGGCGACGCCGAAGTGGCCTGACGCGGGCGGGGCGCCTCGGGGACGCGTACGGAAGAAGGCGGCCACCCGCGCCAAGGGGGGCCGCCTCCTTCCGCACCTGCCGCCTTCCTGCCTGCGAGCGCGGCGCCTACGCGGCGGCTTCCTGCTCCGCCTCCACCTGCGCGTTCCACTCCCGCTTGGAGGCCTGCCAGCCGTCCTCGTTGTGGCCGAGGCGCCAGTAGCCGGAGATGGACAGGCGCTCGCGCGGCACCTCGTGCTCGACGCGCAGCAGGCGGCGCAGCTCCTTCACGAAGCCCGCCTCGCCGTGCACGAAGGCCTGCACGTCGCCCGCGGGCCACTCCAGGGAACGTACGGCCTCGATCAGGGCCCGGCCCACCGGGCGGCCGGCGCGGTGCAGCCAGACGACCTCCGCGTCCGTGGCGATCTTCTGCTCCTCCTCGGGGCCCTCGACCTCCACGAAGATCCGGGCGACGGCGCCTTCGGGGAGGGCCTCCGCCGCGGCGGCGATCGCGGGCAGGGCGCTCTCGTCGCCGACCAGCAGGTGCCAGTCGGCGCCCGCGTCCGGGGCGTAGCCGCCGCCGGGGCCGAGCATGCGGATCGTGGCGCCGGGCCGGACGTCCCGCGCCCAGGGGCCCGCGAGGCCCTCGTCGCCGTGGATCACGAAGTCGAGGGCGAGCTCCCGCGCCCCGGGGTCCCAGGAGCGCACGGTGTAGGTCCGGGTGACCGGCCACTGCTCCCGGGGGAACTCCTCGCGGATCCGCTGTATGTCGAAGGGCTCCGGATAGGTGACGCCCTCGGCGGCGAAGAGCAGTTTGACGTAGTGATCGGTGCACTCGCCCGCCGCGAACTCGGCGAGGCCCTCGCCGCCGAGCACCACGCGCTGCATGTGCGGGGTCAGGCGCTCGGTGCGCACGACCCGCCCCGTGTGGGTCCTCGGCGCTTTGCGTGCCGGACGTTCTGCCATGGCGGCGGCCTCCCCTGGTCCTCAGCTACTTAGGCTTACCTAAGCTAGCACTTCAGGCCTGGAGCGTGGTGAGGAGGCGGTGGAGCGAGCCGCCCAGGTTCCACCGCTCGGCCAGCTCTTCGAGGGCCGCCGCGTCGCGGGGCGCGCGGGGGAGTGCCACGTCGACCTCGGGCAGCGGGACGTCGGCGGCGACCCGGACGACCTTCGGCGCGACCGCCACGTACGGCCGGGACTCGTCCAGGCGCCTGCGCTGGGAGGGGGTCAGCTTGGAGCGCGGGTCGTCCACGGCGGTCATGATCCCGGCCAGGTCGCCGTAGGCGTCCAGGAGCTTGGCCGCCGTCTTCTCGCCGATGCCGGGCACCCCGGGCAGGCCGTCGCTCGGATCGCCGCGCAGCAGCGCCAGATCGACGTAGCCCGGGCCGTCCACGCCGTACTTCTCGCGCAGCCACGCCTCGTCGGTGACCTGGAGGGTGCCGACTCCCTTGAGGGGGTACAGGACGCGGATGCCGCGCGCGTCGTCCACCAGCTGGTAGAGGTCGCGGTCGCCGGTGACGATGTCGACCGGTCCCGTGGCGCGGGCCGCGAAGGTGCCGATCACGTCGTCGGCCTCGTACGCCGGCACGCCCACCCGGGCGATGCCCAGCGCGTCCAGGACCGCCTCGATCACCGGCACCTGCGGGGAGAGGGTGTCGGGGACCTCCTCGGCGTCCGGGCCCTGCGCGCTCTCCTCGGCGACGCGGTGCGCCTTGTAGGAGGGGATGAGCTCGACGCGCCAGTGCGGGCGCCAGTCCGCGTCCATGCACGCGACCAGGTCGTCCGGCCGGTGGTCCTGGACGAGGCGGGCGATGAAGTCGAGCAGCCCGCGCACGGCGTTGACCGGCGTGCCGTCCGGGGCCCGCACGGAGTCCGGGACGCCGAAGTAGGCCCGGAAGTAGAGGGAGGCCGTGTCGAGGAGCATGAGCCGTCGTGTTCGCTGAGTCACGGTCCGCATCATGCCGCACGGCACCGACAGCGGCCCGGTGCGGCGCTGACGGTGTCCCCGGAGGCGGGTTGCGCATCGCGAGACGCCGCCGCCCGAGGCGCAACGGACGTGAGCCGGGTCACTCTTATGTTTGGTTTTTACGAACAAGGGCAGGCGCGCTGCCGGAACCAACCCAGTCGAGGATTCAACATTTCGATCGGGCAAGTGGTCGGAAGCCACCGCGTTCCACGGCGCGCCGGCGGGGGTGGCGGGCCGTCTTGGTTCGACCCGAGAGGTGTATGTGTCCAGGCTGCAGGCCGAGCATTTGTACAAGGTGTTCGGCAGACGACCCGTTGACGCGGTGGAGCGACTCCGCCACGGAGCCGACCGGGAGGAGCTGCGCGCCGACGGCACCACCGCCGCCGTGATCGACGCCTCCTTCGAGGTCGAACCGGGCCAGATCTTCGTCGTCATGGGTCTCTCCGGATCCGGCAAGTCCACGTTGCTGCGCATGCTCAACGGGCTGTCGGAGCCGACGGCCGGTCACGTCCGCTTCGACGGCCAGGACCTCACCGAGCTGAGCGCGCGCCAGATGCGCCAGGTGCGCTCCAAGAAGATCAGCATGGTCTTCCAGCACTTCGCGCTCTTCCCGCACCGCAGCGTGCTGGAGAACGCGGGCTACGGCCTGGAGGTCCAGGGCGTGCCGCGCGCCGAACGCGAGAAGCGCGCCACCGAGGCGTTGGAACTCGCCGGCCTCAAGGGCTGGGAGAAGTCCTGGCCCGACGAGCTGTCCGGCGGCATGCAGCAGCGGGTGGGCCTGGCCCGCGCGCTCGCCACCGACGCCGACCTGCTCCTGATGGACGAGTCGTTCAGCGCGCTCGACCCGCTGATCCGGCGCGACATGCAGGACCAGCTCCTGGAACTCCAGAAGCGGCTGAAGAAGACGATCGTCTTCATCACCCACGACCTGAACGAGGCCATGCGCCTGGGCGACCAGATCGCCGTCATGCGCGACGGCCGCATCGTCCAGATCGGCACCGCCGAGGACATCCTGGTCACCCCGGCCAACGACTACGTCGCCGCGTTCACGCAGGACGTCGACCGCTCCCGGGTGCTCACCGCCGGCGCGATCATGGCGGACCCGGACAGCGCCTACGTACGGGCCGACGCGCCCGCCACGGTCACCGCGGACACCCCGATCATCGACCTGTTCACGCCCTGCTCCACCAGCGCGGTGCCGGTCGCCGTGACCGACGCGGACGGCAAGCTCGTCGGCGTCGTGCCGCGGGAGCGGCTGCTGGCCGTACTGGGCGAGCCGATGAGCCCCGAGGACGAACCGCAGGACAGCGAGAAGGTGGTCAGCGGTGCCTAGGATTCCGTTCGGTGAGTGGGTCAACGACACCGTCGACTGGCTGCTCGGCCACATGTCGTGGCTGTTCGACTTCTTCAAGACCGTCTTCCAGGGCGCCTACGACGGCATAGCCGACGTGCTCCAGGCGCCCGAGCCGCTGCTGCTGGCGGGCATCTTCGCCGTCATCGCGTTCTGGCTGCGCGGTGTGGTCGCCGGTGTGCTGACCTTCGCCGGCTTCGCGTTCATCGTCTCGCTGGAGCTGTGGGACCACGCGATGATGACGCTGGCCCTGGTGCTCGTCTCGACGGTCATCGCGCTGGTCGTCTCCGTGCCCGTGGGCATCTGGGCGGCACGGTCGAACACGGTCAGCGGCATCGTCCGCCCGGTGCTCGACTTCATGCAGACGCTGCCGGCGATGATCTACCTCATCCCCGCCATCCTCTTCTTCGGGATGGGCGCCCCCGCCGGCATCGTCGCCACCCTGATCTTCGCGCTCGCCCCCGGCGTGCGCATGACGGAGCTGGGCATCCGCCAGGTCGACAAGGAACTGGTCGAGGCCGCCGACGCGTTCGGCACCACCCCGCGCAACATCCTGCTGCGCATCCAGCTCCCCCTCGCCCTCCCCACGATCATGGCCGGTGTCAACCAGGTCATCATGCTGGGCCTGTCCATGGCCGCCATCGCGGGCATGGTCGGCACGGAGGGCCTGGGCGCCGACGTCAACGAGGCCATCGGCCAGCTCAACGTGGGCCTCGGCTCCGAGGCCGGTGTCGCCATCGTCATCCTGGCGATCTACCTGGACCGGATGACCGGCTCGCTCGGCACCCAGGTCTCCCCGCTGGGCCGGCGCGCCGCCGCCAAGGCGCGTGCCGCGCGGGGCCTGAACATCTGGACCTACCGCCCGCAGGCCGCGGTCGCGGTCGTCGGCGTGGTCGTCCTCGCCCTCGTCGCGGGTGGCATGGGCGTCTTCGGCGGCTCGAAGTCCGAGGAAACCACCGCGGACGCGGCGGACGTCGGCCGGGGCGCGAAGATCAACATCGGCTACATCCCCTGGGACGAGGGCGTGGCCTCCACCTTCCTCTGGAAGGAGATCCTGGAGCAGCGCGGCTTCGAGCCGCAGACCAAGCAGCTGGAGGCGGGTCCGCTCTACACCTCGCTGGCGCAGGGCAGCGTGGACTTCCAGACCGACTCCTGGCTGCCGACGACGCACGCCGCGTACTGGAAGAAGTACGGCGACAAGCTGGAGGACCTGGGCGCGTGGTTCGGCCCGACCTCGCTGGAGCTGTCCGTGCCCTCGTACGTGAAGGGCGTCGACTCGCTGGCGGACCTCAAGGGCAAGGGCGGCACGTTCCACGGCAAGATCGTCGGCATCGAGTCGAGCGCCGGGATGATGGGCCTGCTCAAGGACAAGGTGCTCGGGGCCTACGGCCTGGGCAAGGAGTACAAGGTCGTCGACGGCTCCACGCCCGCGATGCTGGCCGAGCTGAAGCGCGCGTACGCCAAGAAGGAACCGATCGTCACCACACTCTGGTCGCCGCACTGGGCGTACAGCGACTTCGACCTGAAGAAGCTCAAGGACCCCAAGGGCGCCTGGGGCAAGGGCGACGGCGTGCACACGCTGGCCCGCAAGGGCTTCTCGGCCCAGAACCCGCAGGTCGCCAAGTGGCTCAAGGACTTCAAGATGAGCGAGAAGCAGCTCACGGGTCTTGAGGCGGAGATCAACAAGGCGGGCAAGGGCAAGCAGCAGGAAGCCGTCCGCGCCTGGCTGAAGAAGAATCCGGGCGTCGTCGACAAGCTGGCCCCGCTGCCGAAGAAGTCCACGCCCGCCGAGGCGAAGCGTCCGCTGAACGCCGCGTACTTCGCGTGGGACGAGAACGTCGCCGTCACCCATCTCTGGAAGCGGGTCCTGGAGAAGCGCGGCTACACGATGAAGCTGACGCCCTCCGACGTCGGCCCCGTCTACACCGCGCTCGCCCAGGGCGACCTCGACCTGGACCTCGACGCCTGGCTGCCCACCGCCCAGAAGCAGTACTGGGAGAAGAACAAGGCGAACCTCAAGGACCTGGGCTCCTGGTACAGCCCGACGTCGCTGGAGGTCGCCGTCCCCTCCTACGTCAAGGACGTGAAGTCGCTCGCGGACCTCAAGGGCAAGGGCGACAGGTTCCAGGGCAAGATCATCGGCATCGAGCCCGGCACGGGTGTGATGACGGCGCTCAAGGACAAGGTCCTGCCCGGCTACGGCCTGGACGAGGAGTACAAGATCGTCTCCGGTTCGACGCCCGCGATGCTCTCCGAGCTGAAGTCGGCGTACGCCAAGAAGGAGCCGGTCGCGGTCCTGCTCTGGTCGCCGCACTGGGCGTACAACGAGTACGAGCTGACCAAGCTCAAGGACCCCAAGGCCGCCTTCGGCAAGGGCGACACCATCCGGACGATCTCCAGCAAGGAGTTCCCGGAGCAGTACCCGCAGCTCACGAAGTGGCTCAAGCACTTCAAGATGAGCGAGAAGGAACTGGCCGGCCTGGAGAACGAGATCAACAAGGCGGGCAAGGGCCATGAGCCCGAGGCCGTCGACTCCTGGCTGAAGAAGAACCCGGGCTTCGAGGAGAGGATGACGCCCGCGCAGTAGGCCGATCCCTTCCTCCCCGTCCCGCTCCCGAGGGGTGGGCCTCGCCCTGTGGCGAAGCCCACCCCTCGGGGCGTTCCCGGGGCTCCCGCCGCTCCCTAGGCTGGGCACCCGCCTCTCCGATCGAACGTAAGTGCTGCCCCGCCGTGATCGTCCGCACGACGCCCCGCCTCGTCCCCACCTTGGCGCTCGCCCTCTCCGCCGCCCTGCTCCTCGCGCAGCTGGCCCGCGCGGACGCCACCCCCGCCTCCGCGGCCACCGCCCGCCTGACCGCGCTCGCCTCGGACGTCACCACCGCCGACGGCCACCGCTACGACGCGCGGGACCACACCGGGCGCACCATGGACGCCGCCGAGATCGAACAGGCCCAGGACGGCCGCTACCTCGCCGTCTACCACACGCTGCTGCCCGACGGCCGCTTCCACGCCGCCGTCGCCACCTCCACCGACCTGCGGCACTGGCGGCGCCGCCACGACTTCGGCCCCGGCACGCACCAGGCCTCGCTCGCCCACGACGGACGCGGCGGCTACGTCCTCGCGTACGAGAAGGACCCCCGCAACCACATCGCCGTCCGCGCCTACGACGACGCGGCGGCGCTGCTCCACGGCCGCGCGGACCGCGCCTTCGACGCACCCCGCACCCTCTCGCGCTGCGCCGAGGGCACCCCCGGCGTCACCGCCGTGCGCGGCGACACCATCCATCTCACCGGGCACTACCGGGCCGCCTGCGACACCGACCGCCAGCTGCGGGCCACCCTCACCGGCTTCCGGCACTGGCACGCCGAACCCGACCGGCGCCTGGACCACGCCGTGCGCGCCTGGGGCACCGGCGGCAACATCGGCGACCGGGCGCCCGTCGCGCTCGGCGGGCAGGGCGCCGTCCTCGTCGAGGGGCAGGGGCGGCGTGCTGACTTCGGCAGCTGGGGCCTGTACGCCTACGATCCCGTGAGCGGCCGCGCCGACAGCCTCGACGTGCGCACCCACGGCGGCAGCCGCGCCTTCGCCAACCCCTCCGCGACCCTGCTGACCGACCCGGGGGGCCGGCCCGCGCTGCTCGTCAGTCTGTTCGTCCCGGCCGAGGGTTCCGCCCCCGCGGAGGCCGGTCAGCTGCTGTACTGGCACAGGCTTCGATCGGCGGTGGGGGCGTTTGGCCATCCGGCCGACGGGGCGGTACCGCCCGGCGAACATGCGTAGGGTGCAGAAGACCCCGCAGGGTGGAGAGTGGACCGACGCGCCGAAGGGAGCCGAGGCGATGGACGAGCACAAGGAGACCCTCCGGGTGGGCTCGGCCGTGCGGCGGCGCCGCCGGCAGCTGGAGCTCACCCTGGCCGTCGTCGCCGAGCGCAGCGGCCTGTCCGTGCCCTTCCTCAGCCAGATCGAGAACGAACGCGCCCGGCCCAGCAGGCGCTCCCTCCAGCGCGTCGCGGACGCCCTGCGCACCACCGACGTCGAGCTGCTCGCCGCGGCGGACCCGGCCCGCACCGTCGACGTCGTGCGCGTCGACGACGACACGGACCTCGACACCTCCACGCCCGAGGCGCGCGTACGCCTGCTCGCCCGCGGCCACCACCAGCTCCAGGTCCTGGAGTTCGTCGGGGACCACGACGAGGGCCGCGAACTCCAGCACCGCAACGACGAGTTGATGTACGTCGTCGAGGGCGCCGTCGAGATGGAGGCGGAGGGCCGCGCCTACCGCCTGGGGCGCGGCGACAGCGTCTTCCTCACCGGAGGGGTGCGCCACCGCTGGCGGGCCACGGTGGCGGACACCCGGGTCCTGGTGGTCGCCGTGGGGGACCACATCGAGGCGATCGACGACGGCGGGCGCTGAGGTGCCCGGGGCGCGGGGACCGCTGCGGGTCGTCTCGCTGGTGCCCTCGCTGACCGAGGCGGTCGCCGTGAGCGCGCCCGGCGCGCTGGTCGGGGCCACGGACTGGTGCGACCACCCGCCGGACCTGGACGTCACCCGGGTGGGCGGCACGAAGAACCCCGATGTGCCCCGGATCGTCTCCCTGGCCCCGGATCTGGTGATCGCCAACGAGGAGGAGAACCGCGCCCCCGACCTGGCCGCCCTGCGCGCGGCGGGCGTCGAGGTCCTGCTGACGGATGTGCGGACGCTGGACCAGGCCCTCCGGGAACTGCGCAGGGTTCTCGCCGCGTGCGGGGCCGGGTCCGCACGCTGGCCGGCCGAGGCGGAGGCGGCATGGCGGTTGCCCCACCCACCGGCCCGGCTGCGGGCGGCGATCCCGATCTGGCGGCGGCCATGGATGGTCCTGGGCCGCGACACGTTCGCGGGGGACCTGCTCGCCCGCCTGGGCATCGACAACGCGTACGCCGGCCACGCCGAGCGGTATCCGCGCATACCGGTCGAGGAGCTGTGCGCGGCCGACCTCGACCTGGTCGTCCTGCCCGACGAGCCGTACCGCTTCACGCGCGACGACGGCCCCGAGGCGTTCCCCGGCCTGCCCGTCGCGCTGGTCAGCGGCCGTCACCTCACCTGGTACGGGCCCTCGCTGGTGGAGGCACCCGCCGTGCTCGGCGCGGCCCTGCGAGCAGCTCGCCGGTGAGGGCACCGCGCACGGTGAGCGCCAGCGCCACCGCCCAGGCGGCGACGAGGAAGGCGTAGAGCCCGGCCGCGAGCCAGTCGAACACCGGCAGGCCGGTGTGCCCGCCGAGCCCCTCGGCGCCCGTCACGCAGGTGCCGACGGGGAAGGTGAACGCCCACCACGTCATCGCGAAGCCCATCCCGGCGCGCCGGGCGCGCCGCACCAGGGCGAGTGCGAGCGCCAGCCACAGCAGGGCGAAGCCCGTCACGGGCACGCCGTAGAGCACGGCGAAGACGAGGAAACCCTGGTCGAGCGGGGCGGGCACGACGCCGGGGGCGGCGTCCGCGAACTTGTTGGCGGCGGTCGTCGACTGGCCCAGCGGGCCGAGCACCAGGAACAGGGTCGGGGTGAGCGCCAGGGGCGGCGGGCCCGAGGTCACCAGACGGGCGAAGACCACGGGCAGGACGACCAGGGTGGCGAGCAGGCTCAGGCCGAACATCGCGAGGCAGGCGTACAGCAAGGTCTGCTGGGCCGTGCCCTCGGGCAGCCGGGGTATCAGCAGCGGGCCGAGGGCCGCCGACACCATCGGGGCCACCACTGGAAGCAGCCACACGGGCGAGGCCTGGTCGGCGGTGATGCGATGGCGGACGACCATCAGATACGGGATGACGACGGCGCCGGCGAGGCCGATCAGGGTGCCGAGGGTGAACAGCACGGCGTCGACCACGACAGCGGCGCCGGTGCCGATCCAGTCCTCGCCGACGATGAGCGCGCCGCCGCCGACCGCGAGCAGCGCCATGGACAGGCAGCCGTAGAAGGGGGCCACGGCCGGGTCGAGGAGATGGGCGCGGGCCTGGTCGCGGTGGTGGGCCCAGTGCGCGGCGCGGGCGGCGAGCAGCGCGGCGAGCAGCACGCAGGACAGCGCCCAGACGGTGGTGCAGGCGGTGCGCAGGCCCGGGACCCGGTAGGGAAGGGTGGCGCCCGCGGTGGCGACGATGGCGGTGCCCATGACGGACGCGTACCAGTTCGGGCCGAGGTGGCGGACGGCGGGGAGCCGGGGGCCGGGGGCGGCGGGAGCGGCAGGGGCCGGGCGGGCGACGGTGACCATGGCTCCACCGTCGTACGCGGACGGGGGGCGGCGCCAGGGAGTACGTTCCTATGAGGACATAAGCTGGCTTTATGAGTCAGCCCTCTTCGTCAGCTCCGCCGCCCGCGTCGGCGCAGGCGGCGCTCGCCCACCGCGTCCCCGACCTCGGGGCGCTCCAACTGCTGCTGGCCGTGGCCCGGCTCGGTAGCCTCGGGCGGGCCGCGCGGGAGCTGGGCATCACGCAGCCGGCGGCGAGCAGCAGGGTCCGCGCGATGGAACGGCAGCTGGGCGTCGCGCTGGTCGACCGGTCGCCGCGCGGCTCGCGCCTCACGGACGCCGGGGCGCTCCTCACCGACTGGGCGGGGCGGATCGTGGAGGCGGCGGAGGCCTTCGACGCGGGGGCGCAGGCCCTGCGCGACCGCAGGGACTCCCGGCTGCGGGTCGCGGCGAGCATGACGATCGCCGAGTACCTGTTGCCGGGCTGGCTGATCGCGCTGCGGACCCAGCGCCCCGACACGGCCGTCTCGCTCCTCGCGGGCAACTCCGCGGCCGTGGCGTCGCGGCTGCTGGCCGACGAGGCGGACCTCGGCTTCGTCGAGGGGCTCACGGTGCCGGCCGGTCTCGACGACGTGGTCATCGCGCACGACCGGCTGGTCGTCGTGACGGCGCCCGGGCACCCCTGGGCGCGGCGCGGCCGGCCGCTCGGCGCCGCGGAGCTGGCGGCGACGCCGCTGATCCTGCGCGAGGAGGGCTCGGGCACCCGCCAGGTCCTGGACGCGGCACTCGGCGGCCTGGCCCGCCCGCTGATCGAACTGTCCTCCACGACGGCGGTCAAGGCCGCGGCGGTCAGCGGCGCGGGCCCCTCGGTCCTGAGCGAACTCGCCGTGGGCGAGGAGCTGGCGGCGCGACGCCTGGTGGAGATCCCCCTGCGGGAGATCCAGCTGCGCCGCGAACTCCGCGCGGTCTGGCCCACGGGCCACCGCCCGACGGGCCCCGGAAGGGACCTGCTGACGCTCACGCGGGGCGGGCGCTGAGCCGAGCGGGGGCGCGGCCGTATGGGCGGCGGAGTCGCAGGGCGCAGCGAGCCGCGCTCAGGAGGCGGCTTGGGCCAGTGCTGCCATGACCCGTGTGTCCTCCCCCATCTCCGGATGCCACTGCACGCCCAACGCCCAGGCGGGCGAGGCCAGTTCGATGGCCTCCACGGTGCCGTCCTCCGCGTGGGCCGAGGCCGTGAGACCCTCGCCGAGGCGGTCCACGGCCTGATGGTGGTACGTCGGCACGTCCGACGTCGTGTCCGAGGCGATGGACGCGTAGAGCGTGCCCGGCACCGGTTTCACCGTGTGCGTGCCGAAGACACCCGGCGCCACCGCGTGCCCGTCCAGGTGCTGCACCAGCGTGCCGCCGAGCGCCACGTTCATCAGCTGCATGCCCCGGCAGATGCCGAGCAGCGGCGTCCCGGATTCCAACGCGGCCTCGATCAGGGCCAGTTCCCAGGCGTCCCGCTCCGGAGCGGGCGGCCCGGTCAGCTCCTCGCGCCGCGCCCCGTACCGCACGGGCTCGACGTCGGGCCCGCCCGCGATGACCACGCCGTCCAGCCGGGCGACGACGGAACGCGCGTACGACGGGTCGTCCGGCGGCAGCAGGGTGGCGAGGGCGCCCGCCCGCCGCACCATGCTCGGGTACGCGGCGGGCAGCAGCACCGCGGGCAGCTCCCACACGCGCCAGCTCGCCCGCGCCTCCAGGTAGGTGCTGACCCCGATCAGCGGCCTGCCGTCCACTGCGTTCTCCCTCGTCGTCGTCCTCGTCGTCCTCGCCGCTGTCCGCGCCGAGGGGCTCAGTCGCGTGCCAACTCCGCCTCGGCGGCCGCGAGCGCCGCGAACTCCTCCTCCGGCGCGCGCGCCACCAGATGGCGGCGGCTGTACAGCCCGAAGTAGGCGATGGCTACCCCGTACACCACGAGCGCGATGACCGCCGCCGTCACGTCCACCAGGAAGGTGGCGATGAGCGCCGCACAGGCGAGGACCAGCGCGACCGACGAGGTCAGGACGCCGCCGGGCGTGCGGTAGGGGCGCTCGAGGCCCGGCTCGCGGCGGCGCAGCACGATGTGCGAGAGCGACATCAGCGCGTACGAGATGGTGGCGCCGAACACCGCGACGTTCAGCATGCGGGCGCCGTCCCCGGTCGCCGCGGCGAGCCCGAAGCCGATCGCGCCGGGCACGAGCAGCCCGAGGTAGGGCGTCTTGCGGCTGCTGGTGAGCGACAGGAAGCGGGGGAGGTAGCCGGCGCGGGAGAGCGCGAAGAGCTGGCGCGAGCCCGCGTAGATGAGGGAGAAGAAGGACGCCACGAGCCCCGCGAGCCCGGCGTAGTTGATGACGCGGCTCAGGCCCGTCGCCTCGCCGTCCGGCTGCAGCGCCTCGACCAGCGGGTTGCCCGCGCGCTGGATCGCGTCGGCGCCGCGCGCGCCGGCCGAGGCGAAGAAGGTGAGGAGCGCGAGGGCGACGAGGATGGCCATCGACCAGCGGATCGCCCGCGGCAGCGTGCGCGCGGGGTCCTTCGTCTCCTCGGCGGCCAGCGGTACGCCCTCCACCCCGAGGAAGAACCACATGCCGAAGGGGAACGCCGCCCAGATGCCCAGCAGGCCCATCGGCAGCCAGGAGTTGGCGCCGAAGGCGTCCGCCTCCACGGGTATGTCGTTCAATTTGGAGGCGTCGAAGTCCAGGAACGCGCCGACCGCGAAGACCAGCAGCGCCGCCACGGCGACGCCGGTCACGACGAAGCTGAAGCGCAGCGCCTCGCCGACGCCCCACAGGTGGATGCCGATGAAGACGACGAAGCAGGCCAGGTAGACCGGCCAGCCGGAGGTGAGGCCGAACAGGCCGAGCGACTTGACGTAGTCGCCGATGAAGATGGAGATCGCGGCGGGCGCCAGGATGTACTCGATGAGGATCGCCGTGCCGGTCAGGAAGCCGCCCCAGGGGCCGAGCGCCCGGCGCGCGAAGCCGTAGCCGCCGCCCGCCGTGGGCAGTACGGAGGAGAGTTCGGCGAGCGAGAAGACCATGCAGGCGTACATCACGCCCATCAGGGCCATGGCGATCCCGAGGCCGCCGAAGCCGCCCTCGGCCAGGCCGAGATTCCAGCCCGAGAAGTCGCCCGACACGACGTAGGCGACGCCGAGGCCGGTGAGCAGCAGCCAGCCCGCGCTGCCCCGGCGGAGCGTCCTGCGCTCCAGGTAGTCGTCCGCCGGTTCGGCGGGGCTCGGCTTGCTGGACTCCACGGTCATGGCACGGCTCCTATGCGGCGGCGGCACTGCGGGGCGGGGAGGGGAGGGGGAGGGCTTAGCGGCTGGGCGACTGGGCGGCTGAGTGGCTGGGCGATTCAATGGAACGGATGCATACCTTTGCCGTGCCGGGGGTAGGAAAGCAAGACCCGTGCGTTACGGAGAGGTAAAAGGCCGCCTCACGTCAAGAACCCCCGCAGCAGCGCCGCCGTGCCCGCGCAGTGCTCCCGCATCATCTCCCGCGCCCCGTCCGCATCCCCGTCGAGCACCGCCTCGACGAGCGCGGTGTGCTGGCGCTGCGAGTGCTCCAGGTTGCGCACCAGCAGCGGGATGCAGTCCAGCAGGTCGTTCACGGTGGCCCGCACCGCCGCGTACTGCGCGGTGAGCGTGGGGGAGCCGCACAGCTCGGCGAGCGTGAGGTGCAGCAGCGTGTCCAGGCGGCGGTACTGCGACAGGGGCGCGTCATGCGTCCGCGCGAGCGCCGCCCGCAGCCGGTCCGCCTGGTCGCCGGTGAGGCCGTGCGCCGCGCACAGCCCGGCCGCGCCCACCTCCAGGACCTCCCGGAAGCGCAGCGCGTCCTCCACGTCCACGTCCGCGATCCGCCGGCGCAGCTCGTCCTCGCCCGCCGCCTCGGGGCGCGGGCGCACGAAGGTGCCGCCGTACCGTCCGCGCCGCGACTCGACCAGGCCCTGGTCGGTCAGCACCTTCAGGACCTCCCGCAGCGTGACCCGGCTGATGCCGAGGCGGTCGGCCAACTCCCGCTCTGACGGCAGGCGTTCGCCGCCCGGCACCAGGCCGAGGCGGACGACCTGGAGGATCTGCTCCAGCGCCTCCTCGAAGCCGTTGCCCGCCCGCACCGGGCGCAGTACCGGAGTCAGCCGGTCGTCGTCCTGCGCCGCGGGAGATCTGCCCTCTTCCGGGTGCGACATCTCCGTACCCCCTTCCCAAGCAAAGGTTCTCCGCAATACCTTATGGCTCCCGGCTGACCCAAGGAGGCATTTCCCGTGGCAGACCGCACACCCCCGCTCGCCGTCGAGGAGCTGACGGCCCTCGTCGCGAGCGGTGAGATCGACACTGTCGTCCTGGCCTTCCCCGATATGCAGGGGCGGCTCCAGGGCAAGCGGTTCGCCGCCCGCTTCTTCCTCGACGAGGTCCTCGAACACGGCACGGAGGGCTGCAACTACCTCCTCGCCGTCGACACGGAGATGAACACCGTCGACGGATACGCCATGTCCTCCTGGGAGAGCGGCTACGGCGACTTCGCCCTGCACGCCGACCTCACCACCTTGCGCCGCGTCCCCTGGAACGCGGGCACCGCGATGCTGATCGCGGACCTCGCCTGGAACGACGGCTCACCCGTCGTCGCGGCCCCCCGCCAGATACTGCGCCGCCAGCTCGACCGGCTCGCGGAGCTCGGCTACAGCGCGCACGTGGGGACCGAGCTGGAGTTCATCGTCTTCAAGGACACCTACGAACGGGCCTGGGACGCCGGCTACAAGAACCTCACGCCCGTCAACCAGTACAACGTCGACTACTCCGTCCTCGGGACCGGCCGCGTCGAACCCCTGCTGCGCCGCATCCGCAACGACATGGCGGCCGCCGGGCTCGTCGTCGAGTCGGCCAAGGGCGAGTGCAACCCCGGCCAGCACGAGATCGTGTTCCGCTACGACGAGGCCCTCGTCACCTGCGACCAGCACGCCATCTACAAGACGGGCGCCAAGGAGATCGCGGCCCAGGAAGGTGTCTCGCTCACCTTCATGGCCAAGTTCAACGAGCGCGAGGGCAACTCCTGCCACATCCACCTCTCGCTCCAGGACGCCGACGGCGCCAACGCCATGGCGGGCTCCCCGGACGACCCCGGGGGCATGTCGCCCCTCATGCGGCACTTCCTCGCCGGACAGCTCGCCGCGCTGCGCGACTTCTCCCTCCTCTACGCGCCCAACATCAACTCCTACAAGCGGTTCGTGCCCGGCTCCTTCGCGCCGACCGCCGCCGCGTGGGGCCACGACAACCGCACCTGCGCGCTGCGCGTCGTCGGCCACGGCCGCTCCATGCGCTTCGAGAACCGGCTGCCCGGCGGGGACGTGAACCCCTACCTCGCGGTCGCGGCGCTGGTCGCCGCCGGCCTGTACGGCGTCGAGCAGAAGCTCGAACTGCCGGACGAGTGCACCGGCAACGCCTACACCGGCGACTACGCACACGTCCCCACCA
This sequence comes from Streptomyces sp. NPDC031466, assembly GCF_055581265.1. Taxonomy (NCBI): domain Bacteria; kingdom Bacillati; phylum Actinomycetota; class Actinomycetes; order Kitasatosporales; family Streptomycetaceae; genus Streptomyces; species Streptomyces sp. NPDC031466. Next base: position 236,517 of record NZ_JBVIJT010000008.1, read on the forward strand.
CCCTGCGCGAGGCCGCCGAGCTGTGGGAGAACAGCCCCATCGCCAAGGCCGCCTTCGGCGACGAGGTGGTCGCGCACTACCGCAACATGGCGCGGGTCGAGCTGGACGCCTTCGACTCCGCGGTGACCGACTGGGAGCTCCGCCGCTCCTTCGAACGCTTGTGAGGCAGCCTTGCTCGAAGTACTGAACCCGGCGACGGAAGAGGTCATCGCGACCGTCCCCGCCGCCGACGCGGACGACGTGCGGCGCGCCGTGGAGCGGGCCGTGACCGCCCAGCGGGCCTGGGCCGCCGTCGCCCCCGCGGACCGCGCCCGGCTGCTGCGCCGCTTCGCCGACACCGTCGACGGCCACCTCGACGAGCTGGCCGATCTGGAGGTCCGCGAGGCCGGTCACCTGCCGGGCAACGCCCGCTGGGAGGCGGGCAACGTCCGGGACCTGCTCCTGTACGCGGCCGGTGGCGCCGAACGTCTCACCGGGCAGCAGATCCCGGCGCCCGGCGGCTGGAACGTCACCTTCCGGGAGCCGCTCGGCGTGGTGGGCGTCATCGCCCCCTGGAACTTCCCGATGCCCATCGCCGCCTGGGGCTTCGCCCCCGCCCTTGCCGCGGGCAACGCCGTGCTGCTCAAGCCCGCCGAGACCACCCCGCTCACCGCCCTCAGACTCGCCGAACTGGCCCTGGAGGCCGGACTGCCCGAGCACGTCTTCCAGGTGCTGCCCGGCCACGGCCACATCACCGGCCGCGCCCTGGTCGACCACCCCGACGTCGCCAAGATCGTCTTCACGGGCTCCACGCGCACCGGCCGCGAGATCATGGAGCGCTGCGCGGGCCAGGTCAAGCGGCTCACCCTGGAACTAGGCGGCAAGAGCCCCAACATCGTCTTCGCCGACGCGGACCTCAAGGCCGCCGCCGACCCCTTCTCCTTCCTCGACAACTCCGGCCAGGACTGCTGCGCCCGCACCCGCGTCCTCGTACAGGAGTCGGTGTACGACGAGGTCGCGGCGCTGCTGACCGAGGCGCTCGGCGATGTCGTCGTGGGCGACCCGCGGGACGCGAAGACGCAGATGGGTCCGCTGATCTCCCGACGGCAGCTGGAGAACGTGCGCGAGCTCGTGCCGGACGAGGCGCCCGGCATCCGCGGCACCGTCCCCACCGGGCCGGGCTTCTGGTTCCCCCCGACCGTCCTGACCGCCGAGCGGCCCGACTCGCCCGCCGCCGTCGAGGAGATCTTCGGCCCCGTCGCGGTGCTGCTGCCCTTCGCCGACGAACAGGACGCGATCCGCCTCGCGAACGCCTCGCCGTACGGCCTGTCCGGCTCGATCTGGACGCGGGACGTGGGCCGGGCCCTGCGGGTCTCCGAGGCCGTCAAGGCCGGGAACCTGTCCGTCAACTCGCATTCCAGCGTGCGCTACTGGACCCCCTTCGGGGGTTACAAGCAGTCCGGCCTCGGGCGTGAGCTGGGCCCGGACGCGCTGCACGCCTTCACCGAAACCAAGAACGTCTTCATCAGCACGGAGGCCTGAACCCCATGTCAGAGAACATCTGCCGCCGCCTCGTCGGCCGCACCGCCGTCATCACCGGCGCCGGCAGCGGCATCGGCCTCGCCACCGCGCGCCGCCTCGCCTCCGAAGGCGCCCACGTCGTCTGCGGCGACATCGACGAGAAGGCCGGCAAGCAGGCCGCCGAGGAGGTCGGCGGGACCTTCGTACGCGTCGACGTCACCGACGCCGAGGAGGTCGAGGCGCTCTTCAAGACCGCCTTCGACACTTACGGCTCCGTCGACATCGCCTTCAACAACGCGGGCATCTCGCCGCCCGACGACGACTCCATCCTGGACACCGGCCTGGAGGCCTGGAAGCGCGTCCAGGACGTCAACCTCACCTCCGTCTACCTCTGCTGCAAGGCCGCCATCCCCTACATGCGGCGTCAGGGCAAGGGCTCCATCATCAACACCGCCTCGTTCGTGGCCAGGATGGGTGCGGCGACCTCGCAGATCTCCTACACCGCGTCCAAGGGCGGCGTCCTCGCCATGTCCCGCGAGCTGGGGGTCCAGTTCGCCCGCGAGGGCATCCGCGTCAACGCGCTCTGTCCGGGCCCGGTCAACACCCCGCTCCTCCAGGAGCTGTTCGCCAAGGACCCCGAGCGCGCCGCGCGCCGCCTCGTGCACATCCCCGTGGGCCGCTTCGCCGAGGCCGAGGAGATGGCCGCCGCCGTGGCGTTCCTCGCCAGCGACGACTCCTCGTTCGTCAACGCCACCGACTTCCTCGTCGACGGCGGGCTCACCGGCGCCTACGTGACCCCCCTGTAGGCACAGCGCGCCGTTCACCCGGCAGCCACCCACACGTCGGTCGGGCGTCGCACGACGCCCGACCGACCCGCGTAGACACGGGAGTGTGTTCGTGAACATCAAGCGCCGCGCCATCGCGGCCGCATCCGTGCTCGCCGTCGCCACCACCGGCTTCCTCGGCGTCCAGGCCACCGCCGAGGCGACCCAGGACGCCCCGCCGAAGGCCGACAAGTGCCCCGCGCTCACCGTCTCCGAAGGCTGGTACGGCACCAACAGAGCCGCACTCCAGCGCATGGTGGACCGCTACGGCCGGTGCGGCGACGAGCGCGGCGCCAGGCCCCTCGCCACCTTCGACTGGGACAACACCGTCGTCAAGAACGACATCGGCGACGCCACCATGTTCTGGCTGCTGCGCAACGGCAGGATCCGTACGCCCTCGGGCGGCGACTGGCGCACCACGAGCCGCTACCTGACCGACCCGGCGGCCAAGGCCCTGGCCAAGGCCTGCCCGGCCACCCGGACGACCCTGCCCACGCACCGGAACACCGCCCGGGGCGCCGCCTGCGCCGACGAGATCCTGTCCGTCTACGGCGAGGGCGCCACGACCTCGGGCGAGCCGGCCTTCGCGGGCTTCGACCACCGCCGCATGGAACCGCAGTACGCCTGGCTCGCCCAACTCACCCGCGGCTGGACCACCCGCCAGGTCAAGGGCTTCGCGGCCGCCGCGCGCGAGGAGAACCTCGCCGCGCCCGTCGGGACGCGGCAGCGGGTCGGCACCCACCAGGTCACCGGCTGGGTGCGCTACTACGACCAGCAGCGCGACCTGGTCCGCACCCTGAAGAAGGCCGGTTTCGACGTGTACGTCGTCTCCGCGTCGCCCGAGCCGGTCGCCGAGGTGTGGGCCGCGGCCGTCGGCGTCGACGCCCGGCACACCCTCGGCATCCGCAACGTCATCGCCCACGGCAGGCAGACCGCCCACCTCCAGGGCTGCGGCACCGTCGCGGACGGCGACGACTCGATGATCACGTACGTCGACGGCAAGCGCTGCTGGATCAACAAGGAGATCCTCGGCGTGCGCGGCGCCGCCGCCGAGAAGGTCCAACCCGCCGCGCGGCGGCAGGTGTTCGCGGCCGGCGACTCGGACACGGACATCTCCTTCCTGCGCGACGCCACCGGCCTCAGGCTCGTCCTGAACCGCAACAAGAACGAACTGATGTGCCGCGCCTACGAGAACGGCGACGGCCGCTGGCTGGTCAACCCCATGTTCATCGAGCCCAAGGGCGAGAAGAGCGACCCCTACCCGTGTGCCACCACCGGCTACACCGAACGGGACGGCCGGCAGGGCCCGGTGCGCCGTACGGACGGCTCGGTGATCCCCGATCAGCGGGACACGGTGTACGGGACGTCGACGCCGTCGCCGGCCCCACGGGACTGATGTACGGTCCACTCACATGCGTAACAGAAACATTTCGGCGCTGATCCTGGCCGCGGCCGCCGCGCTGGCGGCGGTGCCCGCGGCGCTCCCCGCAGCCGCCGCCTCGCCCGCGAACTCCCCTACTGCAGAGGCCCGTTGTCCGCAACTCTCGAAGAAGCTCAGCTGGTACGGCGACAACCGCGCCCGGCTCCAGCGGGTGATCGACGAGCGTGGCCGCTGCGCGAACCCCCACCCGGGCCACGGGCACCAGCGTCCGGTCGCCGCCTTCGACTGGGACAACACGGTCGTCAAGAACGACGTCACCGACGCGACCATCGCCTGGTCCCTGCGGCACGACAAGATCCTGCGCCCCAAGAGCTGGAAGTCCACCAGCAAGTGGCTGACCGACGACGCGCACCGCGCCCTCACCAAGGCCTGCGGCACCGACGTGCCCGTCGGCAAGCCCCTGCCGACCTCCAGGAACACCGCCTGCGCGGACGAGATCTTCGAGATCCGCGAGGACGGCAGGACCATGGGCGGCGCCGCCGCCTTCGCGGGCCGGTGGGACCACCGGCACACCGTCCCGCAGTACGCCTGGGTGCCGCAGCTCTTCGCCGGGCACACCGTCCCGGAGCTGGAGTCGTACGCCGCGAAGGCCCGCGAGGAGGCGCTGGCCGCCCCGGTCGGTGCCACGCAGACCGTCGGCACCCACGAGATCCCCGGCTACGTCCGCTACTACGACCAGCAGCGCGACCTGATCCGCACCCTCAAGAAGGCCGGCTTCGACGTCTACATCGTCTCGGCGGGCTCCGAACCGGTCGCCGAGGTGTGGTCCAGGAGCGTCGGCGTCGACCGCGCGCACACCATCGCCATCCGCTCCGTCCTGGACCGCGAGGGCCGCATCACCACCTGGAACCAGGGCTGCGGCGATGTGCCCGTCAACAAGGGCGAGGCCATCCCGTACATCGACGGCAAGCGCTGCTTCATCAACCAGGAGATCTACCGGGTCAAGGGCAAGTCGGCCTGGCAGAAGCAGGACCGGGGGCGGCGCATCGCACTCGGCGGCGGCGACGCCGACACGGATGTCACGTTCGTCGGCGACGCCACGGGCGCGCACCTCGTGCTGAACCGCAACAAGAGCGAGTTCATGTGCCGCGCGTACGACAACGCCGACGGCCGCTGGGTGGTGAACCCGATGTTCATCGAGCCGATGCCGCGCAAGGCCGGCACGTACCCGTGCTCGACCGCCGCGTACAACGAGCACGACGGCCGCAAGGGCCCCGTGCTGCGCGACGACGGCTCGGTGGTGCCCGACCAGCGGGATTCGGTGTACTGACCCTCCGATCACGTCCTAGAGTGCCGGAATGAGCATGACACCTCCGCCCGGCTGGTACCCGGACCCGAACCAGCCCTCCGTCGAGCGCTGGTGGGACGGGGCCGCGTGGACCGAGCACCGGCGCGCCCCCGGCAACGCGCAGGCGGCGGCCCCGGCGGGGCAGGGCTTCGGCCCGGCACCCGACGTCACCGCGACGCCGGTGAGCACCCCGGGGACCCGCTCCGGCGGCGGCCGCGCGAAGACCGTCGCGCCGGCCGCCGCCGCAGCGGTCCTCGTCGCCGCGATCGTCACGGGCGTCGTCGCCCTCGGCAAGGACGACGGCGAAGCGCGGGGCGGCGACTCGCCGTCCGGCGCCCCGACCGCGACGCAGGAGAGCGAGAGCCCCTCACCGACACCGACGAAGACGTCGGACCCGAACCCCGACGTCCTCGTCGACGACCTCAACGGGCTCACGATCCCCGTCGTCGACGGCTGGGAGAAGGCCGAGAGCACCGTCAACAGGGAGCCGACCCTCCAGACCCCGGACACCTACGACTGCCCCGGCGACTCGGGCATCTGCCGCCACGGCGAGATCACCTCGCACCCCGTGACCGCCACCGACGAGACCTCCCCGAAGGCGCTGGCCAAGGGCGACATCAACGACGCCGCCAAGAGCGTCTACGGCGAGGACGCCCTCGGCAACAACCTCTACGGCGGCATCACCGGGCACGAGAAGGTCGCGGAGGGGACGGTCGCCGTCGCCGGCCGCAGCGGCTACTACGTGCGCTGGAAGGTGCGGACCGCCAAGGGCTCCGGAGGGTACGTGCAGTCGGTGGCGTTCAAGTCGAGCATCGGCGCCGAACCGATGGTCATCGTCCGCCTCTCCATCGACATCGCCAAGGGCGCGCCGCCGCTGTCCGACATGGACCGCGTCGTCAAGGGGATCCGCTCGGTCGACGACAGCGCGACGGGCGGCGGGGTCGGCGAGGACGTGGGAGCGACGCCCTGAGGGTCCCGCGGGGCCCCAAAGGGTGCCGTAGAAGGCGCCACGGCGCCGCGGACCCGCGCCCGGTCACAGGAAGGTGCGGCCCTCGCCCCGGTACGTCGGCACGCTCCCCGTCACCTTGTCGCCCTCCACCAGGTGCAGCGCGGCGAACCGCTCGCACAGCTCCCCGGCCTTGGCGTGCCGGAACCACACCTTGTCGCCGATCAGCAGATCGTCCGCCGCGGGCCCGCGCAGCGGCGTCTGCACCTCGCCGGCGCCCTCCTGAGGGTCGTACCGCAGGCCCTCGGGGAGATACGGCACCGGGGAGCGGTCCGCGCCCGCGACCCCCGACGCCGGATAGCCGCCGCCGAGCACCGTCACCGTGCCCGGGCCCGGCCTGCGCACCACCGGCTGTGCGAAGAGCGCGGCCGGACGGCCGCTGAACGACGTGTAGTTGTCGAACAGCCGCGGCACGAAGAGCCCCGACCCGGCGGCGATCTCGGTCACCGCACGCTCCGCCGCCGTGTGCTGCACGCTGCCGGTACCGCCGCCGTTGACGAACTCCAGGTCCGGCACCACCGCCCGCACGGCACCGATGGTCCGCGCCCGCCGCTCCGCCAGCTCCCGGCGCGCCGCGGCCTGCATCATCCTGATCGTCCGCGAGCGCGCCGGATGCCCCTCGACCGCGTCGCCCACGCCCGCGACATGGCCCTCGTACGCCATGACACCCACGAGGCGGAAACCGGGCCGGCGGGCGATGGCCCGGGCCAGCGCGGCGACCTGCGCGGGCGCGTGCAGCGGCGAGCGGAGCGCGCCGATCCGTACGCGGCCGCCCAGTGTCCTGAAGGACGTGTCCAACTCCAGGCACAGACGCACTTGTTCCGTGCCGCCGTTCCTGGCCTCGTCGATCAGCCGCAGCTGCGCCGGGTCGTCGACCATCACGGTCACGGCGGCCGCCAGCTTCGGGTCGGCGGTCAGCTCGGCGAAACCGGCGCGGTCCGCCGAGGGATAGGCGAGCAGCACGTCGTCGAAGCCGGAACGCGCGAGCCACATCGACTCCGCGAGCGTGAACGACATGATCCCGGCGAAGCCGTCGCGGGCCAGGACGCGTTCGAGCAGGGCCCGGCAGCGTACGGACTTGCTCGCGACGCGGATCGGCTTGCCGCCCGCGCGGCGCACGAGGTCGTCGGCGTTGGCGTCGAACGCGTCCAGATCCACGATCGCGAGGGGGGCGTCGAGATGTGCGGTGGCCCGGTCGTAGCGGGCTCGGTCTGCGGCGAGGCCTGTCATGGCGGAAGCCTGCCAGAGACGATTACCCGAGGGTAGGGGGATGATCCGGGCAGATCGCCCGGGGCCCAGGAGGGGGTTCCCGAACGGCCCGCCCGTGCCCGTAGAGTGACGCGCACGGAGCCTCGCCGGGCCGAGCGTTCCGGCAGCCGGAGCGCGAGGAGACGGGCGAGCATGAGCACGGAGGCGGGAGCGACCCCGATTCCCCCGCGCCCCACCGCGCCGCCCCGCCCCACGGCCCCGCCGGCCGAGCCGCCCCCCGCGCCGTCCGCCCGCTTCCCCGACGTGCGCCCCCCGGTCGACAAGGACTGGCTCCTCGACGCCCCGCGCCTCACACCCCCCTCCGAGGACCCCGACCACGCGTCCCGGGTGGCGGAGCTCCTGGCCCCCTTCACCGAGGCGGCCCGCGGCAGGCCCCGCACGCTTCCCCGCCACATCCCGGCACCCCGCCCCAGCGCGCCCCTTGCCGCCGAAGCGACGCCCCCCGTGGCCGCCGTCGCGAGGGACGCGGCAGCCACGGGGACCGACAGCGTGGCGGGCGTAGGCGGCGCTGATGCGGAGGCCGCGTCCCCGCCCGCCGGTGACTTGCCGAGCCGACCCCGCGTAGAGCCGTCCGGCGAGCCGTCGACGCCCGCCCCGCCGTCCGCGCCGGCGCGCACCGGCGAAGCGCCGCCCGCCGAACCGCCCACGCCCCGTGCATCGTCCGCCCGCGCAGGGCAGGTCTCGGACGGGTCGTCGTCGGGGGAGGCGGCTGCCCCGACCCAGCACCTCGGCTCGGGCCGTCGGGCAGTCGGCGGCCCGGTGGCGGGTTCCGGCGCCGGCTCCGTCCGCCCCCTCGTCTTCCTCGCGCGGCCCGCCCTGGATGACGGCGTCTGCGCCCGGCCGCGCTCCCTCCGGGTCTGGGCGCGGCCCCGTGCCGTCGCCGCCGCCGTCTGCGTCGTGCTCGGACTCGGGCTCATCGGCGGTGCGGTGACGGGCAGTTGGCTGACCGGCGAGTCGGTGGCCAACGGCGGGTCCCCGCGCAGCGCGTACAAGGTCACCGGCGACCTGTGGCACAGCGCCCCCGTGGACCGGCTCTTCCCGCCCGACCTCAAGGGCGAGGGCGCGGGCCCCGGCGGCGCGGACCGCTCCTGGACCCGGGTCGCCGTCGCCCCCGACAGCGGCTGCGGGGCCGCCTTCGACCCCCTGCTGGCAAGGGCCCTCGCCCCCGCCGGCTGCCTGCGGCTGCTCCGCGCCACGTACACCGACGCGACCCGCAGCCACGTCACCACCGTCGGCCTGCTGTTCACCAAGGCGGACGCGGACGCCATGCGGGCGCTGCGGAACCGCTTCGCACAGGAGGGCCTCGGCAGGCGCCCGGACCTGATGCCGAGGACGTACCCGGCGAAGGGCACGGCGGCCGAGGGCTTCGGCGACGCCCAGCGCGCGTCCTGGACGGTGTCGGTGCTGCCGGACGCGCCCGTCGTCGCGTACGCCGTGTCCGGCTTCGCGGACGGCCGCGTCGTCACGGACCCCGAGCCCGCCGCGGAGGCGATGGGCGCCACCGGCACCTCGATGCCCGCCCAGTCCGGTCTCGGCCACGAGGCGAAAGGCATCGCGGACCGCGTCGAACGAGGCCTGCGCAAGACCATCGCCCGAGCGGAGGAGGCGTGAGGAAGACCCGCCGCACCCGCCCGGACCGCCGCACCCGCCCCGGTCGCCGAAACCGCCCCCGGCGGCCGCTCCTCGCCGCCGCGCTCACCACCGCCCTGGCGCTCGCCCCCGCCGCCCCGGCCCACGCCGACGACGGCATCCGCGCCCAGCAGTGGGCCCTGGACGTCCTGCACACCGAACGGATATGGCAGACCACCAAGGGCGGCGGCATCACCGTCGCCGTCCTGGACACCGGCGTCGACGACCGGCACCCCGACCTCGCGGGCAACGTCCTCGCGGGCAAGGACCTGATCGGCTTCGGCGCCGGCCGCGGCGACCGCCCCTGGGCCCGGCACGGCACCGCCATGGCCGGCATCATCGCGGGCCACGGGCACGGCGAGGGCAACGGCGACGGCGTACTGGGCATCGCGCCCGAAGCGAAGATCCTGCCGGTCCGGGTGATCCTCGAAGACGGCGATCCCGCCCGCGGGAAGGCCCGCGACACCCGTGGCACGGCCCTGGCCGAGGGCATCCGCTGGGCCGCCGACCACGGCGCGGACGTCATCAACCTCTCCCTCGGCGACGACTCCAAGTCCGCCCACCCCGAGCCCGCCGAGGACGCCGCGGTCCAGTACGCCTTGAAGAAGGGCGTCGCCGTCGTCGCCTCCGCGGGCAACGGCGGAGAGCGCGGCGACCACATCTCCTACCCGGCCGCCTACCCCGGCGTGATCGCCGCGACGGCCGTCGACGAGAACGGCGCCCGCGCCGCCTTCTCCACCCGCCGCTGGTACGCCACCGTCGCCGCGCCCGGCGACGACATCGTCATCGCCGACCCCGACCGCAAGTACTACGAGGGCTGGGGCACCAGCGCCGCCTCCGCGTTCGTCTCCGGCACCGTCGCCCTGCTCCGCGCCGCCCACCCGCACCTCACGCCCGCCCAGCTCAAGCAGCTCCTGCGGGACACCGCCCGCGACGCCCCGCCCGGCGGCCGCGACGACTCCCGCGGCTTCGGCCTGATCGACCCCGCGGCCGCCTTCGCCCGCGCGGGCCGGCTCGGACAGACCAAGCCCCGCACGACGGCGTACGGAGCGAAGTACTTCGGCCCGGGCCCCGAGGCGGCCGCGTCCGACAGCGGCCCCGCCCCCTGGGTCGGGCCCCTCGCGGGAGTCCTCGGCGTGGGCCTGCTCGTGGCCGGCATCTGCCTCTGGCGCGGACGCCGCGGCCCCCTGCCGACATCGCGGCCCCGCGGCTGACGGGACGGCGCCCACCGCCGAGCCGCGGAGGGGATACCCGGACAGGCCGCCGCAAGGGGCCTCTGTAGGGTCGGGGCGTGGCGAACAAGAACATTCCCGACCCCGGCTTCTCCGACGACGACGGCACCGCCGACCCCCGGCTGGCCGCGGCGCTCACCGCCTGGTCGCAGGACCGCACGGCGCACGGCCCCGTCCTCGAAGCCCTCGCCGGGGCGCGGCTCCTCGTCCCCGTCGTCGCCGTCCTCGGCGAGGTCGAGGAGGACGAGAACGGCCTGCGCCGCGAGAAGACCAGCGACATGGCCGTCCCCACGCTGCGGGCCGGCGACCGCAAGGCGCTGCCCGCCTTCACCTCCACCGAGGCCCTCGCGCTGTGGGACCCGGCCGCCCGGCCCGTCGCCGTCCCCCTGCACCAGGCGCTCCAGGCCGCCGCCCACGAACAGGCCGACACGATCGTCCTCGACCTCGCGGGCCCCGTCCCCTACGAACTGGGCCGCACCGCGCTGCTCGCCCTCGCCGAGGGCCGCGCCAGCGCCGACCCGCTCGCCGACCCCGCGGTCACCGGCGCCGTGCGCGCGGCCGTCGCCGCCGAGCCCGCCGTGCTCCGCGCCCACCTCGGCCCCGGCAGCTTTGACGGCATCCTCGCCCTGGTCGTCGACCCGGCCGCCGACCCCGCCGAGACGGCCCAGCGCGTGGCCCGCCGCATCGCCGCCGACGAAACACTGAGGGCCCGCCTGGTGCGCGGCCTCGACCTGGCACTCCTGCCGGCCGAGGCGGCGCCACCGGGTGAGCCCCTCTACGTACGTACGGTGTGAGGGCTCAGCCGAAGACCGGCCCCGTGTACTTCTCGCCCGGGCCCTGACCCGGCTCGTCCGCCACGACCGACGCCTCGCGGAACGCCAGCTGCAACGACTTCAGGCCGTCCCGCAGCGGCGCCGCGTGGAAGGAGCTGATCTCCGTGGCGCTCGCGTCCAGCAGACCGGCCAGCGAGTGGATCAGCTTGCGGGCCTCGTCGAGGTCCTTGTGGCCCTCGCCGCCCTCGGCGAGACCGAGGTTCACGGCGGCGGCGCTCATCAGGTGGACCGCCACCGTGGTGATCACCTCGACCGCGGGGACGTCCGCGATGTCACGGGTCAGGGTGTCGAAATCGGGGGAGTCGCCGGAGGGGGACTCGGGGGTGGGGGTCGCGTCGCTCATGTCCCACACGATAAGCCGCGCACCGCGCGGGCCCCGCCCCGGGAGAGGGCGGAGGGACCGGTTCGCTCCCGCCCGAAGGAGCTGCTAACCTTGTGTAACGACCGGCCGGAGACCCGCGTGCCAACGCAAGGATCCGGCCCACAAGTGGAGGCTCCGATCTCCCACCTGGCCGCTCCCTGAGCGGCGGGTCACCGGTCAGGCGGCCGAAGCCTCAAGGCTTTGGGTCGCCCGATGTGCGCCCCGCGATCACCGCGGAGGTGCTCCGGTAGTACGCGGAGCCCCTTCTGTGATCGGTCGGGGCATTTTTCGTGGCCTCGCTCGGTTGGTCCAGTCAACAGACGTAACGCGGCTGTCCGCCAGACGGTCGCGTGGTGCTACCGAGGAGGATCCATCAGCGCCGAGCCCCGCATCAACGACCGGATTCGCGTTCCCGAGGTGCGACTTGTCGGTCCCAGCGGCGAGCAGGTCGGGATTGTTCCGCTTGCCAAGGCCCTGGAGCTTGCGCAGGAGTACGACCTCGACCTGGTCGAGGTGGCCGCCACTGCGCGTCCGCCGGTCTGCAAGCTCATGGACTACGGGAAGTTCAAGTACGAGTCGGCCATGAAGGCCCGTGAGGCGCGCAAGAACCAGGCGCACACGGTCATCAAGGAGATGAAGCTCCGGCCGAAGATCGACCCGCACGACTACGACACCAAAAAGGGTCACGTCGTCCGGTTCCTCAAGCAGGGCGACAAGGTCAAGATCACGATCATGTTCCGTGGTCGCGAGCAGTCCCGCCCCGAGCTGGGCTTCCGGCTGCTGCAGCGTCTCGCTTCGGACGTCGAGGACCTTGGGTTCATCGAGTCCAGCCCGAAGCAGGACGGCCGAAACATGATCATGGTTCTCGGTCCGCACAAGAAGAAGACCGAGGCGATGGCCGAGGCCCGTGAGGCCCAGGCGGCCCGCAAGGCGGACGCGAAGGCCAACCCCGGCCGCTCGCAGAACTCCGCCGAGGGGGAGGAGCTCTCCGAGGAGGCTCCCGCCGAGGCCCCGGCCGAGGCCAACGCCGAGGCCTGATCTCCCGGACGCGAGTCCAGGCGATCGCCAACTGACACATATGGCTCCCGGATGCCCGGTTTCACGACCGGGCATCGGAGTGCCACTGACGAGGAGAGAACGGCGCTATGCCGAAGAACAAGTCGCACAGCGGTGCCAGCAAGCGCTTCAAGGTCACCGGCTCCGGCAAGGTGCTCCGCGAGCGTGCCGGCAAGCGCCACCTGCTCGAGCACAAGTCGTCCCGTCTGACGCGTCGTCTCACCGGCAACGCCGAGATGGCCCCGGGCGACGCCAAGAAGATCAAGAAGCTTCTCGGCAAGTGAGTCCGGGCGCGCACCGCGTGCCCGAACTCTGACCGGGACCCAATCGATACCGGGTCGTGTGAGTCCAACCACGGCCCCGCTACAAGGAGTCAAAAAGTGGCACGCGTCAAGCGGGCAGTCAACGCCCACAAGAAGCGTCGGGCGATCCTCGAAGCGGCCAGCGGCTACCGCGGCCAGCGCTCGCGCCTGTACCGCAAGGCCAAGGAGCAGGTCACCCACTCCCTGGTCTACAACTACAACGACCGCAAGAAGCGCAAGGGCGACTTCCGTCGGCTGTGGATCCAGCGCATCAACGCCGCTGCCCGCGCCAACGGCATGACGTACAACCGCCTCATCCAGGGTCTGAACGCCGCCAACATCGAGGTGGACCGCAAGATCCTCGCGGAGCTGGCCGTCAACGACCAGAACGCGTTCGCCGCGCTGGTCGAGGTCGCGCAGAAGGCGCTGCCGAGCGACGTCAACGCGCCGAAGGCCGCGTGACGCTGCGCTGAGCGTTGTTTCGGACCCGTGGGCCTGGTGGCCTGCGGGTCCGTTTCTGTTCGGGGCTCGCCCGCCCCCTGCCGGCTTCTGCCGTCCGCGGGTTTGTGTGTGGCCGGTCGCGCAGTTCCCCGCGCCCCTTCCAGGGGCGCTGTCCCTGAGGTGAGTTTTATGGTTGCCGCTGAATTGATCTCCTCCAAGTCGCCGCGCGTCAGCGCCGCCCGGCGGCTCGCCAAGCGGAATTTCCGGGGCAAGGAGCGGCTGTTCCTCGCCGAGGGGCCGCAGGCCGTGCGGGAGGCCGCCGGGCACGCGGACACGCTCGTCGAGCTGTTCGCCACCGTCGAGGCCGCCGAGCGCTACGCCGACATCGTGGGGGAGGCCCGCGGCGCCGGGGCCCGGGTGCACCTCGCCGACGAGGACGTCATCGCCGACATCTCCACGACCGTGACCCCCCAGGGGCTCGTCGGCGTCTGCCGGTTCCTCGACACACCGTTCGAGGAGATCCTCGCCGCGCGCCCGAAACTCGTCGCCGTCCTCGCCCACGTACGCGACCCCGGCAACGCCGGGACCGTGCTGCGCTGCGCCGACGCCGCCGGCGCCGAGGCCGTGATCCTCACGGACGCCTCCGTGGACCTCTACAACCCCAAGTCGGTGCGCGCCTCCGTCGGTTCCCTGTTCCACCTGCCGGTCGCCGTCGGCGTCCCCGTGGAGCGCGCCGTCCAGGGGCTGAAGGACGCGGGCGTCCGCATCCTCGCCGCCGACGGGGCGGGCACGGACGACCTCGACACCGAACTGGACAAGGGCACCATGGGCACCCCCAGCGCCTGGGTCTTCGGCAACGAGGCCTGGGGGCTCCCGGAGGAGACCCGCGCACTCGCCGACGCCGTGGTGCGCGTTCCGATCCACGGCAGGGCCGAGAGCCTCAACCTCGCGACGGCCGCCGCCGTGTGCCTCTATGCCTCCGCCCGTGCACAGCGCGCCGCCGGAGGGTGCCGCTCCGTCACATCGAGCTAGTAGGGTGACGGGCCAGTCCGAGAGGTGGGGTACGGGGAATGAGTGTCGGCACCAGAAGAGCACCGGGAGTACAGGACCTCGTCCGTGCCCGCACGGACCGTGGCGCTCCAGGTGATCTCGGCGACCTCGGACTGGACCCCGACGAGCTGCCCGACGGGCTCGTCGTGGCGGATGAGACGGGCCGGATCATCTGCTTCAACGCGGCGGCCGCGCGGATCACCGCCGTCCCCGCGGCCGACGCGCTCGGCGCGCCCCTGGAGCGCGCCCTCCCGTTAGAGGACCTGGAAGGCCGCCGCTGGTGGCAGCTGACCGACCCCTACGGCGGCCTCGCCATCCGGGTCGGCCAGCCCGAGCGCAATCTGCTGCTGCCGGGCGGCCGTGAGGTCCTGGTCTCCGCCCGCTATCTGCGCACCGCCCGCACCGGGCCCGTGCGCCGCGTCGTGGTCTGCCTGCGCGACACCGAGGCCCGCCGCCGCACCGAGCGCAGCCACGCCGAGCTGATCGCCACCGTCGCGCACGAACTGCGCTCGCCCCTGACGTCCGTCAAAGGCTTCACGGCGACCCTGCTCGCCAAGTGGGAGCGGTTCACGGACGACCAGAAGAAACTGATGCTGGAGACCGTCGACGCCGACGCCAACCGCGTCACCCGGCTGATCGCGGAACTGCTCGACATCTCCCGCATCGACTCCGGCCGCCTCGAACTGCGCCGGCAGCCCGTCGACGTGGGCGCCGCCGTGGGCCGCCACATCCAGGCCTACGTCGCCTCCGGCCAGGACGCCGCCCGCTTCCTCGTACGGCTCCAGCGGCCGCTGCCCGACCTGTGGGCGGACCCCGACAAGATCGACCAGGTGCTGAGCAACCTCCTGGAAAACGCGGTGCGGCACGGCGAGGGAACGGTCACCATCGATGTGGCGCCCTCCTCCTCCACGCGCGAGCGGGGCGGCGCCGAGACCGCCGTGACCGTGAGCGACGAGGGTCCCGGCATTCCGGAGGAGTCGATGGGCCGCGTCTTCACCCGCTTCTGGCGGGGCAGCAAGCGCGGCGGGACGGGACTGGGGCTGTACATCGTGAAGGGCATCGTGGAGGCGCACGGCGGGACGATCACCGTCGGCCGCGCCCCGGGCGGCGGCGCCCAGTTCCGATTTACGTTGCCCGTGGGGGCTCCCGCGTATCTCCTGTGAGTCGCCGACCGGCCGTCGGCGAGTGACGGCGAGGACGTCCTGAGCAGCCCGCGGGCGCATTCGATCACCACGCCCCCGGTAGACTCGGTCGTTGGCACTGTGCGTCCCCAATCCTTGGGACACTCCGTCTCCGATTCGTCGACGGGGACCATCCGCCAGCCAACCGGAAGCACGGGAAGAGATGTCGGCACCGAACAAGTCGTACGACCCTGTTGAGGTCGAGGCACTGAAACCTGAAGAGATCGAGCGCATGCGGGACGAGGCGCTCGCCGCCTTCGCGGCCGCGGACAGTCTCGACGCGCTCCAGGAGGCCAAGGTCGCGCACACCGGCGGCACCTCGCCGCTGGCCCTCGCCAACCGCGAGATCGGCGCGCTGCCCCCGCAGGCCAAGGCCGAGGCCGGCAAGCGCGTCGGCATGGCACGCGGCGCCGTGAGCAAGGCGCTGGCCGCCCGCCAGACCGAGCTGGAGGCCGAACGGGACGCCCGCGTCCTGGTCGAGGAGGCGGTGGACGTCACGCTGCCCTACGACCGCACGGACGCCGGCGCCCGGCACCCGCTGACCACGTTCATGGAGCGCGTCTCGGACGTCTTCGTCGCCATGGGCTACGAGGTCGCCGAGGGCCCCGAGGTCGAGGCGGAGTGGTTCAACTTCGACGCACTCAACTTCACGCCCGACCACCCGGCTCGGCAGATGCAGGACACGTTCTTCGTCCAGGGCCCGAAGGGCGCCTCCGGCGACGAGTCCGGTGTCGTGCTGCGGACGCACACCTCCCCGGTGCAGGCCCGCGCCCTGCTCGAACGCCGCGAGCCGCCCGTCTACATCGTCTGCCCCGGCCGCGTGTACCGCACGGACGAGCTGGACGCGACGCACACCCCGGTCTTCCACCAGATCGAGCTGCTCGCCGTCGACGAGGGCCTGACCATGGCCGACCTCAAGGGCACCCTCGACCACATGGTCCAGGCGCTCTTCGGCCCGGACATGAAGACGCGGCTGCGCCCGAACTATTTCCCGTTCACCGAGCCGTCCGCCGAGATGGACATGGTGTGCTACGTCTGCCGCGGCGAGTCCGTCGGCAACCCCGACCGCCCCTGCCGCACCTGCGGCAGCGAGGGCTGGATCGAGCTGGGCGGCTGCGGCATGGTCAACCCCAAGGTGCTGACCGCCTGCGGCGTCGACCCCCGGAAGTACAGCGGATTCGCCTTCGGGTTCGGCATCGAACGGATGCTGATGTTCCGCCACAACGTCGAAGACATGCGAGACATGGTCGAGGGTGACATCCGGTTCACCCGGCCGTTCGGGATGGAGATCTGATGCGGGTCCCGCTTTCCTGGCTGCGGGAGTACGTCGACCTCCCCGCCACCGAGACCGGCCGTGACGTGCAGGCCAAGCTCATCGAGGTCGGCCTGGAGGTCGAGACCGTCGAGCAGCTCGGCGGCGGCCTCAAGGGCCCGCTCGTCGTGGGCAAGGTCCTCACCATCGAGGAGCTGGAGGGCTTCAAGAAGCCCATCCGCTTCTGCACCGTCGACGTCGGCACCGCCAACGGCACCGGTGAACCGCAGGAGATCGTCTGCGGCGCCCGGAACTTCGCCGTCGGCGACAAGGTCGTCGTGGTGCTGCCCGGCGCCGTCCTGCCCGGCGACTTCGCCATCGCCGCCCGCAAGACGTACGGCAGGACCTCGCACGGCATGATCTGCTCCGGCGACGAGCTGGGCATGGGCGACGACGGCTCCGGGGGCATCATCGTGCTGCCGCCCGAGCACGAGGTCGGCACCGACGCCATCGAGCTGCTCGAACTGGTCGACGAGGTCCTGGACATCGCCGTCACGCCGGACCGCGGCTACGCCCTGTCGATGCGCGGCGTCGCCCGCGAGACCGCCATCGCCTACGGCCTGCCGCTGCGCGACCCGGCGCTGCTCGACGTGCCCGCGCCGAACTCCTTCGGCCACCCCGTCAAGATCAGCGACCCGCTCGGCTGCGACCGCTTCACCGCCCGCACCGTCACCGGTCTGCAGCCCGAGGCCCGCTCGCCGATCTGGCTCAAGCGGCGCCTGCAGAAGGCCGGGATGCGCCCCATCTCGCTCGCCGTCGACGTCACGAACTACGTGATGCTGGAGCTGGGCCAGCCCCTGCACGCCTACGACCGCTCCCGCATCCAGGGGACGATCGGCGTGCGCCGGGCCGAGCAGGGCGAGAAGTTCATCACGCTCGACGGCGCCCGGCGCGTCCTCGACGCCGAGGACCTGGTCATCACCGACGACCGCGGCCCCATCGGCCTCGCGGGCGTCATGGGCGGCGCCAACACCGAGATCGCCGACCACGATGCCGAGGGCGGCACCACCGACGTCGTCATCGAGGCCGCGCACTTCGACGCGCTCTCCATCGCCCGCACCGCGCGCCGCCACAAGCTGGGCTCCGAGGCCGCCAAGCGCTTCGAGCGCGGCGTCGACCCGCAGGCCGCCTCGGCCGCCGCCCAGCGGACCGTCGACCTGCTCGTGCTGCTCGCGGGCGGCACCGCCGAGGCCGGCGTCACGGAGGTCATCGCGCCCACCGCGCCGCGCACGATCACCATGCCCGCCGACCACCCCGACAAGGTCGCCGGTGTGGCCTACGGCCGCGAGACCGTCGTACGCCGCCTCCAGCAGGTCGGCTGCGACGTGTACGGCCAGGACGATCTGACCGTCACCGTGCCGTCCTGGCGGCCCGACCTCGCGGAGCCGAACGACCTCGCCGAAGAGGTCATCCGCCTGGAGGGGTACGAGAACCTCCCCTCGACCCTGCCCAAGCCCCCCGCGGGCCGCGGCCTGACCGAGCGCCAGCGCCTGCACCGCCGGGTCGGGCGCGCCCTGGCCGGCGCCGGGTACGTCGAGGCGCTGAGCTACCCCTTCGTCGGGGAGAGCGTCTTCGACCAGCTCGGCCTGGCGGCGGACGACCCGAACCGCCGCGTGGTCAAGCTCGTCAACCCGCTCTCCGACGAGGAGCCCGCACTCCGTACGTCACTGCTGCCGGGGCTGCTCGCGGCGCTGCGCCGCAACGACGGACGCGGCAGCCACGACCTGGCGCTCTTCGAGACGGGCCTGGTCTTCAACCCGCAGGAGGAGCTGAAGGTCGCGGTGCGGCTGCCCGTCGACCGGCGGCCCACCGACGAGGAGATCGCCTCCCTCACCGAGGCGCTGCCCGTCCAGCCCCGGCACGCCGCCGTCGTCCTCGCGGGTGCCCGTGAGCAGGCCGGCTGGTGGGGCAAGGGCCGCCCGGCCGACTGGGCGGACGCCGTCGAGGCGGCGCGCACCCTGGCCCGCGAGGCCGGTGCCGAACTCATCGTCGACCAGGGGCAGTACGGCCCCTGGCACCCGGGCCGCTGCGCGGAGCTGAAGGTCGTCGTCGACGGTGACATCGTCACCGTCGGCCACGCCGGTGAGCTGCACCCGCGCGTCGTCAAGGCGCTGCACCTGCCCGCCCGCACCTGCGCGATGGAGCTGGACCTGGACCGCCTGGCGCAGGCCGGCGAGGGCACGCCGCGCGCCCCGCGGATCTCCACCTTCCCGGTGGCCACGCAGGACGTCGCGCTGATCGTCGACAAGGAGGTGCCGGCCGCCGTGGTCGAGTACTACCTGACCGGCGGCGCGGGTGAACTCCTGGAGTCCATCCGGCTGTTCGACGTCTTCGAGGGCGAACAGATCGGCGCGGGCAAGAAGTCCCTGGCGTACGCGCTGCGCTTCCGCGCGGCCGACCGCACGCTGACCGTCGACGAGGCGTCGGCGGCCCGTGACGCGGCCGTCGCCCTGGCGGGCGAGCGCACGGGCGCGGTGCTGCGCGGAGCGTAACCGCGTTCTGCCCCAGGTGACAGGCGCACCCTGAGGCGCACAGAGGGTCTCATCCGGATCATCGGATGAGACCCTCACTCATTGGAGTGACAACAGGCTTCACCCTGGCCCGATCGGGTCACTCGGTCGACAGAATCAGTGCGGCCGTAGGGGTCGGCCTGCGCGCTGGACGGGGCCTTAGGGGGACCGACGGCATGGTGATCCGTATCAAGGCTGGGGCTCCCCGCCGTTCGATGTCCTGGGCGAGGACCGGGGCGAGGTCCGGGGCGAGGACGAGGGCGGGCGCGGGACGCCGAGGCCCCCGGGACCGCGACCGGAGCGCGGTCCTGCGCATCGGCAGACCCCGGGCCGCGTCCCGGCTGCCTCCCCGGGCGGGGCGCAGGCGGTTCCGCCGCCCGCTCACGCTGGGGCTGCCGACCGTCTGGGGCGCCGTGGCCGTCACGTACAAACTGCTCTGCCCGCTCGCCCAGCAGAACGGCATGGGGGCGCGGATCGTCAGCAGCGCGGTCTTCTTCGCGGTCGGGTCCGGACTGATCGTGCACGTCCGCCGGGCGCTGCTGCGGGAGTTGCGGCAGGTCCGCGAGGTCGCCGGGGCCGCGCAGAACGCACTCCTGCGCCCCCTGCCGTCCCGCCTCGACGGCCTCGCCCTGGCCGCCGGACGGTTCTCGGCCGCACAGGGCGCCTCTGTCGGGGGCGACCTGTACGAGGTGGTCGCCGGCGAACACGGCGTACGCGTCGTCATGGGCGACGTCCGGGGGCACGGCATCGGCGCCATGGCGACCGTCGCCGCCCTCCTCGGCAGCTTCCGCGAGGCGGCCCACGACGAGCCCGACCTGCCGCTGGTCCTGCGCCGGTTGGAGCGGTCCCTGGCACGGCACCTGCACGAGCGGGCGGGCGCCGAGTACCCCGTCGGCGGTGTCGTACCGGATGCCCCGCCGGCCGAGGAGTTCGTCACCGTCCTGCTCCTGGAGATCAGCGGGGACGGGGAGGTCTCCGCGCTCAACTGCGGTCACCCCTGGCCCTTTGTGTTGAGCGGTCACGCCCGGCCGCTCACCGCCGCCGACCCGCTGCCCCCGCTCGGCCCCTTCCCGCTCCCCGCCGACCTGCCCGTGCTGTCCTGCGGCCGGCTGCTGCCCGGCGAGGCCCTCGTCCTGTACACGGACGGCATGGCCGACGCCCGCGACGCGGCCGGGGAGTTCTTCCCGCTCCAGGCCGCGCTCACCGAGGCCGCCCGTGCCCCCTCCCCGCAGTGCCTCATCCACGCGGTGCAGGCCGAACTGCTGCGGCACACCGGGAGGTTGCCCACCGACGACGCGACACTGCTCGTCCTGCGCAACGACCGTGCCCGGGCCCGCGCCCCGCACCCGGAGTGCCGTGCCCGCACGACGAGCTGAACGCCGCCCGCCCCGCCATGGTGTCGGGCAGACGGCGGGGGCGGGCGGCGCCGGGACGGGCCACCGCACTGCGTGAGGGGGGAGCCGGCGGCCCACCGGCCTCTTCTCCTGAACGAGGCACCTTGAGTCAAGCGAGCCCACACGGCGTGCGGCAGAGCGCACACCCCCCGGACCCGGGCACTCCGTTCACACCCCGTGTGAAGGCGCCTCCACTACGCTGAGAAGTACCGAGCCACCGGAGGGCATTCATGCAGCCCAACACCCTGCTCGACGCGATCCTCGACGAAGCCGGCATCTCGCACGCGGGACTTGCCGCACATGTGAACCAGGCCGGGAAGTCCAGAGGACTCGCGCTGCGCTACGAACACACCGCCGTCTCCCGGTGGTTGAAGGGCCAGCGCCCACGCGGTCAGGTCCCCGACCTGATCTGCGAGGTGCTCGCCGCCCGGTTGCGGCGGCCCGTCACCCTCGACGACATCGGCCTCGGCCTGCCCGGCACTCCCGCTACCGCCCGCGCCGGCGCGCCGTCCTCCACGCTCTCCGGCTTCGTGGAGCGGGCCACCGCCCTGTGGCGCTCGGACGAACAGCAGCGGCCCCACCTGCTCGGCGCGCCCGCGGTCACCGGCACCCCCGCGGTGATGCCGGTCTGGGAGTGGGAGAACCCGCCCGAGGACGTCGACGTGTCACGGGGCGGACACCACCCCGTCAGCACCGCCGACATCGACATGATGCGCGCCGCCCGCGCCCACTACGAGCAGATGTACCGCAAGACCGGCGGCATCGCGACCCGCACCCGCATCGTCGGCTTCCTGAACGCGGAGGCGGCGCCCCTCCTGCGAGGCAGCTACACCGATGAGATGGGACGCCAACTGCACCGCTCGACGGGCGGGTTGGTGGCCATAGCGGGTATCTGCGCCTACGACTCCGACGCCCACGGCCTCGCCCAGCGCTACTTCCACCAGGCCCTGCGGCTGGCAAAGGCCAGCGGCGACCGGGGACTTGGGGCGTACGTCATCGCGCTGCTGGTCAACCAGTCGCTGTTCATGCGCGAATACCGCCAGGCCGTGGCGTTCGCCGAGGCGGCGCTGCGGGCCGCGGGCCGCGACCTG
Organism: Streptomyces sp. NPDC031466; assembly: GCF_055581265.1. NCBI lineage: Bacteria > Bacillati > Actinomycetota > Actinomycetes > Kitasatosporales > Streptomycetaceae > Streptomyces > Streptomyces sp. NPDC031466. Next base: position 258,237 of record NZ_JBVIJT010000008.1, read on the forward strand.
ACCCCGGCGCTCGCCTCCGACCTGTACGCGATGCAGGCCAAGGCGTACGCACACCTGGGCGACGGCAGGAGCGCGCTGTCGTGCATCCGGCGTGCGGAGGCCGCCGCCGACCGCATCCTGCGGGGCCGCGAGCCGGACGAGACCGGTTATGTCCAGCCCGGGCTCGTCAACGTACAAGTGGCGGAGGCCCTGCTGAGCCTCGGGGACCTGGCCGGCGCCCATGAACACGCCGCGGCCGCCGTGGACACGCCGGCGCACGACCGGGGCAGGGTCCACCGGCTGGCCATGCTCAGCCAGATCGAACTGCGGCAGGGGAACACCGACGAGGCGGTGGCCACCGCCGTGCAGATGGCGGAACAGGCGCGCGGGATGGAGTCGCAGCGGCTGCGCGACCGGTTGCGCGCCGTGCGCGAGCACCTCGTCCGCAGCGACTGCGCGGGCACCGCCGAGGCGGCCGCCCTCATCGACGGGGCCCTGCGCGTGCCGCTGTGACCCCCTGACGCTCCGCCGCGCACCCTGCTCTGCGGTCTTCCCCTGCTGCGATATTGCCATCTACTCGGCGGAAGGTGGCAGAACCGTGCAGTGGACGAAACAGAGCGAACAAACTGTGTATGGAAATCGATGGTTCACGGTCAATCTGGCAGACGTGGAGCTGCCCGACGGCCGGCACCTGGACCACTTCCTCATCCGGATGCGGCCCGTGGCCGTGGCCACCGTCGTCAACGACGCCAACGAGGTGCTGCTCCTGTGGCGGCACCGCTTCATCACCGACAGCTGGGGCTGGGAGCTCGCGGCAGGCGTCGTCGAGGACGGCGAGGACATCGCGTACGCGGCGGCACGAGAGATGGAGGAGGAGACCGGCTGGCGGCCGGGCCCGCTGCGGCACCTCATGAGCGTCGAGCCCTCCAACGGGCTCACCGACGCCCGGCACCACATCTACTGGTCCGACGAGGGGACCTACGTCGGCCATCCCGAGGACGACTTCGAGTCGGACCGCCGTGAGTGGGTCCCTCTCAAGCTCGTCCCCGACATGGTGGCCCGCGGCGAGGTCCCGGCCGCCAACATGGCCGCGGCGCTGCTCCTCCTGCACCATCTGCGTCTCGGCCAGGACGCGCACGCCGGCCAGGACACGCATCTCGGCCAGGGCCCCGGCTAGCGGCCCATGGCCTGCCAGAACGCGACGGCGAACGCCGCGACCGACGCGAGGGCGACGATCGTGGGCAGCGGCCAGCGCGTGTGCTCCAGTGCGGTGACCTTGGCCTCCAAGGCCGCCACGTTCTTGGCGGTCTGCTCGTCGTGCTGAGTGAGCAACGCCAGCCGTCCGTCGACGCGGGCCAGGCCCACGTCCAGGCTGCGGCGCAGCTCGGCGAGTTCTTCCGGGACCACGGCACTCTCGCCGTCGATGGTCACGAGGGCACTCCTCTCTGTAGTGGCGCGTCCCCCCTTCATCCGCACGGGCAGTCAACTCGCCTGGTGGAGCGGGCGGGAGCGTGTGCGACGGGCATATGCGAGCCCACCGCGCACACGGTGTGTGAACGCCGCGGGCCCGGCACTCGAAGGAGTGCCGGGCCCGTCGGCGCGGAGCAATTCACACCGGGTGTCAGCCGTACGTGTAGAAGCCCGAGCCGGACTTCCGGCCGAGGCGGCCCGCGTCGACCATCCGCTGGAGCAGCGGGGGAGCGGCGTACAGCGGTTCCTTGTACTCCATGTACATCGAGTCGGCGACCGAGGCGACCGTGTCCAGGCCGATCAGGTCGCTGAGCTTGAGCGGGCCCATCGGGTGGGCGCAGCCCATCTCCATGCCGTTGTCGATGTCCTCGCGGCTCGCGATGCCCGACTCGAACATCCGGATCGCGGAGAGCAGATACGGGATGAGCAGCGCGTTGACCACGAAGCCCGAGCGGTCCTGGGCGCGGATCGCGTGCTTGCCGAGGACCTTCTCCACCATGACCTGCGCCCGGCTGATGGTGCCCTCGGACGTGGTCAGCGCCGGGATCAGCTCCACGAGCTGCTGCACCGGCGCCGGGTTGAAGAAGTGGATGCCGATGACCTGGTCCGGCCGCGAGGTCGCGACGGCCAGCTTCACCAGCGGGATGGAGGAGGTGTTGGAGGCGAGGATCGCGTCCTGCCGGGTCACCACCTGGTCGAGCACCTGGAAGATCTCGGTCTTGACCTGCTCGTTCTCCACCACGGCCTCGATGACGAGGTCACGGTCGGCGAACTCGCCGAGGTCCGTGGTGAAGCTCAGGCGCTCCAGCGTCGCGTCGCGCTCCTCCTCGGAGATCTTGCCGCGCTCGGCCGCCTTGGAGAGCGAGTTGTACAGCCGGGTACGGCCGATCTCCAGGGCCTCGCCGGTGGTCTCCGCGACCTTCACATCCAGTCCGGAGCGGGCGCAGACCTCTGCGATTCCGGCGCCCATCTGGCCACAGCCCACCACTCCGACGCGTGCGATATCGGTCATGGAGTCGGTCACCTCGTGCCTTTCGCTGATCAATGGGGCCGGCAGGTCCCCCGTCCCCCGAATGGATGCGGTGCCTGCCTCGGCCGTGAACGTTACTCCGCGATGAGGGGTCCATGGCGTGCCGGGTCGGGCATGCTGTCCGCAACCCGGCGAAAGGGGCCGGACACAGCGAACTGAGGGGCGTACAGATGAGGCGTATGTCACGCCGAGGTTTCTCGGTGGCGGCCGCGGCGGCGATCGCGGGCCTGGCGACGGCGGGACAGGCGGCTGCGGCCCCCGGCCGGCGCCGCAAGAAGGAGCGCGAGCTGCGGGCGATGTGGCTGGCGACCGTGGTCAACCGCGACTGGCCCTCGAAGCCGGGCCTGCCCGCGCAGCAGCAGCGCGCCGAGCTGATGGCCCACCTCGATGCCGCGGTGAACCGCAGACTCAACGCGGTGGTCTTCCAGGTGCGGCCCACCGCCGACGCGCTGTGGCCCTCGCGGTACGAGCCGTGGTCGGAGTACCTCACCGGCACGCAGGGCAAGGACCCGGGCTGGGACCCGCTGGGCACCGCGGTGAGCGAGGCGCACCGCAGGGGCCTGGAGCTGCACGCGTGGTTCAACCCGTTCCGGATCGCCAACCACACCGACCCCTCGCGCCTCATCGCCTCGCACCCCGCGCGCGTGCACCCCGACTGGGTGGTGCCCTACGGCGGGAAGCTCTACTACAACCCGGGCCTGCCCGAGGTGCGGCGCTTCGTGCAGGACGCGATGCTCGACGCCGTGCGCCGCTATCCGCTGGACGCGGTGCACTGGGACGACTACTTCTACCCGTACCCCGTCGCGGGCCAGACCTTCGACGACGACGAGGCCTTCGCCCGCCACGGCGGCGGCTTCCCCGACCGCGCCTCCTGGCGGCGCGACAACATCGACCGGCTGGTGCGGGAGATGTCCGGCCGGATCAAGAAGACCCGGGGGCGCACCCAGTTCGGGGTCAGTCCCTTCGCGGTCTGGCGCAACCTCGCGACCGACCCGACCGGCTCGGACACCCGGGCGGGCGTCCAGACGTACGACGACCTGTACGCGGACACCCGCGGCTGGGTGAAGAAGGGCTGGCTCGACTACATCGTGCCGCAGGTGTACTGGAACATCGGCTTCCCGGCGGCGGACTACGCCAAGCTGGTCCCGTGGTGGAGCGACGTGGTGCGCGGCACGGGCGTACGCCTGTACATCGGCGAGGCCCTCTACAAGGCGGGCGACCCGGCGCAGCCCGCGGCCTGGCAGGACCCCGCGGAGCTGTCCCGCCACCTCACGTACGCCGAGGGCTTCGACGAGGTGCGCGGGCACGTGTACTTCTCGGCCAAGGAGGTCGGCGTCGACCGGATCGGCGCGATGGCACGGGTGGTCGCCGACCACTACCAGGAGCCGGCGAAACCGCCGCGCTGAGATCCCTACCCGGCTAGCTCGCCGGGTCCTGATGCCGTACGACGCTGTCGGGGCCCGGCGAGACCAGCGTCTCGTGCCCGTTCTCGAACCGGACCCGGTACGGCGGGCCGCCGTCCGCGCCCAGGACCTCGACGACCTCCGCGATCCGGTCGCTCTGCCCGACGACCCTGCCGTGCAGCACCAGCTTGTCACCTGCGGTTGCGCGCATGTGGAGTGCTCCCTCGTCCCTCTCGACGGTCGCGTTCCGTGGCCGTCAGTCTACGACGGGTGGCCGCCGATGGCGCCGGCGCGGGCGGGCCCGGGATCAGCCGCGCGCCCGTTGGGTGACCGCGATGCACACGAGCACCGCCGCCGCGGTCAGCGGGGCGGCGACGGGCAGGTGCTCGCCGAGCAGGAACACCGACCAGACCAGGGTCAGCAGCGGCTGGGCGAGCTGGAGCTGGCTCGCCTTGGGGACGCCGATGGCCGCCATGCCCCGGTACCAGACGACCAGGCCGAGGAACTGCGAGCCGATCGCGGAGTAGAGCAGGCCCGCCGTGCTGTGCCCGTTGAGTTGGAACGACTCGTGCTGGAGGGCGATCGCCGCACCCACGGCGTTGAGCGGCAGGCACAGCACCAGACCCCAGCCGATGACCTGCCAGCCCGGCATCTCGCGGGCCAGCCGGCCGCCCTCGGTGTAGCCTGCCGCGCAGATCAACAGTGCGCCGAAGAGGTAGAGGTCGGCGGCGGACAGCGTGCCGCCGCTCTGCTGCACCGTGAACGCGATGACCGCGGCGGCCCCGGCGAGCGCCGCCGCCCAGAACGCGCGCGAGGGCCGCGCCCCGGTGCGCAGCGCCGACAGGACGGCGGTCGTCAGCGGGAGCAGGCCGACGACCACGGCCGCGTGCGCGGTGGTGGAGGTCTGCAGGGCGAGCGTGGTCAGCAGCGGGAAGCCGACGACGACACCGGCGCCGACCACCGCGAGCCCCGCCCAGTGCCGGCGGTGCGGCACCGGTACGCGCAGCGCGAGCAGGCAGCCGCCCGCGATGAGGGCGCTGAGCGCGCCGCGCAGCGTCACCAGGCTCCAGGGGCCGAAGCCCTCCAGGCCCCAGGCGGTGGCGGGGAAGGTGAGCGAGAAGGCGGTGACGCCGAGGGCGGCCAGCACGGTACCGAGGCGGCGGGAGCCGTGGGCGCCGTGCGGGGTGCTTGTCGTCGTGGGGGTCGCCGTGGCCGTGGAGGTCTCGGCGACCGCTATCCGCCTCGGGCGAGTAGCGCTATCCTGTGCTGTCATGCATGACGGTAGCAGTGTGGGCGAATTGGCGAAACAGCTACGGGGCGAGCTCGACCGCTACTCACCTGGTGGAAAGCTGCCATCGAGTCGGACGCTCATCGAGCGGTTCCGGGTCAGCCCGGTGACCGTGTCGCGGGCCCTGGCGCAGCTGGCCGCCGAAGGGCTCGTCGTCACCCGCCCCGGCGCCGGCGTCTTCCGCGCCGAGCTCCCGGCGCCCGCCGCGCCCGCCGGGGACACCTCGTGGCAGGAGGTGTCCCTGAGCGCCGACGCGGCGGCCGAGCTGGTGCCGCGCGCGGTCGACGCGTCCGGCGTCCTCGCCACGCTCGCCGCGCCGCCGCCGGGCGTCATCGAGTTCAACGGCGGCTACCTCGACCCCGCGCTGCAACCCGAACGCGCGATGGCGGCGGCGCTCGCCCGGGCGGGGCGCCGCCCCGGGGCGTGGGGGCGGCCCCCGGTCGACGGCCTGCCGGAGCTGCGGGAGTGGTTCGCGCGCGGACTGGGCGGGGCGCTGACGGCCGCCGAGGTGCTGATCACGGCCGGCGGGCAGAGCGCGCTGACGACGGCGCTGCGGGCGCTCGCCCCGCCGGGGGCGCCGGTGCTCGTCGAATCGCCCACCTACCCGGGCACGTTGGCCATCGCCCGCGCGGCGGGCATGCGGCCCGTGCCCGTCCCCGTCGACACGGACGGGGTGCGCCCCGAGCTCCTCCAGGCGGCGTTCCGCGCGACGGGCGCCCGGGTCTTCGTCTGCCAGCCGCTGTTCCAGAACCCGACCGGAGCGGTGCTGTCCGCGGAGCGCCGCCCCGAGGTGCTGCGGATCGCCCGCGAGGCGGGGGCCTTCGTCGTCGAGGACGACTTCGTGCGCCGCCTCGTCCACGAGGACGCCGGGCCGCTGCCGCGCCCGCTGTGCGCCGACGACCAGGACGGCGTGGTCGTCCACGTCTGCTCGCTCACCAAGGCCACCTCACCGAGTTTCCGCGTGAGCGCCCTCGCGGCCCGCGGACCGGTCCTGGAACGGCTCCGCGCCATCCAGGTCGTCGACCACTTCTTCGTGCCGAGGCCGCTCCAGGAGGCCGCGCTCGAACTGGTCGGCTCCCCGGCCTGGCCGCGCCATCTGCGGGCCGTCTCGGGCGAGTTGAAGGTGCGCAGGGACGCGATGGCCGCGGCGCTGCGGCTGCGGCTGCCCGAGGTCGCCATGCCGCACATCCCCGCGGGCGGCTACAACCTGTGGGTGCGGCTGCCCGACGGCGCGGACGAGGCGGCACTGGCCGCCGCCGCCCTGCGCGCGGGCGTCGCCGTGGCCCCCGGCCGCCCGTACTTCGCGGCGGAGCCCCCAGCGGCGTACGTCCGGCTGAGCTTCGCGGCGGTCGCGGGGGTGGGGGAGATCGGCGAGGGGGTGCGCCGGCTCCGCGAGGCCTGCGACGAAGTGGGGGGCTGACCGGGTATCCCCCGTCCCACCAGGCGAAACACGCTCGACTTCACGCGGGCGCTGCTGTCAGGGTCGGGGGATGAACGACAGTGTCACGCTCCACGGGGAGTACGAGATCTCGGCCGATCCCGCCCGCGTCGACGCGGCCCGCGTCCACGCGTGGCTGTCCACGGACGCGTACTGGGCCCTCGGCCGCACCCGCGCCAAGCAGGACGCGGCCATCGCGGGGTCGCTGAACTTCGGCGCGTACGACGCGGTCACCGGCGAGCAGGTCGCGTACGCCCGGGTGGTGACCGACCGGGCCACCTTCGCCTGGCTCTGCGACGTGTACGTCTGCCCGGCCGCGCGCGGCAAGGGCCTCGGCACCGCGCTCGTCGACGCGGTCCGCGCGCACCTGGAGCCCTTCGGCCTGCGCCGGGTGCTCCTGGCCACGGCCGACGCGCACGGGGTCTACGAAAAGGTGGGCTTCAAGGTGCTGGAGACTCCGCGGAAGTGGATGGCGCTGGGCGAGCAGTGATCCGGCGCGGGGCCGCCTCGGCGCGCGCCCGGACGCGTACGTAGTCCGTGACGAGCAGCAGGTCCTTGGCGGGGCCGCCCACCCGCCACCGGGTGCGCCAGCGGTCCGCGTCGTACACCTCGAACTCGCCGCGGTAGAGATCCGCGGCGCAGGGGTGGTCCGCGATGTGGTGGCCCGAGCGCAGATCCAGGTCGTGGAAGAAGCGCCCGTCGGCGAACTCCACCCGGGCCGTGCCCGGGACCTCGCCGGGCAGGAAGCGCAGGGTGCGCTCGGCGGGGCGCGCGGTGCCGCGCCAGGTGAAGACGCCCGACTCGTGGTGCAGCAGCCCGGCGCCGTCCGGGGCGGGCAGCGGCGTGAAGCGCGTCGTACCGGTGAAGCGGCCCTCGGACCCGGCGGCGAGATCACGGACCGCGCGGGTCACCCGCCACTCGCCCGCGAGATGGGCCAGGGCCTCGGGGACGGGGTGGGGGAGGGCCATACCGGCAGGTTAGCCGCTACTTGTCGACGACCGACATGCTGCGCTCGTCGTACCGGGTGCCCGCGACCTTGCCCTCGGGCACCGCCGCGTCGATCGCCGCGAGGTCCTCGGCGGACAGCTCGATCGTGGCGGCAGCGACGTTCTCCTCCAGGTACTTCTCGCGCCGCGTGCCCGGGATCGGCACGACGTCGTCGCCGCGGTGCTGCACCCAGGCGAGCGCGAGCTGCCCGGCGGTGACGCCCTTCTCGGCGGCGAGCGCGTTCAGGGTGTCGACGATGGCCAGGTTCCGCTCCAGGTTGCCGTCGGCGAAGCGGGGCTGGTTGCGCCGCAGATCGTCCTCGGGGAGCGCGTCGAGCGAGGTGTAGCGGCCGGTGAGGAAGCCGCGGCCGAGCGGGGAGAACGGCACGAGGCCGATGCCCAGCTCCCGGCAGACCGGCGCGATCTCCGCCTCCAGATCCCGGGTCCACAGGGACCACTCGCTCTGCAGCGCGGCGATCGGATGCACGGCGTGCGCCCGGCGGATCGTGCGCGCACTGGCTTCGGAGAGCCCGAGGTGGCGCACCTTGCCCGCCTCCACCAGCTCGGCGAGCGCGCCGACGGTCTCCTCGATCGGCACGGTCCTGTCCACCCGGTGCACGTAGTACAGGTCGATGTGGTCGACGCCGAGGCGGCGCAGCGAGGCGTCACAGGCCTCGCGCACGTAGGCGGCGTCGCCCCGTATCCGCAGCGGATCGCCGAGGCGGTTGGCGAAGCCGAACTTCGTGGCGACGACGGCCTGTTCGCGGCGGGGGCCGGCGAGGGCGCGGCCGATCAGCTCCTCGTTGTGGCCGCTGCCGTAGAAGTCGGAGGTGTCGAGCAGGGTGACGCCGAGGTCGAGGGCGCGGTGGATCGTCGCGATCGACTGGGTGTCGTCCGCGGCGCCGTAGGCGTGGCTCATCCCCATGCACCCCAGTCCCTGGGCCGAGACGGTCAGCGCGCCGAGGCGGCGGGTGGGAAGGCCGGTCATGGTGGTACCTCCTGGCTGGTGCTCCATGGGTCGGCTCGACCTTAGGAGTTGGAGCGGACTCCAGGTCAAGCCGCGGTGTCGGGGGAACCACCGGGCCCGTACTGGTGCTGGCCCCAGGGAAGATCGTCCCGCTGGCCCGATGGTCCGGCGGCGCCGGGGTTCCTAGCGTGGTGATCACTCCTCCGGCCCCCGTCCGGAGCGACGGACACCGAACCAAGGAGCACGATGCGCGTCGCGTCAGCAGTCACCGCGGGCCTGGGTTTCGCCGGTCTCCTCGCGAGCGGCGTGACCGCCGCCACCGACCCGTTACCACCCGAGAAGGTCCGCGACACGCCGAGTTGGGGCGACGGCCTCACGCCCTTCCCCTGTGCCGACCGGGCCGTCCACCCCTACCTGCGCGACGGGAAGCTGCCCGCCGCGGACCTCACCCGCCCGAAGCCGGAGACACGCTCATGACGGAGACCAGCAGGCGCACCGGAACGCAGATCAGCCGGCGCACCGGACTGACGGCCGCCGCGGCGGCGCTGCTCACGGGGGCGGCGGTCCCTGCCGCCTCCGCCGCCGCGCCCCGACGCGGGCACGACCTCCAGCGCGGCGTCGACGCCGTCCTCGCCACCGGCGTGAGCGGCGTCCTCGCCGAGGTGCGGGGCCCGCACGGCCGCACGGCCGCCCGCGCGGGCGTCGCCGACCTCGCGGCGAAGGACCCGGTGCCCTGGAACGCGTACTACCGCATCGGCAGCGACACCAAGACGTACACGGCCGCCGTCGTCCTCCAACTCGTCGGCGAGGGACGGCTGAAGCTCACCGACACCGTCGAGCACCGGCTGCCCGGGCTGATCCGCGGTCACGGCAACGACGGGCGCCGGATCACCGTCACCAACCTGCTGCGCCAGACCAGCGGCCTGAACGACTACATCGCCCTCGGGGCGGACCCGGGCGACCTCACCCCGGAGGCCTACCGCGCCCACCGCTTCCACTCGCAGACCCCCGAGGAACAGGTGACGGCGGCCCTCGGCGAGCCGCCGCGCTGGCTTCCCGACGCCGACGACCCGGCGGGGGAGCGGCGCTGGCGGTACTCCAACACGAACTACGTCGTCGCCGGACTGCTCATCGAGGCCGTCACCGGACACCCCTGGGCCCAGGAGGTCCACGAGCGGATCATCGAACCGCTGGGCCTGCGCCACACCTTCACCCCCGGGACCTCGCCGTACGTGCCGAACCCGACGGCCACCGGCTACACGTACTTCCCCCACGGCACCGGGCCGATCGACACCACCCTCGGTTTCGGCGGCGGGGCCGACGGCTGCCTCATCTCCACGGTCCGCGACCACGGAACATTTCTGCGCGCCCTGTTCGGCGGGCGGTTGCTGCGCCCCGCGCAGCTCGCGGCAATGAAGCGGACGGTTCCCGTGCGGGACTGGATACCGGCCGACGGCGTCCGCTACGGCCTCGGCGTGGCCTGGCGGCCTGTGGCCGGCCTGCGGGACGGCATCTGGTTCCATGGCGGCACCAGCCTGGGCTGCGTCTCCGAAGGCGGCGTGACCCCGGACGGCGCCGCGGCCGTGGCCAGCGCCGCCTTCACGCTGCGCGTGGACAGCGAGGAGAGCCACCAGGCGCAGGCACGGGCGACGCTGCGCATGGTGGACACGGCGCTGCGGGACGCCACGAACGCGGGCCGTTAGGGCGGACCGCGCAGGGAGGCCGACACCTGGAGGTGCCCCGCCCGTCCGGCCAAGGGTGGCCGCGCCCCGCGAGAGGGCGACACCTCCAGGTCCTCGGCGCCGTGGACACAGGCAGTGGCCAGACACGGGCAGTGGCCGCTATCCCCGCGAGGGGATTTCCGCCGTCGGCCGGGGTGGTGGCGCCGCCGTCGGGGAGACGCCGGCCCGTGGGTCGGCCCGCCGCGGCAGCCTCGTCGCCGCCACCGCGCCGAGCGCCGCGACTGCCGCGAGGACCGTCAGGGTCGGGCCCATCGCGGAGAGGAAGGCGCCGTCCGTCCAGTGGGGCCCCCTGCCTTGGGGGTGCGCGGCCGGGGCGGCGAGGGTGGTCATCAGCGTGGTGGCCGCGGCGATGCCCAGCGTGGGGCCGATGTTCATCGCGGTCTGCTGGAGGCCGCCCGCCACCCCCGCGTCGGCGACCGGGGCGTGTCGTACGACGACGGCCGTCGCGGCGACCATCACCGTGCCGAATCCCGCGCCGACCAGCATGAAAGCGCCGCCGGTCGTCGGCGGGCCCGACGCCTGGTCCAGCCGGGACAGGGCGAGGACACCGAGGGCGAGCAGCGCCATCGCGGCCATGATCGTGCGCCGCGGCCCGTACCGCCGCAGCAGTACCGCCGCGAGCGGCGCGCTCACCACCATCATCAGCGCGAGCGGCAGCGCCCGCAGCGCGCTGTGCAGCGGAGTCAGCGCCAGCACGTCCTGAAGGAAGTACGTCGCCACGAACAGCGCCCCGAACATCGCCGCCGACGCCGCCACCAGAATCCCGAGGGCGGGCCCGACCGCGGCCGACGCGACAAGGCGGGGCGGCACCAGCGGGCTCGCCGCCCGGCGCTCGTGCCGCAGGAACACGGCCCCGGTGACCGCCGCCCCGCCGCAGCCCAGTGCGGTCGCCGTCGTCCAGCCGGTCTCCGGGACGCCGACCAGGGTGTGCACGAGGCAGGCCAGCGTCACCGCGAGCAGCGCGGCGCCGGGCACGTCGAGGCCCGGCGCGGGTCCCTCGCGGGGTGGCGCGGGCACTCGTATCGCCCAGGCCAGTACGCCGATGACCAGCGCCGGCACGACGCCGAGGAAGAACACCGAGCGCCAGCCCAGCAGCGTGGCGAGCGCCCCGCCCAGCACCGGCCCGGCCGCCGCCGCGAACCCGATGGCGCTCGTGCGCACCGCGATCGGCATCCCGAGTCTCTCCGGCGGGTACGCCGCCCGCAGCATCCCGAGTGTGGCGGGCTGGAGCAGCGCGCCACAGACGCCCTGGGCGACACGCAGCCCGATCACCCAGCCGACGCCGGACGAGAGGCCGATCCCTGCCGACGCGAGCGCGAACCCGAGGGTCCCGACGGCGAAGATCCGCCGGTGCCCGTACCGGTCGCCGAGGCGCCCCGCGAAGACCAGCAGGCCCGCGACGGCGATCAGGTACCCGGTGCTCGTCCACTGCACCTGGGCGAAGGAGGCGTCCAGATCGCGCTGGAGGGCGGGCTGTACGACGGTCAGCACCGTGCCGTCCAGGGCGACGAGCATGGCGCCGAGCACGCTGCACGCGAGGGTCAGGTTCCGCTGTACCCCGGGGCCCGCGCTCACGCCGGCCCCGGACCGAGGTGCGCGTCGAGCGCGGCCGCGATCAGGGGCTCCACGTCCGCCGCCCCCGTCGCGAGCCGCAGGCTGCCCCATCCCCACAGCTGCGCGATGCCGTGCAGGTTCGCCCACAGCGCGCCCGCGGCGACCCGCGCCCCCGCGCCGGACGCCGGGCGGGCCTCGGCGACCAGAGCGACCAGCACGTCGAAGAGCGGCAGGCTGGTCTCCCGCAGTCCGAGCCCGTCGCTCTCCAGCAGGTCGTGGCGGAACATCAGCTCGAACATGCCGGGGTGCTCCGCCGCGAAGCCGAGATAGGCGCGGCTCAGCGCCGTCAGCCGCGTACGGGCGTCCCCGTCGGCGGCGGCCCCGGCCACGCGCTCGGCCAGTTCGGCGTAGCCCCGGCGCGCGATGGCGGACAGCAACGCCACATGTGTGGGGAAGTGGCGCCGGGGAGCGCCGTGCGAGACCCCCGCCCTGCGGGCGATCTCCCGCAGGGTCAGCGCCTGCACCCCCTCCGCCGCCAGAAGTCCGACGCCGGCGTCCACCAGCCGGGCCCGCAGCCCCGCGTCCTGCTCGCCCGTAGGCGCTCTCTCGCTCATAGACAGTGTCTACTACATTTCGTAGACACTGTCTACGCAGCTGGGAATGCCCGGGGCCCTGTCCTTCACGGGGGAGGTACGAGGTATCTTGATGTCGAGAAATGTTGCAGACGCGGAGCGGAGCACCCGGTGACTGACTCGACCATCATCTACACCCACACTGACGAGGCCCCGGCCCTGGCGACCCATTCCTTCTTGCCGGTCGTCCAGGCCTACGCCTCGACCGCGGGCGTCAGCGTGGAGACCCGCGACATCTCGCTCGCGGGCCGGATCATCGCGAGCTTCCCCGAGCGTCTGGAGGAGGGCCAGCGCATCAACGACGCCCTCGCCGAGCTCGGCGAGCTCGCCAAGACGCCCGGGGCGAACATCATCAAGCTGCCCAACATCTCGGCCTCGATCCCGCAGCTGAAGGCCGCGGTCGCCGAGCTGCAGGGTCAGGGCTACGCGCTCCCCGACTACCCGGACGACCCGAAGACCGACGAGGAGCGCGACATCCGCGCCCGTTACGACAAGGTCAAGGGCAGCGCCGTCAACCCGGTCCTGCGCGAGGGCAACTCCGACCGCCGCGCCCCCGCGTCGGTCAAGAACTACGCCAAGGCCCACCCGCACCGCATGGGCGCCTGGTCGTCCGAGTCGAAGACGAACGTCGCCACCATGGGCGAGAACGACTTCCGCTCCACCGAGAAGTCCGCGGTGATCACCGAGGCCGGCGCGCTGCGCATCGAGCTGACCGGTGACGACGGCTCCACCACCGTCCTGCGCGAGTCCGTACCGGTCCTGCCGGGCGAGGTCGTCGACGCCTCCGTCATGCGCGTCGCCGCGCTGCGCGAGTTCCTCAAGCAGCAGGTCGCCCGCGCCAAGTCCCAGGGCGTCCTGTTCTCCGTGCACCTCAAGGCCACGATGATGAAGGTCTCCGACCCGATCGTCTTCGGCCACGTGGTCCGCGCCTTCTTCCCGAAGACCTTCGCCGCGTACGGCGAGACCCTGGCCGCCGCCGGTCTGACCCCGAACGACGGCCTGGGCGGCATCTTCAAGGGCCTGGAGTCCCTCCCCGAGGGCGACAAGATCAAGGCGTCCTTCGAGGCCGAGCTGGCCGAGGGCCCGGAGCTGGCCATGGTCGACTCCGACAAGGGCATCACCAACCTGCACGTCCCGAGTGACGTCATCGTCGACGCCTCCATGCCGGCGATGATCCGCACCTCCGGCCACATGTGGGGCCCGGACGGCGAGGAGCAGGACACCCTCGCCGTGCTGCCCGACAGCAGCTACGCCGGCATCTACCAGGTCGTCATCGACGACTGCCGCGCCAACGGCGCCTTCGACCCCTCGACCATGGGCTCCGTCCCGAACGTCGGCCTGATGGCGCAGAAGGCCGAGGAGTACGGCAGCCACGACAAGACCTTCGAGGTCCAGACCACCGGCACCGTGCGCGTCCTCGACGGCGCCGGCAAGGTCGTCCTGGAGCAGGCCGTCTCCGCCGGTGACATCTTCCGCATGTGCCAGACCAAGGACGCCCCGATCCAGGACTGGGTCAAGCTCGCCGTCACCCGCGCCCGCGCCACCGGCAGCCCCGCCGTGTTCTGGCTGGACGAGACCCGCGCCCACGACGCCGTGCTCATCGGCAAGGTCCGCCAGTACCTCGCCGACCACGACACCGCGGGCCTGGACATCCGGATCATGTCGCCGGTCGACGCCACCGCGTTCTCCCTGGAGCGCATCCGCCGCGGCGAGGACACCATCTCCGTCACCGGCAACGTCCTGCGCGACTACCTCACCGACCTGTTCCCGATCCTGGAGCTGGGCACCAGCGCCAAGATGCTCTCGGTCGTCCCGCTGATGAACGGCGGCGGCCTCTTCGAGACGGGCGCCGGCGGCTCCGCCCCGAAGCACGTCCAGCAGCTCGTCAAGGAGAACTACCTGCGCTGGGACAGCCTGGGTGAGTTCCTCGCCCTCGCCGTCAGCTTCGAGCACCTGGCCACCACCACGGGCAATGCCCGCGCGCAGATCCTCGCCGACACCCTGGACCGCGCCACGGCCACGTTCCTGGAGAACGACAAGTCGCCGAGCCGCCGCCTCGGTGGCATCGACAACCGCGGCAGCCACTTCTACCTCGCCCTCTACTGGGCGCAGGAGCTGGCGAAGCAGACCGAGGACGCGCAGCTCGCCGAGGCGTTCGCGGCGCTGGCCAAGACGCTGGCCGAGCAGGAGCAGACCATCGTCGACGAGCTGATCGCGGTGCAGGGCTCGCCGGCCGACATCGGCGGCTACTACCAGCCGGACGCCGCCAAGGCCGCCGCGGTCATGCGTCCGTCCGAGACGCTCAACCAGGCGCTGGCGATCCTGGGCTGACGCCCGGCACACAGTCGTGAAAGGGCCTCCCGCGCAGTGGCGGGAGGCCCTTTCACGTGCTCGCGGCCGACTACGACCGGCGGCGGGGCTTGCCGCGCTTGGCGGCCGGCTTGGCGCCCTTCGGCTGCCGGGCGGGCGCCCCGCGCCGGCCCTTGTCGCCCGCCTTCGCCTTGGCCGCGGCCTTGGGGGCGGCCTTGGCCTGCGGCTTGTCCTTGGCGGGACCCTGCGTGCGGCCCCGCGAACTGTTCACCGTGCGGCCGCGGACGATCCCGATGAAGTCCTCCACCAGGTCCGTGGTCCCGGCCTCCGGCCACGACAGGGCGACGCGGGACTCGGGGGCGTCGGTCACGGGCCGGTAGGTGAGGTCCTTGCGGTGGTGCAGCCGGGCCAGGGACTGGGGCACCAGGAGTACGCCGATGCCCGCGGCGACCAGCTCGATCGCGTCCTCGGTGGTGGCCGGGCGCTCCAGGGCGGGCAGCCCCGGGCGCCGCTCCCACTCCAGCGTCTCGTCGAGCGGGTGCAGCACGATCTCCCCGACCAGATCCTCGCGGGACACCTCTTCCACGGCCGTCACCACGTGGTCCTTGGGGACCACGACGACCGTCGTCTCGGTGTAGAGGGGGATGGCGCTGAGATCCGTACGGTCGATCGGCAGCCGGACGAATCCGGCGTCGGCGCCCCCCGTGCGCAGCACGTCAGGTGCTTCGGCGGCGGAGACCTGGAGAAGGGTCAGCGGGACGTCGGGCAGCCGCTCGTTCCAGATACGCACCCACTTGGCGGGTGTCACCCCCGGGACGTAGGCGAGCCGGAACGAAGGGGTTACTTCCGAGCCTGTCACCTCGCCAGGCTACCCGGCGTGGTCGGGAGTAGCGCACATGCTCGATACCCTTGACCCATGACGTCGCACCAGACCACCCAGACCATGAAGCCCGCGACCGCGGCGAAGAAGCTGGGTGTGTACCTCCAGGCCACACCCGCCGAGTTCCAGGAGGGTGTCGTCTCGCGCAGCGAGCTGAACGCGCTGCAGGCCGACCCGCCCGAGTGGCTCCAGGAACTGCGGCGCACCGGCCCGCACCCCCGACCCGTGGTCGCCGCCAAGCTCGGCGTCTCCATCGCGGGCCTCGCCCGCGGCGGGATCACCGAGCCCCTCACCACCGAGCAGATCGACGCGCTGAAGGACGAGATGCCCGGCTGGCTGCGCGAGGAGCGCGCCACGCAGGCCGAGGTCCGCAAGGAAGCGGTGCGGATCAAGGAGAAGCGGGAAGAGGAGGCGGCCAAGCGCGCCGCACGCGCCGACGAGGACGCCCGCTCCTAGGCCGTCGCCAGGCCCTCAGCCCGGCGGCCGCAGGGCCGTCACCAGATCGCGCGGCAGCCCATGGGTGTCGTGCAGATGGCGGAAGTCCTCCTCGTCCAGCGGGCCCCGGAACCGCGGCCGGGCCAGCACCCGACGGCCGCGCTCCAGGAGCCGCCGGAAGCGGCGCTCCTCGTCCAGGAGCACCCGGCGCACCTCGTCAGGACCGGCCTCCTGCCGGAACCGGTCCAGGGTGTGCCGGACCAGCTCGTCGGGCAGATCGCCGAGACCGCGCGAGGGGTCGTCCCGCCACAGCACGGTCAGCACCCGCCGCACCAGCCGGCGCAGCACGTAACCGCGTCCGGTGGCGGCCGGGCGCACCCCGTCGCCGATCACCACCACGGCCGAGCGCAGATGGTCGCAGACCACCCGCAGCGACGGCTCGTCCACCGGCCACAGTCCCGGCACGAGCCGCCGCCACGGCTCGAAGACGTCGCACTCGAAGACCGACGTCCGGCCCTGGAGCAGGGCGGCCAGCCGCTCCAGGCCGAGGCCGGTGTCCACGTTGCGCCGGCGCAGCGGCACGAGGGAGCCGTCGGGCAGCCGGCGGTGGCTCATCATCACGTGGTTCCACACCTCGACCCAGCGGCCGTCGCGCGTTGGCGTCGACTCGGGCGGGCCGTCGCCGGTCCACAGGAAGATCTCCGAGTCGGGCCCGCACGGACCGGGTGAGTCGCCGGGCCACCAGTTGTCCTCGACGGTCAGCTCCACCGGCACCCCGCGTGACTGCCACAGCTCCAGTGAGTCGGTGTCGGGTCCGCTCCGTTCGTCCCCGCCGAAGGCGGTGGCGTGCAGCAGCCCCGGGTCGACCCCGAACCCCTCGGTGAGCAGCCCGTGCCCCCATTCGAGGCTCTGCCGGCCGTCGTAGTCCCCGAGGGACCAGGTGCCGAGCATCTCGAAGACGGTCAGATGCGTGGGGTCGCCGACCTCCTCCAGGTCCGTGGTGCGCAGACACCGCTGTACGTCGACCAGCCGACGGCCCAGCGGATGCGGGCGCCCCTCCAGATACGGGATCAGCGGATGCATGCCCGAGGTGGTGAACAGGACCGGGTCCCCGGGCGGTGGCAGCAGGGTCGAGCCGGTGATCCGGCGGTGCCCGCGCTCCTCGTAGTACTCGACGAACGTACGGACGATTCGTTCGGTGTCCATGGCGGTGGTTCCTTCGCGTCGCTGCGGAGAGGCGCCGGGCGACGGCCCGCTGCTGCACCGGAACCGGGACGGGAGGACCACGGGACACCGGCGGGCCGTTTCCGGTCGCCGGTGGGAGAGGAGTACGTCAGGCGGCGGCAACCGGCGAGCTGGTCGCTCGCGCGGTCGCGGTGCGGCTGGTGCCGGTGACGTTCATGCCGCCGAAGATAACGCGCCGAGGCGTGCCGGGGCACACGATTTACCAGGCGGCGCCGAACCAGGTGGGCAGGTGGCGCAGCAGCTCCTCCTGCTCCCCGCCGACCCACGCCACGTGACCGTCGGGCCGCAGCAGCAGCGCGGGCACGTCCCCTTCCCCGCACGCGTCCACTTCCTCGCACCCGTCCACGACGTGGTCGACCCGGTCCGCCCAGCCCTCCACCGACAGCCGGCCGGTCCGGTCGAGCAGCAGACCGCGGCCGCCGCGCATCAGTTCGTAGAGGCGGCCCTCCTTCAGTTGCACGTCCCGCATCCGCCGGCCGACCAGGTCGTGGTCCGCCGCCGGCCCGCCGAAGTCGTAGCGGATGTCGACCGCGGTGATGAGCCCGGTGACGTACCGGTTCACCTCCTCGAAGTCGAGCAGCTTCCCGAACAGCTCCCGCAGCGCGGTCGCGCCCGGGGAGGTGCCGAGCAGCGTGATCTGCGCCCGCGTGTTGGCCAGCACGGCGGCGCCCACCGGGTGCCGTTCGGCGTGGTAGGTGTCGAGCAGCCCCTCCGGGGCCCAGCCGGCGACCGCGGCGGCCAGCTTCCAGCCGAGGTTGAACGCGTCCTGCACCCCGAGGTTGAGGCCCTGCCCACCGGTCGGCGGGTGGATGTGCGCCGCGTCGCCCGCCAGCAGCACCCGACCGACGCGGTAGCGCTCGGCCTGCCGGGTGGCGTCGCCGAACCGGGAGAGCCAGCGCGGCGAGTGCACCCCGAAGTCGGTGCCCGCCGTCGCCCGCAGCTGCCGCTTGAACTCCTCCAGGGTCGGCGCCGCCCGGTCCTCGCTCACCCCGTCGGCGGGCACGACGACGCGGCACACCCCGTCCTCGCCCGGCGCGACGCCGAACCGCAGCTGGGTCTTGCGGACCTCCGCCACGACGGCGGCGACCTTCGCCGGGTCCTCGGTCATCTCCATGTCGCCCAGCATCGTCTCGACGGTGGCGGGCTCGCCGGGGAAGCCGACCCCGATCAGCTTGCGCACCACGCTGCGCCCGCCGTCGCAGCCGACGACATAGCGGGAGCGCAGCCGCGTGCCGTCCGCCAGCTCGACGCTCACCCCGTCCTCGTCCTGGCTCAGCCCGACGACCTCGCAGCCGCGCCGGATGTCCGTGCCCAGTTCGCGTGCGCGCTCGTGGAGCAGCCGCTCGGTGACCGGTTGCGGGGCGGCGATGCCGTAGGGGTGCGCCGTGTCCAACTGGTCCGGCCACGGCTTCAGCATGCCGCCGAACAACCCACCGGCCTGGAACTTCTGGCTGGTGGCGAGAAACCGGTCGAGCAGGCCGCGCTGGTCCATCACCTCGACGCTGCGGACGTGCAGGCCCTGCCCCCGGGACTCCTTGGTCGGCTCGGTCAGTCGCTCCAGCACGACCACGCGCACGTCGTGCAGCCGCAGCTCGGCGGCCAGCATCAGACCGGTCGGCCCGCCGCCCACCACGATCACGTCCATCGCGTCCATCATCAATGACATCCATCCGACGAGGCTGCGCGAGCCCGTCTTTTCCGCAGGTCATGAGCTTGAGGGAGCATTCTGCGGTACGAACGGGGCCTTGCCGCAAGGCCCCTGGTGCGCTATAAGTTGAGAGTGGCGAGAAGCGCGGAAGCTTCCCGCCCTTCTCTTTTTCCGGCCCCTCGGGCCGTGCATAGGATCGCCCGTATGGCACTGCGACCCGTACAGGTGAACATCAAGGCCCTCGACGCCGCGGCCGTCGGCCGGTTCTGGGCACAGGCGCTCGGCTGGCAGGCCTACAGCCCCGGCGTGACGACCTACGTCGGGCCCGCCGGCGGCCTGGTCTGGCCGGACCCGGCTGCCCTCGGCGTCGATGTCGTGCCGGTCCCGGGCCCCAAGACGGCGGCCAAGAACCGCGTGCACCTCGACCTCGCCACCACCTCCGCGGACCACCAGGCGGAGTTGGTCGCCCGCCTCCGGGCCCTTGGCGCCACACCCGTGGACGTCGGGCAGGGCGATGTGCCGTGGGCGGTCCTCGCCGACCCCGAGGGCAACGAATTCTGCGTACTGGAGCCCCGGGAGGCCTACCGGGACACCGGGCCGATCGCCGCGATCGTGGTCGACTGCGCCGATCCGCGGGCCATGGCGCGGTTCTGGGGCGAGGCCATGGACTGGTCCCTGCTCGAAGTGGACGACGACCAGGCGGTGTTGCGCTCCGCCAAGGGGAGCGGCCCCTACCTGGAGTTCCTGCGCACGCCCGGCGCCAAGCGGGTGCCGGACCGCGTCCACCTCGACCTGCTGCCGTACCCCGGCGACGACAAGGCGGCGGAGGTGGCCCGGTTGCGGGCCCTCGGCGCCACCGATCTCGATCTCGGCCAGGGCGATGTCCTGTGGACGTGCCTCACCGACCCGGAGGGGCATGAGCTCTGCGTTCTCGCCGTCGAGTGAGGGTGACGGCGACGGGCCAGGGTGACCCCCAGGCCCCTCGTCCGGGTGAATTGTTCGCCTCCGGCCGGTAATTCCCGGCCCTGTCGCGAGGATCGAGAGTTACAGCCGGTGGCAGCAGCCGGTTCGAGCGACCTCGCGAGGAGACAGCAGTGAGCACGGGATACAGCATTGTCGTGGAAGTTTTGGCGGGCCAATTCAACTGCGCGACAGAGGAGTTGACGCCGAGCACCACGATGGAGGACGCGGACCTCGACTCGCTCGCACAGGTCGAGTTCGCCGTCGCCCTGGAGAACCGGACCGGCCTGAAATTCAGCGACGACCAGGTCACCCTGGACACGACGCTGAGCCAGATCGCCGCCGTCATCGACGCCTCCTGCGGCGCCGGCGCCTCATGCGAAGCGTGAAGTGCCCCGGCCCGGTCGGCAGCACCGTCCTGACGCCCGTCGAGGAACTCCTCTGCGGGAACGGCGCGATCCCCGAACCCCCCATCGGAATGGCCCTGCTGTTCGAGGGAAGACCGCCGCGTCTGGATGATCTGCGCGACCGGGTGGCCGACCGCTGGGGCGAGACCCCTCTGCTGTCCCGGACGCTGCTGCGACCACCGCCTCCCACCTGGACGGGCCGCCACCGCTGGTCACCGGCCGCCGCGTTCGACGTCCGCACCCAGGTCGTCGAGACACGCGTCGAGGTCCCGCACGCGGACGCGGAGGACACGGCGTTCACGGATCTGCTCGGCCGCCTGGTCGCCGAGCCGGTGCCCCACGGGTTGCCGCCCTGGCGCCTGCACCTGGTCCACGCGGGACGCGAGCACGCCCCCCAGGAGCGGTTCGCGCTCGTCCTGACCACCCACCACTCCCTCATGGACGGACGCTCCTTGGAGCGCCTGCTGAGCGGACTCCTCGACGGCGCCGCCGGCCGCGACGGCGCGTACGCCGGCGCGCGGTCCGTACGTACGCCGCAGGCCACCGGGCCCGTACGCGAGGCGCCCGCCAGGTGGGCCAAGCGCACCGGCCGCGTCCTCGACAGCGTGCGGCCCGGGCGTGCCCTGCCGCTCGACCCCGGGCCGCCCCGCGCGCAGCGGGACCTCGCCTGGGTGGATCTCGACGCGGACGCCGTTCGAGCGGCCCGCCGCGCCCTGCCGGGGCTCGGGGCGACCCTCAACGAGGTGCTGCTGGCCTCCTCCGCGGGCGCCCTGCGTGCCGTCCACGGTGCGCCGGACACCTGGCCCGGACCGTCCCGCCCGCTGTTCGGCATCTTCTCCGTGGACCTGCGCACCCCGGAGCGGAGCGAGGAACTCGGCAACATCGTCTCGGTGGTGCGGCTCCCGCTGCCCGTGGCGGCCGACGGCCCACGGGAGCGGCTCAGGGCCTGCCGTGCCACGCTGTCCGGTTCGGGGCCGGTGTACGGCGCGGGCACCGTCCCCCGCTTGATCGGCGCCGCCTCCGCGCTCGGCCCCTGGGCGCTGCGCCTGCTCGTCATGGAGTCCAGGAGACCCCGTTGGGCCCCCGTGACCTGCATCGCCATCAAGTGGCCGCGCGGCGCCCGGTCCTTGGACGGCGCGCCGCTGAAGAGGGTGATCCCGCTGCCGCAGGTGCCGATCCCGGGGACGGTCACCCTGGCGCTCGTGGACCACGCGCGCACCTTCACCCTCTGCGTGGTGGGCCACACCCCCGCCGGTCACGCGCGGAGGCTCGCCGACGCGTTCGGGCGCGAGCTGGCGGCCCTCGGGAACCATGATCCCCAACTCACCCTCGCGGCACGGTGATCGCCCGCCCTTCGTAACCCGTCGCCCCGTATCTCGTTCCCTTCTGTGACGGTGAGCACCGGCATCGAGCGCCGGCGTCGACCTCCCGGACGTCGGTCTCCGGCGTCGGCCTTCCGTCGGCCCGGCGGCGCAGAACCGTAACGCCAACACGCTCGCCGTCATGAGGACGAAGTGCCGACACGAGTACGGAGTGCCGGGCATGGCCACCGCGACGCGCGGGCGACGCCGCACCAGAACACCGGACGGCACCAGGACAAGGGAAAGGCACCGTGGACACAGAACGGCTAGACCACTGGGACGAGTTGCGCACCCTGTGCGCGAGCATCATGTCCGTGCCGGCGCAGGACGTCGTACCGCAAGCCCTGCTCGTGGCCGACCTCGGAGCCGACAGTCTGGACATCACCGAACTCCAGGCCGCCTCGGAGGAACACTTCGGCGTGTCCTTCAAGGGCACCGACCCCGCCGCCGTCAGCACCGTCGGTGACGTGGCCGACCTCATCGCGCGGCTGCGCACCGTCGCGGCGCCGGGCGTGGTCACTGGATGACCCCCAAGGACACTGTCGCGATCACGGGCCTCGGGGTCCGCTGCGGAGCAGGGGCGACCGTCGGCGCACTGTGGGAGAACCTGCTCAACTCCTGTTCCGCGGCCACGATGCACGCCTTCGACGACGAGGGCGCCGTCGTGCGCCCCGCGTGCCCCATGCCCGCGTTCACGCCCGAGGGCTACCTGAGCGTGAAAGAGGTGCGGCGGACGGACCGCTCCGTGCAGTTGGCGGTGTGCGCCGCCACGGACGCGGTCGCCGACGCCGGCGGCCTGCACGCGCCGGCGGGCCGCAGGGCCGTCGTCACCGGCACCGCCTACGGCGGAATGATCAGCCAGGAGCAGGGCGTCGGGCAGCCCGACGTGCTGTACACACCCCGGCACATGCACAACGCCGGCGCGTACTGGCTCAGCGACAAGCTCGGCGTCACCGGCCCCACCCTGACCCTCTCCACGGCGTGCGCCTCCGGCACCCATGCGGTGGGCGAGGCCATGCAGCTGATCCGGACCGGGCGCGCCGATGTCGTGGTGGCCGGCGGCCACGAAAGCCCGATGACCGCGACGACCGCGCTGTCCTTCGGGCGATCCGGCGCCCTGGTCACCGAGTGCGACGACGCGACCCGCGCCGCACGGCCGTTCGACGCGGAACGGCAGGGGTTCCTCCTCGCGGAGGCGGCGGCCTTCCTGGTGCTCGAACGGCTGGAGGACGCCCGCCGCCGCGGCGCGCGGGTCTACGCCACCCTCACCGGATACGCCTGCACCTCCGACGCCCATCACCTCACGGCGCCGCAGCCCGAAGGCGTCGGCGCCCTGGCCTGCATGGAGCAGGCGCTCGCCGACGCCGGCACGCCCGCCGACGCCATCACCCACGTCAACGCGCACGGCACCGGCACCCCGCTGAACGACGTGGCGGAAGCCCGCGCCATCTCTGACCTCTTCGGGCCCGCCGCCGTCCCGGTGACCGCCTGCAAGTCCGTCACCGGGCACGCCATCGGGGCGGCGGGAGCCCTGGAAGCCGTGATCACCGCTCTGTCGCTGTACGAGGGGCTCGTGCCGCCGACCGCGAACCTCACCCGCCTCGACCCCCTGTGCGACCTGGACGTCATCACCGCGCGGCCGCGCAAAGTGCCCGCGGGGCCGGCCATCAGCAACAGCTTCGCCTTCGGGGGCCACAACTCCTGCCTCGTCCTGGACACCCCCCGGCCCTGACCCGGCGGGTGGACCGAGGACGAGGACCGTGCCGACCAAGAGGACTGTGCCGACCAACCGGAAAGGGGCGCACCCATGAGGCTGACCGCATTGGAGGAAGGCTTCCTGTGCAACGGACTGCCCGAGACGATCGGCGCGGCCGCGCTGTTCACAGGTGACCCCTTCGACCTGGCCGAACTCCGCGCCCGCGTCGGCGAACGGTGGGGCGCGCTGGAGCGGATGCGCCGGCTCCCGCAGCCGTCGCGGACAGCGGCGCTGCTGGGCCACCGCTGGTCGGCCCCGGCGCCGTTCGACGCCACCGCGCACGTCACCGCCTGCGCACAGGAGCTGCGGCCGCTCCTGACGGCGTCGGTCGCCCGGCGCCTGCCGACCGACCGGCCACTGTGGCGACTGCTGGTCCCCGAGCCCACGCCGAGCGGCGAACAGCCCCTGCTGCTGCTGACCCACCACGCACTCCTGGACGGCAGCTCCCTCCTCACCCTGCTCCGCCTGCTCATGGACGACCTCAAAACGAGGCCCCCGGCACCCCTGACGACGCCACCGCGAGAGCGCCACCGCGTTCCGGCCGCCGTCCTGCTCAAGGAATGGCGCAACAGCAACGCCCGTGGACGGCACCTGCCGCTGGCACCCGGCGAACCCCAGGCCTCCGTCGCCGTCGCCCGGCTCGACCCCGAGGTGATGCGCTCCGCGCGCCGCCAGCCCTCCACCGGACGGGGCGCGACACTCAACGAACTGCTCCTCGGCGCCTTCGCCGGCGCCCTTCCCACCTGCTACGACGCCCTCGCGTCCCGGACCGACGGCGACGCGCCGCTCTACGCGACGGTGCCGATGGACCTGCGCGCCCGGCACGAGACGGACGAGCTGGGCAACCTCATCACCGCCATCCGCGTCCCCCTGCCCCTGGGCGCCGACACCCCGGCCGGCCGCCTGCACGCGTGCCAGCACCTGCTGGCCGCACTCCAGCAGCGGTCCCGGGCGCACCACGTGGTCCTGCCGATCCTGGAGGGCGTCACCCGGGTCGCGCCCTGGCTGACCGCGACGCTGGCCCGGCGCATCGCCCGGCCGGAGGTGACCACCGCGGTGTGCACGGCGTTCAAATGGCGGGATGGCACGAGCCGCCTGCACGGCCGTCGCCTGAACGGCATCGTCGCCCTGCCCAACCTCTCCACACCCGGCACCGCGAACCTCGGCCTCGCCCAGCACGGCGACACCTACCTCCTCACGGTCGTGAGCCACCTGCGCCCGGCGGACTCCCGGCTGATCGCCGACGCGGTGGCGAAGGAGCTGACGGCGATGGCGTTCGGAGGAGCCCGACAGCCGATTGCATAACGTCCGGCGATTGCATAAAAGTGCGGCTCTGCGTATAGTCATGCCATCCAAGAGGAGGGTTCCATGGCGGTACGCGCAGCAGTGGCAGGAGCGAGCGGGTATGCGGGCGGCGAATTGCTGCGCCTGCTGCTCGCTCACCCCGAGGTGGAGATCGGCGCCCTGACCGGGCACGCGAACGCGGGCCGGCGCCTGGGCGGGCTCCAGCCGCATCTGCTCCCGCTCGCCGACCGCGTCCTGGAGCCGACCACCGCCGACGTGCTGGCCGGGCATGACGTCGTGTTCCTCGCGCTGCCCCACGGGCAGTCCGCCGCCGTCGCCGAGCAGCTCGGCCCCGACGTCCTCGTCGTGGACATGGGCGCCGACTTCCGGCTGAAGGACGCGGGGGACTGGGAGAAGTTCTACGGCAGTCCGCACGCCGGCACCTGGCCGTACGGGCTGCCCGAGCTGCCGGGCGGGCGCGCCGCGCTGGCGGGCGCCCGGCGCATCGCCGTGCCCGGCTGCTATCCCACCGCCGTCTCCCTCGCGCTCTTCCCGGCGTACACGGCCGGCCTCGTCGAACCCGAAGCGGTGATCGTCGCCGCGTCCGGCACCTCCGGCGCGGGCAAGGCGGCCAAGCCGCACCTGCTCGGCTCCGAGGTCATGGGGAGCATGTCCCCCTACGGGGTCGGCGGTGCCCACCGGCACACGCCCGAGATGATCCAGAACCTCTCCGCCGCGGCGGGCACCCCCGTCTCCGTCTCCTTCACGCCGACCCTGGCCCCGATGCCCCGCGGCATCCTCGCCACGTGCAGTGCGAAGGCGAGGGCGGGCGTCGGCGCCGAGTCGGTGCGGGCCGCCTACGAGAAGGCCTTCGCCGACGAGCCGTTCGTCCATCTGCTCCCCGAGGGGCAGTGGCCCGCGACCGCCGCCGTGTACGGCTCGAACGCCGTACAGGTCCAGGTCGCGTACGACGAGGCGGCGGGCCGCGTGATCGTGGTCAGCGCCATCGACAACCTCACCAAGGGCACCGCCGGCGGCGCCCTGCAGAGCATGAACATCGCCCTCGGCCTCGACGAGGCCACCGGGCTCACTACGATCGGAGTCGCGCCGTGAGTGTGACGGCAGCCAAGGGATTCACGGCCGCGGGCATCGCCGCCGGAATCAAGGAGAACGGCAACCCGGACCTGGCCCTCGTGGTCAACACCGGGCCCCGCCTGGCGGCCGCCGGCGTCTTCACCTCCAACCGCGTCAAGGCCGCGCCCGTCCTGTGGTCTGAGCAGGTCCTCAAGGGCGGTCTCGTCTCCGCCGTCGTCCTCAACTCCGGTGGCGCCAACGCCTGTACGGGCCCCCGTGGCTTCCAGGACACCCATGCCACCGCCGAGAAGGTCGCCGAGGTGCTCTCCCTGAACGCGGGCGAGGTCGCCGTCGCCTCGACGGGGCTCATCGGTGTCACCCTGCCGATGGACAAGCTGCTGCCCGGCGTCGAGAAGGCGGCCGGGGAACTGTCCGCGCACGGCGGCGAGAAGGCCGCCATCGCCATCAAGACCACCGACAGCGTCCACAAGACGTCGGTCGTCACCAGGGACGGCTGGACCGTCGGCGGCATGGCCAAGGGCGCGGGCATGCTCGCCCCCGGCCTCGCCACGATGCTGGTCGTGCTGACCACGGACGCCGACCTGGCGGCCGACGTCCTGGACCGGGCGCTGCGCGACGCCACCCGGCTCACCTTCGACCGGGTCGACTCCGACGGCTGCATGTCCACCAACGACACCGTGCTCCTGCTCGCCTCCGGTGCGGCCGAGGTCACCCCGGAGTACGCCGAGTTCGCCGAGGCCGTCCGCGAGGTCTGCGACGACCTGGGGCGCCAGCTCATCGGCGACGCCGAGGGCGCCAGCAAGGACATCAAGGTCGAGGTCGTGAACGCGGCGAGCGAGGCCGACGCCGTCGAGGTCGGCCGGTCCATCGCCCGCAACAACCTCCTCAAGTGCGCCCTGCACGGCGAGGACCCCAACTGGGGCCGGGTGCTCTCCGCGATCGGCACGACGTCCGCCGCCTTCGACCCGAACGAACTGAACGTCGCCATCAACGGCGTCTGGGTCTGCAGGAACGGCTCCGTCGGCGAGGACCGCGACCTGGTCGACATGCGCTACCGGGAGATCGTCGTCACCGCCGACCTCGCCGCGGGCGAGGCGAGCGCCACGATCTGGACGAACGACCTCACCGCCGACTACGTCCACGAGAACAGCGCGTACTCCTCATGAGCAAGGAAGCCGGCGGCCAGCCCACCGCCCGCAAGCACACCGCGCTGCCCAAGGCGCAGATCCTCATCGAGGCCCTCCCCTGGCTGACCCGGCACCGCGGCAAGACCGTCGTCATCAAGTTCGGCGGCAACGCCATGGTCGACGACGAGCTGAAGGCGGCCTTCGCCCAGGACGTCGTCTTCCTGCACCACGCGGGCCTCAGGCCCGTCGTCGTGCACGGCGGCGGGCCGCAGATCAGCAGGGCCCTCGACCGACACGGCATCGTCAGCGAGTTCAAGGCGGGCCTCAGGGTCACCACCGAGGACGCGATGGACGTCGTACGCATGGTGCTCGCCGGCCAGGTGCAGCGCGAGCTGGTCGGGCTGCTCAACCGGCACGGCCCGCTCGCCGTCGGCCTCACCGGCGAGGACGCGCACACCATCACCGCCACCAAGCATCAGCCCCGCATCGAGGGCGAACTGGTCGACATCGGCCGGGTCGGCGAGATCACCGAGATCGACACGGGCGCCATCGAGGCGCTCCTCGCCGACGGCCGCATCCCGGTCGTCTCCTCGATCGCCCGTTCCCAGGACGATCACCATGTCTACAACGTCAATGCTGATACGGCGGCTGCGGCACTCGCTGCGGCGCTGGGTGCCGAGACCCTGATGGTCCTGACCGACGTCGAGGGCCTGTACGAGGACTGGCCGAACTCCGACGAGGTCATCAGCCGTCTCACCGCCAGGGAGCTGGAGAAGCTCCTGCCCGAGCTGGCCAGCGGCATGGTCCCGAAGATGGAGGGCTGCCTGCACGCCGTACGCAACGGCGTCGAGACGGCCCGCGTCATCGACGGCCGGGTCCAGCACTCGATCCTGCTGGAGATCTTCACCGACGAGGGCATCGGCACCATGGTCGTGCCCGACGCGCCGGCCGACGCCACGCCGCCGCACGACACCGAGGGGGAGTCATGAGCAACCAAGAGCTGACCGAGCGCTGGCAGGGCGCGCTCATGGACAACTACGGCACCCCGCGGCTGCCCCTCGTGCGCGGCGCGGGCACCAGACTGTGGGACGCCGACGGCAAGGAGTACCTCGACTTCGTCGGCGGCATCGCGGTCAACGCCCTCGGCCACGCCCACCCGGCGATCGTCGAGGCCGTGAGCGCCCAGATCGCCGCGCTCGGCCACGTCTCGAACCTGTTCGTCGCCGAGCCGCCCGTCGCGCTCGCCGAACGGCTGCTCCAACTCTTCGGCCGCGAAGGCCGCGTGTACTTCTGCAACTCCGGCGCCGAGGCCAACGAGGGTGCCTTCAAGCTCGGCCGGCTGACCGGCCGCCCGCACATGGTCGCTACCGACGGCGGCTTCCACGGCCGGACCATGGGCGCGCTCGCCCTCACCGGCCAGCCCGGCAAGCAGGAGCCGTTCCTGCCCCTGCCCGGCGACGTCACACACGTCCCGTACGGCGACGTGGAAGCCCTGCGCGCGGCCGTGACCAGCGAGACGGCGTTCGTGATCATCGAGCCGATCCAGGGCGAGAACGGCGTCGTCATGCCGCCCGCGGGTTACCTCAAGGCGGCCAGGGAGATCACCCGGGCCACCGGGACCCTCCTCGTCCTGGACGAGGTGCAGACCGGGATCGGGCGCACCGGGCACTGGTTCGAGCACCTCGCACACGAGGGCGTGGAGCCGGACATCGTCACACTCGCGAAGGGTCTTGGCGGTGGTCTGCCGCTGGGCGCGACCGTCGCGTTCGGCGCCGCCGCCGAGCTGTTTCGGCCCGGGCACCACGGCACGACGTTCGGCGGCAACCCGGTCGCCTGCGCCGCGGGACTCGCCGTCCTCGACACCATCGCCGCCGAGGGACTGCTGGAGAACACCAAGCGGGCGGGCGACAGGATCCGCGACGGGATCGAGTCACTCGGACACCCGCTCGTGGCCCGTGTCAGGGGCTCGGGCCTGCTGCTGGGTATCGTGCTCACCGAGCCGCTCGCGCCACGGGCGCAGCAGGCGGCTCAGGACGCCGGCTTCCTGGTCAACGCGCCCGCCCCCGATGTCGTACGGCTGATGCCGCCGCTGAACGTGCGCGACGACGAGGTGGAGACGTTCCTCCGGGCCCTGCCCGGCGTACTGGACAAGGCCGCCGAGGCCGACGGGGACGGACGATCCGGAGAATGAGACGACGATGAGCCAGGCGCAAGGCAACGAGCACGGCGACCACGCGGGTCCCGCCGTGCCGCAGACCCGCACCGCACGCCACCGCCGGATCGTGGACATCCTGAACCGGCAACCGGTGCGCTCCCAGAGCCAGCTGGCGAAGCTGCTCGCCGACGACGGCCTGACCGTCACGCAGGCGACACTCTCCCGGGACCTGGACGAGCTGAACGCGGTCAAGATCCGTGACGCCGAGGGCGACCTCATCTACGCGGTGCCGAGCGAGGGCGGTTTCCGCACCCCGCGCGCGCCGCTCGGGGAGTCGGCCAAGGAGGAGCGGATGCGGCGCCTGTCCGCGGAGCTGCTGATCTCCGCGGAGGCCTCGGCCAACCTCGTCGTGCTGCGTACGCCGCCGGGCGCGGCCCAGTTCCTCGCCTCGGCCATCGACCAGGCCGAGCTGCACGACGTCCTCGGGACGATCGCGGGCGACGACACGTTGATGCTGATCAGCAGGGAGCCCGCGGGGGGGCAGGCGCTGGCGGACCACTTGCTGCGGCTGGCCTCCAACGAGTGACCCCGGGCCCGGGGCGCCGCCCCTCGGCGGCTGCGCCCGGCCCTTCCTCAGTCGCCGGACGGGCCTGATCTCCGTCCGTCCGGCGACTTCCGGGAGCTGCCCGGTGATGTCCGGGAGCGCGCCATCCAGGCCGCCACCAGCGCCCCCGACACGTTGTGCCACACGGAGAAGACCGCCGAGGGCAGCGCGGCCAGCGGGCTGAAGTGCGCCGTCGCCAGGGACGCGGCCAGGCCGGAGTTCTGCATGCCGACCTCGAAGGCCATCGCCCGGGACGCCGGCGGACCGAGGCGGGCCAGCTTGCCCGCACCGTAACCGAGCGCGAGGCCCAGGCCGTTGTGCAGGAACACCGCGAGGAACACCGGTGCCGCGGCCGACTTGATGGCCGCGGCACTGCCCGCGACGACGATCGCCACGATCGCGGCGACGGTCAGCGCCGACAGCCACGGCAGCGCGCCGAGCACCCGGTCGACGTACCGCCCGAAGAGCAGCCGCACGGCGAGCCCGGCGACGACCGGCAGCAGTACGGTCTTGAGGATGTCCGTGACCATCGAGCCCGCGTCGACGGGCAGGTACTCGCCCGCGAGCAGCAGGGTCAGCGGCGGTGTGACCAGCGGCGCGAGGACCGTCGAGACGGTGGCGACGGACACCGAGAGCGCCACGTCGCCGCGCGCCAGATAGGTGACCACGTTGGACGCGGTGCCGCTCGGCGCGCAGCCCACCAGGATCACCCCGGCCGCCAACTGCGGCGACAGGCCGAGCGCGTGGGCGATCAGCCAGCCGAGCCCCGGCATGATGACGTAGTGCGCGACGAGGCCGAGCGCCACGGCCCAGGGCCGCTTGACCACGCCCTGGAAGTCGAGCGGGGTCATGGTCAGTCCCATGCAGAACATCACCACGCCCAGCAGGTACGGGACGTTCGCCCCCCAGCCCTCGAAGGCGCCCGGCACGGCGATGCTGAGGCCGCCCGCGGCCAGGACGAGGACGGGGAAGACGGTGACGGCCCGGCGGGCCGCCCTGTCGTCGCCGCCGCTCCCGCCGTCGCCGCCGACGGGGTCGGTGTCACTGGGGATGGTCTGTTCGGGTCGCACGGCGTGATGCAACGCCGCGGCCCCGCGCCCGCGCAACCCCGTCTCGGTATGTGGTCGCTACATGTACGTCATGGGGTCGCGCCGTGCCCTACGGGGTGACGTGACGTCAGTTCTGTGCCAGAGCCGTCGCTCCCGACGCCGTGCCGATCGCGATGTGCGGCCTCCGGCTCGGCTTCGCCCACCGCAGCACCGCGCGCATCGCCTCCTCGGAGACCGACACACAGCCGGCCGTCGCGCCGCGCCCGTTGACGTGCAGGAAGATCCCGGCGCCCCGGCCGCGCACAGGACGGTCGTAGTTGAAGCCGATCACGAGGGCGTGCCGGTACTGCGGGTCGTAGGTGACGAGGTGTTCGGACTCGGCGGCCCGGCAGTCGGCGGCGAGCGGTTCGGACCAGCGGTTGTAGGACTGCGAGCGGTCGTCCTGGCACCACCAGGACTCCTTCGTCACGCGCCGGTAGGGGTGGTGGGCGCCGGGGGGCCGCGGCGCGAGCCCGAAGGCGTACGGCATCGCGTACAGCCCCGTGGGGGTGGTGTCCGTGCCCTGACGGCGCGAGGCGCCCGCCACCAGTCCGTTCGCGCCGAAGCGGGCGGGCGCGGAGCCGGCCCGCACCCAGCGCCCGCCGCGCCGGTCCCACCAGGTGAGCGTGCCGGTGGTGGAGTCGGCGCGGGGCGCCTGCGCGGTGATGAGCTGGCTGCCGCCGCCCGTGTCGGCCATCCGCTCCGGCAGCGGCGGGTTCGAGCCGGGCGCCGCCCCGAGCGTGCCGAGGGCGGCGAGGAGGGCGGCACGGGCGAGGACGGCGGCTCTGGGGCGCATGGCTCAGACGCTAGTGGGCGGCAGCGGGAGCGGCAGCCCGGGAAGGCCGTCGATGCTCCGTGCGATGTGCTCCTTCTTGGTGAAGTAGGCGCTCAGCGAGGCGTCGTCCTCCCGTGCGAAGCGCCTGCTGTGCAGGTCGCGGTCCTCGTCGTACGTCATGAAGGGCACCGCGTAGCCGCAGGTGTCCCGGACGAGTTCGGCCGTCACGACGATGATGGCGCGCAGGCCGTGCGGAGCGGGGTCGATGTCCGGGAAGTGGGCGAGCAGCTCCTTGAAGCGCGGGTCGTCGCGGAAGACCGGCTCGCCGCGGCCGTGCACCCGCGCGATGTTGGGCGGGCCCTGGAAGGCGCACCACATGAGGGTGATGCGGCCGTTCTCGCGCAGGTGCGCGATGGTCTCGGCGTTGCTGCCCGCGAAGTCGAGATAGGCGACGGTCCGCTCGTCGATGACCGCGAAGGATCCCTTGAGGCCTTTGGGGGAGAGGTTGATCGTGCCGTCCCCGGAGAGGGGCGCGGTCGCCGTGAAGAACATCGGCTGCGCCTCGATGAAGGCGCGGAACCGGCCGTCTATGTGTTCGTAGGTCTTTCCCATGACTAAGGATTATTCTCCGAAAACCTTCGACTGTCTAATGAAACGGGGACTGAATTCGCCTTGGTGCCGCGAGGTGTGATTGACGAATCATGCAGAGTTCTGCATACTCATGCATCAGTAGGGAGTGACCCGGTGAGCGACAGCCATGAGCCATGAGGAGCACGTGCAGTGAGCAGCAACAACGGCGGTGACGTCCGGCTCTGGGGCGGACGGTTCGCCGACGGGCCCGCCGAGGCCCTGGCCAAGTTGTCCGCGTCGGTCCACTTCGACTGGCGTCTCGCGCCGTACGACATCGCCGGCTCCCGCGCCCACGCGCGCGTGCTCCACAAGGCGGGCCTGCTCACCGAGGACGAACTGACCCGCATGCTGGCCGGGCTCGACCGGCTCGAAGGGGACGTCGCCGACGGCTCGTTCGTCGGCACCATCGCCGACGAGGACGTCCACACCGCCCTGGAGCGCGGCCTGCTCGAACGGCTCGGCCCCGACCTCGGCGGCAAGCTGCGGGCCGGGCGCTCGCGCAACGACCAGGTGGCGACGCTCTTCCGGATGTACCTGCGCGACCACGCGCGGATCATCGGCGGCCTGCTCGCCGACCTCCAGGGCGCCCTCGTCGGCCTCGCCGAGGCGCACCCAGGCGTCGCCATGCCGGGCCGCACGCACCTCCAGCACGCCCAGCCGGTGCTCTTCGCCCACCACGTCCTCGCCCACGCGCAGTCCCTGTCCCGGGACGCGGAGCGGCTGCGGCAGTGGGACGCGCGGACGGCCGTGTCGCCGTACGGTTCCGGCGCGCTCGCCGGGTCCTCGCTCGGCCTCGACCCGGAGGCGGTCGCCGAGGACCTCGGCTTCGAGCGCGGCAGTGTGGGCAACTCCATCGACGGCACGGCCTCGCGTGACTTCGTCGCGGAGTTCGCCTTCATCACCGCGATGATCGGCGTGAACCTCTCCCGCATCGCGGAGGAGATCATCATCTGGAACACGAAGGAGTTCTCCTTCGTCACCCTCCACGACGCGTTCTCTACCGGCTCCTCGATCATGCCGCAGAAGAAGAACCCGGACATCGCCGAGCTGGCGCGGGGCAAGTCGGGCCGCCTGATCGGCAATCTGACCGGCCTGCTGGCCACCCTCAAGGCCCTGCCGCTCGCCTACAACCGCGACCTCCAGGAGGACAAGGAGCCGGTCTTCGACTCCTGCGACCAGCTGGAGGTCCTGCTGCCCGCCTTCACCGGCATGATGGCGACCCTCACCGTCCACCGCGAGCGGATGGAGGAGCTGGCCCCGGCCGGTTTCTCGCTCGCCACCGACATCGCCGAGTGGCTGGTCAAGCAGGGTGTGCCGTTCCGGGTCGCACACGAGGTCGCGGGCGAGTGCGTGAAGGTCGCCGAGGCCGAGGGCAAGGAACTGGACGAACTCACCGACGAGCAGTTCGCCGAGATCTCCGCGCACCTCACCCCCGAGGTGCGCACGGTCCTCAACGTGCCCGGCGCACTGGCCTCCCGTGACGGCCGCGGCGGCACCGCCCCCTCGGCCGTCGCCGTCCAGCTCGCCGAGGTCAAGGCGGACCTGGCGCTCCAGGAGGAGTGGGCGGCGGCCCGCGGGTGAGCCGAGGGCGTCGCGGGTTACGTTGGCGGGAAGATCCCCTACGACGAGGAGCCCGCCATGTCCTTCGCCCGGCCGGCCAAGGCCACGACCCCGACCGCGCGTCTGGGGCTCGGCCTCGCCGCGGTCGGCAGGCCCGGCTACATCACGTTGGGCCGCGAGGCCGACCTGCCGCCGTCCCGCAGCGTGGACGCCCTGCGCGAGCGCGCCTTCGAACTGCTCGACGCCGCGTACGCCTCGGGTGTGCGTTACGTCGACGTGGCGCGCTCCTACGGCCGCTCCGAGGAGTTCCTCGCCGACTGGCTGCGGGCCAGGCCCGACGTCCGTGACGTCGTCGTCGGCAGCAAGTGGGGTTACACGTACACGGCGGCCTGGCGCACCGACGCCGAGGGGCCGCACGAGGTCAAGGACCACAGCGTCGCCGCGTACGACCGGCAGCGCGCCGAGAGCGCCGAACTGCTCGGCGACCGGCTCGACCTCTACCAGATCCACTCGGTCACGCCCGGGAGCCCGGCGCTCACCGACCGGGGGCTCCACGCCCGGCTCGCCGCCCTGGCCGCCGAGGGCGTCACCGTCGGCCTCTCCGTGAGCGGCCCGGAGCAGGCGGCCGCGATCCGCGCCGCCCTCGCCGTCACCGTCGACGGGGCGCCGCTGTTCCAAGCCGTGCAGGCGACGTACAACCTCCTGGAGACCTCGGCGGGCCCCGCGCTCGCCGAGGCGCACGACGTGGGCCTCACCGTGATCGTCAAGGAGGGCATGGCCAACGGCCGCCTCGCCACCCCGCACGCGCCGGCCGCGCTGCGCGAGGTCGCCGAGGAGACGGGGTACGGGTGTGACGCGGTGGCGCTGGCCGCCGTGCTGCGCGAGCCGTGGGCGGGCGTGGTCCTGTCGGGGGCGGCGACCTCCGCGCAGCTGGTGTCCAACCTGCACGCGGCCGCGGTCGACTTGGACCCCGGCCGCCTGGAACGCCTCGCGGGGCTGGTGGAGGAGCCCGGGGCGTACTGGGGGCGGCGCGGGGAACTGCCCTGGCACTGAACGGCGGCCGCCGCCGAAGGCTGTGCGATGTCTGAGACGGCTCCGCCTCGCGCGCGTGAAGCGGAGCCGGCACATATCGCTGAGACGAGGTCGTCTCAACTGGGCTAGGCTTGTCTCATGTCAGTCGATCGCGAGCAGGTTCTGCGCAGCGCCGCGGCCCTGCTCACCCGTAAGTCAACCTCCACCATGGACGAGGTGGCCCGCGCGGCGGGCATCAGCAGGGCCACCCTGCACCGCCACTTCGCGGGCCGCGAGGCGCTCGTACTCGCCCTGGAGGGGCTGGGGCTCCAGGAGTGCGAGGCGGCCCTGGACCGGGCGGCACTCGACGACGGCAGCGCCGAGGGCGCGCTGCGGCGCCTGGTGAAGGAGGTCGAGCCCGCCGCCGGCCTCCTCGCCTTCCTCTACACGGAGAACCAGCTCTTCGAGGGCGGGACGCAGAACGAGGGCTGGTCCCGCATCGACGCCCGGCTGGCCGCGCTCTTCCGGCGCGGCCAGGAGAACGGCGAGTTCCGCATCGACCTCACCCCGGTCTGGCTCACGGAGGCCTTCTACGGCCTGATCGGCTCCGGCGCCTGGGCCGTCCTGGACGGCCGGGTCGCCGCCAAGGACTTCTCGTACATGATCGCCGAGCTGCTGATCGGCGGCGCACGGCGGAGAGTGGAATCATGACCAGCACCCATCAGCGGACCGCCGAGGCGGACGTGGAGCGCGGCCCCGGCCGCTGGCTCGCGCTCGCCGTGCTCGTCCTCGCCGTGCTCCTGGTCGCGGTGGACGCGACCGTGCTCGGCCTGGCGACGCCGTACATCAGCGAGGACCTCAAGCCGTCCGGCACCCAGCTGCTGTGGATCGGCGACGTCTACTCCTTCGTCATCGCCGGTCTGCTGGTGTCCATGGGCAGCCTCGGCGACCGCATCGGCCGCAAGAAGCTGCTGCTCACCGGAGCCGTCGCCTTCGGCGCGGTC
This sequence comes from Streptomyces sp. NPDC031466, assembly GCF_055581265.1. Classification (NCBI taxonomy): domain Bacteria; kingdom Bacillati; phylum Actinomycetota; class Actinomycetes; order Kitasatosporales; family Streptomycetaceae; genus Streptomyces; species Streptomyces sp. NPDC031466. The sequence continues at coordinate 294,061 of NZ_JBVIJT010000008.1, forward strand.
TCCGTGCTCAACTCCTACGCCACGAGCCCCGAGCTGATGATCCTGGCCCGGGCGCTGCTCGGCGTGGCCGGCGCCACGCTGATGCCGTCCACGCTGGCGCTCATCCGGAACATCTTCCACGACCCGCGCGAGCGCAGTCTCGCGGTCGGCATCTGGGGCGCCATGGCCTCGGCGGGCGCGGCCGTCGGCCCCGTCGTCGGCGGCTTCCTGCTCGAACACTTCTGGTGGGGCTCGGTCTTCCTCATCAACCTGCCGGTCATGGCCGTCCTCGTCCTCGTCGGCATCAAACTGCTGCCCGAGTCGAAGAACCCGGCGCCGGGGCCCTGGGACCTGATCAGCGTCGTGCTCTCGCTCATCGGCATGATCGCCGTCGTGTACGCCATTAAGGAGGCCGCGGCCCACGGCCTGCGCTGGGACGTCGCGGCCGCCGCGGCCGTGGGCGCGGGCGCGCTCACCTGGTTCGTGCGCCGTCAGCTCACGCTGCCCGCGCCGCTCCTGGACATGCGGCTCTTCCGCAACCGCGGCTTCTCCGGGGCGGTCCTCGCCGACCTGCTGACCGTGCTCGGCCTGTCCGGCCTGGTCTTCTTCCTCTCCCAGTTCCTGCAACTGGTCCAGGGCAGGCAGCCGTTCGAAGCGGGCCTGGCCGAACTGCCCGCCGCCGTCGGCGCGGTGGGGGCGGGGCTGATCGCGGGCGTGGTCGCGCGGCGCTTCTCCGTCCGCGTCGTCGTCGCGGGGGGACTCGCGGCGGTGGGGCTCGCGCTCGCCGTACTCACCGGGCTCAGCCAGCACACCGGCTACCCGCTGCTCGGGGCCTCGCTGCTGGTCGTCGGCATCGGGGCGGGCTTCTCGTTCACGGTGACCGCCGACGTCATCCTCTCCAGCGTCCCCAAGGAACAGGCGGGCGCGGCCTCCGCGGTCTCCGAGACGGCGTACGAACTGGGCGCCGCCCTCGGCATCGCCCTGCTCGGCTCCATCGTCACGGGTGTCTACCGCGACTTCACGGCCCCCCAGGGGACCCCGCCGGAGGTGGTGTCGGCGGCGCACGAGTCCCTCGGCGGCGCGGTGGAATCGGTCCGCGACCTCCCCGCCCACCAGGCGGACGCGCTGCTGGCCTCCGCCCAGACGGCCTTCGTCGACGGCCTGCGTCTGGCGTCGGGCGTGGGAGCGGCGGTCCTGCTCGCCACGGCAGCGGCGGCGTGGTTCCTCCTGAAGGGCCAGAACCTGGAAGACACGGCGCCCCCTCACTAGACCCGCACCGCCCCTTGCAGGGGCCCAGGAACGTCGTCCCGTCAGGGGCGCGGGGAACGGCGCGCCAAGCGACAACGATCCCGCACCGGGGGCCGACCGAAACCCCGTCAGGGACGCGGGGAACGGCGCGCCAAGCCACAACAAACCCGCACCCGAGGAGCGACCGAAACCCCGTCAGGGGCGCGGGGAACTGCGCGACCGCGGGCGGCCCCCGCCCACCCGCAGCCGACCGCGCAAGCGAAGCCACCACCGCCCCCACCCCGGGGCGACCACAAAAAGGGCGCCCGCCCCGACACCGGGAGACCCCCGGCCGGGAACAGGCGCCCAGCACAACCGCCCAAGCCCCGCAGGGCTACGCCGCTTTGGCCTTCGTGGCGTACATGTCCACGTACTCCTGCCCGGACAGCAGCATGACCTCCGTCATCACCGAGTCCGTCACCGCCCGCAGCACGTACCGGTCGCGGTCCATCCCGTCGTACCGGGAGAACTCCATCGGCTCACCGAAACGCACCGTCACCTTGCCGGGCCGCGGCACACCCTTGCCGCCCGGCTGGAGCTTGTCCGTGCCGATCATCGCGAAGGGCACGACGGGCGCGCCGGTCATCAGGGTCAGCCGGGCGATGCCCGTACGGCCCCGGTACAGCCGCCCGTCGGGCGACCGCGTGCCCTCGGGGTAGATGCCGAAGACCTTGCCGTCGTCGAGAACGCGCCGACCGGTCATCAGCGCGGCGACACCGCCACGGCCGCCGTCGCGGTCCACGGGGATCATGCCGACGCCGGTGAAGAACCACGCCATGAGGCGGCCCTTGAGCCCCTTGCCGGTGACGTACTCGTCCTTGCCGATGAAGAACACCGGACGGTTGGTGACCAGCGGCAGAATCATCGAGTCGATGAACGTGAGGTGGTTTCCGGCCAGAATGACGGGCCCGGTCCCGGGAATGTTCTCGGCGCCTTCTACCCGTGGGCGGAACATCAGGCGCAAGATCGGTCCGAGCACTGCCTTGATGAGCGCTAGACGGGACAACAGGCCCTCCGGTGTCAACGGGTAGACGACGAGTAAATGCAGGTGAGGACGATACTCGCGGGCCGCCGCCGTTTGCACATCGGGTTCACGCACTCGATACGCGCTGTTGACATGGTTCCGTGCGGTCCTGCCCTGGTCCGTCGCCCTTGTGACGACGGTAGCGCCGCGAAGAGGGTGTGGCCCGAAGTAGTGGTCCTTGTCACGCCCTCACTTCTCTCCGCGCAGCGACCTGCAAGCGACCCGCATGGCGACCTGCGCAGCGGCCGCCCCCACGCCCCCCACGCCCCGCTCACCGGAGGCGCCGCACTCCGCACCCCCATGCCGCGCCGGTGCCGCGCACACTCGCCATGCCGCGTCACCCTCACGTTCCGTCCAGGGTCTCCCACCCGTCACTCGCGGCCACCTACGATCAGTCCCGCTTTGTCAGGTGCAAGGCGGAGGCACATCGGGAGGAGCGCCAATGGCGACGCAGGAGTCGGGTCAGCAGCAGCCGGGGACGAGCCGGGGACGTCGAGCGGTACTGGGGGCGGCGCTCGCCGGCGCGGGCACGGCCGTGGTGGGGCTGCCCGGCGTGGCGAGAGCCGACCAGCGGCACGATCACGGGCACGGGCACGGCGGGTACGAGAGCCTGCCCAAGCCGACCGTCGTCGCGCACCGGGGGACCAGCGGCTACCGGCCCGAGCACACGCTCGGCTCGTACCAGCTGGCCCTGGACATGGGCGCACACGTCATCGAACAGGACGTCGTGCCCACCAAGGACGGTCACCTCGTATGCCGTCACGAGAACGACATCACCGCGACGACGGATGTCGCGGCGCACCCCGAGTTCGCGTCCCGCAAGACCACCAAGTCCGTCGACGGCGCCCAGCTCACCGGCTGGTTCACCGAGGACTTCACGCTCGCGGAGCTGAAGACGCTGCGCGCCAAGGAGCGCATCCCGGGCACCCGCCAGCGCAACACCCTCTACGACGGCCGCTGGGCCGTGCCCACTCTCGAAGAGGTCTTCGAGTGGGCCGAGAAGGAGGGCCGCAGGCGCGGCAGGCACGTCTGGCTGCACATCGAGACCAAGCACCCCACGTACTTCCGCAAGCTGGGCCTCGGCCTCGAAGAGCCCCTGGCCAAGTTGCTGCGCCGGTACGGCCGCCACAAGAAGAACTCGCCGAACTTCCTCCAGTCCTTCGAGCCCAGCAGCATCCAGCGCCTGGCCGAGCTGGTCTCCGCGCCGCGCGTCGTGCTCCTGTCGGGCGCCGCCAGCCGCCCCTGGGACTTCGTGGAGGCCGGCGACCCGCGCACCGTCGCCGACCTGATCAAGCCCGAGGGCCTGCGGTGGATGGCACGGTTCGCGCAGGGCATCGGCCCCACGCTCGACCTGATCATTCCCAAGAAGGCGGACGGCAGCCTCGGCACGCCGACCACGCTCGTCGACGACGCGCACGACGCCGACCTGATCCTGCACCCGTACACGATGCGCAACGAGAACACCTTCCTGCCCGCCGACTTCAGGAAGGGCACGGACCCGACCGCGTACGGAGACGCCTTCGGCGCGTTCAAGGCCTACTTCGAGACGGGCATCGACGGCATCTTCTCCGACAACCCGGACACCGCGCTGCTGGCCGCCGCCGACTTCGCCAAGGACTGAGCGGAACTCCGCCAAGGACTGAGCGGTAGGCGTCAACGGCGGATCGACCGAACCCGGTTGGGGTGAGAGACGGCCGCTCCGGAAACCTCGCACCGGAGCGGCCGCGTCCCGCCCGACATGACGTACGAGCTCATTCCCACGCTGATCCCCGCCCTCGGCCCGCTGCTCGCCGCCGAGGCGTCCGCGGAGGCACTCGGCCACGGCGACGACCCCGGCGACCTCGAACAGGCCGTCTGGCTGCGGCTGTTGGAGCGCCTGGAGTCGAAGGGCCCGCCCGCCGACCCGGCGCGGTGGGTGCGCGGCGCCGTCCGGTCCGAGGCGCGCCGCTCCAGGAGCGCCGCCCGGCGCGAGACGGCGTACGCGCAGGAACCCGCCGACGACTCCGAACACGGCCCCGAACAGCGCGCCCTGAGCGCCGACCGACGCCGCAGCCTGTACGCGGCGGTCCGCAGACTGCCCGGCCGCTGCCCCCGCATCGTGGCCGCGCTGCTGTCCCCCAAGGACCTCACCTACCGGGAAATCGCAGGGGAGTTGGGAATGTCACAGGGCAGTCTGGGGCCGGAACGTTCCCGATGCCTGGGATGCCTGCGCAGAATGCTGGCGGCGGAGGTTGCAGCTCCTGCACCGCGGGGAATGGAGCGTTAGACAACCGGTGGAGCAGGTGAGCGGGAGGCATGCACACATGGGCATGAGCGTGACCATCTCGGAGGCGGCGGAAGCGGACGCCGAGCAGATCCTCAAACTGCAATACCTCTGCTACCAGAGCGAGGCCGAGCTCTACGGCGACTACTCGATCGAGCCGCTGACCCAGACTCTCGACTCCATCAAGGCCGAACTGACCACGGGCACCGTCCTGGTGGCCCGCCTCGGCGACGAGGTGGTGGCCTCCGTGCGCGGCACGGCCGACAGCGACGGCACGGCGCGGATCGGCAAGCTCATCGTCCACCCCCGGATGCAGCGGCACGGCCTGGGCGGCCGCCTCCTGCTCGCGATCGAACGCCGGCTCGGCGCGGACAGCACCACCAAGTGCTTCCAGCTCTTCACCGGCCACCGCAGCGAACAGAACCTCCAGCTCTACCGCAAGCACGGCTACGCCCCCGTGAAGACCGAGCGGGTCAACGACCGCCTCACGGTCGTGACCCTGACCAAGGACTCCGACACCCGGGCATACGCGAGAAGCGCCTGACCGAGCCACCGGCCCGGGCAAGCGCGCGGGCGGCGGGCGCGACGCTAGCGTCCCGCCCGCCGCGCCCTCACCAGCCAGAAGATCGCCGTCACCGGCAGGATCACCGGGATGAACAGGTAGCCCATCCCGAAGTCCGACCAGACCGTGGCGTCCGGGAAGGCGGAGGGGTCCGCCAGGGTCCACGTCCCGACGGCCAGTACGCCCACCAGCTCGGCGGCGCAGCACACAAGCGCCGCCCGGCGGGCCGTCTCGCCGCCGCGCACCAGCGAGTACGTGATGAAGCCGTAGACGAGGCCCGCGAGCGCCGACAGCGAGTAGGCGAGCGGGGCCTTGTCGAAGTCCGTCGAGATCTGGACCGCCGAGCGCGAGACCGCGCCGACGACCATCACGCCGTACAGCCACAGCAACAGGATGCCCGGCCCCGTGATCAGCTTCCGGCGGGGCTCGCCCTTGACGCCCTCTTCGGTGTCCGTCATCTCAGCCGCCCCAGATGTCGTAGAGCCGTACCTGGAGCACGGCGAGGACCACGCCGCCCGCGGCGACCGTCAGGGAGCCCCAGCGCGTGCGCTCCGCGAGGGACATGAAGCCCGCCGCCGGGACGCACGCGAAGGAGCCGAGCAGATACGCCACGAAGATCGTCGTGCCCTGTTCCGGGTCCTCGCCGCGCGCCAGCTGGACGATGCCGACGATCAGCTGGACCAGGGCGAGCAGCGTCACCACGCCCATGCCGATGAAGTGCCAGTCCTTGGTCGGCTGGTCGCGGTACGCGGCGAAACCGCACCAGGCGGCGAGGGCGAGCGCGGCCACGGCGGTCGCGATCGTCAGGGCAACAAGCATGCCCGTGACTTTATTACGTGCCCTTTGACCCGATGCTCCTGCCCCCGCAGTGCCCCGTACGCTGGGACCCGTGAAGATCCAGGCCGAAGCGCTCCTGTTCGACAACGACGGCACCCTCATCTCCTCCCTGGAGTCGGTCCACCGCTGCTGGACGCGGTGGGCCACCGAGTACGGGATCACCGCGGAGGAGTTCGCCCGGGTCGAGCTGCACGGCCGCCCCGCCGCCGAGATAGCCGCCGACCTGCTGCCCCCGGAGAAGCTCCCCGAGGCCGTCGCCCGCATCGAGGAGCTGGAGGTGTCCGACGTGGCCGGCGGCGTCCACCTGCTGCCCGGCACCCGCGCACTGCTCGACTCGCTCCCCACGGACAAGTGGGCCGTGGTCACCTCCGCCACCCGCGTCCTGGCCGAGGCCCGGCTCGCCGAGGTCGGCATCCGCCCCGCGCTGCTGATCGCCGCCGACGACATCACGCGCGGCAAGCCCGACCCGGAGCCCTTCCTGCTCGCGGCCGACAAGCTCGGCGTCGACCCGGCGCGCTGCGTGGTGTTCGAGGACGCCCCGGCGGGCCTGGGCGCGGGCCGCGCCGCCGGCATGACGACCGTGGCGTTGGCCACAACCCACGACGTCTCCGAGCTGTCCGCGGACTTCCTGGTCAAGGACCTCTCCGCCGTGTCCGCGCAGGCCACGGCGGGCACCGTGGAGATCACCGTCGCCGACTGACCGTCCCGCCCGGTCCGCCCGCACCCGTCCCACCGCTGTCCGCTATTCGGACAGCGGTGGTGGACGGTCGGCTCACGCGTGTTTTACTTGGGCCCATGACCACGACGAGCAGCCGCACCCTTGCGACCGAGGCGATCACGACGCCCGGTGCTCGTTGTATGTGTCGAATGTGCGCCTTCTGAGGGCCCCCGCACCACCGAAGAGCCTCGCGCCCCGAAGCGAAGCCGCTGTGCCGCGCCCCTGCCCGACGTACGCGACGAGAGCCGTACCGACGCAGGAAGCGAGCTAGCCCCGCGCACACGTCCTCCGGTTCCTATCGCCACCGCGAGAACCGTGCCGCGTTCCGAACGAATGCCCCGTGCCCGGCCACACCCGCGCCGCGCACTCGACAGTGACGGAATCCCCTGTGATCACCACTTCCGGCCTCACCAAGGTCTACCGCTCACGCGGTCGTGAAGTAACCGCCCTCGACGGAGTCGACCTGCACGTCCGCGAGGGTGAGGTGTACGGCGTCATCGGCCAGTCCGGCGCCGGCAAATCCTCGCTGATCCGCTGCGTCAACCTCCTGGAACGCCCCACCTCCGGCACCGTGACCGTCGCGGGCCAGGACCTCACCGCCCTCGCCGGCCGCGGCCCGCGCGCCGGCCGGGAACTGCGCCGGGCCCGCAGCCGCATCGGCATGGTCTTCCAGCACTTCAACCTGCTGTCCTCGCGGACCGTGCAGGACAACGTCGAGCTGCCGCTCGAAATCCTCGGCCTCTCCGGCCAGGAGCGCTCCCGCAAGGCCCTCGCACTGCTCGATCTCGTCGGCCTCGCCGAGAAGGCGAAGTCCTACCCGGCACAGCTCTCCGGTGGCCAGAAGCAGCGCGTCGGCATCGCACGCGCCCTCGCCGGCGACCCGAAGGTGCTGCTCTCCGACGAGGCGACCAGCGCGCTCGACCCGGAGACCACCCGCTCCATCCTGCAGCTGCTGCGCGACCTCAACCAGCAGCTCGGTCTGACCGTCCTGCTCATCACGCACGAGATGGACGTCGTCAAGAGCGTCTGCGACTCCGCCGCCCTCATGGAACGCGGGCAGATCGTCGAGTCCGGCACCGTCAGCGAACTGCTCGCGACGCCCGGCTCCGAGCTGGCCGCCGCGCTCTTCCCCGTCAGCGGCGAGGCGACGGGCGACGACCGCACCGTCGTCGACGTCACCTTCCACGGCGACGCCGCGACCCGGCCGGTCATCTCCCAGCTGTCGCGTACGTACAACATCGACATCTCGATCCTGGGCGCCGCGATGGACACCGTCGCGGGCAGGCAGGTCGGCCGCATGCGCATCGAACTGCCCGGCCGCTTCGAGGAGAACGTCGTCCCGATCGGGTTCCTGCGCGAGCAGGGCCTCCAGGTCGACATCGCGGGCGAGGAGCCCGTGCCCGCGCCCCGGGACGAGACGCTGCTGGTCAAGGAAGGTGCCAAGTGACCTGGTCGGAGATGCAGCCGCTGCTGGAGCAGGCGTGTTGGGACACGCTCTACATGGTGGGCTGGTCGACGCTGATAGCCGTCGTCGCCGGACTGCCGCTGGGTGTCCTGCTCGTCCTCACCGAGCGTGGGGCGCTTCTGCAGAACGCCGTGCTCAACAAGGTCATCGGGCAGGTCGTGAACATCGCCCGCTCGATGCCCTTCATCATCCTGATGGTCGCCCTGATGGGCTTCACGCGCTGGGTGACCGGCACCACCATCGGCCGGGAGGCGGCCCTCGTGCCGCTCGCCGTCGGCGCCATCCCGTTCTTCGCGCGCCTGGTGGAGACCTCGATCCGCGAGGTCGACGGCGGGCTCGTGGAGGCCGTCCAGTCGATGGGCGGCTCCACCTGGACCGTCGTACGCAAGGTCCTCGTGCCGGAGTCGCTGCCCTCGCTGATCTCCGGCGCCACCACCACGATCGTCGCGCTCATCGGCTACTCCGCGATGGCGGGCACGGTCGGCGGCGGCGGCCTCGGCGACCTCGCGCTGCGCTACGGCTACCAGCGCTTCGAGACCGACCTGATGTGGATCACCGTGGCGATCCTCGCCGTGGTCATCTCGATCATCCAGTTCGCGGGCGACTACGCGGCCCGCAGGCTGCACAAGCGCGGCGGCGGCTCCGGTCCGCTGTTCCGGCCGCTGCGCGGGGCGCTGCCCGCCACCGCCGCCGCGGAGTCGACCAGCAAGACCGCCGAGGTCACGCAGGTCGCCGAGACCACCCCGGCCACGCAGGCCACCAAGGCCACCCCGGTCACTGAGGCCACCAAGGCCACCCAGGTCACCAAGACCGGCTGACCGGGCGCAGGCCCGCAGACCGCCCCGCCCACCCGTGCGGGGCCGCACCACCCCTGGAGAAAGGCACTTTTCGTGCGTAACACCGCCAAGATCACCACCGCTGTCCTCGCCGCCGGCGCCCTCACCCTCGGGCTGAGCGCCTGCGGCTCCGACAAGGGCCCCGCGGGCGACAAGGACGGCGCGCTCGTCGTCGCCGCCACCCCGACGCCGCAGGGCCAGATCCTCGACTACGTCCAGAAGAACCTCGCCAAGAAGGCCGGCCTCGACCTGGAGGTGAAGGAGTTCACCGACTACGTCACGCCGAACACCGCCGTCCAGCAGGGCGAGGTCTTCGCGAACTACTTCCAGCACAAGCCGTACCTGGACGACTTCAACAAGAAGAACGGCACGGACATCGTGCCCGTCCCGGGCGCCACCGTGCACCTGGAGCCGCTCGGCGTGTACTCCAAGGGCGTCAAGAAGCTCGGTGACCTGAAGGACGGCGCCACCGTCGCCGTCCCGAACGACACCACGAACGAGGCCCGCGCGCTCAAGCTCCTCGCGGACAACGGCCTCATCGAGCTCAAGAAGGGCGTCGGCTACGACGCGACTCCCAAGGACGTCGCGAAGAACCCGAAGAACCTCAAGTTCAAGGAGCTGGAGGCCGCCCAGCTGCCCCGCTCCCTGAGCGACGTCGACGCCGCGGTGATCAACGGCAACTACGCGCTGGAGGCCAAGCTCAGCCCCGCCAAGGACGCCCTCGCCGCCGAGAAGGCCAAGGGCAACCCGTACGGCAACTTCCTCGCCGTGAAGAAGGGCGACGAGAAGGACCCGCGCGTCAAGAAGCTCGCCAAGCTCCTCACCTCGCCCGAGGTCAAGAAGTTCATCGCCGACAAGTACGACGGCGCCGTCGTCGCGGCGTTCTGATCATGCGTACGACCGTCATCGCCGCCGCGGCGGGCACCCTGGCCCTCGGCCTCGGGCTCACCGCGTGCGGCGGGGACGCCACGGGGTCCGGCGGCGACCAACTCGTCGTCGGGGCCACCCCGACCCCGGCCGGCGAAGTCCTCACGTACGTCCAGGAGCACCTCGCGAAGAAGGCGGGGCTCGACCTGAAGATCACGGAGTTCACGGACTACGTCACGCCGAACACCGCCCTCCAGGAAGGCTCGCTCGACGCCAACCTGTACCAGCACACCCCGTACCTCGAAGACTTCAACGCGTCCAAGAAGACGGACCTGGTGCCGGTGACCGAGGTGTACCTGCCGCCCATGGGCGTGTACGCCAAGAAGACCGAGGACATCGGGCAGCTGAGGCGGGGCGCGACCGTCGCGGTGCCCAACGACACGACCAACGAGGGCCGGGCACTGCAACTGCTCGCCGCCAAGGGCGTCATCGGGCTCAAGAAGGGCGTCGGCACCACCGCGACACCCGAGGACATCACGGCCAACCCCAAGAAGCTCACCGTCAAGCCGCTCGACCCGGCGCAGCTGCCGCGCTCCCTCGACGACGTCGACGCGGCCGTCATCAACAACAACTACGCGCTCGACGCCGGGCTCAGCCCCAAGAAGGACGCCATCCTCCTGGAGTCGCCGAAGCACAACCCGTACAACAACGTCCTCGCCGTCAAGAAGGGCGACGAGGACGACCCGCGGGTGCGCAAACTGGCGAAACTGCTCACCTCGCCCGAGGTGCGGCGCTTCATCGAGGACAAGTACCAGGGCTCCGTCCTGCCCGTCGACAAGAGTCCCGCCGAAGGGAACTGACGGGCAGTCCGCTGCCGCCCGCACCCGGGGTCCCCTCCTGAGGAAGGAGCGGACCCCGTGGTGCGCCCGCGTGCCCGCATGCTGCATGCTGGGCACTTCAGCAGGCCCGAGGTTCCAGGTTACGGAGCGGCGCATGACGACCTTCCCCGACATCTCCATCAGCACGGAGCGGTTGGTGCTGCGCCCGTTCGAGGACGCCGACGTCGCCGCGTACGCGGAGATGATGAACGACGAGATGGTCACCGCCTGGACCTCCGTGCCCCAGCCCTACACCGAGGCCCACGCCCGCGACTGGATCACCCGGCTCGCCCCGGCCGAGCGCGATGAGGGCCGCGGAATCGCCCTCGCCGTCACGGAGTTCCTCACCCAGCGCCTGGTCGGCCTCGTCCACCTGCGCAACACCGACTGGCGGGTGCGCGCCGGCGAGCTGAGCTACGTCATCGCCCCCTGGGCCCGCGGCGAGGGCTACGCCTCCGAGGCGGCGCTCGCCACCGCCCACTGGCTCTTCGACGACCAGGCGTTCCAGCGCATCGAGCTGCGCACCGCCGCCGACAACACCGCAGCCCAGCAGGTCGCCCAGAAGATCGGCTGCGTCAGCGAGGGCGTCCTGCGCGGCGCCTGGATAGCGCGGACGAGGAACGGCGGCGACCCCTTCGGCGGCTGGCTCGAGCTGCGCACCGACCTCATCGTGTGGAGCCTGCTCCCCGAAGACCTCGAAGGCGTGTCCGACAGCCTGGCCGAGAGCGGCTTCTCCGCCTTCTCCGACTGGAACTGAACCCGGCTCGCCCCCCGCCCGGCACGCCCGCCCGGCTCCCCGGCATCCCCGAGTCCCACCAGGTACGCTCGCCCGTGGCCGCGTGCGCGGTCGCCCCCGCAGCCGCCGCCCCGCACTGAAGACCCGCGAGAACCCAGGAGACAGACCAAGATGGCCGACCGGGTCACGGTGATCGGCTGGGACGGTACGCCGCTGACCGACGCGGCACACTCCGCGCTCCGCGCCGCCACACTCGTCGCCGGCGCCGCCCACCACCTGGCGCTGGACGAGATCCCCGCCCAGGCCGAACGGATCCGCCTCGGCAGCGTGGGCCTCGCCGCCCGCCGCATCGCCGCCCACCGCGGCACCGCCGTGGTCCTCGCCGACGGCGACCCCGGCTTCTTCGGTGTCGTCCGCACCCTGCGCGCCCCGGAATTCGGCCTGGAAGTCGAAGTGGTGCCCGCCGTCTCCTCCGTCGCCCAGGCCTTCGCCCGCGCGGGCATGCCCTGGGACGACGCCGAGGTCGTGGTCGCCCACCGCCGCACCCTGCGCCGCGCCGTGAACGTCTGCCGCGCCCACACCAAGGTCGCCGTCCTCACCTCGCCCGGCGCGGGCCCCGCCGAACTGAGCCTGCTGCTCCAGGGCGTCCACCGCACCTTCGTCATCTGCGAGGAGCTGGGCACCGACCACGAGCGGGTCACCGTCGTCACCTCCGACAAGGCGGCCGACCACACCTGGCGCGACCCGAACGTCGTCATCGTCGTCGGCGGGTCCGGCACCGTCCCCTCCTCCGACACCGGCTGGATCGCCGGGCGCGAACCGTCGCTCTCGCCGCGCGGCTGGGCGCTGCCCGCCGCGGAGTACGGCGGCGACATCTGGCTCGGCGAGGGGGAGAGCGACCGGCTGCGGGCCGCCCAACTCGCCCGCCTCGGACCGCGCGCCGGCGACCTCGTCTGGGACATCGGCTGCGGCAGCGGCGCCTTCACCGCGGAGGCGGCCCGCTTCGGCGCCGCCGTGATCGCCGTCGACCGCGACGCCGACGCCCTGGGCCGCACCACCGCCGCGGTGCGCCGCTTCGGGGTCCAGGCGCAGACCGTGCACGGCGTCGCGCCGCACATCCTCGAAGACCTGCCCGAACCCGACGTCGTACGCGTGGGGGGCGGGGGAGCGGCGGTGGTCTCCGCGGTGGCCGACCGCCGTCCCGAGCGCATCGTGACGCACGCGGCGACCCGCGACGCGGCGGAGCTCATCGGCCGGGACCTGTCCGAGCACGGGTACGTCGTCGAATGCGCCCTCCTCCAGTCCGTCGAGATGGACACCCGCGGCTGGCGGGAAGAGAAGCGGACAGTGGCATTCCTGCTGTCCGGAGGGCTGCCGGACCGTTCCCCGTGACCCTGCCGCGGCGGGGTGCGGGGTAGGCTGGCCGATCGTTGTACCGCACCCGGGTGCCCGGCAATTCATTGGTCAAGGTCCGGAAAGTCCACCCGTTCCGGGGGGCCGGTGTGGTACGGCGGGACCGGAGGACGCGCAACGTGGCGCAGTCCACAGCGGGCCGTGGCCGATCAAGCTGCCATGGGGGCGGGTCGACCGGGACAATGCTGGTTGTCCGGTACGCGGTTCGTGCCGCCCGGCGCGCACGCTCGTTGAGGAAGACGGGCGGTTGGTGCGCCGCGCCGGTCAATGGGGCCTCCCCGGCCGAAGGCCGAGGGGCGGTCGAAGAAGCACTAACCGATGGGCGAGGGGTTACGCATGACCGACACCGGCCAGATCCCGGGTGAGGGGCTGCCGGAGGGCGCAGGCAACGGTGTACCTTCCGGCCCCGTGCAGGGCATGGGGGCGCAGCAGCCGGGCGTTCCCGCTCCGGGTGCGTATACCTTCGTGGACCCCGCCGACCCCTCCGAGAACCCCGCCGACGACGACGATCTGCTGCTGATGCCGGGTGCCCAGGGGGCGTGGAGCGAGGCGCAGGCGCAGGCCTACGCGGCTCAGGCCGCCCAGGTGCAGGCCGCCGCCCAGGCCCAGGCCGCGCAGGCCGCTCATCAGCCGGGCCCGCACGAGACCGCGGGCCGGGACAGCGGCTCGGTCGACCTGAACGGCGTCCGCATGCCCGGCGCCGTGTCCGCCGCGTCCCACGCGGGTCCCTCGCGGCGTCCGCTGCACCACGGCCCCTCGGGCCCCGCGGTGCCCGACAGCTCGGGCAGCCCGGTGCGTACGCTCGCCGACCGGGGGCCCGCCGGGGCGACCACCGCGCAGCAGGCCGTGCCGGCGCGGCACGCGGCGCCGTCGGCCGCCGGGCCCGAGTACTTGGACGCCCCGCGCGACGACGCGGCCGCGTCCGGGCCGCGGCTCGGCGAGATCCCCTCGCAGGGCGGCACCCCGCGGGCCGCCGAGCAGGCACCCGCGCCGGAGCAGTTGCCCGAGGCCCAGCACGAGCCGCACGCCGCATCAGCAGAAACGGTCGTCCCAGCGGTGTCAGAGGCCACTGAGGCCATTCAGGCCACTGAGGTCTCTGTCGTCACAGGTGCACCGCAGGCGGCCGAGAATGCCGAGGCGGCCGAGGCGGAGGCGCCGCAGGCCCACGAGGCCTCGCCGGCCCAGGACATCGCCCAGGCCCCTCAGGCTCCGGACGCACCGCAGGCCCCCCAGGCGCCCGTGACCCCGGATCTGTCCGAGGCCGACACGACGACACATGCTCCAGAGGCACCGCAGGCCGCCCAGGCGCCCGTGGCCCAGGACGCGCCCCAGGCCGTCACGACCTCGCAGGCCCCCCAGGCTCCGGAAGCGCCGCAGTTCCCTGACGCGCCGCAGCTCGCGGAAGCCGCCCCTCCGTTCCAGGAGGCGCCGGAAGACGCTCCCGCCGCGCCCATCGCGCCGCCCGCAGCCGAGGTGTACGCGGACCAGACGGCGCGCACTGCCGAGACGGCCCAGGCAGCCGAGATGGTGCAGACGGCGGCGCAGGTGGTCGAGATGACCGAGTCGGCGCAGGCGGCCGAGACTGCCCAGGTAACGCAGGCGGTCGAGGCGACCTCAGCGACCGAAACAGCTCAGGTGGTCGACACGACCTCAGCGACCGAGGCAGCTCAGGTGGTCGAGACGACCGCGGCGACCGAGGCAGCTCAGGTGGTCGAGACGGCCCAGACGGCCGTCGAAGCGGTGCAAGTGGCCGAGACCGCTGACGCGGCGGCCGCGACCGTGGCCCCGGCCATCGTCGCGAGCGCCGATCCGACAGGTCCCGCAAGCGCTGACCCAGCCGTAGCCGCAGGCGCTGACCCGGCCGTCGCCGCGAGCGCCGACCCGACAGTCCCCGCGCCCTCGGCTCCCCCCGCCCCGGAAGCCGTCCCGTTCCCGCACGCGGCTGACGCCGTCGCCGCCCAGGCCGGTCC
>NZ_JBVIJT010000008.1:308992-493146 GCF_055581265.1 Streptomyces sp. NPDC031466
TCCCGACGCGCAGACCGGTGCCGACTTCAGCGCCGATCTCGCTGTCGGGTCCGACGCCGTGCCCGGCGGCTTCCCCGAGCAGGCACCCGCGGTGGAGCAGGGGCAGCCGGTGTTCGCCGAGGCGATGCCCGCCGCGGTGAACCAGCCCGCGTTCGGCGTCGCCGCCCAGGCCGGTCCCGACGCGCAGACCGGTGCCGACTTCAGCGCCGATCTCGCTGTCGGGTCCGACGCCGTGCCCGGCGGCTTCCCCGAGCAGGCACCCGCGGTGGACCAAGAGCAGCCGGTGTTCGCCGAGGCGATGCCCGCCGCCGTGAACGAGCCCGCGTTCGCCGTCGCCTCCGCCCAGCCGTGGGGCACCGCGCAGGCCGGGCAGGCCGATGTCGTCCCCGGCACCGCCCAGGGCGCGTACGCCGCGGCCGTCGCCGCCCAGGGCCACGCGCCGAACGGCGTGCTCCCGGCCGAGGCCCGGCACGCCGCACCCGGCCAGTACCACCCCGAACAGCAGAGCCCGCAGGGCGCCGACGCGCCGGAGTACGCGCCGCTCCCCGACGAGCAGGGCGGGGCCCCCGAGCCCACGCCCATCGGTCGGTTCGTGCCGGTCGAGGGTTCCGTGCCGACCACCCCGCACCTCGCGCCGACGCCGCCGCGCCCCCTGGTCATCCCGCAGGACGACCCGGCGGCCGGCCCGGAGGCCGAGCAGCTCGCCGTCCAGCAGCCCGCCGACGCCCCGGCCGAGCCCACGGAGCCCGAAGGCGCCGCCCCCATGCCCGCCCCGCGCGACGGCGCCGAGCCCATGGCGGTGGACGCCGGGCAGGCCGCCGAAGCCGCGCCGTCTCTCCCGGAGGCGCCGGTCGCGGCCGCGCCGTCCGTGGATTCCCCTGTACCTCCGGTGGTGGCCCCGGCCGAGTTCCCGGCCGCCCCCGGAACGGCCGACCCGGCCGACGAGTTGGACGAGGCCGACGAAGTCATCTCGTTCGAACCGATCGAAGCGAACGAAGTGACCGACGTGGCCGAAGCACCTGGAATGGCCGAAGTGGCCGAAGCACCCGCGATGACCGAAGCGCCTGAAGCGCCCGAGACGGTGGAGGGCCCCGAGTTCCTCGCGGCCGACGACGTCCCGGAGGCGGCGCAGGTACCGACCGCCGCGTCCCCGGGCCTCCTCGTCATCGACGAGGACCCCGCGGAGGCGGCCGCGTCCCTGACCTCCCCGGGCACCGCGGCGCCGGGCTACGCCGACGCCGAGCGCGAGGCCGTGCTGCGCGTCATGCGCGAGCGCCGCGACATCCGCAACGGCTTCCGCCGCGACCCCATCCCGCACGAGGTGCTGCTGCGCGTCCTGGAAGCGGCCCACACGGCACCGTCCGTCGGCCACTCCCAGCCCTGGGACTTCGTCGTCATCAAGTCCGCCGAGACCCGGCGCACCATGCACGAACTGGCCCAGCGCCAGCGCGACGCGTACGCCAAGTCCCTCCCCAAGGGCCGCGCGAAGCAGTTCAAGGAACTGAAGATCGAGGCCATCCTCGACACCCCGGTGAACATCGTCGTCACCGCCGACCCCACCCGCGGCGGCCGCCACACCCTCGGCCGGCACACCCAGCCGCAGATGGCCCCCTACTCCTCGGCGCTCGCCGTCGAGAACCTCTGGCTCGCCGCCCGCGCCGAGGGCCTCGGCGTCGGCTGGGTCAGCTTCTTCGACGAGCGCGAGATGGTCCGTGCCCTCGGCCTGCCCGAGCACCTCGAAGTCGTCGCCTACCTCTGCGTGGGATACGTCGACGAGTTCCCGGACGAGCCCGAGCTGATGCAGGCCGGCTGGTCCAAGCGGCGCCCGCTGTCCTGGGTCGTCCACGAGGAGACGTACGGCCGCCGTGCGCTGCCCGGCGAGGACCCGCACGACCTGCTCGCGGAGACCGTCACCAACATCCGCCCGCTGGACGCCAAGGCGCTCGGCGAGGCGTGGGAACGCCAGAAGCGGATGACCAAGCCGCCGGGCGCCCTCGGCATGCTGGAGATCATCTCCGCCCAGCTCTCCGGACTGTCCCGGATGTGCCCGCCGCCGATCCCGGAGCCCGCGGCCGTCGCGATCTTCGCGGGTGACCACGGCGTGCACGCCCAGGGCGTCACCGCCTGGCCGCAGGAGGTGACCGCGCAGATGGTCGCCAACTTCCTCGGCGGCGGCGCGGTCTGCAACGCTTTCGCCAACCAGGTGGGCGCCGAGGTCTGCGTCATCGACGTGGGCGTGGCGAGCGAACTGCCGGCCACGCCGGGCCTGCTGCCCCGCAAGGTCCGCGCGGGCACCGCCGACATGACGACCGGGCCCGCCCTGACCCGCGAAGAGGTCAAGGCGGCCATCGAGGTCGGCGTCGAGACGGCCCGCGACCTCGTGGCGGCGGGCAATAAGGCGCTCCTCACCGGCGAGATGGGCATCGCGAACACCACCGCGTCCGCGGCGCTGATCTCCGTCTACACCGACGTGGACCCCGCCGAGGTCACCGGCCGGGGCACCGGCATCAACGACGAGATGCACGCCCGCAAGGTCGAGGTGGTCCGGCGCGCCCTGGAGCTGCACCAGCCCGACCCGGCCGACCCGATCGGCGTCCTCGCGGCGGTCGGCGGCCTGGAGCACGCCGCCATGGTGGGCCTCCTCCTGGGCGGCGCGTCCCTGCGTACGCCGGTGATCCTGGACGGTGTGAGCGCCGGCGCGGCCGCCCTGGTCGCCCGCGCCATCGCCCCCGAGGTCCTCGCGGCCTGCATCGCGGGCCACCGCAGCGCCGAGCCCGGCCATGTCGCGGCCCTCAACAAGCTGGGCCTGCGCCCGCTGGTCGACCTGGACCTGCGTCTCGGCGAGGGCACGGGCGCGCTGCTCGCCCTGCCGATCGTCCAGAGCGCCGCCCGCGCGATGCACGAGGTGGCCACGTTCGACTCGGCGGGCGTCACCGAGAAGTAGCCGAGCCGGGGCGAGCCCCACGCGGCGGAGCCGCACGGTGTCACAGCCGCGGTGGGGCGGGGCTCGGGGGAGAGCCCCGCCCCGCCCCCGCCATACTGAACCCGCACGTCAACGCAGCCGCTCCACCGCCGCAGCGGCCCGCACCTCTCAAGACTCCGCCCGTACGAGGAGCCGCACAGCCATGGCCGAACACCCCGCCTACCCCGTAGGCCTCCGCCTCGAAGGCCGCCGCGTCGTCGTCCTCGGCGGCGGCCAGGTCGCCCAGCGTCGACTGCCCGCCCTGATCAAGGCAGGCGCCGACGTCCTCCTCGTATCCCCCTCGGCGACCCCCTCGGTGGAGGCGATGGCCGACGCGGGCGAGATCACCTGGACCCGGCGGCGCTACGAGGACGGCGACCTCCAAGGCGCCTGGTACGCCCTGATCGCCACCAGCGACGACGACGCCAACACCCGCGCGTCGGTGGAGGCGGAGGCGCACCGCGTCTGGTGCGTACGGTCCGACGACGCGGAGGCGGCCACCGCCTGGACCCCGGCCACCGGCCGCTCCGAGGGCGTCACCGTCGCCGTGCTCAGCAGCGACGTGCAGGACCGCGACCCGCGCCGCACCGCCGCCATCCGCGACGCGGTCGTGGAGGGCCTGCGCGACGGCAGCCTCGTCGCCCCGCACCTGCGCACCCGGACCCCGGGCGTCGCCCTGGTCGGCGGCGGCCCCGGCGACCCCGACCTGATCACCGTGCGCGGCCGCCGGCTGCTCGCGGCGGCGGACGTCGTCATCGCCGACCGGCTCGGCCCGCGCGACCTCCTGGACGAACTGCCGCCGCACGTCGAGGTCATCGACGCCGCGAAGATCCCCTACGGGCGCTTCATGGCCCAGGAGGCCATCAACAACGCCCTGATCGAGCACGCCAAGCAGGGCAAGGCCGTCGTCCGGCTGAAGGGCGGCGACCCCTACGTGTTCGGGCGGGGCATGGAGGAGGCGCAGGCCCTCGCCGAGGCGGGCATCGCCTGTACGGTCGTGCCGGGCATCTCCAGCTCGATCTCGGTCCCCTCCGCCGCGGGCATCCCGGTCACCCACCGGGGCGTCGCCCACGAGTTCACGGTGGTCAGCGGCCACGTGGCGCCCGACGACGAGCGCTCCCTGGTCGACTGGCCCGCCCTGGCCAGGCTGCGCGGCACGCTCGTGATCCTGATGGGCGTCGACAAGATCGGCAAGATCGCCGAGGCCCTCATCGCCCACGGCCGTACGGCGGACACCCCGCTGGCGCTGATCCAGGAGGGCACCACGGCCGCCCAGCGCCGGGTGGACGCCACGCTCGGCACGGTCGCCGAGGCGGTCCGCACCCACGAGGTGCGGCCCCCCGCGGTCATCGTCATCGGGGACGTCGTCCGGGTCGGCCCGGAAGCCCTGGCCTAGCCAGGCGAGGGGCCCTCGCCCGCCATCCGAGTAACCAGCGGTAACGGAACACGCTCCCGGCCGTTGGCACCCCACCCACGACAAGGCAGTATCACCCTGTGGCTGATCTCATCACCGTCGACGACCCCGACGACCCCCGCCTGCGTGACTACACGGGCCTGACCGACGTCGAGCTGCGCCGCAGGCGCGAACCGGCCGAGGGCCTGTTCATCGCGGAGGGCGAGAAGGTCATCAGACGGGCCAAGGACGCCGGTTACGAGATGCGCTCGATGCTGCTGTCGGCCAAGTGGGTCGACGTCATGCGGGACGTCATCGACGAACTCCCGGCACCCGTGTACGCGGTCAGCCCGGACCTCGCCGAGCGGGTCACCGGCTACCACGTGCACCGCGGCGCCCTGGCCTCGATGCAGCGCAAGCCGCTGCCCACGGCCGACGAACTCCTCGCGACCCACCGCCGGGTGGTCGTCATGGAAGCGGTGAACGATCACACGAACATCGGTGCGATCTTCCGGTCGGCGGCAGCCCTCGGCATGGACGCGGTGCTGCTCTCGCCGGACTGCGCGGACCCGCTCTACCGCCGCTCGGTGAAGGTGTCGATGGGCGCGGTCTTCTCGGTGCCGTACGCCCGCCTGGAGTCCTGGCCCAAGGGCCTGGAGGGCGTGCGCGAGGCCGGTTTCAGCCTGCTCGCCCTGACCCCGGACGAGAAGGCCAAGTCCCTGGACGAGGTGGCCCCGCACCGTATGGACCGCGTCGCGCTGATGCTCGGCGCGGAGGGCGACGGCCTCTCCACCCAGGCCCTGGTCGCGGCCGACGAGTGGGTCCGCATCCCGATGGCCCACGGCGTGGACTCGCTGAACGTGGGCGCGGCGGCGGCGGTCGCCTTCTACGCGGTGGCGACCGGACGCCCGCACCCCTGACGGGACGCCCGTAACTCCTGCGGGCCCCCGTCAGGTGCCGGGCGTCCGTCCCGGCTCGGCCGGGCCGCTCTGCCATGTCGTCCCCCGCTGCGGCACATCCACGTCGCCGAGACTCCGCGCGGGACCCTGACAGCCCTGCGCCGCCGCGATGCCCAGCGCCACCAGCAGGGTGACGACCACGAACACGAACAGCCGCTGGCGCAGCAACCGCGGATTGGCGGGCATCATCCTGCGCCCCGACCCGCTGGTGCGCGGCCCCTGCCTGCCGGTGCCGCTGCGCGGGGCCGGCCTGGCGCCGGAACGCGGCTGGTTCCGCGCGGCGGACGGCCGGGACCCGGTCCGTGAGACGCCGGGCCTGGACGCACCGGTCCGCGACGAACCGGTCCGGGAGGTGCCCGGCCGTGGCGCCGCGGGTCGCGGCGGGGGAGTGCCGCCGGGGGCGGGCCGCCGCTGGGTGCGCTGTTCGGCGTAGCGCTCGGCGAGCCGTCCCGTCGGCCGGTCGTGGTCCTGACGCTGCGCCGGGGGCCGTACGTCGCCGAGGCCCTGTGCCTCTCGGGCGGCGATCTCCTTGAGGCGCAGCGACAGTTGCAGCGTGCTCGGCCGCTCCTCGGGGTCCTTGGCGAGGCAGGCGCGGATCAGCGGTGCCAGGGAATCCGGCACGCCGTGCAGCTGCGCCTCCTCGTGCACCACCCGGTAGAGCATGACCTCGGAACTGCCCTGCCCGAAGGGTGAGTCGGCCATGCCCGCGTACGCGAGGGTCGCGCCGAGCGCGAAGACGTCGGTGGCGGGTGTGACGGCGGCGCCCCGCACCTGCTCGGGGGCGAGGAAACCGGGCGAGCCCACGGCCGTCCCCACATGCGTGAGCGTCGAGGCGCCGGTGGCCCACGCGATGCCGAAGTCGATGATCCGGGGCCCCTTGGGGGACAGCAGGATGTTCGACGGCTTCAGGTCGCGGTGGACGACGCCCGCCTCGTGCACGGCGACGAGCCCCTCGGCGAGGGCCGAGCCGACCACGGCCACGTCGGCCGCGGCGAGCGGCCCCTCGGCGGCGACCTTGTCGTGCAGCGAGGGGCCGGGGACGTACTGCGTGGCGAACCACGGCCGGTCCGCGTCGAGGTCGGCGGCGACGAGCCGCGCCGTGCAGCCGCCGCGAATGCGCCGGGCGGCGGAGACCTCGCGGGCGAACCGCGACCGGAACTCCTGATCCTCCGCCAGGTCCGGCCGGATCACCTTCAACGCGACGCGCTGGCCCCGCCGGTCGGAGCCCAGATAGACGACACCCATGCCGCCGGCGCCCAGGCGCCTGTGCAGCCTGAACGAGCCGACGACACGCGGGTCCTCGCGCCGGAGCCGCATCATCGCCATGTCCATCCCCGCTACCCGGTCCGTCTGACGAGCCACAGCTTACGTTTCCACGGGCGGGCACGTGCAGAGGCCGCGCCCTCGCGAGGCGATCGATTGTCAGTGCCGGGTGGGAAAATCGAGGAGTGGTCAGGGAGCGGGGCGCAACGGGCCGTTGGCACCGGCCCCGACTCCAACCAGCCAGCACCGAAGGGGGATTGATCCCGTGAAGGGTGACCGCGTGGAGATAGTCGTGGACGCGGGGGACACGACGAAGACGTACGAGGTGGTGGCGAGCCGGGCGGGCCGACGGGTGGAGACGGCGGTGCGCAGAGGAGTGGTGGAAGTGAGCGAAGTCACCCGTACCGGCTCGGTGGTGCGTACCGCCAGGTTCATGGCGACCCGCGTCCTGGCCCTCGTCGAGCAGCCCGTCCCCAGGGAGGACGACTCCGAGACCCCGGCCCGCCCCCTCCGGGAAGACCCTGAGACCTAGGTCTCCGTCTCCACCCAGGGGAGTACACACGCGGAGGCCGCTCATCCTCCGGGAGGCCGACCAATCGGTACGAGGGCATGACGCCAGGGGGTGTTCCCACACCTAAATTTGAGGTCAAGCGGCGAGTGCAGCACTCGTCCCCCGAGGTCAGCCACTCGCCGCTGCAGATCCACATCGGAAACGGTCAGGAGAGGAACCATGGCGGACACGGCACCGCGGACCATGATCCGCACGCAAGGACGCAGGTTCTCCGCGTTCGGCACCCGCCCGTCCGGCACGCGCCACCCGCTGGTGGCGACGGCCTTGGTCCTCCCGCTGGCAGCCCTGCTCGTGGTCGTCTTCGGCGGCTGGGAAGCAGTGGTCACACAAGCGTCGTCCGTAGGCGTGATGCTGGGGCGCTGAGCGGCGCCCCGGGCCCGGAAGAGCGGTCCGGGCGGGGACATCCGGCCAGGAAACCCCGTGGGGACGGGGGTGCGGCGGACGGCACAGATGCCCGCGCAGCTGGGGAGCTGCGCGGGCATCACCACGCCCACGAGCCCATCGGACGAACCGCCCCGGGCAGCCGCCCATGGACCGCCCGACCCGCCCCCACGCCGTCCCCGACGGTCATCGGGGTCCGTCCGTCCAGCGAGTCCGGCCGTCCGCTCGTTCTCCTGCCCGCCCGGACGCGGCCCCTGATCACACCAGCGGAGTGCCGGGCGTGTCCGCCCTGCCCGCCCCCGCAGGAGGCCCCCGCCCCGCACTGCGTACGCTTCGGCCGGTAAGCCCGCCCACGTACCCCGGGGGACCCGTGACCACCCTCCTCCCCGCACTGACCGCAACGGCCCGTCGCGCGGCTCACCCGCGCGCGGGCCGCTGCCTCTGCGGTGAAGGCGAAGGGGGCGGTGCCGTGCTCGCGGACCGTCCTGACGCCACCGTCGTGCGCCACGGCGACATCGTCGCGAAGGCCCACGCCGAGGAGACGGAACCAAAAGACCTGGCGGTACGCCTCGCCGTGGCCGAGCGGCTCCCGGACGTCCTCTTGCCGCCCCTGTCCGCCGTGCCCACCGCGCTCCACGGCCGCCTGGTCACCTGCTGGCCCCACGGCACCCCCGTGGACCGCGACGACCCGGACGCGGCACCTTGGGAGGCCGCCGCCACCCTCCTGGCGAGGTTGCACCGCACCGACCCGGCGGGCCTCCCGCGCCCGCTGCCCGCCATGCGGGGCCCGGCCAAGGCGGCCCGCGCCGTCGGACGGCTCCGTGCGGCCGGTCCGCACCACGGCGCGCCCCCGGTCCTGCGGGCCTGGCGGGCCCTCCCGGCCTGGGCCCGCGACGAGGCCCCCGCTCCGGGCCCGCCGCGCCTGTGCCACGGCGACCTCCACCTCGGCCAGCTCGTGCGCACCCCGGACGGCACCTGGCTGCTGATCGACGTGGACGATCTCGGCGCGGGCGACCCCGCTTGGGACCTGGCCCGCCCCGCCGCCTGGTACGCGTGCGGACTGCTCGCCCCGCAGGAGTGGACCCGCTTCCTGGACGCCTACCGCGCGGCCGGCGGCCCGGCCGTCCCGGCCGACGGCGCCGACCCCTGGCCGGCCCTCGACGTCCCGGCCCGCGCGCTGACCGTGCAGACGGCCGCCCTCGCGATCGCCAAGGCCGTCGCCGCCGACCGCCCCCTGGACGAGGTCGAGCAGGCCTTGATCGACGCCTGCGGCCGGATGGCCCCGGCCTGAGCCGGGGGCCCGCCCTCCCGCCCGAGTCGGCCGGGGACCCGACGAAGTAGGGTGCGACGCACCGAAGCCGGGCAGAGATCCGGCGAAGCAGTCACCACCGGCGAGGAGTTGAGCCGTCCATGCAGTGCCCCAAGTGTCACGCACCGATGCACACGTACAACCGCAATGGCGTCCAGATCGAGCAGTGCAGCGGCTGTCGCGGCATCTTCCTGGACTACGGCGAGCTGGAGTCCCTGACCCGCCTGGAGGCCCAGTGGGGCGGTCAGCAGGCCCCGCCGCCGCCCGCGCCCCCGCAGGCCTACCCGGCCGCACCGGCCCCCGCCTGGGGCGCCCCGCACGGCGGCCACAGCGGTCACTACGGCCACGGCAAGCGCCACCAGAGCTTCGGGCACATGCTCTTCTCCTCCTGAGAAGCCCCGGAACGACGAAGCCCCCGGCCGTGGAGACGGCCGGGGGCTTCGGGGGTGGTGCGCGATACTGGGATTGAACCAGTGACCTCTTCCGTGTCAGGGAAGCGCTCTCCCGCTGAGCTAATCGCGCGGGTCAACCTGCGTGTGCTGCGTACTGCGTGCGCGATACTGGGATTGAACCAGTGACCTCTTCCGTGTCAGGGAAGCGCTCTCCCGCTGAGCTAATCGCGCGGGTTCGACCTTCAGGGGCACACCGTCGAGACGGTCTCCGTGAAGATCAGTGGACGATACTGGGATTGAACCAGTGACCTCTTCCGTGTCAGGGAAGCGCTCTCCCGCTGAGCTAATCGTCCTTGGAGGTGGAGACGGGATTTGAACCCGTGTAGACGGCTTTGCAGGCCGTTGCCTCGCCTCTCGGCCACTCCACCAGGAGTGCGGGGTATCGGGAAGATCCCCCACGTTCCTGCGAGCGGACGACCAGGTTCGAACTGGCGACCTCAACCTTGGCAAGGTTGCGCTCTACCAACTGAGCTACGTCCGCTTGTCTTTCCCGGTCCGCTTGCGCGTCCCGGCGACGTGTTGAACTCTAGCGGATTCCCGGGCCAGTACAAAAACGCGTTTGCGCAGCGTGCTGCGCTGTCGCCGGTCCGGGGCGCCGCCAGGACGCCGGTCATAGACTCGCAGCCGTGCACAACCCCCCTCTGACGTCCTCACCGGCGCTCCCTCCCATGGCGCGGTTCGGCGGCCGCGTGGCCACCGGCCTGCGCGACGTGACCAGCGACCCTTCGGCCCTGGAGTCCACCGGCTTCTGGGCGGTGTCCGCGGATTTCGAGGGAGGTCTGGTCTGTGCCCGCTTCGACGACGTACGCGAAGAGGCCGTGCCCGCTCCCGTGCCGGGGAGGTGGCGGGGCCCCGCGAGCGGCGACTGGACGTCCTCCCTCGACCGCGCCGCGTACACGGAGGGCGTACGAAGGGTGCGCGCGTACATCGCGAAGGGCGAGGTCTATCAGGCGAACCTCTGCCGAATTCTGTCCGCGCCCGTCCCGCCCGACGCCGACGTGGACGCCCTGACGGCCCTCCTCGCGCGCGGGAACCCCGCCCCCTACGCAGGAACGATTCGCCTGCCCGCGCACGGCGTGGAGGCGGCCACCGCCTCCCCGGAGCTCTACCTGCGCCGCGAGGGCCGCGTCGTGGAGTCCGGCCCCATCAAGGGCACCGGGCGCACGGAGGCGGACCTCCTGGACAAGGACTACGCCGAGAACGTCATGATCGTGGACCTCGTCCGCAACGACCTGGGGCGCGTCTGCGCGACCGGCTCGGTGACGGTCCCCGACCTGTGCGCGGTGGAGAAACACCCCGGCCTCGTCCACCTCGTCTCCACCGTCCACGGCGAGCTGCGCCCGGGCGCCGGCTGGCCGGAACTGTTCGCGGCGACCTTCCCGCCCGGCTCCGTCACCGGCGCCCCCAAGTCCAGCGCCCTGCGGATCATCGACGAGCTGGAGACGGCGCCCCGGGGCCCGTACTGCGGCGGCATCGGCTGGGTGGACGCCGACCGGGGCACCGGAGAGCTGGCCGTCGGCATCCGGACCTTCTGGATCGACCGGGCCGAGGGAATGCTGCGCTTCGGCACGGGAGCGGGCATCACCTGGGGCTCGGACCCCGAGGGGGAGTGGCGGGAGACCGAGCTGAAGGCCGCGCGGCTGCTGGCGGTAGCGTCGGGGGCGTACGAAGCGAGCGGAGGAACCTGAACGTGAAGATATGGCTCAACGGCGGGCTGCGGGACATCGACTCCGCGCGGGTCTCCGTGCTCGACCACGGCCTCACGGTGGGCGACGGCGTCTTCGAGACGGTGAAGTCCGTCGAGGGCAGGCCCTTCGCCCTCACCCGCCACCTGGACCGGCTCGCCGGCTCCGCGCGGGGCCTCGGGCTGCCGGAGCCCGACCTCGACGAGGCGCGCCGCGCCTGCGTCGCCGTCCTGGAGGCCAACCCGCTGCCCCTGGGACGCCTGCGGATCACCTACACCGGGGGCCTGTCGCCGCTCGGCTCGGACCGCGGCGACCAGGGCACCACACTGATCGTGGCCCTCGGCGAGGCCACGCGGCGCCCCGACGCCACCGCCGTGATCACCGTCCCCTGGACCCGCAACGAACGCGGCGCCCTGACCGGCCTGAAGACCACTTCATACGCCGAGAACGTCGTCGCCCTCGCCCGCGCCCACGACAAGGGCGCCTCGGAGGCGCTGTTCCCGAACACCGTCGGGCAGCTCTGCGAAGGCACCGGCTCCAACGTCTTCGTCGTGCTCGACGGCGAGATCCTCACCCCGCCGGTCGCCTCCGGCTGCCTCGCGGGCATCACGCGCGCCCTGGCCGTCGAATGGACGGGCGCCCGCGAGAGCGACCTGCCGATGGACGTCCTGGAGCGCGCCGACGAGGTCTTCCTGACCTCGACGCTGCGCGACGTCCAGGGTGTGCACCGTATCGACGGGCGCCAGCTGTCCGCCGCCCCGGGCCCGGTGACCACCAAGGCGATGCGGACATTCGACGAGCGGGCCGGCGCCGATCTGGATCCCTGAGCCGCGGGGCGGGTAGAACCTGTGGGATGACGACCACCTTGCGGCCGAGCGGGCCGCTTCAGCGCAGCGCCGACGGCGGCAGGGCGCGCACGTACGACGTCTGTGTGAACAGCCGCCCCGTCGGCTCCATAGCGCTCGCCACCGACGAGGTCTTCGGCCCGGCCGTGTGCCGCGCGCGCGACCTGCGGATCGCCGGGCCGGACCGCCGCCGCGGGCGCGGCACCGTGGCCGCGCTCGCCGCGGAGGAGGTCGCGCGGGGCTGGGGCTGCGAGCGCATCGAGGTCGACGTGCCCGCGGAGGCGGCCGAGGCGCTGCGCCTCGTGCGGGCACTCGGCTACGTGGAGCGCAACCGCCGCATGGCGAAGCCGGTGCCGGCCGAGCCCGCCGCGCTGCCGCCGGGCGTCACGGGGCGGCCGATGACCCAGGACGAGTACGAGGTGTGGCTGGCGCGGGCCAAACGGCAGTACGCGCAGTCCTGGATCAAGCGCGGTGTGCCCGAGGCCCAGGCCCACGCCAAGTCCGAGGCCGACCACGCCAAGGGCCTGCCCCAGGGGCTCGCCACCCCCGGCGTCCTGCTGAGCGTGCTCACACGGGACGCCGCCACGGTCGGTCACCTGTGGCTCAGGATCGGCGACGACGACGCGTTCGTCTTCGACGTCGAGGTGGACGAGCCCCACCGGGGACGCGGGCACGGCCGCTCCCTGATGCTCCTGGCCGAGGCGCAGACCCGAGCGGCGGACCGCGACCGCATCGCCCTCAACGTCTTCGCGGGCAACACCCCGGCCCTGCGCCTGTACGACTCCCTCGGCTACGAGCCGGTCACGCACTGCCTCTACAAGCCGTTGCTCTAGACCGCCTCACGGCCGGACCGCCTCACGGCCGGACCGTCTCGTGGTGAGCCGCCTCGTGGTCAGGCGCCTTCGGCCGCCAGGAGACGGTCGGTGATCTCCTCGACGCGCTCCCGCAGCCTCTCCTGGCTCTTGCCGCCGTCCAGGCGCTCGCCGCCGATGACGTACGTCGGTGTGCCGGTGACGCCGATGGCCTTGCCCTCGGCCTGGTCGGCGTCGACGATCAGGATGTGTCGGCCGTCGACCAGGGCGGTGTCGAACTCCTCCGCGTCCAGGCCCAGTTCCCGGGCGGTGTCCACGAGGAAGGGCTCACCCCTGCGGTCGAGATCCTCGACCCCGGCGAGCACCGCCTCGACGTACGGCCAGCCCTTGCCCTGCTCGAAGGCCTCCTCCGCGGCCTGGGCGGCGGCGAAGGAGTGCTTGTGCTTCTCCAGGGGGAAGTGGCGCAGGCGCAGCTCGACGCGGTCGCCGTAGCGGGCGCGCAGGGCGCGCACGTCGTCCAGGGCGGTGCGGCAGTCGGGGCACTGGAGCTCGCACCAGACGTCGAGGACGACGGGGTGGGCAGGGTGGTGGGCAGGGGAGTCGCTCATGGGCACAGTCTTCCAGCCGCCGGGGCGACCTCCCAACCGGGACCAGAGGACGCCGACCGGCACCTGGGGAGGAGCCGGGACCCCGAGATGACCCGGATATGTCCCTGAGGTCCGCCATGGGCGTGGCTCCGCGGCCCCCGCACGGTGCAGGATGGAGAGGAGGACAGGGCCTTTCGGCCGACGCCCGTATTCCTGGAGGACCGGATGATTGCCGAGACCGTTTGTTCCGCCGTCTCCGCGGCCGGGCTCGGTATCGCCGCGGTCACGGCCTACCGCAGGCGTTTCCTCGCCGCGGCCCGTCTCGCCGCGTACTCCCTGGTGCCCATAGGACTCGTGCTGACCGGCGTCGTCGGATGGGCGGCGGACACCGCGTTCAGCCTCAAGGCGTGGGTCGGCTTCGGTGTGCTCGGCGCGGCCTGGCTGATGTTCCTAGGGACGCGCGCGGTGGAGCGCCGTAGGGGCGGCACCCGCGAGGAGCGCAAGGCCGCCAAGGCTGCCCGGCGCGAGGCGGTGGCTCCCGCCGCGTCGGCGCCCTCGCTCGGCCAGGGCGCCCGCCCGACCGCCGCGAAGCCCGCCGCCAGGCCGAAGGCGGCCGCGCCCGCGGAGGACTTCAGCGACATCGAGGCGATCCTCAAGAAGCACGGCATCTGAGGGCTCCGGCCACCCGCTCACCGGAGGCCCGCGCGGCGCTCGGGGGCGCGGGCCCCCCCGCGTAGTCCTTGCCGCGCACGCCGTGCCGCGCGCTCCCCGCCGGGCACGGCCGCTCCCTCGTTCGAGTGTGGCCCGAGCCGCCGGGTGGCGCGCGGGTGAACGGCCGTGGGCCAGGGGCGGAACGCACCGGGCACGGGACTTTCGCCTGTTCACGGGTTCCGGCGAACTCCCCTCCCGCCCGGGCGTGTTGGTCGGCGGGCACCGGCCGCCTGCGTCATCATCACGACGAGATGCTTGACACCCCCACACAGGGCGATGCCGCACCGCCGGACGACGGACGGCGAGCGGCCCCGGACCCGACGCGACGACCTGCCGACGCAGAGCGGCACGCCACCGACGAAGAACCGCGAGGCTGCCTCTTCGCCCTCTCCCAGCCGCCACTGATGATCTTCCTGACGGTGGTCGGCATGCTGATCCTGCTGGCGTCGCTGCACGACCTGCTGTTGCTCTAGCCCCGGGCGCTCCGCCGGTCGCTGTGCTCCCGGCCGCGGGTGCTCGCGGCAGCGGGCTAGCCCGCCGCTTCCTTGCGGCGGGCGCGGTAGGCCGCCACGTGCAGCCGGTTGCCGCAGGTGCGGCTGTCGCAGTAGCGGCGCGAGCGATTGCGGGAGAGGTCGACGAACGCGCGGCGGCAGTCCGGCGCCTCGCAGCGCCGCAGCCGCTCCTGTTCCCCGGCGACCACGAAGAAGGCCAGGGCCATCCCGCCGTCGGCGGCCAGGTGGTCCGCGATGGACGCCCCCGGCGCGAAGTAGTGGATGTGCCAGTCGTGACCGTCGTGGTCGGTGAGCCGGGGAGTGGTGCCCGCCGCCGCGACGAGTTCGTTGATGATCGTGGAGGCGGTCCGCGGCTCGGGGTTCGCGAAGACCTCCGCGAAGCGGGCACGGACCCGGCGCACCCCTTGGAGGTCACGCTCCGAGAGCGCCCCCACGTCGCTCACCTTGTGGCTTCGTGCGAAGTCGCCGAGCGCCGCCACGTCCGCGAGTGCGTCGGCGCCGGCCTCCTCCGGTGCGGTGTTCACCAGATCGACCACGGCGTCGAGGGAACACCGGGTGTCGTGGGTGATCAGCACGATTCGCTCCCTGGCCTGGGGAAGGGCGGGGGTTCCCCCGCTCATGGAGAGCCGGGGAACGGTGTCCGCGGATGCTGGCCGATGCTAGCGGCTTCCCCCTGGCACGCACCGGCGCCGTCGCCGCGGGGGTTCCGCGGCGACGGCGCCGGTGCCTGCTGCCTGTTCGCCTTGTGTCGTCGTGTCGTGGCTGTGTGCGCCGTCGCCCCGAGTCGGACGGCGCGAGGAGATCTCGACGCCTGCGCGCCGCTAACTTTCGGCCAGGATGTGTGACAGCTCCGTGTCGAGATCGAAGTGGCGGTGTTCCGTGCCGGGGGGCACGGCCGCGTCGGTTCGCTTCAGGAAGGATTCCAGGGCCCGCGCCGGGGCCTCGAGCAGGGCCTCGCCCTCCGGGGAGCTCAGGGCGATGCAGACGACGCCCTGACCGTGGCTCCGGGACGGCCAGACTCGGACGTCGCCGGTACCGGTGGGCCGGTGCAGGCCCTCGGCGAGGAGGTCGCGGGCGAACACCCACTCGACCGTCTCCTCGGCTCCGGTGTGGAAGGTGGCGTGCACGGCGTAGGGATCGGCCGTGTCATACCGCAGTCCTGCGGGTACAGGCAGTGAGGACTCGCTCGACACAACGAGGCGCAGGTGCAGCTCGCAGCTGACCGTGGTGTTCATAAGCGCCAGGGCCTTTCGCTCAGTGTGCGCTCGGGGATTCGCACGTCGGCGAAATCGACATGCCACCTACGGTGGCGTTGTAAACCCCTCTGAGGGTTTTGGGTGTCTTTAGGTAGCTCGTTTGGCGGGTTCTCTCTCCCATCCATGCGTCCATTCCGGTGACGGGTTTCCGTCCGGTAGGGTTTGGCCGTATGAATACGGGGAGTAACGAACCCGGGGAGGTCGCCGAAGCGGCCGCCGGGGCGGAGACCGAGCAGCCACTCGGATCGCGGGCGCCGCAGTACGTCCAGGCCCGCAGGATGCTGCACCTGAGCTGGCAGGTGGGTGTCTTCGTCGTGGGGCTCGCGGTCGTCGTCGCGGGCATCATCATGCTGCCGCTGCCCGGCCCGGGATGGCTGGTGATCTTCGGCGGCATGGCGATCTGGGCGACCGAGTTCGTCTGGGCCCAGCTGGTGCTGCGCTGGACGAAGCGCAAGGTCACGGAGGCCGCGCAGCGTGCTCTCGACCCCGAGGTGCGCCGCCGGAACATCATCTTGACGACCGTCGGCCTGGTCATCGTCGCGGTGCTGGTCGCCATCTACGTCTGGAAGTTCGGCATCACGATGCCGTGGAAGATCAAGGAGTGACCGGTGGTGGCTCCGAGGCGGTCGGAAGCACCCGCTGACATGCGGTAATGTTCTCTGTGCGCCCGGGCGATTAGCTCAGTGGGAGAGCGCTTCGTTCACACCGAAGAGGTCACTGGTTCGAACCCAGTATCGCCCACCCCGGATTGCGGCCCGGAGGCTTTCAGCCTCCGGGCCGCTGTCGTATTCCCGTGTCTTTCAAGGGAATTGACGGATCCACATACTCGCCCCGCCCGCCATGGCCGCCTGCCCGACCAGGTCGGGCGGGTGACGGCATTTCAGTTCATTCGGTGGAGCGCATTCCGGAACCGCCGCGCATCGCGCAGGCGTTGTTCATATGTCGCGCCGACGGCCAGGAGCAGCAGCCCCGCGAGCGCCGGCGGCAGCCAGCGGGGCAGAGCGCCCGCCACCTGCACGATGTACGGGGCCAGTTCGTGCAGGGCGTCCAGGGCGAGTACCAAGCCGCCGAGGACCAGCGGGGCCCGCAGCCGGTGCCGGGCGCCGGCCAGGGTCAGGGCGAGCGCCGCGCCGCCCAGGAGCAGCGGCCGCTGCCAGTACGGGTCCCCCCAGGCGGCGGCGAGGCTCGGCAGCAGCGTCGTGGCGAGGCCGGGCCCGTAGGCCGTCCAGGACGACGTGTCCGGTACGCGGCGCCGGTGCAGCAGTCCGAGGAGCAGCGCGGGGACCGTCACCGGCAGCGTGTACGCCTCCGGGGTCACCACCTCCCAGGAGGCGAGGCGGACCCAGCTCGCCAGGACGAACAGCGCCCCGGCCGCGTACGCCACGGGGCGGCGGTCCGGGCGGAGGGCGGTGCCCGCCGCGATGAGCCCGGCCAGCCCCAGGGCGAGTGCGAGCGTGGGGGCGTGGCCCGAGGTGAGGGCGACGGCGAGGGCCCCGAACGCGGCCGCCGTGATCTCGACCGGCGGCGCCAGCGGATGCCGGCCCAGACGGGCGGCGGCGAGCGCGGCGAGGACCGGCACGGTCAGGGCGGTCAACCCGATGTGCTCCACGCGCAGCCCTTGCGCGGCGCCGACCGCGCAGACGAACGCGGTGGCGTACGCGACGGCCGCGCAGGCCATCGGCGTGGCCGCGCCAGGTCGCGCTGCCGCCACGGCGTCGGCACCGACCGACGCACCGCCCCGCACGGCCTCCCGGCCGCAGGCGGCCAGGAACAGAGCGGTGAGCGCGCCGAGGGCGGCGAGGGTGGTCGCCTCGGTGGCCAGTGCGAGGAACGCGGCGCTCACGGAGGTCGCGAGCGCCAGGACCGATGCGGTCAGGGCCACCGCGCTGGACGCGGCCCGGACGGCGACGCCCAGCAGGACGGCGACCACCAGGACATCCGCCGAGACCCCCACGACGTACGGGAACCGCAGCGCGGCCGGCAGGGCGACGGCAGCGGCCCACCCCAGAACCCACACCCCGCACCAGGCGGCACGCCGAGCGCCGGCGGACAGGCGGTCGCCGCCGGCGGGCGTGGTGCGGGGGGCGCCGGTCGCGGGCGGCACCGGTCCGTCCGGCGTCGTGGCGGCGGGCCCGGCCGACGGCGGGACGAGGAGGCCCGCTGTCGTGAGCAGTGCCGCAGCGACCACCGCGAGCACCAAGGGGGCCAGGGTGGGGTGGGGCGGCGGAAGTGGGGTGAGCAGGGCGTCGCGGGCGTCCGCGGGGATGGCCGACCAGGCGTGGGTGGCCCGGCCGAGCGGAGCGAGCAGCGCCACCGCCGCGACGGGCAGCGCCCACAGCACCGCGAGGCCCTGGACCACGGCCGACGCCCCGGCGAGCCCCCGGTGCACGGCCGGCGGCGGCACGGCGCGGACGGCCGCCAACAGCGCGACGCCGCAGGCCAGATGGGCCGGGACGGTCCACGCCGCCGGCAAAACGGTCCGCAGCACTCCGCCGGAAGCGGCCACCACGAGCAGACCACCCGCGCCCGCCGCACCGACGGAGATCTCCGCGCCCTTCGCCCGCCACGCCGCCACCAGGGCGATCAGCGCGGCGAACAGCAGCAGGACGCCCGCGTGGGCCGCCGCCGTCGGATCCACCGCGCGAACGGACAGCCGACCGGCGCTCGCCGCACCCCAGAGCCCGAGCGCGCAGCCGGCGACGGCAGCGGCCACGCGCACCGACGTGACGGCCGCGGTCAGCGCGAGCACCGTGTCGAACGCCGCCGTCACGAGCAGTGCCGCCGTCATCGTGTGCTCACCGGCGTGCGCGGCCCCCGCCCAGAGGATCAGCGGGAGTTGGGCCGTGACCACCGCGGTCGGCACCGGCAGGCGCAGCTCGCCGAGCAGGCGGCCGTACACCGCCCACAGCGTGGCCAGCACCGCCGAGGCGCCCGCCGCGTAGGACAGCGTGTCCACTGCGGAGAAGGCCAGATGCCGCAGCGCGTACGTGTCGAGGACGGTCAGCGCGAGCCCCAGGCCCGCCACCGCCTCCGCCGTCGAGCGCAGCGAATGCCGCAGCAGCGCCACGGGAGCGCACAGCGCCGCCAGTGTCACCACCCCGAGGACCGCACCGCGCCCGCCGATGCCCAGGTGCCCCCAGCTCACCACCGTGAAGGCGAGCGCCGCGATGGTCAGCAGCACGCCGCCCAGCGTCAGCAGAATGTTCTGGACACTCGGCCCGGCGGCCCCGGGGACGGACGGCCCGGCCGGAGGAGGGGCGGTGGGCGACCCGGCGGGGTCCGCCGCGCGCAGGACGTCGAGGAGCCAGGCCCTGCGCCGCAGCAACTGTGCCCTGCGCGCCTCCAGTTGGCCCAGCTCCCAGTCGAGGAGGCGCAGCTCCTCGGCCGGTGGCGGAATGTTCGTCATGCCGAGGAGTGTGGTCCGCGCCACGCCGTGCCGTATCGGCGCGGATACTCAGGACGTACTCAGATCCGGCCCCAGGCGGGGCAGACTCCCCCCATGAACTGGTGCCACTACCGATTCCGCAGCCTCTGGGACCTGCCCGGAGCGCCCGCCGACGTCTTCGCCGTCCTGGAACGGGTCGAGGACTATCCGCTGTGGTGGCCGCAGGTGCGCGAGGTGACGTCCGCCGACGGCCGCAGCGGCGTCGCGCGCTTCCGCTCCTTCCTCCCGTACGACCTCCATGTCGCCGCACAGGAACGCCACCGCGACCCGGACGCGGGCGTCCTGGAGGTCGTCATGAGCGGCGACCTGGACGGCTGGGCGCGCTGGACGGTCACGCCGGGCCCGCTGGGGACCCGGGCCCGCTACGACCAGGAGGTCGAGGTGCGGCGCCCGCTGATGCGGCGCTTCGCCGTGCCCGGCCGGCCCGTGTTCCTGCTCAACCACGCCGTGATGATGAGGGCGGGGCGCAGGGGTCTCGCGGCACATCTGGCAGCGGTTTGAAGGAAAGGCGCCTGGACCTGTATTGTTCAGTGCGTTCCCGGGCGATTAGCTCAGTGGGAGAGCGCTTCGTTCACACCGAAGAGGTCACTGGTTCGAACCCAGTATCGCCCACCACAGGAAGTTCCCGGCACCTTCCAAGGGCCACCCGCAAGGGTGGCCCTTGCTGGTTCCCGGACCGTCTCGGCCCCTGGCAGGGGAGGCGCGATGACCGTCATTCACTCCTCTCCCGCCCGGAGTGACGCATGCTCCGGGCGATCGACATCGCCGCGGTGTCGGCGAGCACGGTCAGCGCCTCGGTGGCGTCCAGGACGGCTTGATCGAACTCGCTCTGGATGCGCCTGAGGTTCGCGACTTCACTCATCGCATGGGCCGCGGCCGATGCGACTCGTACACCGACCTCCTCTCCGCGCATGTCCTCGGCCGTGTCCGCCACGGTCGGCTGCACACGCCCGGGGACAGGCGGCGCATCGCGTCGCCGGATGATCTCGCCCATGGGCGAGACCTCCTTTCACTGTCGGAATTTCGCTGTCCGCCCAACCCATCCTGCGGGCGGCCGGGAGGAACGGGCGGCAGGGCATCGGCATGCGGTCCGATCTCGGGTTGGTCGGCGGCTGGTCGGGGACCGGCACACGGTTGGCACGCGGGCCGAGGGGGTGGGATCGGGTGTGACGTTCCGGCCCGCGCGGGGCGGTGACTGCGTTAGCCTCACTCCTCGTCGTCCGGGGACGCGCAGGGAGGGGTGCCGCATGTCCGGGGAGGACTTCGACGCCCAGGTGCTGGCCGAGCTGGAGCATCTGGCCGACAAGCAAGCGACGGTCAGGGAGATGCAAGGGTGCCCCGCACTCCTCAGTCGTTTGCCTTTCGGCATCGAGCGGACACTTCCGAGGAATACGCCCTTCGAGCGGGCGCGGGCTTTCCACCGCGTGCTCGTGCAGTTCTTCGATGACTCCTACACGCGGTACCGGGGCAATTGGGAGGACACACACGCGAGGGTGGTGCTTGCTGTCGGCGCGCTCATGGGCCTCGTGGCACGAGGGCCGAACGCGGCGACATGCGTTCCCAGCGACATGGGCAGAGCGGCCACCGGCAAGGCGACGCGCCAGGCGACCGCCGGCGACTGGATGCTTCCTCCCATCAAGGAGCGAGCTGTTCGCGGGAACACGAAGCGCTACCTCCAGGAGTTCCAACAGGCGCTGTACGAGTACCTCGGCGAGCTCGACCCGGCGCCCGAACAAGTGCCGGTCGCAGAGGTGCGGGCGGCGGACCCGGGGGAACGGCACAAGTCCACCTCGGCGATCCTCGCGATCGGGGTCGTGTTGGCGCTCGGTGCGGTGGGCGCGGGAGTGGCCGTGTCGCAGGGGTGGCGCCCCTTGGGAGAGGGCGAGAAGGACTCCGGCGCGAGCGACCGCGTCACCGGTCGAGGACAGAGCGAGGAGAACAGGGCCAGCGCGAACGCTCCGGTGAAGGTCGTCTCCGTGCAGCACCAGGACACCGGTGGTAACAGCTGGGTGTTCGAGGACGAGCGGACGTTCAGTCCGTCCGAACTGGAACCGGTCAGCGACCTGAGCAACTACGACGGGTATGTCGAGTGGTTCACCGACAAGGGCGCGGTGCCCGTCGAGAAACGCAGCGACCTCATCACGGTGGAGGGCAACTCGGAAGAACCGGTGGAGATCAACGGCCTGCACGTGGACAAGAAGTGCCGGGAGCCGCTGTCTCGTACGTTGTTCGATAATCCAAGCGCGGGCCAGACCACCACCATTCGTCTGACACTCGACCTCGACGAGCAAATTCCCCCACCCAAAGGCATCGAGTCCGACGGAAGCATCTCGGCCAACTACTTTGCTCGGCACACGATTTCCCTGAAACCCGGGGAACGGCAGAACATCGTCGTCGACGCGTCGTCCGGCAAGTACTACTGCGAGTACACCTTGAACTTCAAGATGACCGTGGGCGACAAGACGGTCACGCAGACCGTCAAGGACAACGGAGAGCCGTTCAAGGTGTCGGCCTATGTGGAGACCGACAACGAACACCGGTACGCCCCGTATGCGAAGGCGTACCTCGGCGGGGTCGCCAACCCCTGCGGCAAAGGGTTCAAGGAAATCAATACGCGGACCTACACGACGTCGCTCGACGACTGCTGACGGAACGGCTCGACCGGGTGGCTGCGGGAAAACTTCCGTTGTCCGCGCCACCCGTGCTTGCCGGCCGACGACGCTCAGGCGGCCGCCGGGAGTTCGGGACGTATCGGCCACGCCGGGTCCACGGCCTCGGGAGACCCGCTCTTGGCGAACCACGCCTGGAGACCACGCGCCTGCGCCGCGTGCCACACCGCCTGCAGCGTGTGCAGCTCGGCCGGCGAGAGCCGCTCCAGGCGAGCCGCGAAACGGCGCCCCACCGCTCGTACGACATCGAGGGCGGCCTGCGCGTCCGCCGCCGCGTCATGGGCCTCGGCCAGCTCCACCTCGTAGTGCGCGCACAGGTCGGTGAGCGTGCGCCGCCCCTTGCGGTAGCGGTCCAGCTGCTTGTCCAGGACCCGCGGATCGATCACGCACAGGGACGAGCCCTCCGTGTAGCGGGCGAGCGACGAGGCGCGGTGCCTGCGCAGCTCCCGGTCCAGGATCGTCAGGTCGAACGGCGCGTTCATCACGACGATCGGCCGCCCCGCCGCGCCCTGTTCGGCCAGATCGCGCGCTATCTCCTCCATCACCGGCGCGGGCCAGCGGCCGTTGCGCTGGAGATGATCCTCGGTCAGTCCGTGTACCGCGGTGGCCTGCTCGGGCACCGGAACGCCCGGGTTCACCAGCCAGCGGGTGATGCGCGGACGCGTACCCGCGCCCTGCTGGACGACGACGGCGGCCGACACGATCCGGTCGGTCTCGACGTCGACGCCCGTGGTCTCCGTGTCGAATGCGGCCAAGGGCCCCTCGTACCAGCACGTCATGGTGACGCAACTCCTCGATCAGGTCCGGCAGATGACGTCGGTCCCCTGCCACGCTGGTGATACCCGGGCCGTTTGCGCTGTACGCGGCCCGGAGACAACAGAGGTACAGAGCCTTGACGTTGATGGTCCGGGCAAGGAACAGCCGCTTTCGGAAGGCGTGTTGGACATGGCGCTCGCGCGGCCCGAACAGCCTGGGCTGCTGCCCGAGCGGATCGCACCGCCGCGCGGCACCCTCGCCACCACCGCCTGTATGGAGACCCTCCAGGTGGCCTATCTGCACGCCGTCGCGGCGGCCGCCGGGTGTTCCCTCTCCCAGCCCTTCCCGGACAACGGCATCGACTGGCACGTCAGCCACAGCGCCCCCGGGCACACGGTCGACGACGAGGTCACCATCAAGGTCCAGCTCAAGTGCACGTACCAGGTACGGCCCGACCCGGCGCGGCCCGCCTTCTCCTTCACGCTCGACAACCCGCACCTGGAGAAGCTCGCCCGCTCGCCGGTATCGGTCCACAAGATCCTGGTCGTCATGCTCGTGCCCAGATCGCGGGAGGACTGGCTGCGCGCCGGTCACGACCGGCTCGATCTGCGCCACTGCTGCTACTGGACCAATCTGGCCGGCCACCCCGTGACCGGCCGGCGCAGGACCACCGTGCGCATCCCGACCTCGCGGATCTTCGACGACCGCGCGCTCTGCGAGATCATGACGCGCGTCGGGACGGGAGGGAGACCCTGATGCACCGCCCCCACGACCCCGGCACGATCGATCCGGCGGTGCTCGGCGCGCTGCTCGCCCGGCACGGCTGGCAGCGGCGTGGTCGGGCCCCCGGCCGCTACGCCCGGTGGACACCGCCCGGGCCCGGCGGCAGCGGCACCAGCCTCCTCGTCCCGGAGAGCCGGGCCTACCCCGACTGCGACGATCTCCTCGGCGAGGCCCTCCTCGCGCTCTCCCGCAGCGGCTCCCCGGCCGCCCGTGACGTGCTGGTGGGGCTCGCCGTGCCCAGCGACGAGATCCGCTGGTCACGGGACGTGCCGACGGGACCCCGCGGGGGCGGCGACCTGGCCGGTGGAGGAGCGCCTGCGCACCGCGGCCCGCCGGATGCTGCTGGCCGGCGCGCTCGCCGCGCGGGCGTGCGCCGGGTACCACGGGGCGCGGCACCGCAGGCCCGCCACCGCGGCCCTGGAGGACATCCTGGTGGCCTCCGATCCCGGCGGGCAGCGGCTGACCGCGTTCGTGCCCGTCGCGAGCGGGCGGCCGCTCGCGGTCCGACTGCACCAGGCGCTGTACGCCACCAGGGAAGCCGTCGACTACCAGCGCGCCACCGGCGGCATGGACGCCTTCGACGGCGCCGTGGCGGCGGGCGTCAGCCACGAGCTGACCGAGGCCGTCATCGCGCTGGTACGCGGCACCGAAGGGGCGCGCGTCGGAGTGGAGTGGGCGCCCGGCGCGGGCGTGCCGGAGGGCTGCGCGGCGCACGCCGGGCCCGTCGAGTTCTCGCCCGGTGACCTGACCGTGCTGCGCGAGGCGGGCGCCCGCTACCTGCGCGACGAACCGTCGGTGCCGGTGCGGATCACCGGGACCGTCGTCCGCATGCGCCGCTCCTCGACGGGCGGTGCGGGCGCGGTGCGGCTGCGGGTGATCGCGGGGGCGGAGATCCCGCACGTACGGATGACCCTGGACGAGGAGGCATACCGCGTCGCGGGCCACGCGCATCTGGTCGGGCTGCCGATCAGGGTGCACGGGCGGCTGGAGAGTCGGGGCGGTTTCCGCAGGCTCACCGGGGCGACCGGCGTGGCCCCCGTCCGGCTGCACGAGGCCGACCGGGACCATCTCAAGAAGTCGCTCCAGGAGAACCTCGACTTCTTCGACGGCACGTACGGGGAGGAGAGGGACGCGGAGGGGACGTACGGCACCGGTGACACCTACCGCTCCGACTGACCGGGAGCCGAGGCGGAGGGGCCGCTTCCGGGCGGCCGGGAAGATCCGTTTCGCGGCGGGAGCCCCTGGCTCGGTACGATCCCTAGTGCGCGCGCATCAGAGAGCGCCGCACCCCCCTTCTGCAAGGAGAGACCGGTGTCAGACGTCCGTGTGATCATCCAACGCGATTCCGAGCGGGAAGAGCGCGTGGTGACGACGGGCACTACGGCCGCCGACCTCTTCCCCGGTGAGCGCACCGTCGTCGCCGCCCGCGTGGCCGGCGAGCTGAAGGACCTGGCGTACGCCGTCGCCGACGGCGACGAGATCGAGCCCGTCGAGATCTCCTCCGAGGACGGCCTGAACATCCTGCGCCACTCGACCGCGCACGTCATGGCGCAGGCCGTGCAGGAGCTGTTCCCCGACGCCAAGCTGGGCATCGGCCCGCCCATCCGGGACGGCTTCTACTACGACTTCGACGTCAAGGAGCCGTTCACCCCCGAGGACCTCAAGCGCATCGAGAAGAAGATGCAGGAGATCCAGAAGCGGGGCCAGCGTTTTTCGCGCCGCGTCACCAACGACGACGACGCCCGCGTGGAGCTGGCCGACGAGCCGTACAAGCTGGAGCTGATCGGCCTCAAGGGCAACGCGGCGAACGCCGCCGACGGCGCGGACGCCGAGGTCGGCGCCGGCGAGCTGACCATCTACGACAACATCGACGCGAAGACCGGCGAGCTGTGCTGGAAGGACCTCTGCCGAGGCCCGCACCTGCCCACCACCCGGAACATCCCCGCGTTCAAGCTGATGCGCTCCGCCGCCGCCTACTGGCGCGGCAGCGAGAAGAACCCGCAGCTCCAGCGCATCTACGGCACCGCCTGGCCCTCGAAGGACGAGCTGAAGGCGCACCTGGAGTTCCTCGTCGAGGCCGAGAAGCGCGACCACCGCAAGCTCGGCGCCGAGCTGGACCTCTTCTCCTTCCCGGAGGAGCTGGGCCCGGGCCTCGCGGTCTTCCACCCCAAGGGCGGCGTGATCCGCAAGGTGATGGAGGACTACTCCCGCAAGCGGCACGAGGACTCGGGCTACGAGTTCGTGAACACCCCGCACATCTCGAAGGAGCACCTCTTCGAGACGTCCGGCCACCTGCCGCACTACGCGGAGGGCATGTTCCCGCCGATCGAGTTCGACGGGCAGAACTACCGCCTGAAGGCGATGAACTGCCCCATGCACAACCTCATCTTCAAGTCGCGCGGCCGCTCCTACCGCGAACTGCCCCTGCGGCTCTTCGAGTTCGGCACGGTCTACCGCTACGAGAAGTCGGGTGTCGTGCACGGCCTGACCCGCTCGCGCGGCTTCACGCAGGACGACTCGCACATCTACTGCACCAAGGAGCAGATGGGCGAGGAGCTCGACAAGCTCCTCACCTTCGTCCTGGACCTGCTGCGCGACTACGGCCTGAACGAGTTCGAGCTGGAGCTGTCCACCCGCGACGACTCCGACAAGTTCATCGGCTCCGAGGAGGACTGGGCGGAGGCCACCGAGGCGCTGCGTCAGGCGGCCGAGAAGCAGGGCCTTCCGCTGGTGCCGGACCCGGGCGGCGCCGCCTACTACGGCCCGAAGATCTCGGTGCAGGCGCGGGACGCGATCGGGCGGTCCTGGCAGATGTCGACCCTCCAGGTCGACTTCAACCAGCCCAAGCGGTTCGGCCTCGAGTACACCTCGGCGGACGGTTCCAAGCAGCAGCCCGTCATGCTGCACCGCGCGCTGTTCGGTTCGATCGAGCGGTTCTTCGGGGTGCTCCTGGAGCACTACGCGGGCGCGTTCCCGGCGTGGCTCGCCCCGGTACAGGCCATCGGTATCCCGGTCGGCGACGCGCACGTGCCCTACCTCCAGGAATTCGCGGAGGAGGCCAGGAAGCGCGGGCTGCGGGTCGAGGT
This sequence comes from Streptomyces sp. NPDC031466, assembly GCF_055581265.1. Classification (NCBI taxonomy): domain Bacteria; kingdom Bacillati; phylum Actinomycetota; class Actinomycetes; order Kitasatosporales; family Streptomycetaceae; genus Streptomyces; species Streptomyces sp. NPDC031466. Next base: position 335,430 of record NZ_JBVIJT010000008.1, read on the forward strand.
GGACGCCTCCTCGGACCGCATGCAGAAGAAGATCCGCAACGCTCAGCGCAGCAAGGTGCCGTTCATGGTCATCGTCGGCGACGACGACATGAACGCGGGCGCGGTGTCCTTCCGCTACCGGGACGGGTCGCAGGAGAACGGCATCGCCCGTGACGAGGCCATCGCCAAGCTCGTCGACGTGGTGGAGCGCCGCGTACAGGTGTGACCTGCTCCCCGCGCCGGCGGGGACATGAGGGGCGGTCCCGTGCGGGGCCGCCCCTCGGCACGTGCTCGCCGGGGAATATGCTGACCACCATGACGAGTGAGCCGGAGCAGCAGATCGGAGTGGGTACGCAGGACGCGTTCCAGCGCCTGTGGACGCCCCACCGGATGGCGTACATCCAGGGCGAGAACAAGCCCACGGGCCCGGGGGCCGACGACGGCTGCCCCTTCTGCTCCATCCCGGCCAAGTCCGACGAGGACGGGCTGGTGATCGCCCGCGGCGAGCAGGTGTACGCGGTGCTGAACCTCTACCCGTACAACGGCGGCCACCTGATGGTCGTGCCCTACCGGCACGTCGCCGACTACACCGACCTGACCGGCCCCGAGACGGCGGAACTGGGCGAGCTGACCAAGCAGGCGATGACGGCCCTGCGCAGCGCGTCCGGCGCGCACGGCTTCAACATCGGCATGAACCAGGGAGCGGTGGCGGGCGCCGGAATCGCCGCCCACCTGCACCAGCACGTCGTACCCCGCTGGGGCGGCGACACCAACTTCATGCCCGTCGTGGGCCACACGAAGGTGCTGCCGCAGCTGCTCGCCGACACCCGCACGATGCTCGCGAGCGCCTGGCCCACTGTCGCGCCCTAGCCGCCCTCACGCGTCGTACACGTCCGCCTTCCTCGGCATCGGGTCCTGGATCGCGCCGCTGAGGAAGCCGGAGCGGGTGCCGAACTTCTCGGTGTTCACGCCGTTCTCCGCGAGGACCTTGATCGCCGCCGAGTGGACCACGCGCAGCACCGGGGTGGCGGCGCGCAGCGCGTCGTCGGCCATGAAGCGGTGCCGCCACGGCTTGTCGGCCCAGGCGTGCCGCAGACCGAAGGGCTCGGGCAGAACGAGCTTGCCGCCGAGGTGGTCCAGGAGCGGCGGGTACCAGGTGAACGGGGCGCGCACGGCCAGGCGCACCACCTCGTCGGCGTCGACCAGGGGCAGGTTGCGGTCGACCGTCTCCCAGAACTTGATGGCCTTGGAGACCGTCTTCGTCTTGGGCTCGGGCTTGGTGGTGAACAGGGGGTGCACCGGGCCGAGGGCGTGCCCGGTGACCTCGATGCGCAGCGTCTCGTGCAGCACGGTGACCGTGATGAGCATCGTGATGACCAACTGGCCGTCCCAGAGCGTGAACTGGACGCCCAGGTAGTGCCGGTCACCGCTGCCGAACTGCTGTTCGTTGCAGATGCGCTGTATCTCGTGGCCGCGGATCTGGAAGGCCTCGACGTCCGTGCCGGTGGGGCGGGCCACCGATCCGGCGTTCTCCCCGATGGGGGAGACGATCCAGTGGTTTATCGACGGGGTGGGGAAGCCGCCGGTGTGCAGCGGGCCGCGCTCCAGCATGCGGAGCTGGTCGTGCACCGCCCTTATGACGTCCCAGCTGCGGAAGGGGTGGATCTCCTTGCCGTCCTCGGCGGGCACCAGCTCCTCGGCCAGCTGCCAGCTGCCCCAGCGTGTCCCCATGCCCAGTATGCCCTTGGGCCCGGCGTAGAACACGGAGTTGCTCTGCTGCTCGGCGGAGAGCCTGGCCAGGCCCTGGCGGAGCCGCTCGGCGGCCGTCTCCCCGGGGCTGCCGGGCACCGCCTCGGGGATCTTGGCGCCGATGCCGCCGCCCGAGAGCAGGCTCGCCCACCGGTCGCGCATGTCCCTGGCGGTGCGCTCGGCGATCTGCTTGGCCCAGAACCAGCCCACCACCGGCAGGACGATCGCCGCTCGCAGATACCACGCCCAGAAGCCGTCGAACGGCAGCTTGAGCAGGGCCAGGGCGGCCAGCACGCCCATGGCGACCAGGACGGTCGTGGCCAGCGCGCCCGCGCGCTTGTTGTCGTTCTTGGCGACCTGGCGCCTGATGGTGAAGACGAGCAGCCACACGAACAGGCCGGGCAGGAACAACACCCCGCACAGGACCATCACGGCCGTGAGCCAGCTGTCGCGCTCCTTGCGGATGCGGTTGGCCGCGAGGCAGTGCTCCACCACCGACTGCGGCTCTATCCCGAAGGACTGGATGAGCGGCTTGCGGCCGCCGCCGAGCATCCGCACCTGCACGGTCCGCGCGAACGCCTCGCCGAGGCTCGGCTTGAACAGCGAGAACATGCCGGGCTTCACCACGGACTTGTGCCACTCGCCGTTGGCCTTCAGGATCTCCTCGACGTCCCCGTCGCGGTACGCGGCCGAGGCGAGGGCGTGCGTCGCCGCCGTCTGCCCCGCGGCCCCCGAGAGCGGGACCTGGGCCCCGGGCCTGAAGTCGAATCCATCGTCCGCCACTGCCGCCCCCTCGCCGCGACGCCTTCGCCCCGGCTCTTCCCGACTTCCTTGTCCGGCACACCTGTTGCCGTCCCGCGCATCCGTTGATCAGGTCATCAGCGTATCGGGGAGCACCGACATCCGTCAGGGGGCGCCGGGGGGCCGCCCGCCCGCCGGGCGCGGGGCGGGCCGCTCCGCGCACGCCGGTACAACTACGGGGCGGTCCGCGCCTGTTCGCGGAACCGCTCCGACAGCTGCGCCGGCATCGGCTCGTGGCGGGCGTACACCCGGCTGAAGCGTCCGGTGCCCTGGGAGAGGGAGCGCAGATCCACGGCGTACCGGCCGATCTCGATCTCGGGGACCTCCGCGCGGACGAACGTACGGCCACCGGGCGCCTGCTCGGTCCCGACCACCCGGCCGCGGCGGCCCGACAGATCGCTCATGACCGCGCCGACGTGGTCGTCGCCGACCAGCACCCGCACCTCGGCGACCGGTTCGAGCAGGTGGATCCCGGCGCCGGCCGCCGCCTCCCGCAGCGCGAGCGCGCCCGCCGTCTGGAACGCGGCGTCGGAGGAGTCCACCGAGTGCGCCTTGCCGTCCAGCAGCGTGACCCGCACGTCGACCAGCGCGTACCCGCAGGCCACGCCCTTCGCCGCCTGTGCGCGCACACCCTTCTCGACGGACGGGACGAACTGCCGCGGGACCGCGCCGCCGACGACCTTGTCGACGAACTCGACGCCGCTGCCGCCCGGCAGCGGCTCCACCTCGATCTCGCAGATCGCGTACTGGCCGTGCCCACCGGACTGCTTCACATGGCGGCCGCGCCCCACCGCCCTGTCCGCGAACGTCTCCCGGAGGCCGACCCTGTGCGCCACGACGTCGACCTGCACGCCGTACCGGCTGCGCAGCCGCTCCAGGGCCACGTCGGCGTGCGCCTCGCCCAGACACCACAGGACCAGCTGGTGGGTGTCCGGATTCTGTTCCAGCCGCATCGTCGGATCCTCGGCCACCAGGCGCGAGAGTCCCTGCGAGAGCTTGTCCTCATCCGCCTTGCTGTGCGCCTGGACGGCGAGCGGCAGCAGCGGATCGGGCATGTCCCAGGGCTCCATGAGGAGCGGGTCGTCCTTGCCCGACAGCGTGTCGCCCGTCTCCGCGCGGTGCAGCTTGGCCACGCACGCCATGTCGCCCGCCACGCACCGGGTCAGCGGGCGCTGCTGTTTGCCGAAGGGGGAGGAGAGCGCGCCGACCCGCTCGTCGGCTTCCAGGAGGGAGCGGCCCTCCTGGCCCCGCCCGCCCGGCCCGTGCCCGCAGACATGCACCGTCTCGTCGGGGCGCAGGGTGCCGGAGAAGACGCGTACGAGCGAGATCCGGCCGACATACGGGTCGGAGGCGGTCTTGACGACCTCGGCCGCCAAAGGGCCCTGCGGATCGCAGGTGAGCCGGGGGCGTGCCGTGCCGTCCGGTGTGGCCACGGCCGGTACGGGGTGCTCCAGCGGGGTCGGGAAGCCGCCCGTGACCAGCTCCAGGAGCTCGACGGTGCCGATGCCCTGCCGGGCACCCTCGGCGGCCGGGGCGGCGGCGAGCACGGGGTGGAAGACGCCGCGCGCAACGGCACGCTCCAAGTCGTCCACGAGTGTCTTGAAGTCGATGTCCTCGCCGCCGAGATAGCGGTCCATGAGCGACTCGTCCTCGCTCTCGGCGATGATCCCCTCGATCAGCTTCTCGCGTGCCTCCCGGAGCGGCGGCAGCTGGTCCGCACCCGGCTCGGACTCCTTGCGCTCCCCGGAGGCGTAGTCGTACACGCGCTGCGAGAGCAGGCCGACCAGACCGGTCACCGGCGCGTGCCCGTCGGGGCCCTGCTCGCCGTGGAGCGGCAGATACAGCGGCAGCACGGCGTCCGGGTCGTCGGCGCCGAACGCCTCGGCGCAGCGGCGCGTGATGTCCGCGAAGTCCGCGCGGGCCGAGTCCAGGTGCGTGACCACGATGGCCCGCGGCATGCCGACCGCCGCGCACTCCTCCCACACCATGCGGGTCGCGCCCGTGATGCCCTCGGTACCCTCCGCCGCCGAGACGACGAAGAGGGCCGCGTCCGCGGCGCGCAGACCGGCCCTCAGCTCCCCGACGAAGTCGGCGTACCCGGGGGTGTCCAGCAGATTGACCTTGATGCCGTCCCATGCGACGGGCACCAGGGACAGCTGCACCGAGCGCTGTCGGCGGCGCTCCATCTCGTCGTGGTCGGAGACGGTGGTGCCGTCCTCGACGCGGCCCGCCCGGTTCACCGCCCCCGCGGTCAGCGCGAGGGCCTCCACCAAGGTGGTCTTGCCCGAGCCGCTGTGGCCGACCAGCACCACGTTCCGTACGGAGGAGGGGTGGTCGGCCGTCACCGCCCTGCCGGCGGCTCCGGGGTGTGCGTGCGCCTTGTCGCCCATGCCTTGCCTCCCGGTCACGTGCGCGGTCAAGGAGGCTCAGCCCCCTCGGGGATGCCGGCTGCTCGCGGACGCGCGGGGCCCGGTGCGGGGCTGCTGCGGTGGCGCCCGTGGTGCTTTCGAGCTTTCCACCCGGGTCCCGGTGCGTCCATACGTCGTACGTGATCGTGAGGGGGCGAGCCGGTCCGTCAGGGGCGTGACTACGATGGGTCGGCCGGTGGCCAACGGGGCCACGCGGCGCACCGACCCCTCGGGAAGGCCATGCTGAACAAGTACGCGCGTGCATTCTTCACGCGTGTCCTCACACCGTTCGCCGCGTTTCTCATCCGCCGCGGGGTCAGCCCCGACGCGGTGACCTTCATCGGCACGGCCGGTGTGGTGGCGGGAGCGCTGGTCTTCTTCCCCCGTGGCGAGTTCTTCTGGGGCACCATCGTCATCACGCTGTTCGTCTTCTCGGACCTCGTCGACGGCAACATGGCCCGCCAGCTCGGCCGCTCGAGCCGCTGGGGCGCCTTCCTGGACTCCACCCTCGACCGGGTGGCCGACAGCGCGATCTTCGGTGGCCTCGCCCTGTGGTACGCCGGTCGTGGCGACGACAACATCCTGTGCGCCGTCTCCATCTTCTGTCTGGCGAGCGGTCAGGTCGTGTCGTACACCAAGGCGCGCGGTGAGGCGATCGGGTTGCCCGTCGCCGTCAACGGCCTGGTCGAGCGCGCCGAGCGGCTGGTGATCTCGCTGGTCGCCGCGGGCTTGTCCGGGCTCCACAAGTTCGGTGTCCCCGGCATCCAGGTGCTGCTGCCCATCGCCCTGTGGATCGTCGCCGTGGGCAGCCTGGTCACGCTCGTCCAGCGGGTCGTCACCGTGCGCCGCGAGTCCGCGGAGGCGGACGCCGCCACGGCCGCCCCGGGCCAGGGGAACGAGGCCGCGCAGTGAAGGACCGACTCACCGACGGGCTGTACGGCCTCGGCTGGAGCACCGTCAAGAAGCTCCCCGAGCCGGTCGCCGAGCGGCTCGGCAGGACCATCGCCGACACCGTCTGGAAGCGCCGCGGCACGGGCGTGCTGCGCCTGGAGTCCAACCTCGCGCGCGTGGTGCCCGACGCCACTCCCGAGCGGCTCGCGGAGCTTTCCCGGGCGGGCATGCGTTCGTACCTGCGCTACTGGATGGAGTCCTTCCGGCTGCCGTCCTGGAGCAGGGAGCGCGTCAGGGACGGTGTCGACGTCAAGGGCGTGCACCACCTGACCGCCGGGCTCGAAGCGGGCAAGGGCGTCGTCGTCGCCCTGCCGCACCTCGGCAACTGGGACCTCGCGGGCGCCTGGGTCGCAGCGAAGCTGGACACCCCGTTCACCACCGTCGCCGAGCGCCTGAAGCCCGAGTCGCTCTACGACCGCTTCGTCGCCTACCGTGAGAGCCTCGGCATGGAGGTCCTGCCGCACACCGGCGGCGCCGCCTTCGGCACGCTCGCCCGCCGGCTCCGCGCGGGCGGCCTGGTCTGCCTCGTCGCGGACCGCGATCTGTCGGCCTCCGGGGTCGAGGTGAAGTTCTTCGGGGACACCGCCCGGATGCCCGGCGGACCCGCGATGCTGGCCCAGCACACCGGCGCGGCGTTGCTCCCGGTGACCCTCTGGTACGACGGGCCCGTCATGCGGGGCCGGATCCACCCGCCCGTCGACGTCCCCGAGACAGGTACCCGCGCCGAGAAGACGTCTGCCATGACGCAGGCGCTGGCAGACGCCTTCGCCACCGGTATCGCCGACCACCCGGAGGACTGGCACATGCTGCAACGGCTGTGGCTCGCCGACCTGGAGCCCCGCCCCGGCGGCCCCGCTGCGGGGGAGTCCTCGTGAGGATCGGCATCGTCTGCCCCTACTCGTGGGACGTGCCGGGCGGCGTCCAGTTCCACATCCGCGATCTGGCGGAGCACCTCATCCGCCTGGGGCACGAGGTGTCCGTCCTCGCCCCGGCCGATGACGAGACCCCGCTGCCGCCGTATGTCGTCTCGGCGGGCCGCGCCGTCCCCGTGCCCTACAACGGCTCGGTCGCGCGGCTCAACTTCGGCTTCCTGTCGGCCGCCCGCGTACGCCGCTGGCTGCACGACGGCACCTTCGACGTCATCCACATCCACGAGCCGACCTCGCCCTCGCTCGGGCTGCTCGCGTGCTGGGCGGCCCAGGGCCCCATCGTCGCGACGTTCCACACGTCCAACCCGCGCTCCCGCGCCATGCTCGCCGCCTACCCGATCCTCCAGCCCGCCCTGGAGAAGATCAGCGCCCGCATCGCCGTGAGCGAGTACGCGCGCCGCACCCTCGTCGAACACCTGGGCGGTGACGCGGTCGTCATCCCCAACGGCGTCGACATCGACTTCTTCGCGAAGGCCGAGCCGAGGCCCGAGTGGCAGGGCGGGACCATCGGCTTCATCGGCCGCATCGACGAGCCCCGCAAGGGGCTGCCCGTCCTCATGAAGGCGCTGCCGCAGATCTTCGCCGAGCGGCCGGACGCGCGCCTGCTGGTCGCCGGACGCGGCGACGAGGACGAGGCGGTGACCACGCTCCCCGCCGGCCTGCGCTCCCGGGTGGAGTTCCTCGGCATGGTCAGCGACGAGGACAAGGCGCGGCTGCTGCGCAGCGTCGACCTGTACGTGGCGCCGAACACCGGCGGCGAGAGCTTCGGGATCATCCTGGTCGAGGCGATGTCCGCGGGCGCGCCGGTACTCGCCAGCGACCTGGACGCCTTCGCCCAGGTCCTCGACCACGGTGCGGCCGGCGACCTGTTCGGCAACGAGGACGCCGACTCGCTCGCCAAGGCGGCGGTGCGCCTCCTCGCCGATCCCGGGCGCCGCGAGGGGCTGCGGGAGCGCGGCAGCGCGCATGTGCGGCGCTTCGACTGGTCGACCGTCGCCGCGGACATCCTCGCGGTGTACGAGACGGTGACGGACGGCGCGGCCTCGGTCGCGGAGGACGAACGCTCGGGGCTGCGGGCGCGGTTCGGACTGGCCAGGGACTGACGTCCTGAACCCCCGCCGGTCCCCGGCTGCGGGCCCGGCCCCCCGAGGGGACTAGCGTGTAGGCCCGTGACCTCCACTTTGATCTGGATCGCGGCAGTCCTCTTCGCGGTAGGCCTCTACCTGAGCTGGACTGCGGGCCGGCTGGACCGGCTGCACGCCCGCATCGACGCCTCCCGCGCGGCCCTCGACGCCCAGCTGCTGCGCCGGGCCTCGGTCGCCCAGGAACTGGCCACCTCCGGAGTGCTCGACCCGGCCGCCTCGATCGTGCTGTACGAGGCGGCGCACGCGGCGCGGCAGGCCGAGGAGGAGCAGCGCGAGGTCGCCGAGAGCGAGCTGAGCCAGGCGCTGCGGGCCATCTTCGGCGAGGTCCAGCAGGTCGAGGCGGTACGCGAGGCCCCCGGCGGGGACGAGGCGGCCACCGAACTGGCCGCGGCCGTGCGCCGGGTGCCGATGGCCCGGCGCTTCCACAACGACTCCGTACGCGCCGCCCGCGCCCTGCGCAGGCACCGCACGGTCCGCTGGTTCCGCCTCGCGGGGCACGCGCCCTTCCCGCTGGCGTTCGAGATGGACGACGAGCCGCCGACGGCGCTGGCCGACCGCCCCGCCGGGTAGGGCGTCCGGGCGCGGTACCGACCAGCGGCGCCCTGGAAAAATGAGCCACCGGTCATCCATTGGCCCTTGCTGTGGCCTGGTGGACGGGCGTTTCCTCGGAAGTGCAGAAACTTCTCTTCAGCGAGTGAGGTCAACCCCGTGTCCAGCACCCCCTCCACCAGCAACCCGACGCCCGAGACCGGCACCGCGCGCGTGAAGCGCGGCATGGCCGAGCAGCTCAAGGGCGGCGTGATCATGGACGTCGTCAACGCCGAGCAGGCGAAGATCGCCGAGGACGCCGGCGCCGTGGCCGTCATGGCGCTGGAGCGGGTGCCCGCCGACATCCGCAAGGACGGCGGCGTGGCCCGGATGTCGGACCCGAACATGATCGAGGAGATCATCGAGGCCGTCTCGATCCCGGTCATGGCCAAGTCCCGCATCGGGCACTTCGTCGAGGCCCAGGTCCTGCAGTCCCTCGGCGTCGACTACATCGACGAGTCCGAGGTCCTCACCCCGGCCGACGAGGTCAACCACAGCGACAAGTTCGCCTTCACCACGCCGTTCGTGTGCGGCGCCACCAACCTGGGCGAGGCCCTGCGCCGCATCGCCGAGGGCGCGGCCATGATCCGCTCCAAGGGCGAGGCCGGCACCGGCAACGTCGTCGAGGCCGTCCGCCACCTGCGCCAGATCAAGAACGAGATCGCCCGCCTGCGCGGCTACGACAACAACGAGCTGTACGCCGCCGCCAAGGAGCTGCGCGCCCCCTACGAGCTGGTCAAGGAGACCGCCGAGCTGGGCAAGCTGCCGGTCGTGCTCTTCTCCGCCGGTGGCGTCGCCACCCCGGCCGACGCCGCCCTGATGCGCCAGCTCGGCGCCGAGGGCGTCTTCGTCGGCTCCGGCATCTTCAAGTCCGGCGACCCGGCCAAGCGTGCCGCCGCCATCGTGAAGGCCACCACCTTCTACGACGACCCGAAGATCATCGCGGACGCCTCCCGCAACCTCGGCGAGGCCATGGTCGGCATCAACTGCGACACCCTGCCCGAGACCGAGCGCTACGCGAACCGAGGCTGGTGATGACCACTCCCGTAGTGGGCGTCCTCGCCCTTCAGGGGGACGTACGGGAGCACCTGATCGCCCTGGCCTCGGCGGACGCCCTGGCCAGGCCGGTGCGGCGCCCCGAAGAGCTGGCCGAGGTCGACGGCCTGGTCATCCCCGGCGGCGAGTCCACCACCATCTCCAAGCTGGCGGCCCTTTTCGGCGTCATGGAGCCCCTGCGTGCGCGGGTGCGCGCGGGCATGCCGGTCTACGGCACCTGCGCGGGCATGATCATGCTCGCCGACAAGATCCTCGACCCGCGCTCGGGCCAGGAGACGGTGGGCGGCATCGACATGATCGTGCGCCGCAACGCCTTCGGGCGGCAGAACGAGTCCTTCGAGGCCGCGGTCGGCGTCAAGGGCGTCGAGGGCGCCCCCGTCGAGGGTGTCTTCATCCGCGCGCCCTGGGTGGAGTCGGTCGGCGCGCAGGTGGAGGTGCTCGCCGAGCACGAGGGCCACATCGTCGCCGTACGCCAGGGCAACGCGCTCGCCACGTCCTTCCACCCCGAACTCACGGGCGACCACCGTCTGCACGCGCTGTTCGTGGAGATGGTGCGGGGGAACGGGCGCGCGGGATCCTTGTAGGATCTCCGGGGACCCCGGAGCCTTACGGTCTGGGAGAGTTCCTACTGGTTGTTGGGTAACGCGAAGGAGACAGGCAGATGTCCGGCCACTCTAAATGGGCTACGACGAAGCACAAGAAGGCCGTGATCGACGCCAAGCGCGGCAAGCTCTTCGCGAAGATGATCAAGAACATCGAGGTCGCGGCGCGTACCGGCGGTGCCGACCCCGCCGGTAACCCGACCCTGTTCGACGCCATCCAGAAGGCCAAGAAGAGCTCGGTCCCGAACAAGAACATCGACTCTGCGGTCAAGCGCGGCGCCGGTCTCGAGGCCGGTGGCGCCGACTACGAGACGATCATGTACGAGGGCTACGGCCCGAACGGGGTCGCGGTGCTCATCGAGTGCCTCACCGACAACCGCAACCGCGCCGCGTCCGACGTCCGCGTCGCGATGACGCGCAACGGCGGCTCGATGGCCGACCCCGGCTCCGTGTCGTACCTCTTCCACCGCAAGGGCGTCGTCATCGTCCCCAAGGGCGAGGGCGACCTGAGCGAGGACGACGTGCTCGGCGCGGTCCTGGACGCCGGCGCCGAAGAGGTCAACGACCTCGGTGAGAGCTTCGAGGTGCTCAGCGAGGCCACCGACCTGGTCGCGGTGCGCACCGCGCTCCAGGAGGCCGGCATCGACTACGACTCGGCCGACGCCAACTTCGTGCCCACCATGCAGGTCGAGCTGGACGAAGAGGGCGCCCGCAAGATCTTCAAGCTGATCGACGCCCTGGAGGACAGCGACGACGTGCAGAACGTCTTCGCCAACTTCGACGTCTCCGACGAGGTCATGGCGCAGGTCGACGCGTAAGCGCTCCGCCGGGTCACCGGCGATCCGGCCGCGGCTCGTTCGTGGTCGCTCGCGCAGTTCTCCGCGTCCCCGCAGGGCGCGCAAGGGCCGACGGGACACACCCCGTCGGCCCGTCGCGTTGTCAGAGGGACCCGATAACCTGCACGGACAGGCGAGGGGAGGGGCGTACGTGCGCGTGTTGGGGGTCGACCCGGGGCTGACCCGGTGCGGTGTCGGTGTCGTCGAGGGCGTCGCCGGACGACCGTTGACCATGCGCGGCGTCGGTGTCGTGCGGACTCCGGCCGACGCCGAGTTGGGCCTGCGGCTGGTCGCCGTCGAGCAGGGCATCGAGCAGTGGCTCGACGAGTACCGCCCCGAAGTCCTCGCCGTGGAGCGCGTGTTCAGCCAGCACAACGTCCGCACGGTCATGGGCACCGCCCAGGCCAGCGCCGTCGCCATGCTGTGCGCCGCCCGCCGCGGCATCCCCGTCGTCCTGCACACCCCCAGCGAGGTCAAGGCGGCCGTCACCGGCAGTGGGCGGGCCGACAAGGCCCAGGTCGGCGCGATGGTCACCCGCCTCCTGCGGCTCGACGCACCGCCCAAGCCCGCCGACGCCGCGGACGCCCTCGCCCTCGCCATCTGCCACATCTGGCGCGCGCCGGCGCAAAACCGCCTCCAGCAGGCCGTCGCCCGGAACAGACTCCAGCAGGCCGTCGCCCAGCACGCGGCCAAGACCCCCACAGCCCAGAAAGGCCGTACCGCATGATCGCCTTCGTCAGCGGCCCCGTCGCCGCCCTCGCCCCCGATGCCGCGGTGGTCGAGGTCGGCGGCATCGGCATGGCCGTGCAGTGCACGCCGAACACCCTCTCCACGCTCCGGGTGGGCCGGCCGGCCAAGCTCGCCACCTCGCTGGTCGTACGGGAGGACTCCCTCACCCTGTACGGCTTCGCGGACGACGACGAGCGCCAGACCTTCGAGCTGCTCCAGACCGCGAGCGGCGTCGGCCCCCGCCTGGCCCTGGCCATGCTCGCCGTGCACAGCCCCGACGCCCTGCGCCGCGCCGTCTCCACCGGCGACGAGAAGGCGCTGACCGCCGTGCCCGGCATCGGCAAGAAGGGCGCCCAGAAGCTCCTCCTGGAGTACAAGGACCGCCTCGGCGAGCCCCTCGGCACCGGCGGCCCCGCCGTCGGTACCCCCGTCACCTCCGGCTGGCGCGAGCAGCTGCACGCCGCGCTCATCGGCCTCGGATACGCCACGCGCGAGGCCGACGAGGCCGTCGCCGCCGTCACCCCGCAGGCCGAGGCCGCCGAGGGCACCCCGCAGGTCGGCCGGCTCCTCAAGGCCGCGCTCCAGACCCTGAACCGCACCCGCTAGCGTCCGTCCACCACCCCGTACCGCACCAGCCGCCACCCCCTGAACCGCATCGCGAGGCACACCGCATGAACTGGGACGACACGACCGACGAAGCTGCCGCAGCGGCCGAGCGGCTCGTCGGTGCGTCCGCCGACGGCGAGGATCAGGCCGTCGAGGCCGCCCTGCGCCCCAAGGACCTGGGCGAGTTCATCGGCCAGGAGAAGGTCCGCGAGCAGCTCGACCTCGTCCTGCGGGCGGCCCGCGCGCGGGGCGCCACCGCCGACCACGTCCTGCTCTCCGGAGCCCCCGGCCTCGGCAAGACGACCCTCTCGATGATCATCGCCGCCGAGATGGGCGCCCCGATCCGCATCACCAGCGGCCCGGCCATCCAGCACGCGGGCGACCTCGCGGCGATCCTCTCCTCCCTCCAGGAGGGCGAGGTCCTCTTCCTCGACGAGATCCACCGCATGTCGCGGCCCGCCGAGGAGATGCTGTACATGGCGATGGAGGACTTCCGGGTCGACGTCATCGTCGGCAAGGGCCCCGGCGCCACCGCCATCCCCCTCGAACTGCCGCCCTTCACCCTGGTCGGCGCCACCACGCGCGCGGGTCTGCTGCCGCCGCCGCTGCGCGACCGGTTCGGCTTCACGGCCCACATGGAGTTCTACGAACCGGCCGAGCTGGAGCGGGTCGTCCACCGCTCCGCCCAGCTGCTCGACGTGGAGATCGACGTGGCCGGCGCCGCCGAGATCGCGGGCCGCTCGCGCGGCACCCCCCGCATCGCCAACCGCCTCCTGCGCCGCGTGCGGGACTACGCCCAGGTCAAGGCCGACGGGGTGATCGACCGTGACATCGCGGGCGCGGCCCTCGCGGTCTACGAGGTCGACGGACGCGGCCTCGACCGTCTGGACCGCGCCGTCCTGCAGGCCCTGCTCAAGCTGTTCGGCGGCGGGCCCGTCGGCCTGTCGACCCTCGCGGTCGCCGTGGGGGAGGAGCGCGAGACCGTCGAGGAGGTGGCCGAGCCCTTCCTGGTGCGCGAAGGGCTGCTGGCCCGCACCCCGCGCGGGCGCGTGGCCACCCCGGCGGCCTGGGCGCACCTGGGGCTCGTGCCCCCGCGGCAGACGGGCGGAAAGGGACAGCAGGACCTGTTCGGGTCGTGACGGCGGCAGGACGACGGCGCAACCGCGCCACAACGGCACGGGGAGTCGTGTGGCGAGGAACTGCGGTGCCATGCTGAGCGTTGTTCGTTAGGCGCGGACTCGCTTAGACTCCGCCGATGCCGCCTTTGCGGGCGGCGTGCCCACCCCCATCCAGTAGGCCGCTTCACTCGCGCGGTCGTGCGAAGGAAATTCCGTCCCGTGAATATCGTGACCCTCCTCCCGTTCATCGTGCTCATCGGGGCCATGTTCCTGATGACCCGGTCGGCGAAGAAGAAGCAGCAGGCCGCCGCGCAGATGCGTAACGACATGCAGCCCGGCACCGGCATCCGCACGATCGGCGGCATGTACGCCACCGTCAAGGAGGTCCACGACGACGCCGTCCTCCTTGAGGTGGCCCCCGGTGTCCACGCGGTTTACGCGAAGAACGCGATCGGCGCCGTACTGGCCGACGACGAGTACAACCGCATCGTGCACGGCACCGAGGACGACCTGAACGAGGACGCCCCCGTCGTTCCGGACGACGCCTCCTCCCTCACCGAGTCCGCCGAGCCCGCCGACGCCTCCGACGACTCGCGCATCGACCTCGGCAAGAAGGACGCGGCCGACGAGGCCGGCACCGCCGACGACGCGAAGCCGAAGAAGACCGACGGCGAGTCCGACGCGAAGTAGTCACGACCGGGAGCCGGGGGGCGCGCCGCTCGCGCACCACGGGTCCCGGACCACGTGCATTTCGCGCCGAGTCTCGACACCACTTCATGGCCGCCCGCCCGGGCCCGCCCCGCACCGCTCGGGGCCGGACCGTATGCCGGGCGGTTGGACAGGGAGAACGAGAAGGTGGCAGCACCGAAGAAGGGCCGAAGGCAGAGCGCGCCGGGCAAACCGGGTCGCGCACTGGCCTTCATCCTGATCGCCCTCGTGGCGCTGACCGGGGGAATGTTCCTTTCCGGGCACACCACACCGCGCCTGGGCATCGACCTCGCGGGTGGTACGAGCATCACGCTCGAGGCGAGGAACGAGCCGGGCCAGGAGAACGCGATCAACCCGACCAACATGAACACGGCTGTTGACATCATCAACAACCGCGTCAACGGTCTGGGTGTCTCCGAGGCCGAGGTCCAGACCCAGGGCGAGAAGAACATCATCGTCAACATCCCCAAGGGGACGGACGAGAAGCAGGCCCGCGACCAGGTAGGCACGACCGCGCAGCTCTATTTCCGCCCGGTGATCACCCAGGCCCCCAGCGGCCCGACCCCCGAGCCGTCCCCCAGCTCCTCGTCCAAGACGGACAAGGAGAAGGACAAGGAAAAGGCGGCCGACAAGGCCACGGACAAGGCCACGGACAAGGCCACGGACAAGGCCACGGACAAGGCGACCTCCCCGACCGCCACCGCGTCCCCCCAGGGCCGTGCCGTCAGCGAGGCCCTGAAGGCCGACCCGACCACGCCCCCGTCGGACAAGGACAAGGCCGAGGACGGCAAGAAGAAGGACGACAAGAAGGCCCCGTCGGCCACGCCGTCCGCCGATCCCGCCACGGCCAAGCTCCAGGCGCAGTTCGCCAAGCTGAACTGCACGGACAAGAAGGCCCGGGGCGCGGCCGGCGAGGGCGTCAAGCCGTCCGAGCCGACCGTCGCCTGCGGCAAGAGCCCCGACGGCAAGACGTGGGACAAGTTCATCCTCGCCCCGGCCGAGGTCAACGGCAAGGACGTCGACGAGGCGCAGGCGACGATCAATCCGCAGAGCGGTACCTGGGTCGTCAACATGGACTTCACCAAGGACGGCTCGAAGAAGTTCGCCAAGGTCACCAGCAAGCTCTCGACGCAGCAGCCCCCGCAGAACCAGTTCGCCATCGTCATGGACCGCGAGGTCGTCTCGGCCCCCAGCGTCCGGACGACCCTGACCGCCAACGCCGAGATCTCCGGCAGCTTCAACCAGGAGTCCGCCAAGGAGCTGGCGAACATCCTGTCGTACGGCGCCCTGCCGCTCACCTTCCACGAGCAGAGCGTCACCACGGTCAGCCCGGCCCTCGGCGGCGAGCAGCTCAAGGCGGGCCTGATCGCGGGCGCCATCGGCCTCGCGCTCGTCGTGATCTACCTCGTGGTGTACTACCGCGGCCTGTCGCTCATCGCCATCGCGAGCCTCCTGGTCTCCGCGGCCCTGACGTACACGATCATGACGCTGCTCGGACCGACCATCAAGTTCGCGCTGAACCTGCCCGCGGTCTGCGGCGCCATCGTCGCCATCGGCATCACGGCGGACTCGTTCATCGTCTTCTTCGAACGCGTCCGTGACGAGGTCCGGGAGGGACGCACGCTGCGCCCCGCCGTCGAGCGGGCCTGGCCGCGCGCCCGGCGCACCATCCTGGTCTCCGACTTCGTGTCGTTCCTCGCCGCCGCCGTCCTGTTCATCGTGACGGTCGGCAAGGTGCAGGGCTTCGCGTTCACGCTCGGTCTGACCACGCTGCTGGACGTCGTCGTGGTCTTCTTCTTCACCAAGCCGCTGATGACGCTCATGGCACGCAAGAAGTTCTTCGCGAACGGCCACAAGTGGTCCGGCTTCGACCCGAAGCGGCTCGGCATCAAGCCCCCGATCCGCCGGTCCCGCCGCGCCACCGGCTCATCCGTTGGCCCTGTCGACCCGAAGGAGGCGTGAGATGTCGAAGCTCGGCAATCTCGGCGCCAGGCTCTACCACGGCGAGGTCGGCTACGACTTCATCGGCAAGCGCAAGATCTGGTACGCCGTCTCGATCCTGATCACCATCACGGCCATCGTCGGCCTGGCGGTGCGCGGCCTGAACATGGGCATCGAGTTCGAGGGCGGTGCCGTCTTCAACACCCCGAAGACCACCGTCTCCGTCGCGCAGGCCGAGGAGTCCGCGGAGAAGGCCTCGGGCCATGACGCGATCGTCCAGAAGCTGGGCGACGACGCGATGCGCATCCAGATCGCGGGCGTGGACATCGACAAGTCCGACCAGATCAAGAAGGCCCTGGCGAGCGACCTCGACGTCAAGGCCGACGAGATCAACGCCGACCTGGTCGGCCCCAGCTGGGGCGAGCAGGTCGCCAACAAGGCCTGGCAGGGCCTGGCGATCTTCATGGTCCTCGTGGTGATCTATCTGGCCATCGCCTTCGAGTGGCGCATGGCCCTCGCCGCACTGATCGCGCTGATCCACGACATCACGATCACCGTCGGTGTCTACGCACTGGTCGGCTTCGAGGTCACCCCCGGCACGGTGATCGGTCTGCTGACCATCCTCGGTTACTCGCTCTACGACACGGTCGTGGTCTTCGACAGCTTGAAGGAGCAGTCGAAGGACATCACCAAGCAGACGCGCTTCACCTACAGCGAGATCGCCAACCGCAGCATCAACGGCACCCTGGTGCGCTCCATCAACACCACGGTCGTCGCGCTGCTCCCGGTGGCGGGCCTGCTGTTCATCGGTGGCGGCGCGCTCGGCGCCGGCATGCTCAACGACATCTCGCTGTCGCTGTTCGTCGGCCTCGCGGCCGGCGCGTACTCCTCGATCTTCATCGCGACGCCGCTCGTCGCCGACCTCAAGGAGCGCGAGCCGCAGCTGAAGGCCCTCAAGAAGCGGGTGCTCGCCAAGCGCGCGTCGGCCGCGGCCAAGGGGGACTCGGCGGAGGAGTCCGAGTACGCGGGTGACGAGCCGCGGGACGGCGTCCCCGACGACGCCGCACCGGCTGTCGTGGGTCCGCGGGCCCAGCCCGCCTCCCGCAGCCGCGGCAAGGGCCGTCCCTCGGGGAAGCGCCGATGACCGCGTCGACGGACGTCACGGAGCTGCTGCTGAGCCGCATCCGTGACGTCCCCGACTACCCGATCCCGGGCGTGACGTTCAAGGACATCACCCCGCTGCTCGCCGACCCGGCGGCCTTCGCGGCGCTCACGGAGACGCTGGCCGACCTCTGCGTGCGCCACGGCGCCACGAAGATCGTCGGCCTGGAGGCCCGGGGCTTCATCCTCGGCGCCCCGGTCGCGCTCCGCGCCGGGCTCGGCTTCATCCCCGTACGCAAGGCGGGCAAGCTCCCCGGCGCGACGCTGCGCCAGCGCTACGACCTGGAGTACGGCAGCGCCGAGATCGAGGTGCACGCCGAGGACCTGGCCGCGGGCGACCGCGTCATGGTCATCGACGACGTCCTCGCCACCGGCGGCACCGCGGGCGCCTCGCTGGACCTGATCCGGCGCTCGGGCGCCGAGGTGGCCGGCGTCGCGGTCCTCATGGAGCTCGGCTTCCTCCAGGGCCGGCACAAGCTGGTCGAGGCGCTGGCCGGGGCGCCCCTGGAGGCCCTCATCACCGTCTGAGGCGACACGCACGACGACGCGACGGACGTCCCGCCACCGGCCGGGGCGTCCGTCGCGCTGTAAGCTCCCGGAGGCTCGCGCGGCCGAACAGGGCGCCGGTCGGGGAATCGCCGCCCGGCCCCTGGCGTTCCTCCGGTACGGAGGCGTCCCACCCGCCGCAGGCGAGCCGAGCCCCAGGATCGATACCATGGGTACTTCGGGGCCTGTCCGGGGGACCCGATCGCGCACAGGGAGCGCTCTTGCCAGACGAGTCCCAGCCACTCACCGCCGCCAAGGCCGCCCAGCAGGCCCAGCAGGCCTCGGCGGGCTCCGTCGCGCCCGCGAAGAAGGCAGAGGGCGCCCAGGGCGACACGTCCGCGCAGCGTGCCCGGCAAGAGGTCTCCGGGGGCGACAAGCCGGCCGAGCCTCGTCCGAAGCCGCCCGCCGACCACCTCCCGACAGCTCCCGCGATCCGTCCGGCCGGTGGCCAGCCCGCGCGCTCCGGCTCCTCCAACCGGGTGCGGGCGCGCCTCGCCCGGCTCGGCGTCCAGCGTTCGAACCCGTACAACCCGGTCCTGGAGCCCCTGCTGCGGATCGTGCGCAGCAACGACCCCAAGATCGAGACGTCCACGCTCCGCCAGATCGAGCGGGCCTACCAGGTCGCCGAGCGCTGGCACCGCGGGCAGAAGCGCAAGAGCGGCGACCCGTACATCACGCACCCGCTCGCCGTGACGACCATCCTCGCCGAGCTGGGCATGGACCCCGCCACCCTGATGGCCGGTCTCCTGCACGACACGGTCGAGGACACCGAGTACGGCCTGGACACCCTGCGGCGCGACTTCGGCGACCAGGTCGCCCTGCTCGTCGACGGCGTCACCAAGCTCGACAAGGTCAAGTTCGGCGAGGCCGCGCAGGCCGAGACCGTCCGCAAGATGGTCGTCGCCATGGCCAAGGACCCCCGCGTCCTGGTCATCAAGCTCGCCGACCGCCTGCACAACATGCGCACCATGCGCTACCTCAAGCGCGAGAAGCAGGAGAAGAAGGCGCGCGAGACCCTGGAGATCTACGCGCCGCTCGCCCACCGCCTGGGCATGAACACCATCAAGTGGGAGCTGGAGGACCTCGCCTTCGCGATCCTCTACCCCAAGATGTACGACGAGATCGTGCGCCTAGTCGCCGAACGGGCCCCCAAGCGCGACGAGTACCTCGCCATAGTGACCGACGAGGTCCAGGCCGACCTCCGCTCCGCCCGCATCAAGGCCACCGTCACCGGCCGCCCGAAGCACTACTACAGCGTCTACCAGAAGATGATCGTCCGCGGCCGTGACTTCGCGGAGATCTACGACCTGGTGGGTATCCGTGTCCTCGTCGACACGGTCCGCGACTGCTACGCGGCGCTCGGCACCGTCCACGCGCGATGGAACCCGGTCCCCGGCCGGTTCAAGGACTACATCGCGATGCCGAAGTTCAACATGTACCAGTCGCTGCACACGACGGTCATCGGCCCCAACGGCAAGCCCGTCGAGCTACAGATCCGCACGTTCGACATGCACCGCCGCGCCGAGTACGGCATCGCGGCGCACTGGAAGTACAAGCAGGAGGCCGTCGCCGGCGCCTCGAAGGTGCGCACCGACGTGCCGAGGAAGGCCGGCGGCAAGGACGACCACCTCAACGACATGGCGTGGCTGCGCCAGCTCCTGGACTGGCAGAAGGAGACCGAGGACCCCAGCGAGTTCCTCGAATCGCTGCGCTTCGACCTCTCGCGCAACGAGGTCTTCGTCTTCACGCCCAAGGGCGACGTCATAGCGCTGCCCGCCGGTGCCACCCCCGTCGACTTCTCCTACGCGGTGCACACCGAGGTCGGGCACCGCACCATAGGGGCGCGGGTCAACGGCCGCCTCGTGCCGCTCGAATCGACCCTGGACAACGGCGACCTGGTGGAGGTCTTCACCTCCAAGGCCGCAGGCGCGGGCCCCTCCCGCGACTGGCTCGGCTTCGTCAAGTCGCCGCGGGCGCGCAACAAGATCCGCGCGTGGTTCTCCAAGGAGCGCCGCGACGAGGCCATCGAGCAGGGCAAGGACGCCATCGCGCGCGCCATGCGCAAGCAGAACCTGCCCATCCAGCGGATCCTGACCGGCGACTCCCTGGTGACGCTCGCCCACGAGATGCGCTACCCCGACATCTCGTCCCTGTACGCGGCGATCGGCGAGGGCCATGTCACCGCGCAGTCCGTCGTGCAGAAGCTCGTCCAGGCCCTCGGCGGCGAGGAAGCCGCCAACGAGGACATCGCCGAGAGCGCGCCGCCCTCGCGCGGCCGCAGCAAGCGCCGCTCCAACGCCGACCCGGGTGTCGTCGTCAAGGGCGTCGAGGACGTGTGGGTCAAGCTGGCCCGCTGCTGCACGCCCGTCCCCGGCGACCCGATCATCGGCTTCGTCACCCGCGGCAGCGGCGTCTCGGTGCACCGCAGCGACTGCGTGAACGTGGACTCGCTCTCCCGCGAGCCCGAGCGGATCCTGGAGGTCGAGTGGGCGCCCACCCAGTCCTCCGTCTTCCTGGTCGCCATCCAGGTCGAGGCTTTGGACCGCTCGCGCCTCCTGTCGGACGTCACGCGCATCCTCTCGGACCAGCACGTGAACATCCTGTCGGCGGCGGTGCAGACCTCACGCGACCGCGTCGCCACCTCCCGCTTCACCTTCGAGATGGGCGACCCCAAGCACCTGGGGCACGTGCTCAAGGCCGTCCGGGGAGTGGAAGGCGTGTACGACGTCTACCGGGTGACGTCGGCGCGCAGGCCCTGACTTCTGTTGCACATGGGCCCGCCCCCGGCGCAGAAGCGCCGGGGGCGGGCCCATGTGTCGTGAAGGCTGTCAGCCGCCGAACTCGTGCAGACCCTTGAGAGCCTGGTCGAGAAGCGCCTGGCGGCCCTCGAGCTCCTTCTGGAGCTTGTCGGCCTTGGAGTTGTTGCCGGCAGTACGAGCCTTGTCGATCTGCTCCGTCAGCTTGTCCACCGCCGCCTGCAGCTGCCCCGTCAGGCCCTCGGCACGCGCGCGCGCCTCCGGGTTCGTGCGGCGCCACTCGGCTTCCTCGCACTCCTGCAGCGCCCGCTCCACGGCCTGCATGCGGCCCTCGACCTTCGGACGCGCGTCCCGCGGGACGTGACCGATGGCCTCCCAGCGCTCGTTGATGGAGCGGAACGCGGCGCGGGCCGCCTTCAGATCCGTCACCGGGACGAGCTTCTCGGCCTCGTCGGCCAGCTCCTCCTTGAGCTTGAGGTTCTCGCCCTGCTCGGCGTCGCGCTCCGCGAAGACCGCGCTGCGCGCCGCGAAGAAGACGTCCTGGGCGCCGCGGAAGCGGTTCCACAGATCGTCCTCGTGCTCACGCTGCGCGCGGCCCGCGGCCTTCCAGTCGGTCATCAGCTCGCGGTAGCGCGCGGCCGTCGGGCCCCAGTCCGTCGAACTCGACAACGCCTCCGCCTCGCCGACCAGCTTCTCCTTGGCCTTGCGGGCCTCCTCGCGCTGCGCGTCCAGCGAGGCGAAGTGCGCCTTGCGGCGCTTGGAGAACGCCGAGCGGGCGTGCGAGAAGCGGTGCCACAGCTCGTCGTCCGACTTGCGGTCCAGGCGCGGCAGACCCTTCCAGGTGTCCACCAGGGCCCGCAGCCGCTCGCCCGCCGGCCGCCACTGATCGCTCTGGGCCAGCTCCTCGGCCTCGACGACCAGGGCCTCCTTGGCGTGCCGCGCCTCGTCGGACTGCTTGGCCTTTTGCGCCTTGCGCTCCTCGCGGCGGGCCTCGATGGTCTCCACCAGCTTGTCGAGCCGCTTGCCCAGCGCGTCCAGATCACCGACCGCGTGCGCCTCGTCGACCTGCTGGCGCAGGTGGTCGACGGCGGTCATCGCGTCCTTGGCGGACAGGTCGGTCGTCTTCACCCGGCGCTCGAGGAGTCCGATCTCGACGACCAGGCCCTCGTACTTGCGCTCGAAGTAGGCGAGGGCCTCGTCAGGAGATCCTGCCTGCCACGAACCGACCACTCGCTCGCCGCCGTCGGCCGTACGCACGTACACGGTCCCCGTCTCGTCGACGCGGCCCCACGGGTCGCTGCTCACAGCGCCTCCTCCACATGATGCCTGCACAGGGCCGTCGGGCCCCCGGCATCGTCCACAGTTTCGTCACCGCCAACATAGGCGACCGGCGGGGCGGCTGTCCGCATCCCGCACGAGCGAAGTTTGCCCGGCGGGCTCAGGATTTCGTGACGGTGGCCTTGTCGATGACGACCGTCGCGTTCGGGGCGCCGTCGCCCTGCCCGGAGCTCTCCCCGGCGGCGGCGATCTTCTTGAGCACCTTCATCCCGGAATCGGAAATGGTCCCGAACGGTGTGTAGTCGGGCGGGAGCTGACTGTCCCGGTAGACGAGGAAGAACTGGCTGCCGCCGGTGTCGCGGCCCTTCTTCGTCCGGGCGTTGTACTGGTTCGCCATGGCGACCGTGCCCGCCGGATACACGTTCTTCTTCAGGCGCTTGTCCTTGAGGTTCTCGTCCGGGAGCGAGTAGCCGGGGCCGCCCTCCCCGGTGCCCTTCGGGTCGCCGCACTGCAGGACGGAGACACCGCCGGTGGTGAGGCGGTGGCACGCGGTGTGGTCCAGGTAGCCCTTGTTCACCAGGAAGTCGAAAGAGTTGACGGTGTGCGGGGCCTTCGCGGCGTCCAGGTCGAGCACGATGTCGCCGCAGGTCGTCTCCAGCCTCATCGTGTAGTCGGCGGACCTGTCGATCTTGAGCGCCGGCTCCTTCGGGAAGCTCAGCGGCTTCACCTTGCCGGGTGCCGCCTTCCCGCAGGGGTCCTTCGGCGTGCTGCTGGGCGACGCCGCCGCGTCGTCTTTCGTGGAACCGTCACCGTCGAAGGCGCCCGCCGCGTACGACACCGCGCCGGCCGCCACCACCACCGCGAGCGCCCCCGCGAGCACGCCGTTGCGCAGGCGCGCCCTGCGCCGCGCGGCCTCGCGCCGTTGCTGCTGGCGCTCGAACTTCTCCCGGGCGAGCTGCCGCCGCCGCTGATCGCTGCTGACCACCGGGTGATCTCCTCTTTCCGCTGCTGCCCCGGTCCTTTCGCGGGACCGCCTGAATGTGCCCCGTACCGTATATGGGTTCGCTGTGGAATCGGCAGCGCCGGTAGGCTCTGACCCACCGCGATCTCCCGACGGGGATCCGCGGCCCTCCCGCCGGACGACGAACGAAGGACGATCGTGCTCATTGCCGGGTTCCCCGCCGGGGCCTGGGGCACCAACTGCTACGTGGTCGCCCCCGCCGCAGGCGAGGAGTGCGTGATCATCGACCCGGGCCACCAGGCCGCCCAGGGAGTCGAGGACGCACTCCAGAAGCATCGGCTCAAGCCCGTCGCGGTCGTCCTCACCCACGGCCACATCGACCATGTCGCCTCGGTCGTCCCGGTGTGCGGGGCGCACGACGTGCCCGCCTGGATCCACCCCTCGGACCGGTA
Source organism: Streptomyces sp. NPDC031466 (assembly GCF_055581265.1). Classification (NCBI taxonomy): domain Bacteria; kingdom Bacillati; phylum Actinomycetota; class Actinomycetes; order Kitasatosporales; family Streptomycetaceae; genus Streptomyces; species Streptomyces sp. NPDC031466. The sequence goes on from NZ_JBVIJT010000008.1 coordinate 358,730, forward strand.
CATGATGAGCGACCCCGAGAAGGCGCTCGGCCGCTCCATCGGGATGCCGCTCATGGGCGAGCTGACGGTCGGGGAGCCCGACGACCTGCGGGAGCTGACCGACGGCGCCGAACTGAGGCTGGCCGGCCTCGACTTCTCCGTCGCGCACGCACCGGGCCATACGAAGGGGTCGGTGACCTTCCGGATGCCCGAGACGGCCGAGATCCCCTCGGTCTTCTTCTCGGGCGACCTGCTCTTCGCCGGCTCCATCGGACGCACCGACCTGCCCGGCGGCAGCCACCCCGAGATCCTCGAGTCGCTGGCCCGCGTGTGCCTGCCGCTCGACGACTCGACCGTGGTGCTGTCCGGCCACGGCCCCCAGACATCCATCGGCCAGGAGCGCGCCACCAACCCGTATCTGCGGCAGGTGGCCGCGGCCCGTCAAGGCCACAGGGCGGACCCCACGTCCGCCCCGCGACGAGGAATGTGACGAGAGAACACCCGTGAGCACCTTCAAGGCCCCCAAGGGCACCTACGACCTGCTGCCGCCCGACTCCGCCAAGTACCTCGCGGTCCGCGAGGCGATCGCCGCGCCGCTGCGCAACTCCGGCTACGGCTACATCGAGACGCCCGGCTTTGAGAACGTCGAGCTGTTCGCGCGCGGCGTGGGCGAGTCCACCGACATCGTCACCAAGGAGATGTACGCCTTCGAGACCAAGGGCGGCGACAGGCTCGCCCTGCGCCCCGAAGGCACCGCCTCCGTGCTGCGCGCCGCGCTGGAGGGCAGCCTCCACAAGGCCGGCAACCTCCCCGTCAAGCTCTGGTACTCCGGTTCGTACTACCGCTACGAGCGCCCCCAGAAGGGCCGCTACCGCCACTTCTCCCAGGTCGGCGCCGAGGCGATCGGCGCCGAGGACCCGGCGCTCGACGCCGAGCTGATCATCCTCGCCGACCAGGCGTACCGCGCGCTCGGCCTGCGGAACTTCCGCATCCTGCTCAACTCCCTGGGCGACAAGGAGTGCCGCCCCGTCTACCGGACGGCGCTCCAGGACTTCCTGCGCGGCCTCGACCTGGACGAGGAGACACGTCGACGTGTCGACATCAACCCGCTCCGCGTCCTGGACGACAAGCGCGCCGACGTGCAGAAGCAGCTCGTGGGCGCCCCCTCGCTGCGCGACCACCTGTGCGACGCCTGCAAGGCGTACCACGAGCAGGTCCGTGAGCTGATCACGGCGGCGGGCGTCGCCTTCGAGGACGACGAGAAGCTCGTCCGCGGCCTGGACTACTACACCCGTACGACCTTCGAGTTCGTCCACGACGGCCTCGGCTCGCAGTCGGCGGTCGGCGGCGGCGGGCGCTACGACGGCCTGTCCGAAATGATCGGCGGGCCCTCACTGCCCTCGGTGGGCTGGGCCCTCGGCGTGGACCGCACGGTGCTCGCCCTGGAGGCGGAGGGCGTCGAGCTCGAACTGCCCTCGCCCACCAGCGTCTTCGCGGTGCCGCTCGGCGACGAGGCGCGCCGCGTGCTCTTCGCCAAGGTGACCGAACTGCGCAAGGCCGGCGTCGCGGCGGACTTCAGCTACGGCGGCAAGGGACTCAAGGGTGCGATGAAGAACGCCAACCGCAGCGGCGCCCGCTTCACCGTCGTCGCCGGTGAGCGTGACCTCGCCGAGGGCGTCGTACAGCTCAAGGACATGGAGTCCGGCGAGCAGGAAGCCGTCGCGGTGGACGAGATCGTCGCCGTCCTGAAGGGCAAGCTGGGCTGATCGGGCGGGGATGTCCAACGGCCGGTGGACACACAGGTACATGCGGCACAATGTGCGTGCCCACAGGCCTCCACAAGTGACGGAACGGCGTGATGACCAAAACGATCTCGGCGCAGGACCAGGACGCGGACCACGGCGAGCGGGCGGCCGCTCCAGGCGCCGTCGGCGGGAGCCGTGGGCTGGCACTGCTCCTGCTGATCACGGGTGCGGCGGGGCTGCTCGCCGCCTGGGTCATCACGCTGGACAAGCTGGAGCTGCTGAAGGACCCGAACTTCCAGCCGGGCTGCAGCATCAACCCCATCGTCTCGTGCGGCAGCATCATGAAGAGCGAGCAGGCGGAGGTCTTCGGGTTCCCGAACCCGATGCTCGGCCTGGTCACCTACGGCATCGTGGTCTGCGTCGCCATGAGCCTGCTCGCCGGGGCCCGCTTCCCGCGCTGGTACTGGCTGACGTTCAACGTGGGCACGCTCTTCGGCGTCGGATTCTGCACCTGGCTGATGATCCAGTCGCTGTACCACATCAACGCGCTCTGCCTGTGGTGCTGCCTGGCCTGGGCCGCGACCCTGCTGATGTTCTGGTACGTCACGTCGTTCAACGTCCGGGCCGGCTTCCTGCCCGCGCCGCGCTGGGCCAGGAGCTTCCTGGAGGACTTCACCTGGGCCCTGCCCGTGATGCACATCGGCGTCATCGCGATGCTGATCCTCACGCGCTGGGGCGCCGACCTCTGGGCCTGACCCGGCCCGGGCCGCTGCCGCCCGCGCCGGCCCAGGACGGATTGTCAGTGGCGTGACATAGGGTTTTCGACGTGGAACCCGACCTGTTCACCGCCGCAGCCGAAGACCGCCAGGAGAAGGACCCCTCCAGCAGCCCCCTGGCCGTCCGGATGCGCCCGCGCACCCTCGACGAAGTCGTCGGCCAGCAGCATCTGCTGAAACCGGGTTCCCCCCTGCGCCGCCTCGTCGGCGAGAGCGGGGGAGGCCCGGCCGGGCCGTCCTCCGTCCTCCTGTGGGGCCCGCCCGGCATCGGCAAGACGACTCTCGCGTACGTCGTCTCCAAGGCCACGAACAAGCGCTTCGTCGAGCTCTCCGCGATCACCGCGGGCGTCAAGGAAGTGCGCGCGGTCATCGACGGCGCCCGCCGGGCCATGGGCGGCCACGGCAAGGAGACCGTCCTCTTCCTCGACGAGATCCACCGCTTCAGCAAGGCCCAGCAGGACTCCCTCCTGCCGGCCGTCGAGAACCGCTGGGTGACGCTGATCGCGGCGACCACCGAGAACCCGTACTTCTCGATCATCTCCCCGCTCCTGTCCCGCTCCCTGCTGCTCACCCTCGAACCGCTCACGGACGACGACCTGCGCGACCTGCTGCGCCGGGCGGTCACCGACGAGCGGGGCCTCGGCGGCGCCGTCGAGCTGCCGCAGGAGGCCGAGGAGCACCTGCTGCGCATCGCGGGCGGCGACGCCCGGCGCGCGCTCACCGCCCTGGAGGCGGGCGCCGGCTCGGCCCTCGCCAAGGGCGAGGAGACGATCAGCCTCCAGACGCTGGAGGAGTCCGTCGACCGCGCCGCGGTGAAGTACGACCGCGACGGCGACCAGCACTACGACGTCGCGAGCGCCCTCATCAAGTCCATCCGCGGCTCCGACGTGGACGCGGCCCTGCACTATCTGGCCCGCATGATCGAGGCCGGCGAGGACCCCCGCTTCATCGCGCGCCGCCTGATGATCTCCGCCAGCGAGGACATCGGCCTCGCCGACCCGACCGCCCTGCCCACCGCGGTCGCCGCCGCCCAGGCCGTCGCCATGATCGGCTTCCCGGAGGCCGCGCTCACCCTGAGCCACGCCACGATCGCCCTCGCCCTGGCCCCGAAGTCGAACGCGGCGACGATCGCCGTCCAGCAGGCCCAGGCCGACGTCCGCGCCGGCCTCACCGGCCCCGTCCCGCCCCACCTGCGCGACGGTCACTACAAGGGCGCGGCCAAGCTCGGCCACGCCCAGGGGTACGTGTACCCGCACGACGTCCCCGGCGGCATCGCGGCCCAGCAGTACGCCCCGGACACCATCGAGGGCAAGCGCTACTACCGGCCCACGAGGTACGGCGCCGAGGCGCGGTACGCCGACGTGGTCGAGCGGGTCCGCGCCCGGCTCAAGGGCGAGCAGCCCGAGAGCCAGGGCCCCGGCTGAGGCACCCCGCCGCACCCGGTACACTTGCCCGAAGTGCTGCGTCCCGTGTCCGGTCTCGTACCGGCACCACCAGAACGGGACATCCAGCCGGAACCCCCACGCCGTAAGGCGCAGGGGATCCAGGAGCGTCGCGCACCGTCGAAGGTGTCGCGGGCAGCCCACCACCACCCCGGAGCCCGGGAATCGGTCGGTGGGCCACTCGCGTGCTGCACATAGTGCCCAGACCAGGGAGCGGCTGCCTCACGGCCCAGGGCCCACCGGCCCAGGCCCACGGGGTTTCCCAGGCTGCGGATGCGACCTCCCCTAACCACTGGTGAAGCCGAATTCCATTGAACAGAGAGGTTGGTTCATGCCGAACCAGTCCCGCCCCAAGGTCAAGAAGTCGCGTGCTCTTGGCATCGCGCTGACCCCGAAGGCCGTCAAGTACTTCGAGGCCCGCCCCTACCCGCCGGGCGAGCACGGCCGTGGGCGCAAGCAGAACTCGGACTACAAGGTCCGTCTGCTGGAGAAGCAGCGTCTGCGCGCGCAGTACGACGTGTCCGAGCGCCAGCTCGTCCGCGCCTACGAGCGTGCCGCCAAGACGCAGGGCAAGACCGGTGAGGCCCTGGTCATCGAGCTGGAGCGTCGTCTCGACGCCCTGGTTCTGCGTTCGGGCATCGCCCGCACGATCTACCAGGCCCGCCAGATGGTCGTGCACGGCCACATCGAGGTCAACGGCGGGAAGGTCGACAAGCCGTCCTTCCGCGTCCGGCCGGACGACGTCGTGATGGTGCGCGAGCGCAGCCGCGAGAAGCCGCTGTTCCAGGTCGCGCGCGAGGGTGGCTTCGCCCCCGACGGCGAGACCCCGCGCTACCTCCAGGTGAACCTGAAGGCCCTGGCCTTCCGCCTGGACCGCGACCCGAACCGCAAGGAGATCCCCGTGATCTGCGACGAGCAGCTCGTCGTCGAGTACTACGCCCGCTGACCCGGACGTAGCTCACCCTGCTTCAGCCCGTCGCCACCCCGCCCTTCCGGGCGGGGCAGGCGGCGGGTTCGCTCGTTCTCGGGCTCGGTGCGCAGGGCCCTGGCCACCGCCGCCCGCAGATCGAGTCCCGCCCCCGTGCGCACACACTCCTCGTACCGCTCGTCGCCGAGCGCCGCGCGGGCCTTCTCCTCGCACAGCACATGCGGCGCCCCGAAGTGGTCCGAACCGAACAGCGGCAGCCCCACCGAGGGCCAGATGCGCGACGCCGCGCCCTGCAGCACCGCCGCCTCCGCCGGATCGCCCTCCTCCGCCGTGAACAGCGCGAGCAGCTCCATGGACAGCACCGTGCCCAGCAGATCGTGGAAGCGGTGGTCGAGATCGAGGGACTCGGCGAGCAGCTCACGCGCCCGCCCGCTCTCGCCGCGGGTCCAGGCCGCGTACCCGAGGACGTAGAGGGCGTAGGCGAGGGCCCAGCGCTCGCCGTGGTCCGCACAGACGCGGCGCACCTCCTCGCACAGCTCCACCGCGTCGGCCAGCTCGCCGCGGAACGCCAGGGTCATGGCCAGCTCGACCTGGCCCATCAGGACGTTGCTGTTCAGCTCACCGATCTCCCGGTAGCGCTCCAGAGCCGAGCGCAGCAGCCGCTCCGCACGCGGGATGTCGTCCGTGACCAGGGCCAGGCAGCCGATGCGGTGCTCGGCGTAGGCCGCCGCGATCGCGCTGCCGGAACGCTCGGCGCCGTCGCGGCAGGTGTGCAGCGCGCCCAGGGCGGCGACCGCGTCCCCTTGGAGCACCGCCACATAGCCGAGCACCCACAGCGCCTTGAGCCGCGAGTCCTCGTGGCCGCCGTCCAGCTCCAGCGCCCGGTCGAGCCAGTGTCTGCCCTCCGCCAGGCGCCCGCAGCCCACCCAGCAGAACCACAGCGTGCCCGCGAGGTACTGCCCCAGGTGGGCCTCGCCCGGCTCGGTCAGGCAGAACTCCAGCGCGGCCCGCACATTGGGCAGTTCGAGGTCGACGAGGGCGGCGACCTCCGCCTGGCGCGGGGAGAACCACTCCAGCTCGCACCAGGTGGCGAGCCCCATGTACCAGTCGCGGTGCCTGCGCCGCAGCCGGGTGGCCTCGCCCGCCGCCGCCAGCCAGTCGGCGCCGTACGCCCGCACCGTGTCGAGCATGCGGTAGCGCACGCCCGCCGGGCCCTCCTCGCGGATCACCACGGACTGCGCGAGCAGTTCGTCCAGTACGCAGAGGATCTCGTCGTCCCGCAGCCCGTCCCCGGCGCAGAGGTACTCGACGGCCTCCAGGTCGAACTGCCCCGCGAAGACCGAGAGCCGCGCCCACAGGAGCCGCTCCCGGGGCGCGCACAGTTCGTGGCTCCAGCCGATGGCCGTGCGCAGCGTCTGGTGCCGGAGCGGCACATCGCGCCGGGTGCCGGTCAGCAGCCGGAAGCGGTCGTCGAGCCGGGCGAGCAGCTGGGCGGGGGAGAGGGCCCGCAGCCGGCCCGCCGCCAGTTCGACCGCGAGCGGGATGCCGTCCAGGCGCCGGCACAGTTCCAGGACGTCCGCGCGGTTGGCGTCGTCCACGGCGAAGCGGGGCAGGCAGGCCGCCGCCCGGTCGGCGAACAGCGCCGCCGCGTCCTGTTCGGGCAGCGGCGCGAGGGCGATGAGCCGCTCGCCGCCGGTCTCCAGCGGTCTGCGCCCCACCGCGAGCACCCGCAGCCCGGGGGAGTGCACGAGCAGGTCCCGCACCAGCGAGGCGCAGGCGTCCACGAGGTGCTCGAAGCCGTCCACGACGAGGAGCACGTCCCGCTCCGCGAGGTGCTCGCGCAGCACCTGACGCGGTGGCCGGCTCGTGTGGTCGGTCAGCCCCAGGGCCTCGGCGACGGCGTGCTCCACCAGATCCGCGTCCCGCACTGGCGTGAGGTCCACCAGCCAGGCGCCGTCGCGCGGCCGGACCCCCGCGGCCGCCCGCACGGCCAGCCGCGACTTCCCGATCCCGCCGACGCCGGTCACGGTGACCAGCCGGCCGGCCTCCAACGCCGCGGCCAGCTCGGTGAGTTCGGCGGTGCGCCCGATGAAGGCGTTGAGCTCCAGCGGGAGATTGCCGGGTTGAGAGCGTCGCATGGGGTACGGAGCGTACTCATCCGCGTGCGGTCCGTACAATCACCGGGCCCGCTCCCATGACAGGCCCGGTGACAGCGTGCGGGAATGCGGTACAGACGCGAGGCCCCGGCGCGATAGGGTCGGGGGACGACTTTTCGATGTTCAGGGACGATGTCTCAGGGAGCGGTGCCAAGTGTCCGGTGGAGAGGTTGCCGGGATCCTGGTGGCCGTCTTCTGGGCGATCCTGGTCTCCTTCCTCGCGGTGGCGCTCGCGAGGCTGGCCCAGACGCTCAGGGCGACCACCAAGCTCGTCGCGGACGTGACCGAGCAGGCGGTCCCCCTGCTGGCCGACGCCTCCACCGCGGTGCGCTCCGCGCAGACGCAGATCGACCGCGTCGACGCCATCGCCTCCGACGTCCAAGAGGTCACGTCGAACGCCTCGGCGCTGTCCACGACGGTCGCCTCCACCTTCGGCGGCCCGCTCGTCAAGGTGGCCGCGTTCGGATACGGCGTCCGCCGGGCCATCAGCCGCAAGGCCGACCCCGAAGTGAACGAAATGCCCGCCAAGCCGTCCCGTCGTACGGTGATCGTGGGCCGTACCGTCCCCTCCGCACGGCGGAGGAAGCGGGACAACCGGAATAAGAGGGACTGACGCAGCGATGTTCCGCCGCACGTTCTGGTTCACCGCGGGCGCAGCCGCCGGCGTATGGGCCACCACCAAGGTCAACCGCAAGCTCAAGAAGCTCACGCCCGAGAGCCTGGCCGCGCAGGCGGCGAACAAGGCGATCGAGGCGGGCCACAAGCTGAAGGACTTCGCGCTCGACGTCCGCGACGGCATGCTCGAACGCGAGGCCGAGCTGGGCGAGGCCCTCGGCCTCAACCGCCACCCCGACGCCGAACTGCCGCCCGGGCGCCGCTTCGCGGTCATCGAGAACCACAGCAACAAGAACACCGACAAGAAGACGCTGTACGTCGAGAAGTCTCAGGACACGACGTACTCGTACAACCGGAATGAGGACCACTGATGGAGTCGGCTGAAATCCGCCGCCGCTGGCTGAGCTTCTTCGAGGAGCGCGGGCACACCGTCGTCCCTTCGGCGTCGCTCATCGCGGACGACCCGACTCTGCTGCTCGTCCCCGCCGGCATGGTGCCCTTCAAGCCCTACTTCCTGGGTGAGGTCAAGCCGCCCGGCCCGCGCGTCACCAGCGTGCAGAAGTGCGTGCGCACCCCCGACATCGAAGAGGTCGGCAAGACCACCCGGCACGGCACGTTCTTCCAGATGTGCGGCAACTTCTCCTTCGGGGACTACTTCAAAGAAGGCGCCATCGAGCTGGCCTGGGAGCTGCTCACCGGCTCCGTGGCCGACGGCGGCTTCGGCCTCGACCCCGAGCGCCTGTGGATCACGGTCTACCTCGACGACGACGAGGCCGAGCGGATCTGGCGCGACAAGATCGGCGTCCCCGCCGAGCGCATCCAGCGCCTGGGCAAGAAGGACAACTTCTGGTCCATGGGCGTCCCCGGCCCCTGCGGCCCCTGCTCCGAGATCAACTACGACCGCGGCCCCGAGTTCGGCGTCGAGGGCGGCCCGGCCGTCAACGACGAGCGGTACGTGGAGATCTGGAACCTGGTCTTCATGCAGTACGAGCGCGGCGCCGGTGACGGCAAGGAGGACTTCCCGATCCTCGGCGAGCTCCCGTCGAAGAACATCGACACGGGCCTCGGCCTGGAGCGCCTCGCCATGATCCTGCAGGGCGTACAGAACATGTACGAGACCGACACCCTGCGCGTCGTGATGGAGAAGGCCACCGAGCTGACCGGCGTGCGCTACGGCGCCGAGCACGGCTCGGACGTCTCCCTGCGCGTGGTCGCCGACCACATCCGTACGTCCGCCATGCTCATCGGCGACGGCGTCACCCCCGGCAACGAGGGCCGCGGATACGTCCTGCGCCGCATCATGCGCCGCGCCATCCGCAACATGCGCCTGCTCGGCGCCACCGGCCCGGTGGTCCAGGAGCTCATCGACGTCGTGATCGACACGATGGGGCAGCAGTACCCCGAGCTGCTCACCGACCGCAAGCGCATCGAGACCGTCGCCCTCGCCGAGGAGGGCGCGTTCCTCAAGGCCCTCAAGGGCGGCACGAACATCCTCGACACCGCCGTCACCGAGACCAAGGCCGCCGGCGGCAAGGTCCTCTCCGGCGACAAGGCGTTCCTGCTGCACGACACCTGGGGCTTCCCGATCGACCTCACCCTGGAGATGGCCGCCGAACAGGGCCTCTCCGTGGACGAGGACGGCTTCCGCCGCCTGATGAAGGAGCAGCGGGACCGCGCCAAGGCCGACGCCAAGGCCAAGAGGACCGGCCACGCCGATCTGCACGCCTACCGCGAGATCGCCGACACCGCGGGCGCCACCGACTTCACCGGCTACTCCCTCACCGAGAACGAGGCCGTGATCGTCGGCCTGCTGGTCAACGGCGTCTCCTCGCCCGCCGCCACCGAGGGCGACGACGTCGAGATCGTCCTGGACCGCACCCCGTTCTACGCCGAGGGCGGCGGCCAGATCGGTGACACCGGCCGCATCCGTCTGGACAGCGGCGCCCTCGTGGAGATCCGCGACGTGCAGAAGCCGGTCCCCGGCGTGCACGTCCACAAGGGAGTCGTACAGGTCGGCGAGATCACCGTCGGCGCCCCGGTGTGGGCCTCGATCGACGCGCACCGCCGCCGCGCCATCGCCCGCGCCCACTCCGCCACGCACCTCACCCACCAGGCGCTGCGCGACGCGCTCGGCCCCACGGCCGCCCAGGCCGGTTCGGAGAACCAGCCCGGCCGCTTCCGCTTCGACTTCGGTTCGCCCTCCGCCGTGCCCACGGCCGTCATGACGGACGTCGAGCAGAAGATCAACGAGGTCCTCGCCCACGAGCTGGACGTCCAGGCCGAGGTCATGTCGATCGACGAGGCCAAGAAGCAGGGCGCCATCGCCGAGTTCGGCGAGAAGTACGGCGAGCGCGTGCGCGTCGTGACCATCGGCGACTTCTCCAAGGAGCTGTGCGGCGGTACGCACGTGCACAACACCGCCCAACTCGGCCTGGTGAAGCTGCTCGGCGAGTCCTCCATCGGCTCCGGTGTGCGCCGCATCGAGGCCCTGGTCGGCGTCGACGCGTACAACTTCCTCGCCAAGGAGCACACGGTCGTCGCCCAGCTCCAGGAGCTGGTCAAGGGCCGCTCCGAGGAACTGCCCGAGAAGATCTCCGGCATGCTCGCCAAGCTGAAGGACGCCGAGAAGGAGATCGAGAAGTTCCGCGCGGAGAAGGTCCTCCAGGCCGCCGCCGGTCTCGTCCAGGGCGCCAAGGACGTCCGCGGTGTCGCCGTCGTCACCGGCCAGGTGCCGGACGGCACGGGCGCCGACGACCTGCGCAGGCTCGTCCTCGACGTGCGCGGCCGCATCCCCGGCGACCGTCCGGCGGTCGTGGCCCTCTTCACCACGGCCAACGGCAAGCCGCTCACGGTCATCGCCACCAACGAGGCCGCCCGTGAGCGCGGTCTCAAGGCCGGCGACCTGGTCCGCACCGCCGCCAAGACCCTCGGCGGCGGTGGCGGCGGCAAGCCGGACGTCGCCCAGGGCGGCGGCCAGAACCCGGCCGCCATCGGCGACGCCATCGCCGCCGTCGAGCGCCTCGTCACCGAGACGGCCTGATGACCGAGCCTGCCCGGGGCATGCGCAGGGGCCGGCGTCTTGCCGTCGACGTCGGCGACGCCCGGATCGGGGTCGCCTCGTGCGACCCCGACGGGATCCTCGCCACACCGGTCGAGACGGTGCCGGGACGCGATGTCCCGGCCGCCCAGCGCCGGTTGCGGCAGCTGGTCGAGGAGTACGAGCCGATCGAGATCGTCGTCGGCCTCCCTCGCTCCCTGAACGGGCGCGAGGGGCCGGCGGCCGCGAAGATCCGCGCGTTCACCCGGGACCTCGCCCGCATGGTCGCCCCCATCCCGGTGCGGCTCGTGGACGAGCGGATGACCACGGTGACGGCCAGTCAGGGCCTGCGCGCCTCGGGCGTGAAGTCCAAGAAGGGCAGGTCCGTCATCGACCAGGCGGCCGCCGTGATCATCCTTCAGCAGGCCCTGGAGTCCGAACGGGCGTCAGGGAGGGCACCCGGCGAGGGCGTCGAAGTGGTCATCTGATCGCGATACGGTAACGTTCCGCGCGATGCGGCGGTGTTCGAACAGCTGCCGCACAGCATCAAGAGGCGGAACGGTTGCCCGGCCATCCCAACGGCGGCCCCGCCTCGCGGCATGTAGGGGATCGATGACTGAGTATGGCCGGGGCCCAGGCTCCCAACCGTGGCATCCGGAGGACCCGTTGTACGGGGACGGCGGATGGGCAGGACAGCAGCCCGCGGGCGGGCAGTCCGGCTACGGCGGCCAGGAGCAGTACCAGCAGCCGCACCAGCATCAGCAGCAGCCGCAGCAGCATCAGCAGCCGCAGCAGCACGGGCAGTCCCAGCAGTCGCAGTACGGCGACGACTGGAACACCGGACAGCAGCAGGCGGGCTACGACCAGTCGGCGCACGACGCCGGTCAGCAGCGCTACGAGGGCGACCCCGCGCACCAGTACAACGGCGGGCACGACTCCCACAGCGGTGGCTGGGACGCCGGGCAGCAGGAGCAGGTCCCCTACGGCGGCGACCCGATGGACCCCTACGGCGGCCGGCAGGCCGGCTACGGCCAGGAGAGCCCCGACTACTACGCCACGCCCGAGGCCTACGCGCCGCCGGAGCCGCCCGGCCGCCGACGGGCTCCGGAGCCGGACTCCGAGACCGACTGGGACCCGGGGCCCGACCAGGGCGAGCACGCCTTCTTCGCCGGCGGCGACGGCGATGACGACGACGAGGAGGAGCCCGGCCGCCGCGGTGGCCGCGGTGACCGGCGCGGGGGACGCGGCGGCAAGAAGCAGAAGAAGCGCCGCAACGGCTGCGCCTGCCTGGTCGTGACGCTCGTCTTCGCGGGCGGCCTCGGCGGCGTCGGCTATTTCGGATACCAGTTCTATCAGGACCGCTTCGGCACGGCCCCGGACTACGCGGGCGACGGCTCGGGCAAGGTCACCGTCGACATCCCCAAGGACGCCGGCGGTTATGAGATCGGCGCGAAGCTGAAGGCGGCCGGCGTCGTCAAGAGCGTCGACGCCTTTGTCTCCGCCCAGGGCAAGCACCCGCAGGGGCAGACCATCCAGGCGGGTGTCTACACGCTCAAGAAGGAGATGTCCGCGGCGAGCGCGGTGAAGCTGATGCTCAGCCCCAAGAGCCGCAGCAACCTCATCATTCCCGAGGGTCGCAGGAACCAATGGGTCTACGGCGAGATCGACCGGCGCCTGGAATTGGCGAAGGGCACCACGGAAAGGGTCGCCAAGACCGAATGGAAGACCCTCGGTCTTCCCAAGTGGGCCAATACCAACAAGGACATCAAGGACCCGCTGGAAGGATTCCTCTTCCCCGCCAGCTATCCCGTCGCCAAGGGCCAAAAGCCCGCGGACGTCCTGCGCAAGATGGTCGCCCAGGCCAATGAGAAGTACGAGGAACTCGACCTGGCCTCGAAGGCGGGCGAGCTGAATCTGAAGGACCCGTTGCAGGTCCTGACCGTGGCGAGCCTGGTCCAGGCCGAAGGCAAGCACAAGCACGACTTCGAGAAGGTCGCGACGGTCGTCTACAACCGCCTGAAGCCCGACAACACCGAGACCTACGGCCTGTTGGACTTCGACTCCACGGTGAACTACCTCAAGGGCGAGTCCAAGCTCGCCACCGGTTCGGTCGACGAGCTGCGCAAGATCAAGGACCCGTACAACACCTACAAGATCAAGGGTCTGCCGCCCGGACCGATCAGCAACCCCGGTGAGGTGGCGCTGCTCTCCGCGCTCCACCCGGCCAAGGGGGACTGGTACTACTTCGTCTCGGTCAGCGAGGACAAGACGCTCTTCGCCGAGACGAACGAGGAGCAGAACCGCAACCGCGAGAAATACCTGAAGGGGCAATGAGCGCGCACAAGCGTCGAGCCGCCGTGCTCGGCTCCCCGATCGGCCACTCCCTCTCACCGGTACTGCACGGCGCCGCTTATGCGGAGCTGGGGCTGGCCGACTGGACGTACGACCGTTTCGAGATCGACGAGGCGGCGCTGCCCGGATTCCTCGGGGAAATCGGCCCGGAATGGGCGGGGCTCTCCCTGACGATGCCGTTGAAGCGGGCGATCATTCCGCTGCTCGACGAGATCAGCGACACCGCCGCCTCGGTGGAAGCCGTGAACACGGTGGTGTTCACCGAGGACGGCCGCAAGGTCGGGGACAACACCGACGTCCCCGGCATGGTCGCCGCGCTGCGCGAACACGGCATCGAGCAGGTCGACTCCGCCGCGATCCTCGGCGCCGGCGCCACCGCCTCCTCCGCGCTCGCCGCCCTCGCGCGGATCTGCACGGGCGAGGTCGTCGCGTACGTACGCAGTGACGCGCGCGCCGCCGAGATGCGGCAGTGGGGCGAGCGGCTCGGCGTGCAGGTCAGGACCGAGGACTGGGAGGACGCCAGAGAGGCGCTGAGCGCACCGCTGGTGATCGCCACGACCCCGGCGGGCGCCACGGACGCCCTCGCCGCCCTGGTGCCCGAGCGCCCGGCGACCCTCTTCGACGTGCTGTACGACCCGTGGCCCACCACGCTCGCGGCCCGCTGGTCGGCGTACGGCGGAGCGGTCGTCGGCGGACTCGACCTGCTCGTGCACCAGGCGGTGCTCCAGGTCGAGCAGATGACCGGCCGCGCCCCCGCGCCCCTGGACGCCATGCGCAGGGCGGGGGAACACGCGCTCGCCGAGCGGTAGCCCTCGGGCGGGATGACGCCGTGTCCGGGAGGTGGGCGCGGCGTCCGCCTGGTGGACCGGAGGCCGGGGGCGCCCCGCGGACGTGGGAGGATCGGGGGCGGCGGGCCAGGGCCGCGCACCCGGCCGCGCCGTCGAAGACCGCAGTTCCAGGCGCGAGCATGAGGAGCACCGTTGAGCAGGTTGCGCTGGCTGACCGCTGGGGAGTCCCACGGACCCGCACTTGTCGCCACGCTGGAGGGACTTCCCGCCGGCGTGCCGATCACCACGGACATGGTGGCCGACCACCTGGCCCGGCGGCGGCTCGGCTATGGACGCGGCGCCCGCATGAAGTTCGAGCGTGACGAGGTCACCTTCCTCGGCGGCGTGCGGCACGGCCTGACCATGGGCTCGCCGGTGGCGATCATGGTCGGCAACACCGAGTGGCCCAAGTGGGAGCAGGTCATGGCGGCCGACCCGGTCGACCCCGTGATCCTGGCCGACCTGGCCCGCAACGCCCCGCTGACCCGCCCCCGCCCCGGCCACGCCGACCTCGCCGGCATGCAGAAGTACGGCTTCGACGAGGCCCGGCCGATCCTGGAGCGCGCCTCCGCCCGCGAGACCGCGGCCCGCGTCGCGCTCGGCGCGGTCGCCCGCTCGTACCTCAAGGAGACGGCCGGCATCGAGATCGTCAGTCACGTCACCGAACTGGCGGCGGCCAAGGCGCCCTACGGGCTCTACCCGACCCCCGCGGACGTCGAGAAGCTCGACGCCGACCCGGTGCGCTGCCTGGACGCCGACGCGTCGAAGGCGATGGTCGCCGAGATCGACCAGGCCCACAAGGACGGCGACACCCTCGGCGGCGTCGTCGAAGTGCTCGCCTACGGCGTGCCCGTCGGCCTCGGCTCGCACGTGCACTGGGACCGGCGGCTCGACGCGCGGCTCGCCGCCGCCCTCATGGGCATCCAGGCGATCAAGGGCGTCGAGGTCGGCGACGGCTTCGACCTCGCGCGTGTGCCCGGCTCCCAGGCGCACGACGAGATCGTCACCACCGAGGAAGGCATCAAGCGCACCTCGGGCCGCTCCGGCGGCACCGAGGGCGGCCTGACCACCGGTGAACTGCTGCGCGTCCGCGCCGCGATGAAGCCCATCGCGACCGTGCCGCGCGCCCTCGCCACCATCGACGTGGCCACCGGCGAGGCCGCCAAGGCGCACCACCAGCGCTCCGACGTGTGCGCCGTCCCCGCCGCCGGCATCGTCGCCGAGGCCATGGTCGCGCTCGTCCTCGCCGACGCCGTCGCCGAGAAGTTCGGCGGCGACAGCGTCCCCGAGACCCGGCGGAACGTGCGCTCGTACCTCGACAACCTCCAGATCCGGTGACCGGTCCGCAGATCGTGCTCGTCGGCCCGATGGGCGTGGGCAAGACGACGGTCGGCGAGCTGCTCGCCGACCGGCTCGCCGTCGCCTTCCGGGACACCGACGCCGACATCGTCGCCGCCCAGGGCCGCGAGATCGCGGACATCTTCGTCGACGAGGGTGAGCCGTACTTCCGCGACCTGGAGCGGCGGGCCGTGCGCGCCGCCGTCGAGGAGCACAGCGGCGTCCTCGCACTCGGCGGGGGCGCGATCCTCGACGCGTCGACGCGCGCGCTGCTCGCCCCGCACCCCGTCGTCTACCTCTCGATGGACGTCGAGGAGGCCGTCAAGCGGACCGGTCTCAACCAGGCGCGCCCGCTGCTGGCGGTCAACCCCCGCAAGCAGTGGCGCGAGCTGATGGACGCCCGCCGCCGGCTGTACGCCGAAGTCGCCCGCGCGGTCGTCGCCACCGACGACCGCACCCCCGAAGAGGTCGCCCAGGCGGTCCTCGACGCACTGGAGTTGAAGGAAGCATGACGACGGAGCAGACCCCCACCCGAATCCACGTCGGCGCCACCGCCGGAACGGATGCGTACGAGGTCCTGGTCGGTCGGCAGCTCCTCGGCGAGCTGCCCGCACTCATCGGCGGCCAGGTCAAGCGGGTCGCCGTGATCCACCCCGAGGCGCTCGCCGAGACCGGCGACGCGCTGCGCCAGGACCTCGCCGACCAGGGGTACGAGGCCGTCGCCATCCAGGTGCCCAACGCCGAGGAGGCCAAGACGGCCGAGGTCGCCGCGTACTGCTGGAAGGCCCTCGGCCAGTCCGGCTTCACGCGCAGCGACCTCATCGTCGGCGTCGGTGGCGGCGCCACGACCGACCTCGCCGGGTTCGTGGCGGCGACCTGGCTGCGCGGGGTGCGCTGGATCGCCGTCCCGACCACGGTGCTCGGCATGGTGGACGCGGCCGTCGGCGGCAAGACCGGCATCAACACCGCCGAGGGCAAGAACCTCGTGGGCTCCTTCCACCCGCCGGCCGGAGTCCTGTGCGACCTCGCGGCGCTCGACTCGCTCCCGGTGAACGACTACGTCTCCGGCCTCGCGGAGATCATCAAGGCCGGCTTCATCGCCGACCCGGTCATCCTCGAACTCATCGAGGCCGACCCGCAGGCGGCCCGCACGCCCGCGGGCCCGCACACCGCCGAACTGATCGAGCGCTCCATCAGGGTCAAGGCCGAGGTCGTCTCCGGAGACCTCAAGGAGGCGGGCCTGCGCGAGATCCTCAACTACGGCCACACCCTCGCGCACGCCATCGAGAAGAACGAGCGCTACAAGTGGCGGCACGGCGCCGCGGTCTCCGTGGGCATGCTCTTCGCCGCCGAACTCGGCCGACTGGCCGGACGCCTGGACGACGCGACGGCCGACCGGCACCGCACCGTCCTGGAGTCGGTCGGGCTCCCCCTGACCTACCGCTACGACCAGTGGCCCAAGCTTCTGGAGACCATGAAGGTCGACAAGAAGTCCCGCGGTGACCTGCTGCGCTTCATCGTCCTGGACGGCCTCGGCAAGCCGACCGTCCTGGAGGGCCCCGACCCGGCGGTGCTGCTCGCCGCGTACGGCGAAGTGGGCCAGTAGCACGCCGCCGTGGCCCCGGTATCCGGCCACGGGCACTTCACGGCCTCCCCGGCCGTTCACACAACGGCGGCCGGGGACGGTACCGTTCGGTAACGGGCGGCCCGGCCGCCGCCCGACCAGCGTCAGTCGCACGAGACGGAGTGGCACCGGATGCAGCACGCAGTGGGGACTCCGCTGCCGCCGCCCCATCAGCCGGGGCACGGACCGGCCACCGGCTGGTCGCCGGCCGCACACCACCCGGGCGCCCCGCCGCCGGGCACCGCGCCCCAGGGCGCCCCGCACCCGGGCGCCGCCCCGCCGCCGGGGGCGCCGCACCCGCCCGCCCCGGGCTTCGTCGCGGGCGGTCCCGCACCTCGGGCACCGGGCCAGAGCCCGCCCCAGACACCGGGCGGGACACCGGCGACCCTCCAGCTGGGCCACGGCCCCGTGCCGCCGAACCCGGACACCACCGGGCACGTCCAGCTCCCGCCCGGCGGCCCCGTCGCGATGCCGAGCCCGCCGCCGGACATGGCGCAGGCCGACACCGGCGCGACCACGCTCGCCGTGCTGCTCATCGGCCCCGCGGGCGCGGGCAAGACGAGCGTCGCCAAGTTCTGGGCCGAGCACCGCCGCGTGCCGACGGCCCACATCAGCCTCGACGACGTACGCGAATGGGTGCGCTCCGGGTTCGCCGACCCCCAGTCGGGGTGGAACGACCACTCGGAGGCGCAGTACCGCCTGGCCCGCCGCACCTGCGGCTTCGCCGCGCGGAACTTCCTGGCGAACGGCATATCGTGCATCCTCGACGACGCGGTCTTCCCCGACCGCCCGGTCGTGGGCCTCGGCGGCTGGAAGCGGCACGTGGGCCCCGGGCTGCTGCCCGTGGTGCTCCTGCCCGGCCTGGAGATCGTCCTGGAGCGCAACGCCGAGCGCAGCGGCAACCGCCGCCTCACGGACGAGGAAGTGGCCCGCATCCACGGCCGCATGGCCGGCTGGTACGGCTCCGGCCTGCCCATCATCGACAACTCCCAGCTGGACGTCCCCGCCACGGCCCGCGTCCTGGACGAGGTCCTCTCCCGGGCCATCACGAGCCCGCCGCAGTGGTAGCGCGGGGGCCCGCCGCGGCCGCGTACTGAGGGCCACCGCCCGGTCGGACGCGCTGGCCGGGCCGGGGTGCGCCCGCGCTCATAGGCTCGCCCCATGTCTGAGGTCTACGCGATCCGCAGAGAGCGGGTGAGGGAGCGGTGCGCCGCCGGCGGGGGCGCCGCGGCGCTGGTCTCCCGGCCCGCGAACGTCCGCTACCTCGCCGGGGCGGCCCCCGAGGGCGCCGTGCTGCTCATCGGCGAGGACGAGGACGTCCTGCTGTGCGGGCGTCCCCCCGGCGAGCAGCCGGGCGAGGGACGGCCCGACGAGGCGCTGCGCACCCGGCTGCTGCCCGCCCCGGGCGCCGATCCGGCCGTGGCGGGGGCGAAGCTCGCCGTCGCCGGGGGAGCGGAGTCGCTGGCCGTGGAGGAGCACCACCTGACGGTCTCCCGGCACCGGGCCCTTGGCTCGGTCGCGCCCCGGCTCCGGCTGGTGGACCTCGGCGGGGCGGTGGAACAGCTGCGGTACGTCAAGGACGAGGAGGAGATCTCCTGCCTGCGGATCGCCGCGGAGATCGCCGACCAGGCGCTGGGAGAGCTGCTGGAGTCGATCCTCGTCGGACGCACGGAGCGGCATCTGGCGCTGGAGCTGGAGCGGCGGCTTGTGGACCACGGCGCGGACGGCCCGGCCTTCCCCACCTCGGTCGGCACGGGACCTCATTCCGGCCGGGGCGCCCACCGGCCCTCGGACCGGCGGGTGGAGGAGGGCGACTTCCTCTCCGTCTGCCTGGGGGCGAGCTACCGCGGATACCGGTCCGAGATCGGGCGTACGTTCGTCATCGGAACCTCGCCGGCGGACTGGCAGATCGAGCTGTACGACCTCGTCTTCGCCGCTCAACGGGCGGGCAGGGAGGCCCTCGTACCCGGTGCGGCCTGCCGTGACGTGGACCGGGCGGCGCGTCAGGTGCTGACCGCCGCGGGCCATGCGGACGGCCTTCCTCCACTGACCGGACACGGTGTGGGGCTCGAAATTGACGAGGACCCGCAGCTGGCGCCCTCGGCCATGGGTAAACTGGACGCTTGCGTGCCGGTCACCGTCGAACCGGGGGTTCACCTCCCTGGCCGGGGCGGTGTCCGGATCGATGACACGCTCGTCGTGCGCCCCGAGGCGGACGGCGGACCCGAGCTACTCACCATCACGACCAAGGAACTGCTCGCGCTCTAGCGCGCGTGCCCGACCGGGGTCGTCCACCAGTCAGTCAGTGCAGGAGATTCCGCAACCGTGGCTTCCACGAACGACCTCAAGAACGGCATGGTGCTCAAGCTCGAAGGCGGCCAGCTCTGGTCCGTCGTCGAGTTCCAGCACGTCAAGCCCGGCAAGGGCCCGGCCTTCGTGCGCACCAAGCTCAAGAACGTGCTCTCCGGCAAGGTCGTCGACAAGACGTTCAACGCCGGCGTCAAGGTCGAGACGGCCACTGTCGACAAGCGCGACATGCAGTTCTCCTACATGGACGGCGACTACTTCGTCTTCATGGACATGGAGACCTACGACCAGCTGCACATCGACAAGAAGGCCGTCGGCGACGCCGCCAACTTCCTGATCGAGGGCTTCACCGCCACGGTCGCGCAGCACGAGGGCGAGGTGCTCTTCGTCGAGCTGCCCGCCGCCGTCGAGCTGACCATCCAGGAGACCGAGCCGGGCGTCCAGGGCGACCGCTCCACGGGCGGCACCAAGCCCGCCATCCTGGAGACCGGCCACCAGATCAACGTGCCGCTCTTCATCACCACCGGCGAGAAGATCAAGGTCGACACCCGCACCAGCGACTACCTCGGCCGGGTGAACAGCTAACCGTGGCTGCTCGTAACACGGCCCGCAAGCGCGCCTTCCAGATCCTCTTCGAGGCGGACCAGCGCGGAACGGACGTCCTGACGGTCCTCGCCGACTGGGTGCGCCACTCGCGGTCCGACACCCGGCAGCCGCCGGTGAGCGAGTACACGATGGAACTCGTCGAGGGGTACGCGGAGCACGAGCGCCGCATCGACGAGCTCATCTCGCAGTACGCCGTCGGATGGACCCTGGACCGCATGCCGGTCGTCGACCGGAACATCATCCGGCTCGGCGCCCACGAACTGGTCTGGGTCGACGCGACGCCCGACGCGGTGGTCATCGACGAGGCGGTCCAGCTCGCCAAGGAGTTCTCCACCGACGAGTCGCCGGCCTTCGTCAACGGCCTGCTCGGACGCTTCAAGGACCTGAAGCCGTCCCTGCGCCGCGACGAGGCGTAAGACGTCCTCGTACGTCACACGAAGGGCCCGCAGCGCAATGCTGCGGGCCCTTCGGTATACCCGTCAGCTGCGGAGCCTTTCGTCGGCGTCCGCGTTTGTCTGGGTCATCGCGCCGGGAATGCGAAAACCGCCGGGATGGCCGCGGCCTTTCGGCTGCGGCCATCCCGGCGGCACGTTTCTGCTGAGGTGTCCCGCAGGGGGATTCAGACCTCTTCGTGGGCGACGGCGCGGCGCGCGTCCGCGTCCAGCACGCCCCAGCTGATGAGCTGCTCGGTCAGGACCGAGGGGGACTGGTCATAGATGACGGCGAGGGTGCGCAGGTCGTCCTGGCGGATCGAGAGCACCTTGCCGTTGTAGTCACCGCGCTGCGACTGGATCGTGGCGGCATACCGCTGGAGCGGGCCGGCCTTCTCGGCCGGTACGTGGGCGAGGCGCTCCAGGTCGAGGACCAGCTTCGGCGGCGGCTCGGCGGCGCCACCGGGAGCCGTACCAGGAAGCAGCTCCTGCACGGGGACGCCGTAGAAGTCCGCCAGCTCGGCGAGGCGCTGCACGGTCACGGCACGGTCACCGCGCTCGTACGACCCCACGACGACCGCCTTCCAGCGTCCCTGGGACTTTTCCTCGACACCGTGGAGGGAAAGGCCCTGCTGGGTACGGATCGCGCGGAGCTTGGCCCCGAGCTGCTTGGCGTATTCGCTGGACATATAGCTCCCCGGACGCTGCGACAATCATGCGGCTCCGCCGCGTGGCTGGTAACTCACTGTGAGGTTACGCAGCGTTACTTGGCTGCGTCAAGCCGAATGGTCCGTACCGCCCCTTCGGTGGAGGCCGATGACGCGTTCGCTCATCAGTACTGGTACTGTGAATGGCGCAATTTCGACGTCCTTTAACGTCCGTCCTGTGAGGCGGAGAAGGAGGTCCGTTTCATATGGACACGCAAGGCTCCAAAGACTCCACCGTCGCGCGCCCCGTTCTCGAAGGGCCCGACATCGCACGGGTGTTGACCCGTATCGCCCACGAGATCGTCGAGCGCGCCAAGGGTGCCGACGACGTGGTCCTCCTCGGCATTCCCACCCGCGGCGTCTTCCTCGGCCGCCGGCTCGCCGAGAAGCTCCAGGAGATCACCGGGCGCAAGATCCCGGTCGGCTCCCTCGACATCACCATGTACCGCGACGACCTGCGCATGCACCCGCCGCGTGCGCTCGCCCGCACCGACATCCCCGGTGACGGCATCGACGGCCGCCTGGTCGTCCTCGTCGACGACGTGCTCTTCTCCGGCCGCACCATCCGGGCCGCCCTCGACGCGCTGAACGACATCGGGCGTCCGCGCGCGGTGCAGCTCGCCGTGCTCGTCGACCGCGGCCACCGCGAACTGCCCATCCGCGCCGACTACGTGGGCAAGAACCTCCCCACGTCGCTGCGGGAGACGGTCAAGGTCCAGCTCACCGAGGAGGACGGCCGCGACGCCGTGCTGCTCGGCGCCAAGCCCGCCTCCGCCTGAAGAGACCGGCTTCCTCCCTCGCGGGCTCTGGGGCACGCCCCTGTGCGCCCGCGTGCCCGCAGACCTCCACACACCGGAGTACACCCCGATGATGCGACACCTCATCTCGGCCGCCGACCTCTCCCGCGACGACGCCGTCCTCATCCTCGACACGGCCGAGGAGATGGCGCGCGTCGCCGACCGGCCGATCAAGAAGCTGCCCGCCCTGCGCGGCCGCACCGTGGTCAACCTCTTCTTCGAGGACTCCACCCGCACCAGGATCTCCTTCGAGGCCGCCGAGAAGCGTCTCTCCGCCGACGTCATCAACTTCGCCGCCAAGGGCTCCTCCGTCTCCAAGGGCGAATCCCTCAAGGACACTGCCCAGACCCTGGAGGCGATGGGCGTCGACGCCGTCGTCATCCGGCACGGCGCCTCCGGCGCCCCGTACCGCCTGGCCACCTCCGGCTGGATCGACGCCGCCGTCATCAACGCCGGCGACGGCACCCACCAGCACCCCACCCAGGCGCTGCTCGACGCCTTCACCATGCGGCGCCGGCTCGTCGGGCACGACGCCGGGCTCGGCCAGGACCTGGCGGGCAAACACATCACCATCGTCGGCGACGTCCTGCACAGCCGCGTCGCCCGCTCCAACGTCGACCTGCTGCACACCCTCGGCGCCGAGGTCACCCTCGTCGCCCCGCCCACGCTGGTGCCGGTCGGCGTCGAGCAGTGGCCCTGCGAGGTCTCGTACGACCTGGACGGCGTGCTGCCGAAGTCCGACGCCGTGATGATGCTGCGCGTGCAGCGCGAGCGCATGAACGCCGCGTTCTTCCCCACCGAGCGCGAGTACTCCCGGCGCTACGGCCTGGACGGCGAGCGCATGGCGAAGATGCCCGAGCACGCCATCGTCATGCACCCCGGCCCGATGGTCCGCGGCATGGAGATCACCGCCGAGGTCGCCGACTCCGCGCGCTGCACGGTCGTCGAACAGGTCGCCAACGGCGTCTCCATCCGCATGGCCGTCCTCTACCTGCTCCTGGGCGGCAACGAGCCCGCCGTCACCCACACCCGGCCCGTCGATTCGGAGAACAAGTAACCATGAGCAAGATCCTGATCCGTGGTGCGAAGGTGCTGGGCGGCGAGGCGCGGGACGTCCTGATCGACGGCGAGAGCATCGAGGCCGTGGGCGCCGGTCTGAGCGCCGAGGGCGCCGATGTCGTCGAGGCCGACGGCAAGGTCCTCCTGCCGGGCCTCGTGGACCTGCACACCCACCTGCGCGAGCCGGGCCGCGAGGACTCCGAGACCGTCCTGACCGGCACCCGCGCCGCCGCCTCCGGTGGCTACACCGCCGTGTTCGCCATGGCCAACACCTTCCCCGTCGCCGACACCGCCGGCGTGGTCGAGCAGGTCTACCGCCTCGGCAAGGAGTCCGGCTACTGCGACGTGCAGCCCATCGGCGCCGTCACCGTCGGCCTGGAGGGCAAGAAGCTCGCCGAGCTGGGCGCCATGCACGAGTCCGCCGCCGGGGTCACCGTCTTCTCCGACGACGGCAAGTGCGTCGACGACGCCGTCATGATGCGCCGCGCCCTGGAGTACGTGAAGGCCTTCAACGGCGTCATCGCGCAGCACGCGCAGGAGCCCCGGCTGACCGAGGGCGCCCAGATGAACGAGGGTGTCGTCTCCGCGGAGCTGGGCCTCGGCGGCTGGCCCGCCGTCGCCGAGGAGTCGATCATCGCCCGGGACGTGCTGCTCGCCGAGCACGTCGGCTCGCGGGTGCACATCTGCCACCTGTCGACCGCCGGTTCCGTGGAGATCGTGCGCTGGGCCAAGTCGCGCGGCATCGACGTCACCGCCGAGGTCACCCCGCACCACCTGCTCCTCACGGACGAGCTGGTGCGCTCCTACAACCCCGTCTACAAGGTCAACCCGCCGCTGCGCACCGAGCGGGACGTCATGGCGCTGCGCGAGGCCCTCGCCGACGGCACCATCGACATCGTCGCCACCGACCACGCCCCGCACCCGCACGAGGACAAGGACTGCGAGTGGGCCGCGGCCGCCATGGGCATGGTCGGCCTGGAGACGGCGCTGTCCGTCGTCCAGCAGACGATGGTCGAGACGGGCCTGCTGACCTGGGAGGCGGTCGCCGACCGGATGTCCTTCAAGCCGGCCCTGATCGGCGGGGCCACCGGCCACGGCCGCCCCGTCTCGGCAGGTGAGCCCGCCAACCTCGTCCTGGTCGATGCCGATTACCGTGGGGAAGTGGACCCCGCGGGCTTCGCCTCGCGCAGCCGCAACACTCCCTATGAGGGCCGCGAGCTGCCGGGCCGCGTCACGCACACGTGGCTGAGGGGTCGGGCCACGCTCGTCGACGGGAAACTCGCGTGACATCACTTGTGGAACTGGCCGCCGAGAAGGAATCGGCGGACGTCACCGACTGGGCCGCACGGCTCGGCTGGGTCGTCGGACTGCTGCTCTTCATCGCGCTCGTGTACTGGCTGATGCGCGAGGGCTGGAAGTGGCGCGGCACGCTCCAGGGCGACCTGCCCGAGCTGCCCGGCGCGCCGTCCGACGCGGGCCCGGCGAGACTGGAGCTGAGCGGCCGCTACCACGGCTCCACCACGGCGGGGCAGTGGCTCGACCGGATCGTGGCGCACGGCCTGGGCAGCCGCAGCCGCGTCGAGCTGACGCTCACCGACGAGGGACTGGACGTCGTACGCCCCGGCGCGAGCGACTTCTTCATCCCGGTCGGCCGGCTGCGCGAGGCCCGTCTCGACAAGGGCATCGCCGGCAAGGTGCTCGCCGAGGGCGGTCTGCTGATCGTCACCTGGGAGCACGGCGGCAAGCTCATCGACTCGGGCTTCCGCTCGGACCGCGCGGCCGAGCAGGCCGCATGGGTCGAGGCCATCAACACCATGATCACTACCGCTACTACGGAAGGCACCGCACGATGACGACCTCCACCCGGGGAGCCGGCAAGGCTCCCGCCGTACTCGTCCTGGAGGACGGCCGCATCTTCCGCGGTCGTGCCTACGGGGCCGTGGGGGAGACCTTCGGCGAAGCGGTGTTCTCCACCGGCATGACCGGCTACCAGGAGACCCTGACCGACCCCTCCTACGACCGCCAGATCGTGGTCGCCACCGCCCCCCAGATCGGCAACACCGGCTGGAACGACGAGGACGACGAGTCGGGCCGCATCTGGGTCTCCGGCTACGTGGTCCGCGACCCCGCGCGCGTCCCCTCCAACTGGCGCGCCCGGCGCTCCCTCGACGATGAGCTGGTCGACCAGGGTGTCGTCGGCATCTCCGGCATCGACACCCGCGCCCTCACCCGCCACCTGCGCGAGAGCGGCTCCATGCGCTCCGGCATCTTCTCCGGCGAGGCCCTGGCCGCCGACGCCGAGCTGGTCGCCCGCGTGCAGGCGCAGCCCCCCATGAAGGGCGCCAGCCTGTACGAGGAGGTCGCCACCAAGGAGGCCTACGTCGTCCCGGCCGTCGGCGAGAAGAAGTTCACCGTCGCCGCCATCGACCTCGGCATCAAGGGCATGACCCCGCACCGCATGGCCGAGCGCGGCATCGAGGTGCACGTGCTGCCCGCGACCGCCACCGAGGAGGACGTGTACGCCGTCGCCCCCGACGGAGTCTTCTTCTCCAACGGCCCCGGTGACCCGGCCACCGCCGAAGGACCGGTCGCGCTGATGGCCGCCGTCCTCGAGCGCAGGACGCCGCTCTTCGGCATCTGCTTCGGCAACCAGATCCTCGGCCGCGCGCTCGGCTTCGGCACCTACAAGCTGAAGTACGGCCACCGCGGCATCAACCAGCCCGTGCAGGACCGCACGACCGGCAAGGTCGAGGTCACCGCGCACAACCACGGCTTCGCCGTCGACGCCCCCCTCGACAAGGTCTCCGACACCCCCTACGGCCGCGCCGAGGTCTCCCACGTATGCCTGAACGACCAGGTGGTGGAGGGGCTCCAGCTCCTCGACCAGCCGGCGTTCAGCGTCCAGTACCACCCCGAAGCAGCCGCGGGTCCGCACGACGCCGCGTACCTCTTCGACCGCTTCGTATCCCTGATGGAGGGCCAGCGTGCCTAAGCGCACCGATATCCAGTCCGTCCTGGTCATCGGCTCCGGCCCGATCGTCATCGGCCAGGCCGCCGAGTTCGACTACTCCGGCACCCAGGCGTGCCGGGTCCTGAAGGCCGAGGGCCTGCGGGTCATCCTCGTCAACTCCAACCCGGCGACGATCATGACCGACCCGGAGATCGCCGACGCCACGTACGTCGAGCCGATCACCCCGGAGTTCGTCGAGAAGATCATCGCCAAGGAGCGCCCCGACGCGCTGCTGCCGACGCTGGGCGGCCAGACGGCCCTCAACACGGCCATCTCCATGCACGAGCAGGGCGTCCTCGAGCAGTACGGCGTCGAGCTCATCGGAGCCAACGTCGAGGCGATCAACAAGGGCGAGGACCGCGACCTCTTCAAGGGCGTCGTCGAAGAGGTCCGCAAGAAGATCGGGCACGGCGAGTCCGCCCGCTCCTACATCTGCCACTCCATGGACGACGTCCTCAGGGGCGTCGAGGAGCTCGGCGGCTACCCCGTCGTCGTGCGGCCCTCCTTCACCATGGGCGGCGCCGGTTCCGGCTTCGCCCACGACGAGGAGGAGCTGCGCCGCATCGCAGGTCAGGGCCTGACGCTCTCGCCGACCACCGAGGTGCTCCTGGAGGAGTCCATCCTCGGCTGGAAGGAGTACGAGCTGGAGCTGATGCGCGACAAGAACGACAACGTCGTGGTCGTCTGCTCCATCGAGAACTTCGACCCCATGGGCGTGCACACCGGCGACTCGATCACCGTCGCCCCGTCGATGACGCTGACCGACCGTGAGTACCAGATCCTGCGCGACGTCGGCATCGCGATCATCCGCGAGGTCGGCGTCGACACCGGCGGCTGCAACATCCAGTTCGCGGTCAACCCCGAGGACGGCCGGGTCATCGTCATCGAGATGAACCCGCGCGTCTCCCGGTCCTCCGCGCTCGCCTCCAAGGCCACCGGCTTCCCGATCGCGAAGATCGCCGCGAAGCTGGCCGTCGGCTACACGCTGGACGAGATCCCCAACGACATCACGGAGAAGACGCCGGCCTCCTTCGAGCCGACCCTCGACTACGTCGTCGTCAAGGCCCCGCGCTTCGCCTTCGAGAAGTTCCCCTCGGCGGACTCGACCCTGACGACCACCATGAAGTCGGTCGGCGAGGCCATGGCCATCGGCCGCAACTTCACCGAGGCGCTCCAGAAGGCGCTGCGGTCGCTGGAGAAGAAGGGCTCCCAGTTCACGTTCGTGGGCGAGCCCGGCGACAAGGCCCTCCTCCTGGAGGAGGCCGTCCGGCCGACCGACGGGCGCATCAACACCGTCATGCAGGCCATCCGCGCGGGCGCCACCCCCGAGGAGGTCTTCGACCACACGAAGATCGACCCGTGGTTCGTCGACCAGCTCTTCCTGATCAAGGAGATCGCGGACGAGCTGGCCGCCGCCGAGCGCCTCGACTCCGACCTGCTCGCCGAGGCCAAGCGGCACGGCTTCTCCGACGCCCAGATCGCCGAGATCCGCGGCCTGCGCGAGGATGTCGTGCGCGAGGTGCGGCACGCGCTCGGCGTGCGCCCGGTCTACAAGACGGTCGACACCTGCGCCGCCGAGTTCGCCGCGAAGACGCCGTACTTCTACTCCTCGTACGACGAGGAGAGCGAGGTCGCCCCGCGCGAGAAGCCCGCGGTGATCATCCTGGGCTCGGGCCCGAACCGCATCGGCCAGGGCATCGAGTTCGACTACTCCTGCGTCCACGCCTCCTTCGCGCTGAGCGACGCGGGCTACGAGACCGTGATGGTCAACTGCAACCCCGAGACCGTCTCCACGGACTACGACACCTCCGACCGGCTCTACTTCGAGCCGCTCACCCTGGAGGACGTCCTGGAGATCGTCCACGCCGAGGCGCAGGCCGGCCCGATCGCGGGCGTCATCGTCCAGCTCGGCGGCCAGACCCCGCTCGGCCTCTCGCAGGCCCTCAAGGACAACGGCGTGCCCGTCGTCGGCACCTCGCCCGAGGCCATCCACGCCGCCGAGGACCGCGGCGCCTTCGGCCGCGTGCTCGCCGAGGCCGGCCTGCCCGCGCCGAAGCACGGCACCGCCACCACGTTCAGCGAGGCCAAGGCCATCGCCGACGAGATCGGCTACCCCGTCCTCGTCCGCCCCTCGTACGTGCTCGGCGGCCGCGGCATGGAGATCGTGTACGACGAGGTCCGCCTCGCCTCGTACATCGAGGAGTCGACCGAGATCAGCCCCTCGCGGCCGGTCCTCGTCGACCGCTTCCTGGACGACGCCATCGAGATCGACGTCGACGCGCTCTACGACGGCAGCGAGCTGTACCTCGGCGGCGTCATGGAGCACATCGAGGAGGCCGGCATCCACTCCGGCGACTCGGCGTGCGCGCTGCCCCCGATCACCCTCGGCGGCTTCGACATCAAGCGCCTGCGCGCCTCTACGGAGGGCATCGCCAAGGGCGTCGGCGTCCGCGGGCTGATCAACATCCAGTTCGCCATGGCGGGCGACATCCTGTACGTCCTGGAGGCCAACCCGCGCGCCTCGCGCACCGTCCCCTTCACCTCGAAGGCGACCGCGGTGCCGCTGGCCAAGGCCGCCGCCCGGATCTCGCTCGGCGCGACCATCGCCGAGCTGCGCGCGGAGGGCATGCTGCCCAAGCAGGGCGACGGGGGCACGCTGCCCATGGACGCGCCGATCTCCGTCAAGGAGGCCGTCATGCCGTGGTCGCGCTTCCGCGACATCCACGGCCGCGGCGTCGACACCGTCCTCGGCCCGGAGATGCGCTCCACAGGCGAGGTCATGGGCATCGACACGGTCTTCGGCACCGCCTACGCCAAGTCGCAGGCCGGCGCCTACGGGCCGCTGCCCACCAAGGGCCGCGCCTTCATCTCCGTCGCCAACCGCGACAAGCGCTCGATGATCTTCCCGGCGCGCGAACTGGTCGCCCACGGCTTCGAGCTGCTCGCCACGTCCGGCACGGCCGAGGTGCTCAAGCGCAACGGCATCAACGCCACGGTCGTGCGCAAGCAGTCCGAGGGCGAGGGCCCAGGCGGCGAGAAGACGATCGTCCAGCTCATCCACGACGGCGGCGTCGACCTCATCGTCAACACCCCCTACGGCACCGGCGGCCGCCTCGACGGCTACGAGATCCGCACGGCCGCCGTGGCGCGCTCCGTGCCGTGCCTGACGACGGTCCAGGCGCTCGCCGCCGCCGTCCAGGGCATCGACGCGCTCAACCACGGAGGCGTGGGCGTCCGGTCCCTCCAGGAGCACGCGGAACGCCTGACCGCGGCCCGCGACTAGCAGCCCCGAGGGGGACACCGGAAACGGTGTCCCCCTCTTCATGAGGCTCATTCGCGGCTCACTCCGAGGCTCTTTCCGAGGACATCGAACATGTACAAGCTCTTCTTCAACCTCGTCTTCAAGCGCATGGACCCGGAGCGGGCCCATCACCTCGCCTTCCGCTGGATCCGCCTCGCGGCCCGCGTTCCCGTGCTGCGCACCTTCCTCGTCGCCGCCCTCGCGCCCCGCCACGAGGAACTGCGCACCGAGGCCCTCGGGCTGCGGATGCACGGGCCGTTCGGGCTCGCGGCGGGCTTCGACAAGAACGCCGTCGCGATCGACGGCATGGCGATGCTCGGCTTCGACCACATCGAGATCGGCACGGTCACGGGCGAGCCCCAGCCCGGCAACCCCAAGAAGCGGCTGTTCCGCCTCGTCCAGGACCGCGCGCTGATCAACCGCATGGGCTTCAACAACGAGGGCTCCGCGGCCGTCGCCGAGCGCCTCGCCTCCCGTAGGCCGGTCTTCAAGGCCGTCGTCGGCGTCAACATCGGCAAGACCAAGGTCGTGCCGGAGGAGGAGGCCGCCGCCGACTACGTGAAGTCGACCGAGCGCCTCGCCCGCCACGCCGACTACCTGGTCGTCAACGTGTCGTCCCCCAACACCCCGGGCCTGCGCAACCTCCAGGCCACCGAGTCGCTGCGGCCCCTGCTGAGCGCCGTGCGCGAGGCCGCCGACCGCAGCGTCGAGGGCCGCCGTGTGCCGCTCCTGGTCAAAATCGCCCCCGACCTCGCGGACGAGGACGTCGACGCCGTCGCGGACCTCGCCGTCGAGCTGGGCCTGGACGGCATCATCGCCACGAACACGACCATCGCGCGCGAGAGCCTCGGTCTGCGGTCCGACCCCTCCCTGGTGCGGGAGACCGGCGGACTCTCCGGAGCGCCCCTCAAGGAGCGCTCCCTGGAGGTCCTGCGCCGCCTCTACGCGCGCGTGGGCGACCGCATCACCCTCGTGGGCGTCGGAGGCGTGGAGAACGCCGAGGACGCCTGGCAGCGCATCCTGGCGGGCGCCACCCTGGTCCAGGGCTACAGCGCCTTCGTCTACGAAGGACCCTTCTGGGCCCGCGCGATCCACAAGGGCCTCGCCGCGCGTCTGAACGCCTCCCCGTACGCCACGCTCGCCGAGGCCGTCGGCGCCGACGCAAGGAAGTCCGCATGAGTGCCGAGGAGATCCGCGTGGGCGCCCCCGAACCCTTCGGCGCCCGCCTGCGCCACGCCATGGACGAGCGGGGCCCGCTCTGCGTCGGCATCGACCCGCACGCCTCACTGCTGTCCGCGTGGGGACTGAACGACGACATCGCGGGCCTGGAGCGCTTTACCGGGACCGTCGTCGAAGCGCTCGCCGGGAGCGTCGCCGTCTTCAAGCCGCAGAGCGCGTTCTTCGAGCGCTTCGGTTCGCGGGGCATCGCCGTCCTGGAGAAGGCGGTCGTCCAGCTGCGCGAGGCCGGCGCCCTGGTCGTCATGGACGCCAAGCGCGGCGACATCGGCTCCACCATGGCCGCGTACGCCGAGACCTTCCTGCAGAAGGACTCCCCGCTGTTCAGCGACGCGCTCACGGTCTCGCCCTACCTCGGGTACGGCTCGCTGAAGCCGGCCGTCGAACTCGCCCGGGAGAACGGTGCGGGGCTCTTCGTGCTGGCGCTCACCTCCAACCCGGAGGGCGCCGAGGTCCAGCACGCGCTGCGCGAGGACGGCCGCACGGTCGCGGCCACCGTCCTTGGCCACCTCGCCGCCGACAACGCCGGCCAGACGCCCCTCGGCTCCTTCGGCGCGGTCGTCGGGGCGACGCTGGGCGACCTCTCCTCCTACGACCTCGGGATCAACGGCCCGCTGCTCGCGCCCGGCATCGGCGCGCAGGGCGCGACCCCGGCCGATCTGCCGGGCGTCTTCGGCGCCGCCGTCCGCAACGTGGTGCCGAGCGTGAGCCGGGGAGTGCTGCGGTACGGGCCGGATGCCGCCGGCCTGCGCGGGGCCGCGGAGCGTTTCGCGGACGAGATCCGGACGGCCGTCGAGGCGGCCTGAAGGGAGCGGTGGAGCGCGCGTTGTGCTCCCGGCGGCGACTCACCGGCCGAAAACCGGTGAGATATGCCGGGAATGTCCGGCTCGACAGAGGCTGACCAGGACTTTTCGTCTGTTCTCGCTGACTCCGGCGGCCATGGCCGCTAGTCTCCGAGGGAGTCAACGGGCAAGCGCGTTGCACGTTGCTCCCCAGGTGTGGGGCGATTAGGTTCCTCACCGGTCCGTATCCGACAGTTCGACATCCGAGGTGACGTAGGCGTGGCTCTTCCGCCCCTTACCCCTGAACAGCGCGCAGCCGCGCTCGAAAAGGCCGCCGCGGCTCGCCGGGAGCGGGCCGAGGTCAAGAATCGACTCAAGCACTCCGGCGCCTCGCTTCACGAGGTCATCAAGCAGGGCCAGGAGAACGATGTCATCGGCAAGATGAAGGTCTCCGCCCTCCTGGAGTCCCTGCCTGGCGTGGGCAAGGTCCGCGCCAAGCAGATCATGGAGCGTCTTGGCATCTCCGAGAGCCGCCGTGTGCGCGGTCTCGGCTCCAACCAGATCGCGTCTCTCGAGCGCGAGTTCGGCGGTGGCGCTGCCTGACGTTCTCAGGCACTCCTGAGAACCTGGATAATCGCTGCATGGCTGCAACATCCCGGGGGACGCCCCCCGTACCCCCGGACGTACGTCCGCGGCTGACCGTGCTCTCCGGCCCTTCCGGGGTCGGCAAGAGCACGGTCGTCGCCCATATGCGCAAAGAACACCCCGAGGTCTGGCTCTCGGTCTCCGCCACCACACGGAAGCCGCGGCCCGGGGAGAAGCACGGAGTCCAGTACTTCTTCGTCTCCGACGAGGAGATGGACAAGCTGATCGCCAACGGCGAGCTGCTGGAGTGGGCCGAGTTCGCCGGCAACCGCTACGGCACTCCGCGGCGTGCCGTGATGGAGCGCCTGGAGGCGGGCGAGCCCGTCCTCCTGGAGATCGATCTCCAGGGCGCGCGCCTGGTGCGCGAGTCGATGCCCGAGGCGCAGCTCGTCTTCCTCGCCCCGCCGAGCTGGGACGAGCTGGTCCGCCGGCTCACCGGCCGCGGGACCGAGGCGCCCGAGGTGATCGAGCGCAGGCTGGCCGCCGCCAGGATCGAGCTGGCCGCCGAGGCCGAGTTCGACACGACCCTCGTCAACACCTCCGTCGAGGACGTGGCCCGCGAGCTGCTAGCCTTGATGAGAGTTCTCTGATCTTTACCCCTGTCTTGACCCTTCTGGTCTTGACCCCATCGGAAGGCGAAGAGTGTCCTCTTCCATCACCGCGCCCGAGGGCATCATCAACCCGCCGATTGATGAGCTGCTCGAAGCCACCGACTCGAAGTACAGCCTCGTGATCTACGCCGCCAAGCGCGCGCGCCAGATCAACGCGTACTACTCGCAGCTCGGTGAGGGCCTCCTGGAGTACGTCGGCCCCCTCGTGGACACGCACGTCCACGAGAAGCCGCTCTCCATCGCGCTCCGCGAGATCAACGCGGGCCTGCTGACCTCCGAGGCCATCGAGGGCCCCGCCCAGTAGGCGCTGTTCGTTCTCTCACCACAGGCCCGGCAGCGCGACTGCCGGGCCTGTGGTGTGTCATGGAGTCGTACGTCTCCGACTGCGGAGATCCAAGTGCGGGGAGGCACGGGTGAGCAAGCCCAAGGTCGTTCTGGGGGTCAGCGGTGGCATCGCCGCCTACAAGGCGTGCGAGCTGCTGCGGCGGCTGACCGAGTCGGGCCATGACGTGCGCGTCGTGCCGACCGCGTCGGCGCTGCACTTCGTCGGCGCCGCGACCTGGTCCGCCCTGTCCGGCAACCCCGTCTCGACGGAGGTCTGGTCCGACGTCCACGAGGTGCCGCACGTGCGCATCGGGCAGCACGCCGACCTCGTGATCGTCGCCCCCGCCACCGCCGACATGCTCGCCAAGGCGGCGCACGGCCTCGCCGACGACCTGCTCACCAACACCCTGCTCACCGCCCGCTGTCCGGTGGTCTTCGCGCCGGCCATGCACACGGAGATGTGGGAGCACCCGGCCACCCAGGAGAACGTCGCCACGCTCCGGCGCCGCGGCGCCCTGGTCGTCGAGCCCGCGGTCGGCCGGCTCACCGGCGTCGACACCGGCAAGGGCCGCTTCCCGGACCCCGTCGAGCTCTTCGAGGTCGTACGCCGGGTCCTGGCGCGCGGCGACCGGGCGCGGGACCTCGCCGGGCGCCACGTGGTGGTCAGCGCCGGCGGCACCCGCGAGCCCCTCGACCCCGTCCGCTTCCTCGGCAACCGCTCCTCCGGCAAGCAGGGCTACGCGTTCGCCCGCAGCGCGGCCGCGCGGGGCGCCCGGGTCACGCTCGTGGCGGCGAACACCGCGCTGCCGGACCCGGCCGGTGTCGACGTCGTGCCGGTCGGCACTGCCGTGCAGCTCCGCGAGGCCGTCCTGAAGGCCGCGGCCGACGCCGACGCCGTCGTGATGGCCGCCGCCGTGGCCGACTTCCGCCCCGCGACGTACGCGGCGGGGAAGATCAAGAAGAAGGACGGCCAGGAACCGGCGCCCATCACCCTGGTCCGCAACCCCGACGTCCTCGCCGAGATCGCCGGGGACAGGGCCCGTTCCGGCCAGGTGGTCGTCGGCTTCGCCGCCGAGACGGACGACGTCCTCGCCAACGGCCGGGCCAAGCTGGCCCGCAAGGGCTGTGATCTCCTCGTCGTCAACGAGGTCGGCGAGCGCAAGACCTTCGGCTCCGAGGAGAACGAGGCACTCGTGCTCGGCGCGGACGGCTCCGAGACGCCGGTGCCGCACGGGCCGAAGGAGGCCCTGGCCGACACGGTCTGGGACCTGGTCGTGGAGCGGCTCTCCTGAGGCGGTGTCGCCGAGCGGCTTCCCTGAGGGGCTTCCGTCTCCCCGCGTTCCTCGCCTCTTTTCCTTCGTTCCCTTTCCTCTTGTGGCGGAACTCGGCCACAATGCGGTGCGTTACTTGACCGGGTCTCCCTCATCGGGGCTCAATGTCATCTTCGTACCACCAGCGGCCGCAAACCCGGGGAAATGGGGCGAGAGGGCCTCTGGCGGAGATCGATCGCCGTACCGCACAATGCAGTGCCGCAGGTCACAGGCTCCCAAGTGGCGAGACACGTGGTCCGGCGGACAGGTGTGACCGATAAACTGGTCTCGGACGACGCCGGGCGCAGCTCCCGGCCGTCCATCAATGATCAGCCAGCAGCCGCTGCAACCACAGGGAGCGATGTGTCCCGGCGCCTCTTTACCTCGGAGTCTGTGACCGAAGGTCACCCCGACAAGATCGCTGACCAGATCAGCGACACCATTCTCGACGCGCTTTTGCGGGAGGACCCGAAGTCCCGGGTCGCCGTGGAGACGCTGATCACCACCGGCCTCGTCCACGTGGCCGGCGAGGTCACGACGAAGGCGTACGCGCCGATCGCGCAGCTCGTGCGCGACAAGATCCTCGAGATCGGGTACGACTCCTCGAAGAAGGGCTTCGACGGCGCCTCCTGCGGCGTCTCGGTGTCCATCGGCTCGCAGTCCCCCGACATCGCGCAGGGCGTCGACACGGCCTACGAGCAGCGTGTGGAGGGCGACGAGGACGAGCTGGACAAGCAGGGCGCGGGCGACCAGGGCCTGATGTTCGGCTACGCCTGCGACGAGACGCCCGAGCTGATGCCGCTCCCGATCCACCTCGCGCACCGCCTCTCGCGGCGCCTGTCCGAGGTGCGCAAGAACGGGACCATCCCCTACCTGCGCCCCGACGGCAAGACCCAGGTCACCATCGAGTACGACGGCGACAAGGCCGTCCGTCTCGACACGGTCGTGGTCTCCTCGCAGCACGCCAGCGACATCGACCTGGACTCGCTGCTCGCTCCCGACATCCGCGAGTTCGTGGTCGAGGCCGAGCTGAAGGCGCTCCTCGACGACGGCATCAAGCTGGACACCGAGGGCTACCGCCTGCTGGTCAACCCCACCGGCCGCTTCGAGATCGGCGGCCCGATGGGCGACGCCGGCCTCACCGGCCGCAAGATCATCATCGACACGTACGGCGGCATGGCCCGCCACGGCGGTGGCGCGTTCTCCGGCAAGGACCCGTCCAAGGTCGACCGCTCGGCCGCCTACGCGATGCGCTGGGTCGCCAAGAACGTCGTGGCGGCCGGCCTCGCGGCCCGCTGCGAGGTCCAGGTCGCGTACGCCATCGGCAAGGCCGAGCCGGTCGGTCTGTTCGTCGAGACCTTCGGCACGGCCACGATCGACACGGACAAGATCGAGACGGCCATCAGCGAGGTCTTCGACCTGCGCCCGGCCGCGATCATCCGCGACCTCGACCTGCTGCGTCCGATCTACTCGCAGACCGCCGCGTACGGCCACTTCGGCCGGGCGATCCCCGACTTCACGTGGGAGCGCACGGACCGCGTGGACGCGCTGCGCAAGGCGGCGGGGCTGTAGTCCCGTTCCGTTCCACTTGGTCGAGGCCCGGTATCCCCCTGGGGGGATGCCGGGCCTCGGCGGTTTTCCGGCGCTGTCGGTGCGGTCTGGTAGGAATGCTGCTGTGAGCAGGGAGAACGGGCCGGGTGTGGGTGAGGGCGCCGCGGGCGGGGTGCCCGAGGGCGAGCAGCTCGCGTTGATCCGGGAGAGCGTGCGGGGCGCCAAGGTGCCGCGGGCCAAGCCGCGGACGTGGCGGGGGGCGGCGCTGGCCAAGGAGCTGCCGGTGGCCCGCGTCCTGGTCGACAAGGGCGTGCTGCACCTCGACCGGTACTTCGACTACGCCGTGCCCGAGGAACTGGACGCCGTGGCACAGCCCGGGGTCAGGGTGCGGGTCCGGTTCGGCGCCGGGGCGCGCAATGTGCGCGAGGGGCGGCGCGAGGGCGGCGGACTGATCGACGGGTTCATCGTCGAGCGGCGGGCCGAGAGCGAGTACACCGGCCCGCTGGCCGCACTGGCGCAGGTCGTCTCGCCGGAGCCGGTGCTCGACCAGGGCCTCCTGGAGCTGGCCCGCGCCGTCGCCGACCGGTACGCGGGCAGCCTCGCCGACGTGCTGCAGTTGGCCGTCCCGCCCCGGCACGCGCGGGCCGAGGCCAAGGCCGCCTCCGCCCCCGCCGCGGCCCCGCCGCCGCCCGACGCCGGGACCTGGCGCCGCTATGGGCACGGGGCCGAGTTCCTCGGGGCCCTCGCCTCGGGCGGCTCGCCCCGCGCGGTGTGGACGGCGCTGCCGGGGCCGCAGTGGGCCGAGGAGATCGCACGCGCCGTGCAGGCCACCCTCGCCTCGGGGCGCGGCGCGCTCGTGGTCGTGCCGACCGGGCGGCCCGCCGCGCGCGTGGACGCCGCGCTCACGGCGCTCCTCGGCGAGGGGCGGCACGCGCTGCTGACCGCCGACGCCGGGCAGGAGCGGCGCTATCGGGAGTGGCTGTCCGTGCGGCGCGGTGAGGTGCGGGCCGTCGTCGGGACCCGGGCCGCCATGTTCGCGCCCGTACGGGACCTGGGGCTCGTGGTGATCTGGGACGACGGCGATTCCAGCCACAGCGACGACCACGCGCCCTTCCCGCATGTGCGGGAGGTCCTGGAGCTGCGGGCGGCGCGGGACAAGTGCGGCTTTCTGCTGGGGGGATGGAGCTGCACGGTCGAGGCCGCCCAGCTCGTCGAGTCCGGCTGGGCCGCGCCGCTCGTCGCCGACCGCGAGCAGGTGCGCGGCGCCGCGCCGCTGGTGCGCACGGTGGGCGACGGCGACCTCGCGCGGGACGAGGCGGCGCGGGCCGCACGGCTGCCGACGCTGGCCTGGCGGGCCGTCCGGGAGGGTCTCAAGCACGGGCCCGTCCTGGTCCAGGTGCCGCGCCGCGGGTATGTGCCGCGGCTGGCGTGCGAGCGGTGCCGGGAGCCCGCGCGGTGCCGGCGGTGTGCGGGGCCGTTGGAGGCGCAGGAGAGCGGGTCGGCTCTGCGGTGCGGCTGGTGCGGGGTGCCCGAGGCCGCCTGGCACTGCGGTTCCTGCGGCGGGTTCCGGTTGCGGGCGCAGATCGTGGGGGCGCGGCGGACCGCCGAGGAGCTGGGCCGGGCGTTCCCGGCGGTGCCGGTGCGGACCTCCGGGCGTGAGCAGGTGCTGGACACGGTGCCGGGGGCGCCCGCGCTGGTGGTCAGTACGCCGGGGGCGGAGCCTGTCGCCGAGGGCGGTTACGCCGCCGCTCTGCTGCTCGACGGCTGGGCCATGCTCGGGCGGCCCGACCTGCGGGCGGGGGAGGACGCGCTGCGGCGGTGGATCGGGGCGGCCGCGCTCGTGCGTCCCCAGGGGGAGGGCGGCACGGTGGTGATCGTCGCTGAGCCCACGCTGCGGCCCGTGCAGGCGCTCGTACGGTGGGACCCGGTCGGGCACGCGGTGCGGGAGCTGGAGGAGCGGGCCGAGCTGAACTTTCCGCCGGTCTCGCGCATGGCGGCGGTCTCCGGGCCGCCGGAAGCACTCAGGGGGTTCCTCGCCGGGGCCGAACTGCCACCGGAAGCCGTGGTGTTGGGCCCGGTGCCGGTCCAGGAGGCGATGCCCGGTCCCGCCCGGCGGCCGGGAGCGGCGCCGGTCGGCGAGCGGTGGGAGCGGGTGCTGATCCGGGTACCGCCGGGGAGCGGCGCCGCGCTCGCCTCCGCACTGAAGGTGGCGCAGGCCGCGCGGATGGCCCGGGGAGCGAAGGGCACCAAGGAGGCCGGCACAGAGCCGGTCCGCATCCGCGTGGACCCCCCGGACATCGGCTGAGGACGACCGGCCACGGCTTCCCGTTCCCGGGCCTCAGGGGCGCGGGGGTGCGGCTTCTGTTGTTGGGGGGTGCTGGGGTTCCCTCAGGGGCGCGGGGAACTGCGCGCTCGGCCACGGTGTGCCTGCGGGGGCTGGCCGGGCGGGGTGACGGGGGTGCGGCTTCTGTTGTTGGGGGGTGCTGGGGCTCCCTCAGGGGCGGGGGGAACTGCGCGCTCGGCCACGGTGTGCCTGCGGGGGCTAGCCGGGCGGGGTGACGGGGGTGCGGCTTCTGTTGTTGGGGGGCGGCCGAGGCTCCCTCAGGGGCGCGGGGAACTGCGCGCTCGGCCACGGCGTGCCTGCGGGGGCTGGCCGGGGGGCGTTGGGTGGTTCTTTGTGGTCGGGCGGGGTGACGGGGGTGCGGCTTCTGTTGTTGGGGGTGCTGGGGCTCCCTCAGGGGCGCGGGGAACTGCGCGCTCGGCCACGGCGTGCCCGCGGGGGCTGACCGGGGGCCTTGGGCGCTGCTTCCTGGCCGGCCGGGGACACGGACGTGCGGCGGCCTGCCGCCGGGCGGGTGGCGGATGTGCGACTCCCGTTCCCGGCGAGCGGGCGGGGCCACGCGGCAGTCCCGCTTCCCCGCCCCCGGCGGTCCCGTACGCAGGCGACTGCCTCCTCACCGGGCGGGGCGAGGAGGCAGGGAAGGGGGGGCGAGGGGGGCGAGTCAGCCGCTGCGGGGGGCGGGGAAGGCGTTCGGCCTGGTCTCGTCGCGGAGGCTGGGGCTGCCCGCGGTCGGCTGGGTCGGCATCGTACGGGCCGCGGGGACGGACGGCAGGGGAGCGCCGACCGGGACCGGGCGGGTGGCCGTGACCGTGGCGGTCGTGGTGGTCGCGGCCGGAGCCTCCGTCGCGCGCTCCGCCTCGGCCGCCGCCTGGGTGGTGGCCCGCCGGGCCCCGTACCGACGGTGGACGGCCTGCTTGGTGACGCCGAGGGCCGAGCCCACCGCGTCCCACGAGAACCCGAGCGAGCGGTCGAAGTCCACCGCGGCGGTGACCAGCGTCTCGACGCTGTCCCGCAGTTCCTGGGCGAGTCGGACGGTCGGGGCGGGGGCCCGCCCGTAGACGACGAACCCCGCGGAGGGGCTGGAGCGGCGCGGGCGGTAGACGTTGCCGAGCTGGGCGGTGAGGGTCCGCAGTGCGTCCACCTGCCGGCGGACCCGCTCGATGTCCCGCACCAGGAGGTGCAGGCTGGCCCGGGCCTGGGCGTCGTGGGTTGCGTGGTCGGCCATGAACAAGCCTCTCGAACCGGCGTTGCAAAGGATCGGGCCGCGTCCGCGGCCCAGGGTGGTCAACTCTCTCTTGACCAACGCGCCAGGTCGTGAGGGGTCACGGTGCAGGGGCGTATGCGCATATGCACGGGGCGTGCGGCGCTTCGTACGCCCCGGGGAGCGTCAACGCCAGGCACCGGCGGGGCCGTCCTGGGCGGGGCCCGCGGGCGGCCCATAGACTGGTGCGCTGCCGTCGCTCCCACCAGAGATCCGAGGTACCACCCAGTGAAGCTCGTCTTCGCAGGCACTCCCGAGGTCGCCGTCCCCGCGCTGGACGCCCTGATCGCCTCCGGCCGGCACGAGGTCGCCGCCGTCGTGACCCGCCCCGACGCGCCCGCGGGCCGTGGGCGCAGGCTCGTCGCCAGCCCGGTCGCGGAGCGCGCGCAGGAGGCCGGCATCGAGGTGCTCAAGCCCGCGAAGCCGCGTGACGAGGACTTCCTGGCGCGGCTGCGGGAGATCGGCCCGGACTGCTGCCCCGTCGTCGCCTATGGCGCCCTGCTGCCCAAGGTCGCGCTCGACGTGCCGGCGCGCGGCTGGGTCAACCTGCACTTCTCGCTGCTGCCCGCCTGGCGCGGCGCCGCGCCGGTGCAGCACGCCGTGCTGGCGGGCGACGAGATCACCGGCGCGTCGACGTTCCTGATCGAGCAGGGACTCGACTCCGGGCCGGTGTACGGCACGGTGACCGAGGAGGTGCGGCCCACCGACACCAGCGGCGACCTGCTCACCCGCCTCGCCTTCGCCGGCTCGGGGCTGCTGCTCGCGACCATGGACGGCATCGAGGACGGCAGCCTGCAGGC
The DNA here is from genome assembly GCF_055581265.1 of Streptomyces sp. NPDC031466. Taxonomy (NCBI): domain Bacteria; kingdom Bacillati; phylum Actinomycetota; class Actinomycetes; order Kitasatosporales; family Streptomycetaceae; genus Streptomyces; species Streptomyces sp. NPDC031466. The sequence continues at coordinate 398,628 of NZ_JBVIJT010000008.1, forward strand.
GGTGCCGCAGCCGGCCGACGGCGTCACCCTCGCCCCGAAGATCACCGTCGAGGACGCCCAGGTGGACTGGGCCGCACCCGCCCTGCGCGTGGACCGCGTGGTGCGCGGCTGCACGCCCGCGCCCGGCGCCTGGACCGTCTTCCGCGGCGAACGGCTGAAGATCATCCAGGCCGCGCAGGTGCCCGACCGCACGGACCTCGCGCCCGGCGAGCTGTCCGCCGCCAAGAACAACGTGTACGTCGGTTCCGGCTCGCACGCCGTCGAGCTGCTCTGGGTCCAGCCGCAGGGCAAGAAGCCGATGCGCGGCGCCGACTGGGCGCGTGGGGTGCGGATCGCCCCCGATGAGCGCCTCGGCGGTGGCGACGTAGGCTGAGTGGGTTCGCCCCATCCAGCAGCGGAGCACCTTTGAACGACCAGCCGAACCGGCGCCCCCGCAAGCCCTCCGGTCAGCCGGGCAAGCCCGGCAAGCCCTACCGCCGGCCCCAGAAGGACCCCGTCCGCTTCCTCGCCTTCGAGGCGCTGCGCGCCGTGGACGAGCGGGACGCGTACGCGAACCTCGTCCTGCCGCCCCTGCTGCGCAAGGCCAGGGAGAAGGAGGGGCCCGAGAAGTTCGACGCGCGGGACGCGGCGCTCGCCACCGAACTCGTCTACGGGACACTGCGCCGCCAGGGGACGTACGACGCGATCGTGGCGGCCTGCGTCGACCGGCCGCTGCGCGAGGTCGACCCGCCGGTCCTCGACGTGCTCAACCTCGGCGTGCACCAGCTGCTCGGTACGCGCATCCCGACGCACGCCGCCGTCTCCGCCTCGGTGGAGCTGGCGCGCGTGGTGCTCGGCGACGGGCGGGCCAAGTTCGTCAACGCCGTGTTGCGCAAGGTCGCCCAGCACGACCTCGACGGCTGGGTGGAGAAGGTCGCGCCGCCCTACGAGGAGGACCCCGAGGACCATCTGGCCGTCGTGCACTCGCACCCCCGCTGGGTCGTCTCGGCGCTGTGGGACTCGCTCGGCGGCGGCCGCGCCGGCATCGAGGACCTGCTCGAAGCCGACAACGAACGCCCCGAGGTCACCCTCGTGGCGCGCCCCGGCCGGGCCACCGCGCAGGAACTGCTGCACTCCGTGGGGGAGGACTCGGCGCTGCCGGGCCGCTGGTCGCCGTATGCCGTGCGGCTCAGCGAGGGCGGTGAGCCCGGTCTGGTCGAGGCGGTGCGCGAGGGCCGCGCCGGTGTGCAGGACGAGGGCAGCCAGCTCGTCGCGCTCGCCCTGGCGAACGCCCCACTGGAGGGCCCCGACACCAAGTGGCTCGACGGGTGCGCGGGCCCCGGCGGCAAGGCGGCCCTGCTCGCCGGGCTCGCCGCCGAACGCGGCGCCGTGCTGCTCGCCTCCGAGAAGCTGCCGCACCGGGCCGGCCTGGTCGCCCAGTCCCTGCGCGGCAACCCCGGCCCCTACCAGGTGATCGCCGCCGACGGCACCCGCCCGCCGTGGCGGCCCGGCACCTTCGACCGGGTCCTGATGGACGTGCCCTGCACCGGCCTCGGCGCGCTGCGCAGGCGCCCGGAGGCCCGCTGGCGGCGCCGCCCGCAGGACCTGGACGGCTTCGCCCCGCTGCAACGCTCCCTGCTGCGCACGGCGTTGGAGTCCGTACGCGTGGGAGGCGTCGTCGGGTACGCCACCTGCTCGCCGCATCTGGCCGAGACCCGGGCGGTCGTCGACGACGTCGTCAAACACAGCGACGGCGCCGAACTGCTCGACGCGCGCTCGCTGCTCCCCGGCGTCCCGGCGCTGGGCGAGGGCCCGGACGTACAGCTGTGGCCGCATCTGCACGGGACGGACGCGATGTATCTGGCGCTGATCCGGCGGACCGCCTGATCCGGAGATCCGCCCTCTCCGCCTGAGCCGTGAGCCGCCTGAGCCGCGTGGACCGCGGGCGGTGCAGGGCAGTGCAGGGCGATGCAGGGCGATGCAGGCTTCGCGATAGCGAGTGCCCGGCGTCCGGTGTCGCCGTAGCGGGCGGCGAGAGGGGAAGCACTTGCCCCGCAGCCCCCGGCCTCGCGCGCGCCTTCGACGGCGCGGGCGGGGCCCTCGTCGCGCGGACCGTCCTTCGCGGGCGTACACGGCACGGTGGGGCACGCGGCACCCGGCCGCGCGGGGCGCCGTGCCCACGGCTCGGACCGCGGTCCGCGGTGGGGGCCGGGCATGGGAGGCTTGGGGCATGGCCGTGCAGATCAACCCCAGCATCCTGTCCGCGGACTTCGCCCGCCTCGCCGAGGAGGCGAAGGCCGTCGAGGGCGCCGACTGGCTCCATGTCGACGTGATGGACAACCACTTCGTCCCCAACCTCACCCTCGGTGTGCCGGTCGTGGAGGCGCTGGCCCGCGCGACGGACACGCCCCTCGACTGCCACCTGATGATCGAGGACCCCGACCGCTGGGCCCCGCAGTACGTCGAGGCGGGCGCCGGATCGGTCACCTTCCACGCGGAGGCCGCCGCCGCTCCCGTGCGGCTGGCCCGCGAGATCCGCGCGAAGGGCGCCCGCGCCTCCATGGCCCTCAAGCCGGCGACGCCCATCGAGCCGTACGAGGACCTGCTGCGCGAGCTCGACATGCTGCTGATCATGACGGTCGAGCCGGGCTTTGGGGGACAGGCGTTCCTCGACATCATGCTGCCCAAGATCCGCCGCACCCGTGAACTGATCGGCAAGCACGGCCTGGAGCTGTGGCTCCAGGTCGACGGCGGGGTGTCCGCCGACACCATCGAGCGCTGCGCGGAGGCCGGAGCCGACGTCTTCGTCGCGGGCTCCGCGGTCTACGGCGCCACGGACCCGGCGGAAGCGGTACGTTCACTGCGTGCCCAAGCGACGGCAAAGACCGCGTCAAGCGCCTGGGCATGCGGCCACTGAGCCACGGGAACGTGAACGCAGTCCCTCAGGGCTGATCGACCAGGCCGGATCTGCAAGGATGAGCGGCGAACCCAGTTTGTGAACAGCAGTGAGGAGAGCGCCGTGTCGGCCATGTCGGCGGGTCGGTCAGCCATGCGGATGGGCCCCGCGGAGCTGGTGCAGGCGGCGGCCATGGCCCGCCGCTTCTACCTCGAGGGCAAGTCCAAGATCCAGATCGCCGAGGAGTTCGGCGTCAGCCGCTTCAAGGTGGCCCGGGTCCTGGAGACGGCCCTGGAGCGGGATCTCGTGCGCATCGAGATCCGGGTCCCGGCGGAGTTGGACGCCGAGCGCTCGGACGCGCTGCGCGCCCGCTACGGCCTGCGGCACGCCGTCGTGGTGGAGTCCCCGGCGCCCACCGACGAGATCGAGGACTCTCCCGACCCGGAGAACCTCGGCGAGGTCGCGGCGGACCTGCTCGGCGAACTGGTCAACGAGGGCGATGTGCTCGGCCTCGCCTGGGGCCGCTCCACGATCCACATGGCGGCGGCGCTCGACCAACTGCCGCCGTGCACGGTCGTGCAGCTGACCGGTGTCTACGACGCGGGGACCGCCGAGCGCGGCTCCGTGGAGGCCGTGCGGCGCGCCGCCCAGGTCTCCGGCGGCGAGGCCCACCCCATCTACGCGCCGATGCTGCTGCCCGACCCGGCCACCGCGGCGGCGCTGCGCAACCAGACCGGCATCGCCCGCGCCTTCGAGTACTTCGACAAGGTGACGGTCGCCGCGGTCTCCATCGGCTCCTGGGAGCGGGGCATCTCCACCGTGCACGACATGCTCAGCGACGAGGAGCGGGCGCACTACGCCTCCCTCGGCGTGGCGGCGGAGATGTCGGCGCACCTGTTCGACGCCGAGGGGCGTCGCGTCGGCCGGGATCTCGGGGAGCGGTGCATCACCGTCGAGGCGGACCGGCTGCGGCGCATTCCCGAGGTCGTCGCCATCGCCGGCGGGCAGCGCAAGGCCGCGGCCATCGACGCGGTGCTGCGGTCCGGGCTCGTCACCAGCCTGGTCACGGACACCGCCGCCGCCGATCAGCTGCTGGTCGCCGGGCCCGCCCCACGGCCCGCGCTGGACAGGGCGGACCCCGACGGCAGGTGACCGGCCGCGGCTCCGCGTGGCCGTTAGGACGGTTCCCCGCGCCCCGCGCGGGGCGCTGTGGCAGGGTCTCTTGCATGGTGAGCCGGTTTGTCCCCCGCGTGCTGGGGATCGTGCTGATGTGTCTCGCCGTGCTGGTGAGCGGGTGCGCGCCGGACGCCTCCTCCGCACCGGACTGGGCCCGCGGCATGGACACCGTCCGGGCCGACCGGCTGCCCGCCGAGGCCCGGCTGACCCTGCGGCGCATCGATGACGGCGGCCCGTTCCCGTACGAGAAGGACGGTGCCGTCTTCGGTAACTTCGAGCGGAAGCTCCCCCGCGAGGAACGCGGCCACTACCGCGAGTACACCGTCCGCACGCCCGGTGAGCGCGACCGCGGCGCCCGGCGCATCGTCACCGGGAGCGGCGGCGAGGTCTACTACACCGATGACCACTACGCGTCCTTCAAGGCGGTGCTGAGGCGATGACCGACGTACCCGACCCCCTCACCCCGGCATCCGACCCCCTCGCGCCCGTCCTCGATGCTGCGCGCGGCGCCGGGTGGACCACCGCGGCGCTCTCCCTGGCGGGAGTGACGGACAAGGCGGCCTTCATGGAGCGCTGCGCCCGGAGCCTTGGCCTGCCCGAGTGGTTCGGGCACAACTGGGACGCCCTCGCCGACTGCCTCACCGACCTGTCCTGGGCGCCCCGCGCCCGCGGGCGGCTGCTCGTCGTCTCCGGCTGGCAGGAGTACGCCCGGGCCGAGCCGGGGGAGTGGGAGATCGCGCAGGAGGTCTTCTCCTCGGCGGTCGAGCACTGGCGGGGCGCGGAGACCGGACTGGAGATCGTCCTCGCCCTGGGACCGCCCCGCACGGAGCGTGGCGAGGGCTGAACCGAACGTCTCGTTCCCGATACGCCCTTGGAGGATCCGACCATCGCCCCCGCGACCGGCCTGGGTGATCGTCCCAGGCGGCACGGGCCCCATGGCATGGGACAATGAAGTACGTGCTTTTCCCTCGGCCTAACTGTCCGGGGGCCACCTCTGATCGACTGGGATGAGCAGCACGTGCGCTTCCTCAATGACATCCAGCCTGCGTACGACCTGACGTACGACGACGTCTTCATGGTCCCGAGGCGCTCCGCCGTCGGCTCCCGCCAGGGCGTCGACCTCACCTCGCCCGACGGCACGGGCACCACGATCCCGCTGGTCGTCGCCAACATGACCGCGATCGCCGGCCGCCGCATGGCCGAGACCGTCGCCCGCCGCGGCGGCCTCGTCGTCATCCCCCAGGACATTCCGATCGAGGTCGTCACCGAGGTCGTCACCTGGGTCAAGACGCGCCACCACGTCCTGGACACCCCGATCGTCCTGGCCCCCACGCAGACCGTCGCGGACGCGCTCGCCCTGCTGCCCAAGCGCGCGCACAACGCGGGCGTCGTGGTCGACGGCGACCGGAAGCCCGTCGGCGTCGTCACCGACACCGACCTGACCGGCGTGGACCGCTTCACGCAGCTCTCCGAGGTCATGTCCAAGGACCTGGTGCTCCTGGACGCCGACATCGACCCGCGCGACGCCTTCAACAAGCTGGACCACGCCAACCGCAGGTACGCCCCCGCCGTGGACAAGGACGGCCGCCTCGCGGGCATCCTGACCCGCACGGGCGCCCTGCGCGCCACCCTCTACACCCCGGCCGTGGACGCCGAGGGCCGCCTGCGCATCGCCGCCGCCGTCGGCATCAACGGCGACGTGGCGGGCAAGGCCAAGCAGCTGCTCGACGCGGGCGTCGACACGCTCGTCGTGGACACGGCGCACGGCCACCAGGAGTCGATGATCGCCGCCGTCAGGGCCGTGCGCTCGCTCGACCCGCAGGTCCCGATCGTCGCCGGCAACATCGTCGCCGCCGAGGGCGTGCGCGACCTCATCGAGGCCGGCGCCGACATCATCAAGGTCGGCGTGGGCCCCGGCGCCATGTGCACCACGCGCATGATGACCGGCGTCGGCCGCCCGCAGTTCTCCGCCGTGCTCGAATGCGCCGCCGAGGCCAAGAAGTACGGCAAGCACGTCTGGGCCGACGGCGGTGTCCGCCACCCGCGCGACGTCGCCATGGCGCTGGCCGCCGGCGCCTCGAACGTCATGATCGGCTCCTGGTTCGCCGGGACGTACGAGTCCCCGGGCGACCTCCAGCACGACGCCCAGGGCCGCGCCTACAAGGAGTCCTTCGGCATGGCCTCGGCCCGCGCCGTGCGCAACCGCACGAGCGAGGAGTCGGCGTACGACCGCGCCCGCAAGGCGCTCTTCGAGGAGGGCATCTCGACCTCCCGCATGTTCCTGGACCCGACCCGTCCCGGCGTCGAGGACCTGATCGACTCGATCATCGCGGGCGTCCGCTCCTCCTGCACGTACGCGGGCGCGGCCTCCCTCGCGGAGTTCGCCGAGAAGGCCACGGTCGGCGTCCAGAGCGCCGCCGGCTACGCGGAGGGCAAGCCCCTGCACGCCAGCTGGAGCTAGCCGCCATCGCACCCCACGAAGGCCCCCGCGGCGATCTCCGCGGGGGCCTTCGGCATGCCTCGCGACCCCCCGAACGCAACGGACGAAACGGACTGCGCAACGATCTGACGTCCAGGGCGCAAGTGCGCAATGATCGTCCGCCGGTGCGCAAGGTTGCTGCATTACGGCCGGGAAGGCATGGACCTTAGAGTCAGGCGCTGTACGTGGTGTGGCGGGGACTGCCTGCTCGGTGGCTCCCGTCCCAGGACGCGGATGCCACGGGTCCCCGCCGCCCTGACCGGCAGCGACGAAGGAGCCAGCGCGTGCTCGACCAAGGCGCACCCCCGCAGAACCGCCCCAGCCCCCCGGGCACCCCTGGCCTCGGCCGCCGTCTCATGCGCCGCAAGCCGGTCGAAGCCCTGGTCGCGGAGGGTGGCCAGGGCGAGGGAGGCTCGCTCCGGCGCTCCCTCGGCATGTGGCAGCTGACCATGATCAGCATCGGTGCCACCCTCGGCACCGGCATCTTCGTCGTCCTCGGCGAGAGCGTCCCCAAGGCCGGTCCCGCCGTCACCATCTCCTTCGTGATCGCCGGCCTCACCGCTCTCTTCTCCGCCCTCTCCTACGCGGAACTGGCCGGCTCCATCCCGGTCGCCGGCTCCTCGTACTCGTACGCGTACGCAACGATGGGTGAACTCATCGCCTGGGTCTGCGGCTGGTGCCTGGTCCTGGAGTACGGCGTCTCGGTCGCCGCGGTCGCGGTCGGCTGGGGCGAGTACCTGAACGAACTGCTCGACGGCACCATCGGCGTCACCATCCCCGACGCGCTCTCCGCGGCGCCCGGCGAGGTGGACGGCGCGATCATCAACCTGCCCGGCCTCATCGTCGTGCTCCTCGCCATGGTCTTCCTGCTCGGCGGCGCCAAGGAGTCGGCGACCGCCAACACGATCATGGTCATGGTGAAGATCGCCGCGCTGGTGCTCTTCTGCACCATCGGCTTCATGGGCTTCAAGTCCGGCAACTACTCCGACTTCATGCCGCTCGGCACGGCCGGTGTCAGCGCCGCCGCCGCGAGCCTGTTCTTCTCGTACATCGGCTTCGACGCCGCCTCCACCGCCGGTGAGGAGGCCAAGAACCCCCAGCGCGACCTGCCCCGCGCCATCATGCTGTCGCTGGTCATCGTCACCGCGCTGTACGTCCTGGTCGCGGCCGTCGCCGTCGGCGCCTGGAACTGGAAGGACTTCGAGGGCTCCGAGGCCACGCTCGCCGCGATCATGAACGACGTCAGCGGCCAGCACATGTGGGGCACGATCCTCGCCGCCGGCGCGGTCATCTCCATCGCGTCCGTCGTCCTGACCGTCCTCTACGGCCAGACCCGCGTCCTGTTCGCCATGTCCCGCGACGGCCTGGTCCCCAAAGTGTTCGGCAGGGTCAGCGAGAAGACCGGCACGCCCCGCGTGAACACCGTCATCGTGTCGCTGTTCTGCGGCGCGCTCGCCTCGGTCGTCCCGCTCGGCAAGCTCGTCGACGCCACCAGCATCGGCACGCTCTTCGCCTTCGGCCTGGTCAACATCGCCGTGATCGTGCTGCGCCGCACCCGCCCGGACATGCCGCGCACCTTCCGGGTGCCGCTCGGCTGGCTCTTCCCGGTGCTCGGCTTCGGATTCTGCGCGTACAACATGTTCAGTCTCGACTCCATCACCTGGACCGTGTTCGGTGTCTGGATGGCCGTCGGCCTCGTGTTCTACTTCCTGTACGGCATGAGCCGCTCCCGATTGGCCACAGCAGAGAAGTGATCCACCCCCCGTGCGACTGAACGATCTCGACGAACGCATCGTGCACGCCCTCGCCGAGGACGCCCGCCGTTCCTACGCCGACATCGGCCAGCTGGTCGGACTCTCCGCGCCCGCCGTCAAGCGGCGCGTGGACCGGCTGCGGGCCACCGGGGCCATCACGGGCTTCACGGTGCGGGTGGACCCCGCGGCGCTCGGCTGGGAGACCGAGGGGTTCATCGAGATCTACTGTCGCCGCAACACCTCGCCGGAGGCGATCCAGCGAGGACTCGAGCGCTACACCGAGATCGCGTCCGCGTCCACCGTCACGGGGGACGCGGACGCGATCGTTCAGGTCTTCGCCGCGGACATGCGGCATTTCGAGCGGGTCCTGGAGCGGATCGCGGGGGAGCCGTTCGTGGAACGGACGAAGTCCGTTCTGGTGCTTTCACCGCTGATGCGGCGTTTTTCTTCGGGGTCGCCCGCCTAGCGGGTTCGTTGCGGGTGCGGGTCCCTTGTGGCTGGTCGCGCAGTTCCCCGCGCCCCTGACGGGGCGCTCCTCGGGTCGGCTTCCAGGGGCGGGCGCAATGAATCGCCGTTTCGGCGTCCGTACGCGCAACAGATCGTGCGGCTGCCCGCAACGGTCGCGTCTTGTACCGGTGAGGTCGGCGACCGTACCGTCTAACGGACCCCACCTGCCCCTTCGTACGCCATGAGGATCAGCCATGCCTGCGCTGCGCACCGCCCTGCTCCAGAGTTCCGGGCAGCTCGGATCCGTCGCCGAGAACCTCACGGCGCTCGACGAGGCGGCCGGGCGCGCCGCCGCCCAGGGGGCCGGGCTGCTCGTGGCGCCCGAGCTGTTCCTGACCGGGTACGCGATCGGCGACGACATCGCCCGCCTCGCCGAGGCCGCGGACGGTCCCTCCGCGACGGCGATCGCCGAGATCGCGGTCCGCCACCGGGTCGGTGTCGTCTACGGCTACCCGGAGCGCGAGGGCGACGTCGTCTTCAACTCCGCGCAGCTCATCGGCCCGGACGGGGCCCGCCTCGCGAACTACCGCAAGACCCACCTCTTCGGCTGCTTCGAGCGCGACGCCTTCACCCCGGGGGAGCAGCCCGTCGTCCAGGCCGAGCTGGGCGGCGTCCGCGTCGGCCTCATGATCTGCTACGACGTGGAGTTCCCGGAGAACGTCCGCGCGCACGGCCTCGCGGGCACCGACCTGCTGGTCGTCCCCACCGCGCAGATGCACCCCTTCCAGTTCGTCGCCGAATCGGTCATCCCGGTGCGCGCCTTCGAGAACCAGATGTACGTCGCGTACGTCAACCGCGTCGGCCCCGAGGGGGAGTTCGAGTTCGTCGGGCTCTCCACGCTGGCCGGCCCCGACGGTGTGGCGCGGGCCCGCGCCGGCCGCGGCACCGAGCTGGTCGTCGGCGACGTCGACCCGGACTTCCTGCGCGCGTCCCGCGAGAGCAACCCCTACCTGCGCGACCGCCGCCCCGGCCTGTACGCGTCCCTCGTCTGAGCCCACCCCCTCACCTGACTTTTCAGTTCGTGCAAGGAGTCCGTACCCCATGACGTCCACGGTGCCCACCGCCATCCAGCACACCGACGCCCAGCCGCCGATCACCATGTTCGGCCCGGACTTCCCCTACGCGTACGACGACTTCCTCGCGCACCCCGCGGGCCTCGGCCAGATACCCGCGACCGAGCACGGCACCGAGGTCGCCGTCATCGGCGGCGGCCTGTCCGGCATCGTCGCCGCGTACGAGCTGATGAAGATGGGCCTCAAGCCCGTCGTCTACGAGGCCGACCAGATCGGCGGCCGGCTGCGCACCGTCGGCTTCGAGGGGTGCGACGCCGACCTGACCGCCGAGATGGGCGCCATGCGGTTCCCGCCCTCCTCGACGGCGCTCCAGCACTACATCGACCTGGTGGGCCTGAAGACCCGCGCGTTCCCGAACCCGCTCGCCGAGTCGACCCCCTCCACGGTCGTGGACCTCAAGGGCGAGTCGCACTACGCCGAGACCGTGGCGGACCTGCCGCAGGTCTACCGCGACGTGGCGAAGGCGTGGGCGGACTGCCTCGAGGAGGGCGCCGACTTCTCCGACATGAACCGCGCCCTGCGCGAGCGCGACGTGCCCAAGATCCGCGAGATCTGGTCGAAGCTGGTCGAGAAGCTCGACAACCAGACCTTCTACGGCTTCCTCTGCGACTCCGAGGCCTTCAAGTCCTTCCGGCACCGCGAGATCTTCGGCCAGGTCGGCTTCGGCACCGGCGGCTGGGACACCGACTTCCCGAACTCCATCCTGGAGATCCTGCGCGTCGTCTACACCGAGGCCGACGACCACCACCGCGGCATCGTCGGCGGCAGCCAGCAGCTGCCCCTGCGCCTGTGGGAGCGCGAGCCGCAGAAGATCGTGCACTGGGAGCCCGGCACCTCCCTGAAGTCGCTGCACGAGGGCGGCGAGCCCAAGCCCGCCGTGACCCGCCTGACCCGCACCGCGGGCAACCGTGTCACCGTCACCGACGCCTCCGGTGACATCCGCACCTACCAGGCGGCGATCTTCACCGCCCAGTCGTGGATGCTGCTCTCCAAGATCGAGTGCGACGACTCGCTCTTCCCCATCGACCACTGGACGGCGATGGAGCGCACCCACTACATGGAGTCCTCCAAGCTGTTCGTGCCGGTCGACCGGCCGTTCTGGCTGGACAAGGACGAGGAGACCGGCCGTGACGTCATGTCGATGACGCTCACCGACCGCATGACCCGCGGCACCTACCTCCTGGACGACGGCCCGGACAAGCCCGCCGTCATCTGCCTCTCCTACACCTGGTGCGACGACAGCCTGAAGTGGCTGCCCCTGTCGGCGAACGAGCGCATGGAGGTCATGCTCAAGTCGCTCGGCGAGATCTACCCGAAGGTCGACATCCGCAGCCACATCATCGGCAACCCGGTGACGGTCTCCTGGGAGAACGAGCCCTACTTCATGGGCGCCTTCAAGGCGAACCTGCCCGGCCACTACCGCTACCAGCGGCGCCTGTTCACCCACTTCATGCAGGACCGCCTGCCCGAGGACAAGCGCGGCATCTTCCTCGCGGGCGACGACATCTCCTGGACGGCCGGCTGGGCCGAGGGCGCGATCCAGACCGCGCTGAACGCGGTGTGGGGCGTGATGCACCACTTCGGCGGGGCCACGGACGCCACGAACCCCGGTCCGGGCGACGTGTACGACGAGATCGCGCCGGTCGAGCTGCCGGAGGACTGACCGCCGGAGGACTGACCGCCGGAGGACGGGCGAAGGGCGCGGTGGCGGCGGCCGCGCTCAGTCCGGCAGGGGGGTGAGCAGGATGCGCCCCACCAGGCCCACCGCCCCGTCCAGGCGCTGCGTGAACTCCTCGGCGACGCCGGGCAACTCCCGCAGCGCCCACAGGGTGCGGGCCGCCGCCCACGCGCCGTCGCGGGCCCGCTCCAGGCTCCAGGAGCCCGCCAGATGGGTCAGCGGATCGCTGATCTGGAGGAGGTCGGGGCCGGGCATCAGCTCCTCGCGGATGTGTTCCTCCAGCGATACGAGGATGTCGCCCACCCGGTCGAACTCGTCCTCCAGATCGGCCGGCGCGCAGCCGAGCGCACGGCAGGTGTCCAGCAGGGCGAGCGCCAGATCGTGGCCGATGTGCGCGTTGATGCCCGCGAGGGCGAACTGCAGCGGGCGTACGCCGGGATGGCGCCGGTACTGGAACAGCGGGCGCCAGCAGGCGGGCGGTGTGCGGCCGTCGGACGCGGCGTCGACGGCGGCCAGGTAACGCCGCGCGAACCGGCCCCCCAGCGTGGCCGCGGCCCGGGTGTCGGGGAAGGCGCCCAGACCGATGCTCCGCCCGACCTCCTCGGTCACCGAGAGGTAGACGCGGTGGAAGACGGCCACCCCGTCGTGCGGCGGCCAGTCGTCGCCGAGCGCGCGCATCCGTGCCAGGACGCTGTCGACCTCCGGTGTGCGCGCCGGCGGGCCGGTCGGCCCGGACCTCTGCGTCACCATGCCGTCGCCCCCGCGCTCCGGGGCCCGTGTCTGTGCGAACCGCTCCACCTGCGCCATGGGGGCAGGGTCCCAGGCCCGGCCCGACCGGGCCCTCGGCGCACCGGTCGCTTCCCCGAAACGAGGGACCCCGCCGCCCGGCTACGAGCGGGCGCCGAAGGGGGCGCCGACGCCCGCCGGGGCCCGCCGCCGCAGGACGAGTGCCACGCCTCCGGTGACCAGCGCCAGTGCCACGAGCAGCGCGCTCACCCACAGCGGTGAACGGTGGCCGAGCCCCGCCGAGATCGCCAGACCACCGGCCCAGGGACCGAACGCGCCGCCCACGTTGAAGGCGGCGGTGGCGAAGCCGCCCGACAGCTGGGGTGCGTCGCCCGCCGCGTAGAGGGCCTGCGAGATCAGCGTCGAGCCCACGCCGAAGGACAGCGCGCCCTGCACGAGGACCAGCACCACCACGGCCACCGGGTGCGCGGCGGTCACCGCGAACAGGACCCAGCCCGTCAGCAGGGCCACCATGCCGGACACCAGGAGCGGTACGGGCCGTACATCGGCGGCGCGGCCCGCCAGGGTGACCCCGGCGAACGAACCGATGCCGAAGAGCGCGAGCACCATCGGCACCCAGGCGGAGCCGAGCCCGGTGACCTCGGTGGCCAGGGGCGCGAGATAGGTGAACGTACAGAACGTCGCACCGTTCACCAGCGCGCCGAGCAGCAGGGTGACCAGCAGCCGTGGGTCACGCAGCGCGCGCAGCTCGCCGCACACGCCCGGCCCGGTGGTGTCCGGCGCCCCCCTCGGCACGGCCCGCACGATCGCGAGGACGGCGGGCACCGAGAGGAGGGCCACGGCCCAGAACGCGGAGCGCCACCCCCACACCTCGCCGAGCAGCGCACCCGCGGGCACCCCCGCGACGCAGGCGACCGTCACCCCGCCGAGCAGGGCCGATGTCGCGCGGCCCTTCGCGTCCGGCTCGACCATGGCGGTGGCGGTCACCAGGGCGACCGCGAGGAAGCCGGCGTTGGCGAGAGCGCCCACCACACGGGTGGCGAGGAGCACGGCGAAGCTCGTGGTGAGCGCGCCGACGACATGCACCAGCAAGAAGGCGACCAGGAACGCCGACAGCGCGCCGCGCCGCGAGAAACGGCGGCTCGCGACGGCCATCAGTGACGCGCCGACGATCATCCCGATGGCGAAAGCCGAGGTCAGATGGCCCGCGGACGGGATGGAGACATCCAGGTCCCGGGCGATGTCCGCCACCAGACCGGACAGCATGAACTCGGAAGTGCCTTGCGCGAAGACGGCAAGGCCGAGCAGGTAGAGGGCAAAGGGCACAGCAGGACTCCGCAACCACGAGGAAACGCCGGGATCAGGGCACGGGGCGGTGATCCGGTGGCGGCGCGGAAGTCGCGTACGGCCGAGGGGGAAGTCGCGTACGGCCGAGGTGTCAGTGCGACGGCGCGGGAAGCCACCGGAGGACCGGTGGCCGCAGTCTTGACGCCTCGGGGCTGGACATGGCGGGCACGGTAGTCAAGCGGTGCGCGCCCTGTCCACCCGATTACCGGGTCCTGTCGCTCTCGTCCGTCGCGTCGCTCTCGTCGTACGTCGACGTGCCCGCGTCCAGCAGCGGTTCCTGGGACTTGAGGTGCGGCGGGGCGAACGCGCGCAGCACGTGGTAGCCCGTGATGACGACGATCGTGCCGAGCGCGATGCCGCTCAGCTCGAAGTTGTCGGTGATCTTCAGCGAGACACCGCCGACGCCGATGATGATGCCGGCGGCGGCCGGCACGAGGTTCAGCGGATTGCGCAGGTCCACCCCGGCGTTGAGCCAGATCTGCGCGCCGAGCAGGCCGATCATGCCGTACAGGATGACGGTGATGCCGCCGAGCACCCCGCCGGGGATCGCCGCGACGACCGCGCCGAACTTGGGGCACAGCCCGAAGAGCAGCGCGAAGGCGGCCGCCGCCCAGTACGCGGCCGTGGAGTAGACGCGGGTCGCCGCCATCACGCCGATGTTCTCGGAGTACGTGGTGTTGGGCGGGCCGCCGACCGCGGTGGAGAGCATGGAGGCGGCGCCGTCGGCGGAGATCGCCGTGCCGAGCCTGTCGTCGAGGTTGTCGCCGGTCATCTCGCCGACGGCCTTGACGTGGCCCGCGTTCTCCGCGACCAGCGCGATGACGACGGGCAGCGCCACGAGGATCGCCGACCACTCGAAGCTCGGCGCGTGGAAGGAGGGCAGGCCGATCCAGTCGGCCTTGCCGACGCCGGACAGGTTCAGGCGCCAGTGGTCGACGACCTTGCCGGAGGCGTCCGCCGAGTGGATGGCGCCGAAGACCTGGTCGAAGACCCAGGAGACGGCGTAGCCGAAGACCAGGCCGAGGAAGATCGCGACACGTGACCAGAAGCCGCGCAGACACACCACGGCCAGACCGGTGAACAGCATCACCAGCAGAGCCGTCCACTGGTCCTGCGGCCAGTACGTCGAGGCGGTCACGGGCGCCAGATTGAAGCCGATCAGCATGACGACCGCGCCGGTCACGACCGGCGGCATCGCGGCGTGGATGATCCGCGCCCCGAACCTCTGCACCGCGAGCCCCACCAGGAACAGCACGGCGCCCACCACGAGGACGGCGCCGGTGACCGTCGCGCTGGAGCCGCCCTGCGCCCGGATGACCGCGGCCACGCCCACGAACGAGAGCGAACAGCCCAGGTAGCTCGGCACCCGCCCGCGCGTGGCGAGCAGGAAGATGACGGTCGCGACACCCGACATCATGATGGCGAGATTCGGGTCGAGACCCATCAGCACGGGCGCCACGAAGGACGCGCCGAACATGGCCACCACGTGCTGCGCGCCGAGCCCGAAGGTGCGCGGCCACGAGAGCCGCTCGTCGGGCCGCACGACCGCGCCGGGGGCGGGTGTACGGCCGTCGCCGTGCAGTTTCCAGCGCACGCCGAGATCCATGGTGAGTGTCGCTTTCTGTGCGCTGGACCGGGCCGCGCAGCGTCTCGCGCGTGGCCCGAAATGATCGACGCCATGTTAATGCGACGTCAGTGCGACTTCTCTCCGGTCGGCTGCGCGCTCGGGGCCGGCGCCGCTGCCCGGCCGTCCGTGCGCAGGACGCCCGCGAAGACCGCGAGGCCGAAGGCGAGCAGCGTCACCAGGCCGAACGAGACCACGAGGCTCGTCGCGTCCGCCAGCGTGCCGATCGCGGAGGGCGCGATGAGACCCGAGGTGTACGTGATGGTGGCGACGCCCGCGATGGCCTGGCTGGGGTTCGGGCCGCTGCGCCCGGCCGCGGCGAACGCCAGCGGCACCACGACGGCGATCCCGAGGCCCAGCAGGGCGAAGCCGCCCATGGCCATGACCGGATGGGTCGCGAAGACCACGAGCAGCCCGCCGAGGGCCGCGAGCACCCCGCCGGCCCGCACCGTGCGCACCGCCCCGAACCGGTCCACCACCGCGTCGCCCGCCAGCCGTGCGACGGCCATCGTGAGCGTGAAACCGGTGGTGGACGCGGCGGCGACACCGGCCGATGTGTCCAGGACGTCCCGCAGGTAGACCGCCGACCAGTCCAGGCTCGCGCCCTCCGCGAAGACCGCGCAGAAGCCCACCGCGCCGATGAGCAGCGCCGACTTGGGCGGCAGCGAGAACCGCGGCGGCGCCTCCTCCTCGGGCGCCGCCTGGAGGTCGAGCACTCCCTGGCAGGCGGCGAGGCCGAGCACCGTCAGCGCGGCGGCGGCGAGCGCGTGGTGCAGCCGGGCGTCCGAGCCCAGATGGGCGGCGACCGTGCCGGCCGCCGAGCCGATCAGGGCGCCCACGCTCCACATGCCGTGCAGGCCCGACATGATCGACTTCTGCATGCGGGTCTCGGTCTCGACGCCGAGCGCGTTCATCGCGACGTCCGACATGCCGGACGTCGCGCCGTACACGAAGAGCGCGAGGCAGAGCGTGAGCAGGTTGGGCGCGAGCGACGGCAGGATCAGCGAGAGCGTCCACAGCGCCAGCAGTCCGCGCAGCGCGTTGCGCGCGCCGAAGCGGTGGCTGATCCGGCTCGCGAGCGGCATCGCGAGGGAGGCGCCGATCGCCGGGAAGGCGAGGGCCAGGCCGAGCAGACCGGCGCTGACCGAGGCGTGCTCCTGGATCCAGGGGACCCGGGTCGCGAAGGAGCCGGTGACCGCGCCGTGCACACAGAAGACGGCGGCCACGGCGATCCGCGCGCGCCGCAGCCGCCTCTTGTCGTGGACCACTTCACCCATCACCGATCCGCCCCTCCCGAGATGTGCCCCGATACGGCGACGTAAACTATCAGGAACCCTGCCTGATAAATAGAAGCGCTCTGTGGAAGGATCGCGGCATGCCTGCCTCACCGAGGACCGCCCGGGCCATCAACGACCGGTTCGCACTGGGCCTCCTGCAGAGCGAGGGCCCCCTGACCGCGGGCCAGTTGAAGCAGCTCACCGGCCTGTCCCGGCCCTCGGTCGCCGACCTCGTCGAGCGCCTCCAGGGCGCCGGTCTCGTCACCGTCGTGGGCGAGGCGGGCGCCCAGCGGCGCGGCCCGAACGCCCGGCTCTACGGGATCGTCGCCGACCGTGCCCACCTCGCCGCGCTCGACGTGCGCACCGACGGCGTCCGCGTGGTCGTGACCGACCTGCTGGGGGCGCGGCTCGCCGAGGCCCGCGCGCCCATCGGCGGCGACACCGCCGCCGCGGTCGAAAGCGCCCTCGCGCTCGTCGAGGACGCCGTACGCGAGAGCGGGGCCCGGGGGCTGCACACCGTCGGCATGGGCGCGCCCGGCCTCATCGACCCCGCCACCGGCGAGCTGCACGACACGACGTCCCTGCCCGCCTGGCACCGCCGGCTCCCCGGCGCCCTCCAGGAGCGGCTCGGCGCGCGGGTCCTGGTGGAGAACGAGACCAACCTCGCGGCCCGCGCCGAACAGCGCGAGGGCGCCGCGCACGACCGGGACACCTTCGTGCTGCTCTGGCTCGGCGAGGGCGTGGGCGCCGCCGTCGTGCTCGACGGCGTGCTGCGCAGAGGGGCCTCCGGCGGCACGGGCGAGATCGGCTTCCTGCCGGTGCCGGGCACGGGCTCGCTGCCCTCCGCCACCGGCTGCGAGGGCGGTTTCCACTCGCTGGCCTGCGCCGCCGCGCTGCGGGAACTCGGCGCGGAGCACGGCCTGTCCGGCCCCGGCCTGACCGCCGCCGACGTGGTGCACCGTGCCGTCGGGACCGGTGCGGACGCCTTCCTGGACGCCGTCGCGGACCGGGTCGCCGTCGGCGCCGCCGCGATGGCCGCGATCCTGGACCCCGGCTGCGTGGTGCTGGGCGGCGAGGTGGGCCGCGCGGGCGGCGCCGCGCTCGCCGAGCGGGTCACCGACCGCGTCACCGCCATGTCGCCCCTGCGCACCGAGGTCCGGGCGAGCGTCCTCGGCGACTCGGCGGTGTCGCGCGGCGCGCTGCTCGCCGCCCGCGACGCGGCCCAGGACGAACTGTTCGGCCCGCCGCCCGGCCGGTGAGGCGGGGCGGCGGGCCGGGTCGAGCGGCGGTCAGCAGGCGCCGAGGTCCTGCCAGACGCCCCACTGACCGCCGGCGCCGGGCTCATCGCCCTTCGTCCACCACTTCGCCTTCCAGGTGTGCGCCTTGTGCGAGACGGTCGTCCCGGAGCCGTACTCGGATGACGAACTCCAGGCCGGGGCCGTGCACGCGCCGGGCTGCGGCGGGTCCGTCGGCCCCGGCGGGTCGGTGGGGCCGGTGCCCGTGCCCGGCTCGACGACCGTGGTGCCGCGCGCCAGGTCGCCGGTGAGCGCGTACGTCGTGCCGCTGATGTTCACCGTCCAGTTCCACGGGGTCGACACCGGCAGGTAGTAGTTGAACGACAGGTCCACCGAGGCGCCCGGGGCCAGCGACTGCCAGGCGGGCAGCTTCAGCGAGACCCGGTGGAAGTCGCCCTTCAGACCGCCGACGTTGCTTCCGGTGTGCTCGCTGCTGACCACCTTCGTGCCGAAGCCCGACTGGTCGGAGGCGTTGCCCGGGGCCGAGGTGGCGTAGTCGAACTGGAACTCCGTACCGCCCGGCAGTGCTGTCTTCGTGTTGTTGGTGATCTTCACCTTGGGCGTGATCGGGTAGTTGGAGTCACCGAGCTTGAAGTCCCCGAACTCCACGCCGATGTCGACGGCCTTGGCGGGCATCTCCTTGTTCGCGACCTTCGCGCCGTACGGCTTCGCGGCCTTGAACTTGTCGTGCATCAGCGAGGTGAGCGTGTCGCCCATCTCGTACTGGCCCTTGGCCGCGTTCCAGCGGTAGTCGCCCGCCATCTCCCAGACCATCGTGCCGCCGATGCCCCGGTCGACCACGTAGTCGGCCTTCTTCGCCACCGACTCCTCGTCCTCCGTGGACAGGAAGACCTTCTTCTCCGCGTTCCACAGCCACGGCGCGACCAGCGAGGAGCTGTACTTGCGGGCGTAGGTGCCGGTCAGCTTGGTGTCCGCGGGGAAGCCGTACTTGGTGACGTAGTCGCCGACGATCCCCTTCTCCAGGTTCTTGGCGTGCCACATCGGGTTGGAGCCCGCCGGGGACTCCTTGCCGTTGTCGTCCTTGTCGTGCCACAGGTTGTCGATGCCGACCGCGCCGTCACCGCACTTGGTCAGGCCCGAACCGGCCGGACACGTGCTCGCCGCCGCCTTGCCCCACAGTCCGTCGGTGCCGCCCTGCACGTTCTTGTGGCCGCGCGTGTAGTACGGCAGGCCGATGTTGATCCGCCCCGCGGGCATCGAGCCGCGGAAGTAGTGGTAGGCCCAGTCGGTGTTCAAGTAGCCGATGTCGCCGTACTGCTGGCTGCCGTAGACGCCCGCCGCCGCGAGTTCCGCGTCCTTGCCGTCGTCGAAGAGCGAGGCGTTCGGACCGACGTACTCGTTCCAGGCGCCGTGCAGGTCGTAGGACATGATGTTGACGTAGTCCAGGTACTTCTGGACCTGGAAGGTCTCCATGCCGCGCAGCAGATAGCCGGACGAGGGCGCCGCCACGGTCAGCATGTAGTGCCTGCCGTCCGCCGCGCCCGCCCTGTCGAGCTTCTCGCGCAGGGACTTCATCAGCGCCGCGTAGCCCTTGACCAGGCCGCCGCGCCGGGCGTTGGAGATCGGGAAGTCGGCCGGGTGGCCCGCGTCCTTCATCGAGGTCGGGTACTCGTAGTCGATGTCGACGCCGTTGAAGCCGTACTTCTTTATGAAGGCGACCGCTGAGTCGGCGAAGGTGTCGATGCCCGCCTGGTTGACCGAGCCGTCGGCGTTGGTCGCCATCGAGTAGAAGCCGCCGGACTTCACGCGCTCACCGTCGTCGCCGAAGTAACCGCCCGTCTCGGCCCAGCCGCCCACGGAGATGAGCGTCTTGACGTCCGGGTGCTGCTTCTTGAACTTGTTGAGCAGGTTGAAGTGGCCCTTGTACGGCAGCGCGGGGTCCATCTCGGCGCCCGCGACGCCCGGCCAGGTCATGCCGGTGGCGGCGTTCTTCTCGCCGTCGGAGCCCACGGAGAGCTTGTTGGCCTTGTCGATGTGCCCGAAGGCGTAGTTGACGTGGGTGACCTTCTCCCACGGGATGTCGGAGGCGAGGTAGGCGGGCTCGCCGTTCTTGCCGGTGCGCCAGCCGGTGAAGTAGCCGATGACCCGGCGCTGGTGGTCGGCGCCCATCTTCTCGCGGCCGGCGCTGTCGTACACGGAGCAGTAGGGGACGTCGACACCGGGCGTCCGGTAGAGGCCGTCGGGGCGGCAGGACGCGTCGTCGGCGGCGTGCGAGACGCCTCCGGACACCATGCCGAGCAGCATTCCGGCGACGGCGACGCCGGTGGCGAGCACGGTGGATCTCGCGCGGTCGAGGGACGGCAAGGGGGCCTCCAGGGGCACGGTGGAACGCGGACGGGCGGAACAGCACAGCCGGTACAGAGGTGGAACGGTCTGGGGCCCGGCGTGCGCACACCGTCGGCTCCGGCTCCTGGGAGGTGACGCAGAGATTAAGAGGACTAGACCAGTCGGTCAATAGGTCTGGACCAAGTTGTTGAACGCAAGATCGATGGCCGTCCCTGTGAGCCAGCCCACAGCCGGTCACTCGCCTGGCCCACGATCAGGCGTGGCACACTGGCCTCGTACCACAAGCAGCGCACTCCGGGGTCGGTGTAATTCCGAACCGGCGGTTACAGTCCGCGACCCGGCCGCCTCCAGCGGTCGGTTGACCAGGTGAAATTCCTGGACCGACGGTGAAAGTCCGGATGGGAGGCAGTGCGCGGCGGGCGGGCATCTTGTGCACGCCGCCGACTTGGCTTGTTCCTGGCCTCGG
Organism: Streptomyces sp. NPDC031466; assembly: GCF_055581265.1. Lineage (NCBI taxonomy): Bacteria > Bacillati > Actinomycetota > Actinomycetes > Kitasatosporales > Streptomycetaceae > Streptomyces > Streptomyces sp. NPDC031466. The sequence goes on from NZ_JBVIJT010000008.1 coordinate 419,233, forward strand.
TCAGGGGCGGTTCCTGGGACCTCCCGGGGACAGGTCTCTTTCGGCGACGACGTGTCTGTGGATGCCGTTGCCCGTACGTGTCGTCGCCATCGACAGCCCCGGAGTCCGTGCCCGAAGAGGCAGGAGGACCCGGTGGCCACCGCCGTAGCCGAAGCAGCCGCCATGCGGCGCGCCGTCGAGCTCGCAGCGCTCGGTCTCGGAGCCACGAGCCCCAACCCCGTCGTCGGCTGCGTCGTGCTCGACGCGTCCGGCGAGGTCGCGGGCGAGGGCTGGCACCAGCGCGCGGGCGGCCCGCACGCCGAGGTCAACGCCCTGCGCGCGGCCGGCGAGCGGGCCCGCGGCGGCACCGCGCTCGTCACCCTGGAGCCCTGCAACCACACCGGCCGTACCGGCCCCTGCGCGCAGGCCCTCATCGACGCCGGGATCGCCCGCGTCGTCTACGCCGTCGGCGACCCCACCCCCACCGCGACCGGCGGCGCGCGGACGCTCCGTACGGCCGGCATCTCCGTCGAAGCCGGCCTGCTCGAAGCGGAGGCCGCGCGGGGCAACGCCGCCTGGCTCACCTCCGTACGCCTCGGCCGCCCCCACGTCACCTGGAAGTACGCCGCCTCGCTGGACGGCAGGATCGCCGCCGCCGACGGTTCGAGCCGCTGGATCACCTCCGCCGACTCCCGCGCCGACGTGCACCGGCTGCGCGCCGAGAGCGACGCCGTCGTCGTCGGCTCCGGCACCCAGCGCGCCGACGACCCGCACCTCGCCGTGCGGGACGTGGCGGGCGCCGTCCAGCCGCTGCGCGTCGTCGTCGACACCCGGGGCACCGCCGTCACGCCGGGTGCCCGCGTCCTGGACGGCGCGGCGCCGACCCTGATCGCCGTGGCCGAGGACGCCCGCCCCCGGCACGGCGCCGAGACCGTCCGGCTCCCGCGCACCCAGCACGGTCTGGACATCCCGGCCCTCCTCGACGTCCTCCACGGGCGCGGAGTGCGCTCCGTGCTCCTCGAAGGCGGCCCGACCCTCGCCGGCGCCTTCGTCGCCGCCGGAGCCCTCGACCGCGTCGTCGCCTACCTCGCCCCCGTCCTGCTGGGCGCGGGCCCCACCGCCCTGACCGGTGGCGGAATCACCACCATCACCGAAGCGTTGCGGCTCGACGTGAGCGAGACCGTCCGCCTCGGACCCGACCTGCGCATCACCGCGACCCCCGTAGCGAAGGAGCACTGACGTGTTCACCGGAATCGTCGAAGAGCTGGGCGAGATCACCGCCGTCGAGAACCTCCCCGACGCGTCCCGGTTCCGCCTGCGCGGCCCCGTGGTCACCGAAGGGGCGCGCCACGGCGACTCCATCGCCGTCAACGGCGTGTGTCTGACGGTCGTGGAGCACGAGGGCGACGAATTCACCGCCGACGTCATGGCGGAGACCCTGAAGCGCTCCAGCCTCGGCGCGCTCACGGTCGGCTCCCGCGTCAACCTGGAGCGCCCCACCTCGGTCGGCGCGCGCCTCGGCGGGCACATCGTGCAGGGCCACGTCGACGGCACCGGCGAGATCCTGGAGCGCGAGCCCTCCGAGAACTGGGAGATCGTCAAGGTCTCCCTGCCCGCCGACCTCTCCCGCTACGTCGTGGAGAAGGGCTCCGTCACGGTCGACGGCGTCAGCCTCACCGTCGTCGACGCGGGCCCCGACTTCTTCACCGTCAGCCTGATCCCCACCACCCTCGCGCTGACCACCCTCGGCATCAAGCAGCCCGGCGACCCGGTCAACGTCGAGGTCGACATCATCGCCAAGTACGTGGAGCGCCTCCTCGGTGACCGCGCCCACGCCCCCGGTCGGGAGGCCACCAAGTGAACTGGCTCAACAGCGAGGCCTTCACGGCCTTCGACCAGCACATCATGTGGTCCGACATGATCGGCAACACCGTCGGCCTCATCGCCCTCGCCCTCGGCTGGCGACGCTCGATATGGACCTGGCCCGCCCAGTTCCTGTCCGGCGTCATCCTCGTCGCCGCGTACGCCGCCGCGGAGCTGTCCGGCGGCGTCGGCAAGCAGTTCCTCGTCATCGGCGTCGCGCTGTGGGGCTGGCGGCAGTGGACGCGCGGCAAGCAGCAGGCGCAGGACGGCTCCATCGCCATCCGGTTCGCGAGCTGGAAGGAGCGGGGGATCCTGCTCGGCGGCACCGCCGTCGGCACGCTGGCCGTCGGCGCCCTGTTCACCGCCGTGCCCTCGCTGTCCTGGAACCCCTGGCCGGACGCCTACATCTTCGTCGGCACGCTCGCCGCGATGGTCGCCCAGGCACGCGGCCTCGTCGAGTTCTGGTTCGCCTGGCTGCTCGTGGACGTCGTGGGCGTGCCCCTCGCCTTCAGCAGCGGCCTGGCCTTCTCCGGCCTCGTCTACGTCGTCTACCTCGCCCTCGTCCTGTGGGGCATGCGCGACTGGTGGCTGCGCTCCCGCGCGGCGGCCTCCCAGCACGTCATCGAAGGAGCCCCGGCATGACCACGGCACCTGTCCGGTACAGCACGGACGACGTCGAGGACCTGTCCCTCGACCCCGTCGAGCAGGCCATCCGCGACATCGCCGCGGGCCGCCCCGTCGTCGTCGTCGACGACGAGGACCGCGAGAACGAGGGCGACCTCGTCGTCGCCGCCGAGATGGCGACCCCCGAGATCGTCGCCTTCATGATGAGCGAGTGCCGTGGCCTGATCTGCGCGCCCATGGAGGCCGAGGAACTCGACCGGCTGCGCCTGCCGCAGATGGTCGAGAACAACACCGAGTCGATGAGCACGGCCTTCACCGTCTCCGTCGACGCCTCCGCCGCCCACGGCGTGAGCACCGGCATCTCCGCCGCCGACCGCGCCACCACCCTCCAACTGCTCGCCCGCGGGACGGCCGCCGCCGACGACTTCGTGCGGCCCGGCCACATCTTCCCGCTGCGCGCCCGCTCCGGCGGCGTGCTCGCCCGCGACGGCCACACCGAGGCCGCCGTCGACCTCGCCCGCCTCGCGGGCCTGCGCCCCGCCGGCGCCATCGTGGAGATCGCGGGCGAGGACGGCAAGATGCTCCGCCTGCCGGAGCTGATCCCCTTCGCCCGCAAGCACGGACTGACGATCATCTCCATCGCGGACCTGATCGCCTACCGCCGCTCCAGCGAGCCCACCGTCCGCCGCGAGGCCGAGGTCAAGCTGCCCACCGCCTTCGGCGACTTCACCGCCTACGGCTACCGCTCCACCGTCGACGGCGTCGAGCACGTCGCCCTCGTGCACGGCGAGCTCGGCGAGGGCGAGGACGTCCTGGCCCGGCTCCACTCCGAGTGCCTGACCGGCGACGTCTTCCACTCCCTGCGCTGCGACTGCGGCCCGCAGCTGGAGGAGTCCATGCGGCGCATCACCGAGGAAGGACGCGGCGTCCTCGTCTACCTCCGCGGCCACGAGGGGCGCGGCATCGGCCTGCTCTCCAAACTGCGGGCCTACGAACTCCAGGAGCGCGGCAGCGACACCCTCGACGCCAATTTGGAGCTGGGTCTGCCCGCCGACGCCCGGGACTACGGCGCGGGCGCGCGGATCCTGGACGACCTCGGGGTGCGCAGCGTCCGCCTGATGACCAACAACCCCGACAAGACCGACGCCGTCCTGCGGCACGGCCTGCGGATCACCGCACGGGAGCCGATGCCCGTCACGGCCGGCGAGCACAACCTCCGCTACCTGCGCACCAAGCGGGACCGGATGGGCCACGACCTGCCCTGGCTGGACACCCCCGGCGTCTCGCCCTGCGGCAACCAGTAAGCACCCCTACTTTCCACGACTGCTGTCAACGGACCCGAAGGAGAAGCACGTGAGCGGCAAGGGCGCACCCGAACTGAGTGTGAAGAACTGCGGAGACCTGCGGGTCGCGGTGATCGCCGCGCAGTGGCACGAGAAGGTCATGGACGGCCTCGTGAACGGCGCCCTGCGCGCCCTCGGCGAGCTGGGCATCAGCGAGCCGACCGTCCTGCGCGTGCCGGGCAGCTTCGAGCTGCCGGTCGTCGCGAAGGTCCTCGCCGGACGCGGCTACGACGCGATCGTGGCGCTCGGCGTCGTCATCCGCGGCGGCACCCCGCACTTCGAGTACGTGTGCCAGGGCGTCACCCAGGGCCTCACCCAGGTCTGCGTGGACACCGGCGTCCCCATCGGCTTCGGCGTGCTGACCTGCGACACCGAGGAGCAGGCCCTCGACCGCGCGGGCATCGAGGGCTCCCGCGAGGACAAGGGGCACGAAGCGGTCACCGCGGCCGTGGCCACCGCGACCACGCTGCGCACCGTCTCCGAGCCCTGGCGCTGAGGGGCGCCCCCCGGGCGCGTAGAGTGAACGGCATCATGTCCAAGAAGACTTTCGAGGAGCTCTTCGCCGAGCTCCAGCACAAGGCCGCCAACGGCGACCCCGCGACCTCCCGCACCGCCGAGCTGGTCGACAAGGGCGTCCATGCCATCGGCAAAAAGGTCGTCGAGGAGGCCGCCGAGGTCTGGATGGCCGCCGAGCACGAGGGCAAGGAAGCCGCCGCCGAGGAGATCTCGCAGCTGCTCTACCACGTCCAGGTGATGATGGTCGCCCGCGGCATCTCCCTCGACGACGTCTACGCCCACCTCTGAGCCGCACGTCATCCGAGCCGGCTCAACACCCCTTCACGCAAAGGAATCCGACCTCATGCTGCGCATCGCCGTCCCCAACAAGGGTTCACTGTCCGGACCTGCGTCGGCGATGCTCCATGAGGCCGGCTACCAGCAGCGCAAGGAGTCGAAGGAACTCGTCCTCGTCGACCCCGAGAACGAGGTCGAGTTCTTCTACCTCCGGCCCAAGGACATCGCGATCTACGTCTCGGCGGGCAGGCTGGACATCGGCATCACCGGCCAGGACCTGCTGGTCGACTCCGGGGCGAACGCCGAGGTGATCCTGCCGCTCGGCTTCGCCCGCTCCACCTTCCGCTTCGCCGCCAAGCCGGGCACCGCCCACGGCATCGAGGACCTCGCCGGCAAGACCGTCGCCACCTCCTACGAGGGCATCGTCGCCAAGCACCTCGCGGACCACGGCGTCGACGCCTCCGTCGTCCACCTCGACGGCGCCGTCGAGACCGCCATCGAACTGGGCGTCGCCCAGGTCATCGCGGACGTCGTGGAAACCGGCACCTCCCTGCGCAACGCCGGCCTGGAGGTCTTCGGCGAGCCGATCATGAAGTCCGAGGCGGTCGTCATCCGGCGCGCCGGCGCCGACGGCGACGACGACAAGGTGCAGCAGTTCCTGCGCCGCCTCCAGGGCGTCCTGGTCGCCCGGTCGTACGTGATGATGGACTACGACTGCCGCGCCGAGCACCTGGAGCGGGCCGTCGCCCTCACCCCGGGCCTCGAATCGCCGACGATCTCCCCGCTGCACAACGAGGGCTGGGTGGCCGTGCGCTCCATGGTCCCCGCCAAGGAGGCGCAGCGCGTCATGGACGACCTGTACGCCCTCGGCGCGCGGGCCATCCTGACCACCGCCATCCACGCCTGCCGTCTCTGAACCGGCCGGAGCCCGCACCTCATGTCCGACCTTCCCGCCCTGCCCGTCACCTTCCGCCCCAAGCGGACCCGGGTCGTCATGCTCACCGCCGGGGCCGCGATGTTCGTGGTCCTCACGGTGATCGCCCTGCTGCTGCCCCACCTCAGCGCGGGGGAGCGGACCAGCTTCGTGTTCACCGGCGCGCTGCTCTTCGGCGTGCTCATGCTGCTCAGCAGGCCCAAGGTGGTCGCCGACGAGTCCGGCGTGACCGTCGTCAACATCGCGACCAGCAGGCGCCTGGCCTGGGCCGAGATCATCCAGGTCACCCTGCGCCCCGGCGACCCCTGGGTGTTCTTGAACCTCAGCGACGGCACCAGCCTGCCCGCCCTGGGCATCCAGCCCGGCATCGCCAGGCAGCAGGCCATCGCCGACTCCCGGGCCCTGCGCGCGCTCGTGGACGCCCGCACACCGCCGGGCGACTGACATCGCGCGCAGTGTCTTGACGTTCTGATTAATCTGGTGGCGGGGCACGCAAGGTATGCCGCCCCGCCCCTGCCGGGCCCGCCTCGGCCCCAGGGGCTCCTGCTACCCGAGGAGTGACACCCTCCGGCGATGGACGGATCGTCCTGTAGTACCTGCGCCGCCCTCTCCCGACACACCGGGAACCGAACGACCGGAGGGGCGGCGGCATGACAGTCCCCTTGCTCCTCCTCGCGGCGGCATTCCTGCTGATTCTCGCCAACGGCTTCTTCGTGGCGGCCGAGTTCGGTCTCGTCACCGTCGAGCGGCCCGACGCGGAGAAGGCCGCGGCCGACGGCGACCGCCGGGCCCGCACGGTCGTCAGTGCCCTCAAGGAGCTGTCCTTCCAGCTCTCCGGCACCCAGCTCGGCATCACCATCACCTCGCTCGTCGTCGGCATGCTCGCCGAACCGGCCCTCGCCCACCTGCTCGCGGGCCCGTTCACGGCGCTAGGCGTCCCCGCGGGCGCCGTCGGCGGGGTCTCCGTGATCGTCGGCATGCTGCTCGCCTCCGCCGTGCAGATGGTCGTCGGCGAACTGGTGCCCAAGAACTGGGCGGTCTCCAGGCCGCTGCAGGTCGCGCGGTTCGTCGCGGGCCCGCAGCACGCCTTCTCGCGGCTCTTCCGGCCCGTGATCGCCCTCCTGAACGCCGTGGCCAACCGGCTGGTGCGCGCCCTCGGCGTCGAACCCGCCGATGAACTCGCCTCGGCCCGCACCCCCGGCGAACTGGTCTCCCTGGCCCGCCACTCGGCCCGGGCCGGCGCCCTGGAGCAGGACACCGCCGACCTGTTCGTACGCACCCTCTCCCTCGGCGAGCTGACCGCGCAGCACGTCATGACGCCGCGCGTGAAGGTCAGCGCGCTCCAGTCGTCGGCGACCGCCGAGGACGTGGTCAACCTGACACGCGCCACCGGCCTGTCCCGCTTCCCCGTCTACCGCGAGCGGATCGACGAGATCGTCGGCATGGTGCACCTCAAGGACGCCCTCGCGGTGCCCGCGCACGAGAGGCTGCGCACTCCGGTGAGCCGCATCGCCCAGTCCCCGCTCCTGGTCCCCCAGACCCTCCCCGTGCAGCCCCTTTTGGGACGGCTGCGCAGCGAGCAGCCCATCGCGGTCGTCGTCGACGAGTACGGCGGCACGGCCGGGGTGGTCACCCTGGAGGACATCGTCGAGGAGCTGGTCGGCGAGGTGCGCGACGAGCACGACCTGCACGACCTGCCCGAGCTGTGCGCGGCGCCGCCCGAGGACGGCAGACCCGCGTGGGACGCCGACGGCGGCTGCCGTGTCGACACCTTGCAGCGCATAGGCCTCGACGTGCCCGAGGGGCCCTACGAAACCGTCGCGGGCCTCGTCGCCGACCTGCTCGGACGCATCCCGGCCCCCGGTGACCGCGCCGAACTCCCGGGCTGGCGGCTCTCGGTGCGCCAGGTCGGGCACAACCGGGCCGAGCGGGTCAGGATCGCCGTGACGGCGGACGCCCCGCTCGCCGCGAGCGCCGCGGAGGCGAGCCGATGAGCCTGCTGCAACTCCTCTTCGCCGTGCTCCTGGTGCTCACCAACGGCTTCTTCGTCGGCGCCGAGTTCGCGCTGGTGTCCGTGCGCCGCAGTCAGATCGAGCCCCTGGGGACCAAGCGGTCCCGCCAGGTCCTGCACGGCCTCGAACACCTGCCGCAGATGATGGCGGCCGCGCAGTTCGGCATCACCGTCTGCTCCCTGACGCTCGGCGCCGTCGCCGAGCCGACCGTCGCGCACCTCCTGGAGCCGCTCTTCCACGCGGTCCACCTGCCCGAGGGCATGGTCCATCCCCTGGGCTATGTGATCGCGCTCGCGGTCGTCGTCTTCCTGCACCTCGTCGTCGGCGAGATGCTCCCGAAGAACCTCGCGATGGCGGCGCCCGAGAAGACCGCGCTCTGGTTCAGCCCGGGCCTGGTCGCCTTCGCCCGGCTGTGCCGGCCGGTGACGGCGGCCCTCGGGGCGTGCGCGCGCCTCGTCCTGAGGCTCTTCCGGGTGGAGCCCAGGGACGAGGTCGAGGCGGTCTTCACCAGCGAGCAGCTCAACCGCCTCGTGGAGGACTCCGGCCAGGCGGGCCTGCTCGACCCCGAGGAGCAGGAGCGCCTGGAGGACGCCCTGGAACTGGGCTCGCGCCCGGTGACGGACGTCCTGCTCGACCGTGCCTCCCTGGTGAGCGTCGACGCCTCGGTCACCCCGGGCCAGGTCATCGACCTCACCGGGCGCACCGGGTACTCCCGCTTCCCGATCCAGGCGCAGAACGGCGCGTTCATGGGCTACCTCCACGTCAAGGACGTACTGGACCTGGAGGAGACCGACCGGGCGGTGCCGCAGCAGGTCTGGCGCCCGATGACCACGCTGCGGGCGGAACTGCCGCTGGACGACGCCCTGACCGTGATGCGCCGCGCCGCGACCCATCTGGCGCAGGTCGCCGACGCCTCGGGCAAGGTGCTCGGCCTGGTCGCCCTGGAGGACGTCCTGGAACTCCTGGTCGGCAAGGTCCGCGACCCCGCGCACCGCGTCACCGTGCCCCGCAGGGCCAAGGACACCAAGGGGGCCCGCGAGAAGCTCGACGGCGCCCTCGTCGGCTGACCCGGCTCACCGGTGGGCGGCGGGCCGCGCCCGGGGCTCACATCCCCGGCGCGTCCCGCGGCCCCCGCCCCGACAGCACCTCTCCGTAGGCCTGCATCAGATCGGGGAGCCGCAGCGTCGACAGGTCCTCGCGGTCCGGCTCGCCGGGATAGCCGGAGAGCCGCAGATCGCGGTAGGCGCAGCTCTTCTCGTAGAGGGTGCGCAGGAAGCGGCCGTTGCCCAGCTCGTCGATCCAGGCCTGGTCGACGACGTGCCCGCTGATGGAGCGCAGCTCTTCGAGCGCCTCCTCGTCCCACTTGTCGCCGTTGTCGGCGGCCAGCACCTCGCCGATGGCGGTCAGCTCCAGGGGGCGGTACGAGGGGAAGTCGACGCGGGTCGTGAAGCGCGAGGACAGACCCGGGTTGACGGCGAGCAGCCGGTCCATGCCCTCGGGATAGCCCGCGAGGATCACGACGAGGTGATCGCGGTTGTCCTCGGCCCGCTTGAGGAGGACCTGGAGGGCCTCGTCGCCGTACGCGTCGCCCTTGCCGTAGCCGGAGTTGGACAGGGAGTAGGCCTCGTCGACGAAGAGGACGCCGCCGATCGCCGAGTCGATCAGCTCATTGGCCTTCACGGCGGTCTGCCCCAGGTACTCGCCGACGAGGTCGGCGCGCTGCGCCTCCACCAGGTGGTCGCCGCCGAGCAGCCCCAGCGCGTAGAAGACCCGGCCGAGGATGCGGGCCACGGTGGTCTTGCCGGTGCCCGAGGGGCCGGAGAAGACGAAGTGCCGTTTCGGCGGCTGGACCGGCAGGCCCTGCGCGGCCCGTAGCCGCGCCATGTTCAACTGCGCCGAGAGCGCCTTGACCTGGCGCTTGACCGGCTCCAGGCCGACCATGCCCTCCAGCTCGGACAGGGCGGCCTCGAGGAGCGCCGGATCGGTGGTGCCCGGGGCCGGCTGCGCGGGGCCGGGCGTGATCGGGATGATCGCCTTCTCGCGGACGGCGTCGGCCTCGGACCGGCCGGGGCCGTTCGGTCCCACCGGTCCGTTGTTCTGCCCCGCCGGTCCGCCGGGTCCCGGCGGGCCGCCTCCCGGGGACGGCTCGGGGTCGGTGACCTTCACGTCGCGGCCCTCGGTGCCGAAGAGGACGTCGATGCCGTCGGGGCCCTCCAGCGCGTCCTGGCCGCCGCCCGCCAGGCTGATCGCGGCGGCCAGATCGGCCGCCTCGTCGTAGCCGTCGCCCTCGGAGATCGCCGCCAGCCGCGCCGAGGTGTCCATGAAGGAGGAGTCGACCCGGTGCACGGCCCGGTACAGGGGCAGGGCGGCGGCCGAGCGGCCGGTGCCCTCGTGGGCCCGGGCCAGCCAGTACCGCAGCTCCTTGCGCTGGGGCTGCTCGCTGCGGCAGCGCATCAGGGCGGCGGACAGCAGCGGCTCGGCCTGCCCGTACATCTCCAGGCGCACCCGGGCCATGCCGCCGAAGAGGCCGGCCTCGATGCCGAGCATCGGGTCGTCGATCAGCGGGTCGGTGTGCCGCACCAGTTGCTCCCAGTCCTTGACCAGATAGGCGCGGCAGGCGTGCAGGAAGCGCACCTGCGGATCCGCGTCGACGGGCGGCAGCCCCGCGAGCGCCCGGTCCAGCTCGGGGACGTGCCGGCCGTCCAGCCAGTGCGAGGCGTGCGCGAGCAGCAGGTCCCGCGCGCTCTCCAGCACCGGCTGGACCCACCAGCCCAGCCAGTACCAGGAGTTGAGGGTGCGGGTGTGCCGTGTGCGCTGCTCCCCGAACCTGTCCCGGTGCTGGAACATCCGCAGCAGCGCCGTCGTCGTGTCGACGCGCAGCGCGTGCAGGCCGAGCCAGCCGTCGGCCATCCCCGGATCCATCCGCACCGCCGTGCGGAACTCCTCCTCGGCCTGGGGGTAGGCGCCCATCGTGTAGGCGTCGACGCCCCGCAGCCAGGCGAGGTCGGCCGGTGCGGGTGAGCCCACCGCGTCGAAGTCCATCACGTCCCCCACAAACCGTGCCCCCGTTTGCGAACCACCGGGCCGGTGCCCGTCGGCCACTGCGCTGAACCGCCGTGCTGTGGACGGGAGTTGATCAGGCGCGCAGAGCAGCCGTCCGAAAAGGCGCACCGATAGGCATCGTACCTGCGCAGGAGCGGTCGGCCGTAGGGTGCCGCACCGCCGGATCGGCCGGAAAAGGCCGTCGGGGAGCGCGAGCGATGGTGACCGAGGGTGAGCGAATGGCGGCTCGCAGCGGCCGAAAAGAGGGCCCGGAGGGCAGAACGAAGCCCCCGATCACGGGGGAACAACCGGGGGCTTCGCGTCTGCGGGCGGCCTGGTGAGGCCGCACATCCAGAACGTAAGTCCTGTAAGGCCCCTGGGTCAAGCGGAGTTGGGGCACTCATGGAAACTGGCGGGGCCATGCGGAAGCGGCCTCCGGAAGGTTCAGCGGACCGCCGACGACCCGTCACCCTGAGTGATGAATTCCGATCCGACCGGTGTCCCACTGGGTCCCGGCTCCACCACGTATCCCGTGGGGCACTGTCGTACCAGAAGGTCGGCGAAGGGCCGGGAAGGGTCCTCGGTGAAGTGCTCGCGTTCCGCCGGTTCCCATCCGTCCCAGAAGTCCCGCTGGGCCGCTCCGTCCCGCTCGCGCCCGCGCCGCCACGCCGTCGCACGCGGCACGTCCATCCACAGCGCGGCCGCGAGGTGCGCCCGCAGCGCGCGGCGGCCCGCGCCGACCCCCTCGACGATCACCACGGGCGCGGCCGGCAGGACCTCCTGTGCTGCGCCGAAGCGGCGCTCGTGCCAGTCGTACGCCGCATAGCGCGCGCTCTCGCCGCGCGAGAGCGGTGCCACGAGCCGCAGCACCCGCTCCGTCCAGCCGAACAGCTCGCCATGGCTCGCGAGGTCGTCGAGCCGCAGCACCGGTGCCCCGCCGAGCACCCCGGCCAGGCGGTGGGCGAACGTCGACTTCCCCGAGCCGGCGTGCCCGTCCACGGCGATCAGCCGCACCGGGCCGCAGGACGGCGGCAGGCGCCGCAGGGCGGCCGCGACGCGGGGGAGCGGGGTGGGCGAGGTGTGCGCGTCAGGGGTCATCACGGCCAGCGTACGACCGCGGAAGCGGGTGTTCCGCGCGCCGCCGCCGGTCATGCCAGTGGTGGAGGCCAATATTGGTGCGCACGGCGGTGTCCGAAGCGCTGGCAGAAGTCGGCGGGGACCGGCCATAGTTGGCCCACTTCCGTGCATCCGACCCGACATCCTTCCGGATCCCGCCGGAAACCACGTCGACTGGGGGTCCCCATGGACCGAGCTGACCGCTTCGACCGAGCTGACGACGCCCCCCGCGAAGGGGCCGCCCCGCACCGGGACGGCCTGCCCGCCCCGGGCGCCATGTCCCGCAGAAACGTGCTCGCCGCGACCGCCGCGGTGGCGGCCCTCGCGGCGGCCGCCGGCCCCGCCCTGGCCTCGGGCGGGCCGTCGCCGGCGCGCCGGCCGCCGCGCGCCGACCGTCCGGTGGACAACCACTTCTGGACCTCGTACGCGCACTGGCGCGCCGGTACCGCCGAGGGCGCGGTAGCCGTCGCCGGGGTCCGCCCCGGGCTGCGGATCGGGAAGCCCGCGGGCCGCACCGAGTACACCGACCCGCACACCGGCAGGACCGCCGAGTGGGAGTACGCCCGCTGGACCTCGCCCACGCACCGCACCACCGTCCCCGCGACGGAGCTGATCGCCTCCTGGAACGCCCGCACGCCCGCCGGCACCTGGATCCAGGTCGAGCTGCGGGGCACCTACGCGGACGGCACGCAGAGCCCCTGGTACGTGATGGGCCGCTGGGCCTCGGGCGACGACGAGGAGACCGACATCCGGCGGACCTCCGTCGACGACCAGACCGACGGCAGGTCGACGGTGTGGACGGACACGCTCTCCCTGGACGACACGGACGCGGGGCCGCGCGTCGTCTCGTACGAGCTGCGCCTGACGCTCCACCGCAGGCCGGGCAGTGCCGCGACCCCCACGGTGTGGCGGCTCGGCGCGATGGCCTCGGCCGTTCCCGACCGCTTCACGGTCCCCGCCTCGCAACCGGGCCTCGCCGAGGAGCTGACGGTCCCGCGCTACTCCCAGGAGATCCACAAGGGCCAGTACCCGCAGTACGACAACGGCGGCGAGGCCTGGTGCAGCCCCACCTCCTCGCAGATGATCATCGAGTACTGGGGCCGCGAGCCGACCCCGGGCGACCTCGCCTGGGTCGATCCCTCCTATGCCGACCCGCAGGTGTGCCACGCGGCCCGCTTCACGTTCGACTACCAGTACAACGGCTGCGGCAACTGGCCCTTCAACGCGGCCTACGCGGCGACGTACAAGGATCTCCAGGGCGTCGTGACCCGCCTCGCCTCGCTGACCGAGCTGGAGACGCTGATCGCCGCGGGCATCCCGGCCATCACGTCCCAGTCGTTCCTCAAGGAGGAGCTGACGGGCGCCGGGTACGGCACGGCGGGGCACCTGATGACGGTCATCGGCTTCACGGCGGACGGCGATGTGATCGCCAACGACCCGGCCTCGCCCACCGACCTCGCGGTGCGCCGCGTCTACAAGCGCCGTGAGTTCGAGAACATCTGGCTGCGCACCAAGCGCTACAACGCCACCGGCAAGGTCGTCTCCGGCACCGGTGGCGTCTGCTACCTGTACTTCCCCACCAAGCTCTCGGCGCGCCGCCGCGAGGCGCTGGCGGCGGTGGGGATCCGCTGAGAGGCCGCGGGCCCCCGCCGAGAAGGCGCCCCGCCGACAGGCAGGGGGCAGGGGCCCGCGCCGTCTCCTGTGATCAGCCCCGCCGCAGCGACGGCACCGGGTTCACCACCCAGTCCGGGTGCCCCGGCATCGGCGGGGTCTTGGAGCCGTACAGCCACGGGTGGAGGAAGCCCTCCAGGTCCTCGCCCGCGACCTTCGACGCCAGGGCGACGAAGTCCTCGGTGCCCGCCGCGCGGCCCTTGAAGCCGCCGAGCCAGGCGCGCTCGATCTTCTGGAACGTCGCGTCGCCGACCCGCTCGCGCAGCGCGTACAGGACGAGGGCCGAGCCGTCGTACCGCATGCGCTTGAAGAGGTTCGGCTCGGTGGGTTCGGCGGGGGCGCCGTAGTCCTTGCGCCACTGGTCGTGCGCCGCGTACGCGGTCTTCATCGCCGCCTCGAAGCTGTCGCCGCCGTGTGCCTCGGAGTACAGCCGCTCGTAGAACCGGGCGTGCCCCTCGCTCACCCACAGATCGGACCAGCTCTTGAGGGCGACGCTGTCACCGAACCACTGGTGGGTCAGCTCATGCACCATGTTCCGCTCGGCGTCGACCTTCGTGCCGAGCAGGTCGGCCTTGGGGACGAGGGAGAGCGTCTGGGTCTCCAGGGCCACACCGAGGTCGGTGTCGCCGACGAGGATGCCGTACCGATTGAAGGGGTAGGGGCCGAGCCTCTCCTCCAGCCACTTCAAGTGGTCGGGGGTGAGCTTGCGGTACTCGGCCGTCGGCTCGACCAGGGTCTCGGGGACGACGTCCCGCAGCGGGAGGCCGCCGGGCCCCTCGCCGTCGACCAGCCGGAACCTGCCGACCGCCAGCTGCACCAGCTGGGTGGAGAGCGGCTGCTCGGAGTCATACGTCCAGCGCACCCGGTCGCCGGGCACCTTGGTGCGCGAGACCAGTCTGCCGTTGGCGACGGCCGTGCGGTCGCTCGGCGTGGTGATGCGGAAGGTGACGGGGGCCCGTCGGCTGGGGTGGTCGTCGGCCGGGAAGATCAACCGGGCGCCGTTCGGCTGGGGGTAGACCACCGTGCCGTCGGGCGTGGGTATCCAGCCGTAGTCCTCGATCGCGTCGTCGCGGTGCCGGGTCTGGGTGGGGTCGGCGGTGTAGGTGACCTTCACCGTGAACGAACTGCCGTCGCGTATCGGGGACTTGGGCGTGACGGTCAGCTCGTCGCCCTCGCGGGAGGCGCCGGCCTTCGCGCCGTCGACGGTCACGGCGTGCAGGGTGTTGCCCGCGAAGTCGAGGTTGAAGCGCGACAGGGCCTGCGTGGAGGTGGCCCTGATCGTCGTCGTCGCCGCGAACGGCGTCTTCGGCGCCTGCCAGTCGAAGTCCAGGTAGTAGCGGTCCACCCGGTACCCGCCGTTCCCGTCCAGCGGGAACAGGGGGTCCCCGATACCGGGCGCGCCCGGCGATGGCTTCTCGGTGGAGGTGGAGGCTGAGGCCGGGGCGGCCTGGGAGGCGGGTGCGGTGAGGGCGGCCGCCGCGGTGATCGCGGCGGCGAGGGCGAGCCGCGCTCCGCGGTGGGTCGTCCGGTCGGTGCTCATCGGGAACCTCTCGGTCGGATACTGCGCGTACACGCGCCGTGTTCCGTCCTAGACGCGCGGCGTTCCGTCCGAGTTGCGGGGGCCGGCCCGGGGCGTGACCAAGCTCTCTCTCACAAACGGGTTTAGTGCTGGCATGGTGGAGGGGTTCCGTGGGGGGACACCACTGCCAGAAGAATCAGTGAGAAGAACATGACCGCGTTCTCTGCCACCGCCGTTCGCGTCGGAGCCCGCACCGGCGGCCCCGAGGAAGACGGGCCGACCCTCTTCGAGCACCTCGCGGGCTGGACCCTCGTCGTCGTCCTCGCGATGCTCGTCACCCAGACCGGTCTGCTGTGACCCGGCCGCGCCCCTCACGCCGCGCCCGCCACGCCCCGCCCCTCACGCCGAGGCCTTGAGGGAGAGCCCGCCGGCCACGATCGAGTCGGAGCTGACCAGAGCCTGTTCGGCGCTCACGTCCGTCATGAAGACGAACGGCGGTACGAGGGGCGGCACCGGCAGCCTGTCGGGGGTGAAGGTCAGACACAGCAGGCCTTCGACGCACCCCTTGAACTTGGTGAGGTAGAGCGTGACCGAGCCGCTGAGGTCCAGCCTGTCGGCGGCGAGGGCGAGTTCCCCGCCACCGTCCCGCGTCTTGAGCCGGTAGTCGGTGAGCGAGGCCGCCCTCATCCGCAGCACCATGACCTTCAGCGGTCCGTCGGCGGTCGGGACCTCGGTGACGCCCGCCACGATGAAGCCCTGGGGTGCGAAGAGCGCCGTGGTGATGGTCGGCGGGGTCCGCGCCGCCACGGTCGACGGCGCGGCGGGCCGCGCGCCGGCCGGGGCGGCCTTCGCCGGGTTCCCGTTCACGATCCCCGCGACGATCACCACCGGCAGCAGCACGGCGAGCGTCCGCGTGCTCTGCCCGTCCCGCGCCTTGGGCCGGGCGGGGTCCTCCTCGGCGTCCTCGGGCACCGGCGTCCAGCCGAAGCCCATGGCGCTGCCGGCGATGCCGAGGAGCATGCCGACGAGGAATCCGCCGAGGTTGGTGGCCGCGAAGGACAGCACCGAGAGAAGCAGGGCGTTGAGGCTCACGTAGTGGTGCGTGTGCGGCAGGAACCACAGGAAGAGACCGGCCACCACCAGCGCGATCCCGATGCCGAGCGCCGCGAGCCCGCCGAGACCGAGGCTCACCAGGACCGTCACCGGCGACAGCGGCACGAGCAGCAGTTCGGCGCCGCCGAGGACCAGCAGCAGTCCGCCCCAGAAGGGCCGGGTGCGCCGCCAGCGGCGGACGGCCCGCCGCTGCTCGGGCCAGGGCAGCAGCCGGTCGAGCCGGCCGCCGCCGTCCTTGCGGGGGCCCCGGACGCCTGAGGAGCCGCCGGTCAGAAGCACTTCTTGCCGCCGAGGCTGACGTCGACCCGCATGCCCTTGAGCCGGAAGTTGCCGCCGGTCGCCGACCAGGCGTGCGACTTCACCCCGGAGACCGTGATGTCCCCGGCCTGGAGCCCGAACTTGCCCTTGCCGCCCTTGACCCCGGCCACCTCGTCGAGCGTCGAGGCGTCCCGGCCGATCTCCGCGGTGCCGAAGCGGGCGTCGCCCACCAGGTCCTCGCCGTCGATGATCAGATTGCTCGCGGTGACCTCGCCCGCGTCGCCGCCCGCGGTCAGCTTGAAGACGACCGTGCCGACCGGGGTCTTCACCTCGGCGGCCTGGCAGATGTCGGACAGGGTGGCGTCACCGATCCCGAGGAGCGCCACCGGGTGCCCCTTGCCGTCGATGTCCCGGTCCGTCTGGACGTACGAGGACAGGCCCTCGCTGGTCAGCTTGCCCGAGGAGACCTGGAAGCTGGTGCCCGACACGGCGAAGGACGCGGCGAGCGCGCCCTCGGCCATCACGGTGGCCAGTGCACCGACGGCCAGGACGGCCGGCAGGGCCACCACGGCCGTCTTCTTCCAGGAGGTCCTGCCCTCGCGTAACGCGTCGCGTGCTGCGCTCACTGTCTTCCTCCCGTACGTCGTTCCGCGTCGTCGAGCGTGCGTAGGAGTGCGCAAGGCTGCGCACGGGTGCGCAAGAGGAGTGCGTGAAGCGCCGTCGGGAGCCGGTGGGCAGCGGGTGCCGCTCTGCCATACTGCGGACATCCCACGGCAGTTGGAGACTAGGGCCGCAATTGAATAATAGTCAACAGCGTGGCGGCGACCGCTCCGCGGCACGGCGCGCCGAACTCATCACCATCGGCCGGAAGTTGTTCGCCGACACGTCCTACGACGCCCTGTCGATGGACGACATCGCCCGACACGCGGGCGTCGCCAAGGGGTTGATCTACTACTACTTCAAGTCCAAGCGCGGGTACTACCTCGCGATCATCGAGGACTCCGTCGGCGACCTCGTCGCGCGCGCGGCGCGGCACGACGACCTGCCGCCCGTCGAGCGCGTACAGCGCACCGTCGACGGCTATCTGCGCTACGCCGAGCACCACCAGGCGGCCTACCGCGCGATCATCAGCGGGGGCGTCGGCTTCGACGCCGAGGTGCACGCGATACGGGACGGTGTGCGCGAGGCGATGATCGGGACGATCACCGAGGGGACGTACGGCCACAAGGACATCCCGTGCCTCGTCCGCACCGCTCTGCTCGGCTGGCTGTGCAGTGTCGAGGGCATCACCCTCGACTGGATCGGCCGCCGGGGCCTGCCGCGCGCGACGGTCTGCTCGCTGCTCGTGCGCACCCTCGGGGACACGCTGCGCGTCATCGAGGACTTCGAGCCGTCGTACCCGGCGCCGGCGCGGCGGCCCTGAGGCCGCGCACGCGTCAGGGGCGGGAGCCGGCCGGCCCCCGCCCCTGACGCGTTCCTGGGCAACGTCAGTTGATGGCCTTGATCAGCTCACCGCCGGCCGTGTCGCCGCTGAGCTCCCAGAAGAACGTGCCGCCGAGGCCCGCCTGGTTCTTGTAGTTCATCTTCCCCGCGATGGTCGCCGGGGTGTCGTAGCTCCACCAGTTGTTCCCGCAGTACGCGTACGCGGTCCCGCCGACCGTGCCGTTGGCCGGGCACTTGGTCTTGAGGACCTTGTAGTCGTCGATGCCCTGCTCGTACTTGCCCGCGGCGGGGCCGGTGGCGGTGCCGCCGGGCGCCTTCTGGGTGACGCCCGTCCAGCCGCGGCCGTAGAAGCCGATGCCGAGCAGCAGCTTCTGCGAGGGGATGCCGAGGCCCTTCAGCTTCTTGATGGTGGCGTCGGAGTGGTACGAGGCCTTCGGGATGCCGCTGTAGGAGGTCAGCGGCGAGTGCGGGGCGGTCGGGCCCTTCGCGTCCCAGGCGCCGAAGTAGTCGTACGTCATCGGGTTGTACCAGTCGACGTACTGGGCGGCGCCCGCGTAGTCGGCGGCGTCGAGCTTGCCGCCCGCCGAGGCGTCGGCCGGGATCGCCGCGGTCACGAGGTTGCCGCTGCCGAACTTCGAACGGACCGCCGACATCAGGTTCTTGTACGCGGCGCGCCCGCTGGTGTCACAGCTCAGACCGCAGGCGTTCGGGTACTCCCAGTCGATGTCGATGCCGTCGAAGACATCGGCCCACTTCGAGTTCTCCACCAGGTCGTAGCAGGACTTGGCGAAGGCCTCGGGGTTCTTCGCGGCCTCGGTGAAGCCGCCGGACCAGGTCCAACCGCCGAAGGACCACAGCACCTTGAGGTTCGGGTGCTTCTTCTTCAGCTTGCGCAGCTGGTTGAAGTTGCCGCGCAGCGGCTGGTCCCAGGTGTCGGCCACGCCGTCCACCGACTGGTCGGCGGGGTACGCCTTGTCGGTGGCCGCGTAGGCGTCGCCCATCGCGCACTTGCCGCCCTGGACGTTGCCGAAGGCGTAGTTGATGTGCGTGAGCTTGTCCGCGGAGCCGGACGTCTCGATGTTCTTGACGTGGTAGTTGCGGTCGTAGACACCCCACTCGGTGAAGTATCCGACGACCTTGGAACCGGCGGCCGCCTCCGCGGCCGGGGCCCTGTCCGGCTCGGCGGCGGCGCTGCCGGCGCCCGTGAGCAGACCCGCGCCGAGAGCGGCGCAACAGGCGGTGGCGAGGGCGGCCCGGAGGCCGGCGCGGGGGGAGTGCGGTCTGAGCATCGTGTCTCCTTGTGGGGGGAAACAGGGAGGGGTAAGTGGTGCCGTGGACCTGCTGGTGTGCGGGGAAGCACTTGGCATGAACGCGGTGAGGCGTTGCCGGGAACAGTAGGAGGACTAGACCAGTACGGTCAATGGTTCGTACCAATCCGGCGGCGGGTGACGATCGAGAGACATCTTTCGAGTAAGCGGTCGTTAACTAGTGACTGGGTGCCGCCGATCGGGCATACTCAACGCGCCGCAGCCGCTGGTCAGCCGCTTTCGTGACCCGAAAGGAGACCCTGGCTCACGGCATCGTTTCCGGCGCCGCCGCCTCACCCTTCGCGGGCGTCCGCCGTAGCCCCACAGGGAGGAGAGCGTCATGCCCGACCACGCCCCGCAGCCGGTGGACCGCCAACTTCCGACGGATGAGGCCAGGGATCTGCTCTCGCTCGTCCGGGACATCGTCCAGCGCGAGATCGCCCCGAGGGCGGCCGAGGAAGAGGAGGCCGGGCGCTTCCCGCGCGAGGTCTTCACCCTGCTCTCCGAGGCCGGCCTGCTCGGACTCGCCTACGACTGCGCATTCGGCGGCGGTGACCAGCCCTACGAGGTCTACCTCCAGGTCCTGGAGGAACTGGCCGCCGCGCGCCTGACCGTCGGCCTCGGTGTCAGCGTCCACTCCCTGTCCTGCCACGCCCTGGCCGGGTACGGCACCAAGGAGCAGCAGGCCGAGCACCTGCCCGCCATGCTCGGCGGCGGCCTCCTCGGCGCGTACTGCCTCTCGGAGCCCGCGTCCGGTTCGGACGCCGCGTCCCTGCGCACGAAGGCCGTGCGCGACGGCGACCACTGGGTCATCGACGGCACCAAGGCCTGGATCACGCACGGCGGGGTCGCCGATTTCTACACCGTGCTCGCCCGCACCGGCGGCGAGGGCGCGCGGGGCGTCACGGCCTTCCTGGTGCCGGGCGACGCCGAGGGGCTGAACGCGGCGGCGCCCGAGAAGAAGATGGGCATGAAGGGCTCGCCCACGGCCCAGATCCACTTCGACGGCGTACGCGTCCCGGACGCCCGCCGGATCGGGGACGAGGGGCAGGGCTTCGCCATCGCCCTCTCCGCGCTCGACTCGGGGCGGCTCGGCATCGCGGCCTGCGCCATCGGCGTGGCCCAGGCGGCACTGGACGAGGCGCTCGCGTACGCCACGCAGCGGCGCCAGTTCGGCCGGGCGATCGCGGACTTCCAGGGACTTCGCTTCATGCTCGCGGACATGGCGACGCAGATCGAGGCGGGCCGGGCGCTGTATCTGTCGGCGGCCCGGCTGCGCGACGCGGGCCGGCCGTTCGCCAAGCAGGCGGCCATGGCGAAGCTGCTGTGCACGGACGCCGCGATGAAGGTGACCACGGACGCCGTGCAGGTGCTCGGCGGCTACGGCTACACCGCGGACTTCCCCGTGGAGCGCTTCATGCGCGAGGCCAAGGTGCTGCAGATCGTCGAGGGCACCAATCAGATCCAGCGCATGGTCATCGCCCGTCACCTCGCGGGTCCCGAGTCCCGCTGAGCTGCCCCAGGGCGACGGCCGGCGTCACGAGCCGGGCCCACTCCGGGTCGTGACGCCCGGGCAGGGTCCGGCCGCGGTCGGACCAGTGGCGCAGCAGGGCGCGGTAGATTGGCGGGTCCTGGTGGGGTGGCTGCGGCAGGTGGGACTGCTGTGGGGCGTGAGGCTGGAACGTCTGCTGCTGGAAGGGCTGCTGGTACGTCTGCGGCTCGTACGCCGACTGTTCGTACGCCGACTGCTCGAACGGCTGCTGCCGGGGCGGCTGATGCGGCTGGGGTCGACGGGGCTGCTGGTACGCCTGCTGGGGGAGCGGCTGCGGGTAGGGCTGCCGGCGCGGGTCGACCTGCTGGGGCCGCTGGGGAACCGATTCTGCGGAGGCGGGCACCGTCACCAGGGTGCGCCGTCGGCGGCCACTGGGAACGTGTGTGGGGCCCATGTCCGTGGGGGTCATGCCAGGCCAACGGAGACCGCGGCACCTTGGTCACCGCCTGGCGGATTAGGGCGTCAGTTCACGGCATCCGCGTGTCGGGGCGGCGTACGCCGGAGCGTCCCGCGGCCCCTCCAGGGCAGGCGGCTCCGCCCGGTGCGACGACTCGACGCGCGGCCGCAACACCCCGAACCCCCGCTGTCCGCCCGCGCGTTGGGCCTGGCGGCCGACCCGGCGGCGTACACCGTCCATCCCGCCTGCGACATGCCGCGGCAGTGCCGCACGATGCCGCCTTCGGCGAGGCCGCGCCGCCCGGCGCCCCGAGGGCGCGGACGCACCGATTCCGCACCACGGCAACCTCGCAGCCGTGGCGCGGAATCGGCTACGGGTGAGTCAGGCGGCGGGCCGCTGCTGTCGGGGCACCCGGATGGGGCGCGAGCCCGGCCCGCCCACGTGCGAGAACGGCTGTTTGCGCCAGTCGAGTCCCTGCGGGAGCGTCAACAGCAGGGCGGTGTCCTGCTCCTGGACCTCCATCGACTCGTCGGCGGGCGTGGCGTCCGTGGCGGCGCGGCCGGTGCCGGCGCAGACCGTGAGCCCGAACGGGTTCCACGGAGTGGGGCACAGCGCGTGCTCGGGCAGGACGTCCTCGTCGGCGAGGAGCGCGATCGGCTGCCCGCAGTCGGGGCAGTTCACGCGGTACATCTCAAAGGTGTCGTACGCGTCGAGAAGGGCGTCAGCCGGTTCGACGCCCTCCGGCTCGGGCTCTGCCACCTGCTGCTGCTTGCTGCGGGTGGACCTGCCGGGGCGCTTCAGATTCTGCATGGGACTCTCCCCCTTGGGTGGGCCGACAAGGCACTGCGGCCTCGACCACAGCAAGCACTTCCCGTCCCGTCGTAGAGGTAATCGTGGCATCCCTTCGGACACGGGCACAGCGGTGTGGCGTTCGTCACATAACCTATGTCGCGGGGGTGCCCCGCCGGGGCCCGCTACCCGCGCTCGGGTATCCGCGAGGATCAAGAGCCCTGTAGGTTCGCCGCATGGAGGAGCTGGACCGACAGATCGTGCAGCTGCTCGTCAAGGACGGGCGGATGAGCTACACCGACCTGGGCAAGGCCACGGGCCTGTCCACGTCGGCCGTGCACCAGCGGGTGCGCCGCCTGGAACAGCGGGGCGTCATCCGTGGCTACGCCGCGGTCGTCGACCCCGAGGCCGTGGGGCTGCCGCTGACGGCTTTCATCTCGGTGAAGCCGTTCGACCCCAGCGCGCCCGACGACATCGCCGAACGCCTCGCGGGCGTCCCGGAGATCGAGGCGTGCCACAGCGTCGCGGGCGACGAGAACTACATCCTCAAGGTGCGGGTCGCCACCCCGCTGGAGCTGGAACACCTGCTGAGCCGGCTGCGCGCCCTCGCGGGTGTCTCCACGCGGACGACCGTCGTGCTCTCCACCCCCTACGAAGCGCGCCCACCCCAGGTGTGACCCGCGCGCGAAGCGCCCGCCCGTAGGGGTGAGACTGGTACCCATGAGCCAGCGCACCGCCCCCGACGACGCCCGGGACCCCCAGAGCCACCGCACCGTGCTGCTGCGCGGCGGCGACGTCCACAGCCCCGCCGATCCGTTCGCCACCGCGATGGTCGTCGAGCGCGGCCATGTCGCCTGGGTCGGCTCCGAGGGCGCCGCCGACGCCTTCGCGGACGGCGTGGACGAGGTCGTCCACCTCGAAGGTGCCCTGGTCACCCCGGCGTTCACCGACGCCCACGTGCACACCACGGCCACCGGCCTCGCCCTGACGGGCCTCGACCTGTCCGCTGCCCGCTCGCTGGACGAGGCGCTCGTCTCCGTACGCGAACACGCCGCCGCCCGGCCGCACGACGCCGTCCTGCTCGGCCACGGCTGGGACGCCGCCCGCTGGCCCGGCGGCCGACCGCCCACGCGCGTGGAGCTCGACGAGGCCACCGGCGGCCGCCCCCTCTACCTCTCCCGCATCGACGTCCACTCGGCGGTCGCCTCCACCGCGCTGCTGGACCTGGTGCCCGGCATCACCGGGCGCGCCGGCTACCACCCCGACGCCCCGCTCACCGGGGACGCCCACCACGGAGTGCGTGCCACCGCCCTCGGCGCGATCACACCCGGGCAGCGCACCGAGGCCCAACGGGCGGCCCTGCGCCGCGCCGCCTCGCTCGGCATCGGCTCCGTGCACGAGTGCGCGGGCCCCGAGATCTCCGACGAGGCCGACTTCACCGGGCTGCTGCGGCTCGACGCCGAGGAGCCGGGGCCCCGCGTCATCGGCTACTGGGCCCAGTGGGGCGAGGAAGGCGTGGCGCGCGCCCGGGAGTTGGGCGCGGCCGGCGCCGCCGGTGACCTCTTCGTGGACGGCGCCCTCGGCTCCCACACCGCCTGCCTCCACGAGCCGTACGCCGACGCCGCCCACACCGGCACGGCCCACCTGGACGCCGCCGCCGTCGCCGCCCACGTCGTGGCATGCACCGAGGCGGGCCTCCAGGCGGGCTTCCACGCCATCGGGGACGCCGCGGTGGGCTCCGTGACCGACGGGCTGCGGCTGGCCGCGGAGAAGGTCGGCCCGGCCCGTCTGCGCGCCGCGCGGCACCGTGTCGAGCACGCCGAGATGCTGAGCCCCGAGACCATCGCGGCGTTCGCCGAGTTCGGGCTCACCGCGTCCGTCCAGCCCGCCTTCGACGCCCTGTGGGGCGGCGAGGACGGCATGTACGCCCGGCGCCTGGGCGCCGACCGGGCCCGCACCCTCAACCCGTACGCGGCTCTGCTGCGCGCCGGCGTGCCCCTCGCCTTCGGCTCCGACAGTCCCGTCACCCCGCTCGACCCCTGGGGCACGGTCCGCGCCGCCGCCTTCCACCGCACGCCCGAGCACCGCGTCTCCGTGCGCGCCGCCTTCACCGCCCACACCCGGGGCGGCTGGCGGGCCGTCGGCCGGGATGACGCGGGCGTGCTCGTGCCGGGCGCGCCCGCCGACTACGCCGTGTGGCGCACCTCCGATCTGGTGGTGCAGGCCCCCGACGACCGCGTCGCCCGCTGGTCGACCGACCCCCGCTCGGGCACGCCCGGCCTGCCCGACCTGTCGCCCGGCGCCGAACTGCCCGTCTGCCTGCGCACCGTGGTGGGCGGCCGGTCGGTCCATGTGGGGCCGGACGAGTGATGTCCCGGCGGTGCGCGGCGCCCGTCGCGGCCCGCCGCGGTTCCCGACGACCTGGGAATCCTCGGCACTGACCTGGTGGTCTTTGCCATCACCGCAGCTCACAGGGGTATTGACAGACAGCCGCCGTGGGCCGGTAGGTTCGGCCGGGTCCACCACAGGACGTCCGACCGGTGAACCTCCACGCAGTCGTCGAACGCCGCTGGGTCATGGGCGGTGTGCCGCACCGGCGCACCACCACTGGGAGCCAGGTCCAGCGCCGGCGACGCGGAGGCGAGGGAACGTATCAGCCGATCGGCAGGTGTGACCCGGGTGGGGCCCGGACGCTCAGTAGACAACGGCTTTCGGTCGACCCGCAGCCAGCGGGTCCCAGGTCGGCCCGAAGGGCGCCGGGCCCCGATCCGCAGTGCGGACCGCCCCTACTCCAGTGCCGCCGCTGCGGCGCAGGCCGGGGCCACTATGGTGGTCCTCTGCGTACGAACGAAGGGGCAGTAGTGAACGACGGCGGTCGGGTCTCCGAAGCGGGGGACCAGGGGAGGCAGTTCGGCTCGCTCGGCACGGCCTTGGTGATCATTCCGACCTACAACGAGGCGGAGAACATCCAGGCCATCGTCGGCCGGGTACGGGCCGCGGTCCCGGACGCGCACGTCCTGGTCGCCGACGACAACAGCCCCGACGGCACCGGCAAGATCGCCGACGAGCTCGCGGCCGAGGACGAGCAGGTCCACGTCCTGCACCGCAAGGGCAAGGAAGGCCTCGGGGCCGCCTATCTCGCGGGCTTCCGCTGGGGCCTCGACCACGACTACGGCGTGCTCGTCGAGATGGACGCCGACGGCTCGCACCAGCCCGAGGAGCTGCCCCGGCTGCTCACCGCGCTCAAGGGCGCCGACCTCGTGCTCGGCTCGCGCTGGGTGCCGGGCGGCCGGGTCGTCAACTGGCCCAAGCACCGCGAGTTCATCTCCCGCGGCGGCAGCACCTACTCGCGCCTCCTGCTCGATGTGCCCATCCGGGACGTGACGGGCGGCTACCGCGCCTTCCGCCGCGAGACCCTGGAAGGCCTCGGCCTCGGCGAGGTCGAGTCGCAGGGCTACTGCTTCCAGGTCGACCTCGCGCGCCGCGCCGTCAAGGCCGGCTACCACGTGGTCGAGGTGCCCATCACGTTCGTCGAGCGCGAACTCGGGGACAGCAAGATGAGCCAGAACATCGTGGTCGAGGCGCTGTGGCGGGTCACCGCCTGGGGCGTGGGGGAGCGGGTCGGACGGGTCGTCGGCCGCAAGCCCGCCGGACGCCCGCAGGACCCCGCCTCTTGATCATCCCCCTTATCCCGGCCTGAGGCGGACCCAGGCACACTGGACACATGACGACTGGCGCACCGCCTCCCATCCGCCCCGCCCGACCCCGGCGCTCCGGGCCCCTGAGGTTCTTGCCGCTCGGCGTCGCCGCGTGGCTCGTCCTGGAGATCTGGCTGCTCACGGTCGTGGCGGGCGCCACGAGCGGTTTCGTGGTCTTCCTGCTCCTGGTGGGCGGCCTCCTGCTCGGCTCCGCGGTGATCAAGCGCGCGGGACGCAGGGCCTTCCGCAGGCTCAGCGAGGCGGTGCAGCGGCAGCAGAGCGGCGTGCCGCCCGAGCCGGAGTCCGGGAGCGGCGGCGGGGCCCTGACGATGCTGGGCGGCCTGCTGATCATCCTGCCCGGGCTGATCTCGGACGCGCTGGGGCTGCTCCTGCTGGTGCCGCCGGTGCGCAAGGCCGTCGGGCGGTATGCCGAGCGGACCTTCGAGCGCAAGGTGCGTGAGGCGGCGCCGGTCGGTTTCGAGGACGCCTTGCGGCAGGCGCGCACGCACCACCCGGACGGCAAGGTCGTCCAGGGCGAGGTCATCAGGGACGAGCCCGCGGCCCGGGGCTCCCGTCCGGACGACCCCCAACTGCCGCGCTGACGTGCCCCGGGGCCGCTCGCGCGCGGTCCCGGCCAGCTCAGCGACGCAAACACGAGGGCCGCTGAACGCACGAAAACACGGGGGCCGCTGAACGCACGAGGGGCCGTGGCACGCACGAGGGCCGGGGCCACTGCTGAGCAGTGGCCCCGGCCCTCGTGTTTCTTGCTGTGCTGTGCTGTGCGGTGGTGCGCCGCGTCCGTCGTCAGGCGGACTTGCGGCTGTCCCGCGGATGCACCGCGATGTTCATGGCGCCGGACCGAAGGACCGCAAGGCGCTCCTCCAGGACCTCTTCGAGTTCCTCTCGAGTACGGCGCTCCATGAGCATGTCCCAGTGCGTACGCGCCGGCTTGCCCTTCTTCTCCTCAGGTCCGTCGCCGTCTACCAGGAGTGCCTGGGCCCCGCAGACCTTGCACTCCCACTCCGGCGGGATCTCCGCCTCGACCGAGAACGGCATCTCGAAACGATGTCCGTTCTGGCATGCGTACTCCACGGCCTGGCGCGGAGCCAGGTCGATGCCGCGGTCGGTCTCGTAGCTTGTCACCACGAGACGCGTGCCGCGAAGAGCTCGCTCACTCATGAATCGTGCCTCCCGGGCTTGTCGCCCACAGGACAGGTGTCGCTGTCGTCGTCATCCGGTCAACGTCCGGTCGGCGGTAAAGATTCCCGTTCAGGGTCATGCGTCGCCGTCGTATGCCGCCCCTTGTTGTACCCACCAGCGCCCGGTTTGTCACATCTGATAGCAGATGTCACCCAGCGTTTCTGACGCTCCAGATCGCAGTAACGGTCCGCCTGGCAGGCCAAACGCGTACACTACCGCCCTTTGCCCTCAGTTGCTAAATCCTCTCGGTGCGAGGTTCCCCCGCGTCGTGCACGAAGCGGCGGCCGACCGCCCGGATTCCGCCGTGGACAAGGGTACGGACGGGGCGAAACGGCGCAGGAAGAACTGGGCGAGCGGGCCGATGGCGAGCGCGTACAGGACGGTGCCCGGGCCGACCGTGCCGCCGAACGCGAAGCCGGTGGCCACGACCGTCACCTCGATGAGCGTGCGCATCAGGCGGATCGAGCGGCCCGTGCGCCGGTGCAGGCCCGTCATCAGGCCGTCACGCGGTCCCGGGCCGAACGCGGCGGTGATGTACAGACCGGTCGCCGCGCCGTTGAGGACGACACCGGTCAGCAGCAGGAGGACACGGACGGCCAGGGTTTGCGCCTGCGGCAGCAGCGCCAGCGTGGCGTCCATCGACAGGCCGCAGACGAAGACGTTCGAGATCGTGCCGAGCCCCGGCCGCTGGCGCAACGGAATCCACAGCAGCAGCACCGCCGCGCCCACGACGATGGAGACCACACCGATCGACAGGCCCGTCAGCTCGGACAGGCCCTCGTTGAGCACGTTCCACGGCTCGGGGCCGAGCCCCGCGGCCACCATCAGCGCGGAGCTGGCGCCGTACAGCGTCAGTCCCACGTACAACCGCGCCAACCGACGTACGAACTGTGGCTTCGTCCTGGACAAGTGGTGCTCCCCGCTGGTGATAGTGGCCTGACGCGTGTCACCCTGTGGCTTGGAAGCAGACCGCGACCATGGCCAATTCGGGGAAGGTGGACTGGGAATCATGGCTCAGTGGACTTCGGCGATGGGCTCGACCCAGCTGGCCCGGCTCCTCGCCTCCCAACAGGCACGCCCGGGCGGCACGGGCACCCGCCGCCCGCCCGCCTACCGCGCCCTGGCCGACGGCATCCGGCTGCTCGTGCTCGAAGGCCGCGTCCCGGTCGCCGCGCGCCTGCCCGCCGAACGCGAACTCGCGGTGGCACTCGCCGTCAGCCGCACCACCGTGGCCGCCGCCTACGAGGCGCTGCGCACCGAGGGCTTCCTGGAGTCCCGCAGGGGCGCCGGCAGCTGGACCGCCGTCCCCGCCGGGAACCCGCTGCCCGCGCGCGGGCTCGAACCGCTGCCGCCCGAGGCGCTCGGCTCCATGATCGACCTGGGCTGCGCCGCGCTGCCCGCGCCCGAACCCTGGCTCACCCGCTCCGTGCAGGGCGCCCTCGAAGCGCTGCCGCCGTACGCCCACACGCACGGCGACTACCCCGCGGGGCTGCCCGCCCTGCGCGAGATGCTCGCCGAGCGCTACACCGCGCGCGGCATCCCGACCATGCCCGAGCAGATCATGGTCACCACCGGCGCGATGGGCGCCATCGACGCGATCTGCCACCTCTTCGCGGGCCGCGGCGAGCGCATCGCCGTCGAGTCCCCCTCCTACGCCAACATCCTCCAGCTGATGCGCGAGGCGGGCGCCCGCCTCGTCCCCGTCGCCATGGCCGAGGGCCTCCGGGGCTGGGACATGGACCGCTGGCGGCAGGTGCTGCGGGACGCCGCTCCCCGGCTCGCGTACGTCGTCGCGGACTTCCACAACCCCACGGGTGCGCTCGCGAGCGAGGACCAGCGCCGGCAACTCGTCGAGGCCGCCCGCTCGGCGGGCACGGTCCTCGTCGTCGACGAGACGATGAGCGAGCTGGGACTCGACCCGGACCTCGACATGCCGCGGCCGGTCTGCGGCTTCGACCCCGCGGGCTCCACCGTCATCACCGTCGGCTCGGCGAGCAAGGCGTTCTGGGCGGGCATGCGCATCGGCTGGGTGCGCGCCGCTCCCGACGTGATCCGCAGTCTCGTCGCGGCACGCGCGTACGCCGATCTGGGCACCCCCGTCCTGGAACAGCTCGCCGTGAACTGGCTCCTGAACACCGAGGGCTGGCAGGCCGCCGTGGACCTGCGCAGGGAGCAGGCCAGGGAGAACCGCGACGCGCTGGTCACCGCCGTGCGCCGCGAGCTACCCGGCTGGGAGTTCGAGGTGCCGCGCGGCGGCCTCACGCTGTGGGTGCGCACCGGTGGCCTGTCGGGCTCGCGGCTCGCCGAGGTGGGCGAGCGCGTGGGGGTCAGGGTTCCGTCCGGGCCGCGGTTCGGTGTCGACGGGGCCTTCGAGGGGTATGTGCGGCTGCCGTTCACCGTGGGCGGCGCGGTGGCCGACGAGGCGGCGGCGCGCCTGGCCGCAGCGGCCCGCCTCGTGGAGACGGGCGCCGGCACGGGCGCGGAGGTCGCGCATCCCTTCGTGGCCTGAGGACGGCCCCGCCGCCGCACCCCGCCGGGCTCGGCTCTGCGCCGGATCCGGCTGCCGCCGGTTTCAGCTCTCCGCGGGGACCGGCTCCGCCTCGGTGACCTCCTGGATCTCCTCGGCCCGCTGCTCGGCGATCTGCTCGGTGGGTCCCGCCTGCGGGGCGGTGCTCCGCTCCGGCAGCAGGTCCAGGACCGCGCGCCGGTGCGCCTCGCTGGTCGCGTCGTCGTACGGGTCGGGCGTCGCGGGCACCTGGAGGCGGTGCACCGGACCGGTGCCGAGCCGGGCGTAGCCCCGCCCGGGCGGGACCTCGGACGTGGGCGTCGTGTGGGGCGGCGTCCCGAGGACCTCCTCCAGCCGGCGGGCGCCGGCGGGCCCGAGCACCACGCGCGCGCGGGTGTGCTGGCGTACGGCGTCGCTGAGGGCGTCCAGGCAGTCCAGCTGGTCCGCCACGGCCACCGTCACGTTCGCCGCCCTGCCGTGCCGCAGCGGGACCTGGAGCAGCGACTGGGGGTCGTCGCGCCCGTCGGCGGCCGCGAGGTGGCCGAGGGCGCTCGGCCGGTCCAGGAGGATCCACAGGGGGCGCTTGATGTCCTCGGGCGCCGAGTGGCCCGCCTGCCGAGCGCGGTTGGCGGCGATGAGCCGGCGCTCGGTCTCATGGGCCGCCCATTCGAGGCTCGCGAGCGCTCCGGCGACCCCGCATTCGATGGCGAGGACGCCCTCGCGGCCCGTCAGGCAGGCGTAGTCACCGGTGCCGGTGCCCTCGACGACGAGGACGTCGCCGTACTGGAGCGCCTGGAGGGCGATCGAGCGCAACAGTGTGGTGGTGCCACTGCCGGGCTGGCCGGCGATGAGCAGATGGGGCTCGGTGGAGCGGACGCCGGTGCGCCAGATGACGGGGGGCACGTCGCGGCACTGCTCGCCGTCCGTGACCGGCAGGGTGCGCCGCACGTCCGTCTCGTCGGTGAAGCCGAGGACGGTCTCCCCTGGGGCGGTGACGAAGCGCTGGGCCGCGATGTCGGTGGGGAGCGGGGGGAGCACGCTGACCGTCAGTTCGTTGCCCTCCTCGTCCCACGCGAAGTGGTATTCGCGTCCACGGCCCGACTTGGCGTGCAGCAGTTGTTCGATCCGCGCGCGGGACTCGGCCTCGCCGTCCGTGAAGTACGCGGGGTAGTGCACGACGAGCCGGGAGATCCGTCCGGTGTCGTCGAACATGTAGGAGGGGAAGGCCTTGTCCCACGCGCCGCCGTGGGCGAAGAGCGGGTCGGGGTCCTCCGGGACGGAGAAGTAGGGGACGAGCGCTTCGTAGAGCGACTGCAGCCGCTGTGCCTGTGCCTCGTCCGGGCCGTCCGGGGCGGGTGGGGTGCGCTCCCGGCCGGTCCACGCGCAGGCCCCCATCAGGGAGATCCCGGCGAGCAGGGGCCCGTAGGGGACGAGGGCCACCACCAAGATCACGGAGGCCACCAGGAACAGCAGCGGTCCGCGCTTGTCCTTGGGGGTCTCGGCCCATCTGCGCCGCCCGGCGGCAGCCAGCCGGCGCAGTCCACGAGCGATCGTGATCAGCGGGTGGAGGACGTCGGTGGCGCTGTCGGCGGCCGACCGTGCCAGCTCCCGGCTGCGCGCCAGGGACGCGGTGCCGTTGCTCAGGATGCGGGGGAGTGGGGGCCTGGCCACGTCAGTCTCCTGGAAGTGCGGACGAAGGAAAGGAGCCTCAGAACTTGATGCCGCCGAGGAGGCTCGCGAGGCTCGCGCTGCCGGCCTTGATGCTCGGGGCGATGGCGGTGCCCGCCAGGAAGAAGCCGAAGAGGGCGCAGACCAGGGCGTGGGAGGCCTTGAGGCCGTCCTTGCGGAAGAAGAGGAAGACGATGATTCCGAGCAGTACGACGCCCGAGATGGAAAGGACCATGACGGTTCTCCTGATGTGGTGGGGACAGTCACCATGAGTTGTTCCAGGTTCACAGCATGTATCCATACGACAAAAGGTGCAAAAGGGTGAAATTCCCGGAATTTCCCTCGAATGGCAGAGTCTTGTCGGGGCTGTCGAAGAGCGGTTCGGCGGCTCTTGCGTGCGTGCCGTGATCTCTGCCTCGGCCGGGCCGCGTCATGTGCCCGCCCGGGCAGTACCCTGTCGATTCACTCGTACGGCTGCACCCGCAGCGCATCCCGGAAAGGCGGACACCCCATGAGCGAAGCCCCCGACCCCGAGGTCGTGGAGCTGGCGACCAAGATCTTCGATCTGGCCCGTCAGGGGGACACCGCGGCGCTCACGGCCTACGTGGACGCGGGTGTCCCGGCCAACCTCACCAACGACAGCGGAGACTCCCTGGTGATGCTGGCGGCCTACCACGGGCACGCCGACGCGGTCCGGGCCCTCCTTGAGCGCGGCGGCGACGCCAACCGCGCCAACGACCGGGGCCAGACGCCGCTCGCCGGAGCCGTCTTCAAGGGCGAGCACGCGGTGATCCGCGCGCTCCTGGACGGCGGGGCCGACCCGGCCGCGGGGACGCCGTCGGCGCTGGACACCGCACGGATGTTCCAGAAGACGGAGCTGCTGGAACTGTTCGGGGCGCTCTGAACGGGTAACCGGGCAGCAGTGACGGGGGCGCTGGAAATGTGGTCGCGGCGGACATGACCGCCGGGTCATCATGACGACGTGATTCACGGACGCGACGGTGGGGCAGAAGGCGCCGAACCGCGTGGGCCGTGAGCGGCCCGCCCCCGGACCTCGGTCCGGGAACCCTTAAGGGCCACGGACGAGAGGCAGAGGAAGATGGTCTTCGACAAGCAAGAGACGGCGGGCGGCCCGACGTGTTGGCGTGCGGCCAGGTAATGCGTGATTCCCGGTTGCGTCGACGCTTGATGTGAGGCTGTTTCCCATGTTCGATCCGGTCATAGCGCCCAGCGGTACGCTGCTCGGCCTGCTGCAGCGGGGCCGCGGCGACGGCACGCTGCACGCACTCACGGCACCCCGGTCCGAGGCGCTCGCCGCCCTCGACCACTGCGTGCTCAACGATCCACGCCACGACTGGCAGGTGGAGAACCGCTCGCTGTACTACGCCCGGCTCTACCTCGACCTGCACGGCGGGCTCGGCGAGATCGAGCGGCACCTCTTCGATGCCGAGGACGTCCTGGACCCGGACGACTCGCGCACCGGGCTCGCCCTCGCCGTCCTCGGGCACCTCGCCTCGTACGGCAGGCCCGACGCCCTCGCGCTCCTGAGGCGGTACGCCGCCCACGGCGCGAACTGGGCCTGGGCCCTGGACGAGCTGGCCCTGCGCGACGACGACGCGGGCCTGCGCGCCCTCGCCGCGCCCGTGCTCGCCAGGTTCCCCGCCGACGCACAGGGCGACGCCGACCTGGCCGCCGCCGTCCGCGACGCCTATGAACCACGGCCCTGGCGGCTGTGGGAGGAGGACTCCCGCCCCGAGATCGGCGCCCGCGTGCGGGCCGCGCGGGAACAGGGCTCCTTCGACCGCTGGCAGCGCCAGATGCGACCCGCCGGACCGCGCCCCGGGTGGAGCGTCCAGGCCGTCTTCGACTGGGCCCAGGAGGGCCTGGAGCGCGGCGCCGTGCTGCATGTGCCCGCCGCCCGCTGCCTGAGCGCCGTCGCGGGACCCGAGGACCGCCCGGAGATCCTCCGGGCCGCCCGTGCCGGCTCCGACGGCGCCCGCGGCGCCGCCCTGCGCTATCTCGCCGACGCCCACGACCCCGAGGTCTTCGACCTCATCGAGCGGGCCGTGGCGAGTCACTCCCCGGCCGTCGTGGAGGCCGCGACCGAGGCCTTCGAGCGGATGCGCAGCGTCGCCGCCGTCGAATGGGCCCGGCGCTGGGCCTACCGCCCCGACGCCCTGGGCGCCGCCGCCGGTCGCGTCCTCGCCTGCCGCGGCAGCGCGCAGGACAGCAAGCTCGTGCTCGCCGCGCTGCGCGAGGCGGTCCGCGGCGAGGGGCCCGACGCGCCCACGCTGTGGACGCTCGTCGACGGCGCGGGACGCCTCGGCATCGCCTGCGCGGCCCCCGTGCTGCGCCACGTCTACCGCGAGACCGCCTCGTCCCATCTGCGCGGCCGCGCCGCCCGCGCGCTCGCCGCCACCGACCCCACCTTCGCCTCCGGCTTCGCCGTCGAGTGCCTGTGGGACTGCGAGGAGACCACCCGTGGGGTCGCCGCACGGCACGCCGAGACCGGTGACGCCCGTGTCGTCAACCGGCTCCGCAGGCTCGCCGCGGACCCCGCCGAGGAGGACGAGGTGCAGACCGCGGTACGCAGCAGGATCGGCCCCGACGCCGACGCGCCCGCGGTGTAGCGCCCGCCCGCCCTGCCGCCCGGGACGCCCTGCGGCCGGGCCGGTCAACGCCGGCCCGTGCCCACGAAGCGCACCGGTGTGCCGGGCGTTGCCTGGGCGGCCGCCGCCAGGTCGGCCTCCCGGACGACCGCCACCACCGGATAGCCCCCGGTGGTCGGATGGTCGGCGAGGAAGACGACGGGCCCGCCGTCCGGCGGCACTTGTACGGAGCCGAGCACCATGCCCTCACTGGGCAGTTCCCCGTGGACCGCGCGTTCCAGCGGCGGACCTTCGGTGCGCAGTCCGATGCGGTTGCTCGCCGAGGACACCCGGTACGCGCGCGTGGTGAGCGTGTCCAGTGCCGCCCGCGTGAACCAGTCGGCGCGTGGGCCGAGCGTCACCCGCAGCACCAGCTCCCGGGGCGGGGCGGGCTGCGGGGCGCTGTCCACGCGTGCGTGCGGCCCGGCCGGGGCGCCTAGCGGTAGCACCGCCCGGTCCGCGAGCGGGGGAGGGCCGAGCCCGGAGAGCAGGTCCGACGAGCGGCTGCCGAGCACCGCTTCGACGGCCACACCCCCGTCGAAGGCGACGTAGGACCGCACTCCACAGACGGCACCACCGACGTCCAGGACCGCCCCCGCGGGCACCCGTACGGGCGCTCCCCAGGCGGCGGGCCGGCCGTCCACGGTCACCGGGCAGGGCGCGCCGCCGACGGCCACCGTCACGGGGCGCCGGGGGCGCACCGCGCAGCCGTTCAGGGTGGTCTCCAGGACGGCGGCGTCGGCAGCGTTGCCCACCAGACGGTTGACCAGGCGGGCGGCGGGGAGGTCCAGGGCGCCGGAGCGCGGGACCCCGAGGTGCGCGTACCCGGGGCGCCCCAGGTCCTGCACGGTGGTCAGCGCGCCGGCCCGCGCGACGGCGAAGGCCCGGTCCGTCATCGCCGCTCCCGGGTGGCGTCCGGCGCGGTGGGTGGCGCGGCCGGGGGCGGACCATGCGGCACGAAGCGGACGCGTATGCCGGGGGAGAGCAACGCGGCGGGCACGCGTGTGTGGTCCCACAGCACGGCGTCCGTCGTGCCGATCAGCTGCCAGCCGCCGGGCGACGCGCGGGGATACACCCCCGTGTACGGCCCGGCGAGGGCGACGCTGCCCGGGGGGACCGAGGTGCGGGGCGTGGCCCGGCGCGGCACCTCGTAGCGCTCGGGCAGCCCCGTCAGATACCCGAACCCGGGCGCGAACCCGCAGAAGGCGACGCGGAACCGCGCCGCCGAGTGGATCCGGGCCACCTCGGGAACGCCCACGCCCCAGTGCGCGGCGACGTCCGCGAGGTCCGGACCGTTGTACCTGACCGGGATCTCCACCACGGCCCCCGCGCGCGCGGGCAGCGGCGGAATGACCCACCCGGGCAGCTCGGCGCGGACCCGGGCGGGCTCGTCCAGGCCGTCGAGGAGCACCGTGCGGGCCGCGGGGACGATCTCGCCCACCCGCAGGGAGCCGGCCGCGCGGCGGCGCAGCAGTTCCGCGTGGAGGGCCTGGGCCTCGGCGCCGTCGGCGAGTTCCACGAGCAGGGCCCGCCCGCCCACCGGCAACACCCTCACGCGAAGGCCTCCACGCGTACGCCCGCCGACTCCAGGCGGGCCCGGACCCGGCGGGCCAGGTCCACCGCGCCCGGCGTGTCGCCGTGCAGGCACAATGACCGCGCGCGCACCGCGATCTCACGGCCCGTGCGAGAGGTGACCCGTCCGGAGCGTGCCATTTCCAGGGACCGTTCGACCACGGCGTCCGCCTCGGTGATGACGGCGCCCTCGCCGTTCCTCGGTACGAGCGTGCCCTCCTCGGTGTAGGCGCGGTCCGCGAACGCCTCGGTGACGGTCGGGAGCCCGGCCCGCTCCGCCGACTCCAGGAAGCGCGACCCGGGCAGCCCGAGGACCGGCAGCGAGCCGCCGGCGAGGAGCACGCCCTCGACGACCGCGCGGGCCTGCTCCTCGTCGTGGACGACACGGTTGTAGAGCGCGCCGTGCGGCTTCACGTACGACACGCGCGTACCGGCCGCCCGGGCGAAGACCTCCAGGGCGCCGATCTGGTAGGCCACTTCGGCCGCCAGTTCCGCCGCCGGCACGTCCATGGCGCGCCGCCCGAAGCCCGCCAGGTCGCGGTAGGAGACCTGCGCGCCGATCCGGACCCCGCGCTCGGCGGCCCGGTCGCACACCCTGCGCATGGTGACGGCGTCCCCGGCGTGGAAGCCACAGGCCACATTGGCGCTGGTGACGACGGACAGCAGTTCCTCGTCGTCCGTCAGGTGCCAGCGGCCGAAGCCCTCGCCGAGGTCGGCGTTCAGATCGATGGAGGTGGTGCTCATCGGCGCGGGTCTCCTGGTTCTCGGCGGCCAGTGGATTCTCGCCGGTCGGGCGGTTGTCGACGGTCAGGCGGTTCTCGGCACCCGGATACGGCGGTGCCGCGGGCCCCGGCTCTCAGGCCACGCGGTACTGCTCGTCCCGGGCGTCCGTGAGGAACATCCTGCCCGGCGCGTGGGTGATCGCGAAGGGAGGCCTGGACGCCATCACGGCGGCCTGTGGTGTCACCCCGCACGCCCAGAACACCGGGATGTCGTCCGGCCCGGCGGTCACCGGGTCGCCGAAGTCGGGCCGGCCGAGATCCTCGATGCCGAGCCCCGCCGGGTCGCCGCAGTGCACCGGGCTACCGTGCACCGCGGGCATCAGGGCGCTCTCCCTGATGGCGGCGGCGAGAGCGCCGGGCGGGACCGGCCGCATCGACACCACCATGGGTCCGCGCAGGCGCCCCGCCGGGCGGCAGGGGCGCGCGGTCACGTACATCGGGACGTTGCGGCCCTGCTCGACGTGGCGCAGCGGCACCCCGGCGTCGGCCAGTGCCCACTCGAAGGTGAAGCTGCACCCGATGAGGAACGACACCAGGTCGCCGCGCCAGCGGTCGACGACGTCCGTGGGCTCGTCGGTCAGCTCGCCGTGCTCCCATACGCGGTAGCGGGGCAGATCCGTGCGCAGATCGGCTCCCGGGGCGAGCGGAGTGGTCCAGGAGCCCGCGTCCGTGACGTCGAGCACCGGGCAGGGCTTGGGGTTGCGCTGACAGAACAGCAGCATGTCGTACGCCCAGTCGGCGGGGACGGAGACGAGGTTGGCCTGGGTGAACCCCGGCGCCCGGCCCGCGGTGGGGCTGCTCTCGCCGGCGCGGAAGGCGGCGCGCGCCAGGGCGGCGCTGGTCTCTTCGGCGGTCACAGGAGTTCCCTCCCTCGCGTCTCCGGGAGGCCGAACAGGGCGATGACGGCGAGGCCGTAGCCGAGCGCCCCGAAGATCAGCGCGCCGCCGACGCCCCAGCTGTCGGCGAGGAAGCCGACCATGGTGGGGAACACGGCACCGACCGCGCGGCCGGTGTTGTACGTGAAGCCCTGGCCCGTGCCGCGCACGGCGGCCGGATACAGCTCGCTGAGAAAGGAGCCGAAGCCACTGAAGATCGCGGACATACAGAAGCCCAGCGGGAAGCCGAGCACAAGGAGAAGGCCGTTGGCCCCGTCCGGGATGCTCGTGTAGGCGAGGATGCTGGCCGCGGAGAGGAAGGCGAAGAGCGTGATGTTCCGTTTGCGGCCGAGCTTGTCGGTGAGGTAGCCGCCGGTCAGATAGCCGATGAAGGCACCGGAGATCAAGAAGGCGAGATAGCCGCCGGTGCCGACGACGGTCAGGCCGCGCTCGGTCTTCAGATACGTGGGGACCCAGGTGGCCAGCGTGTAGTAACCGCCCTGCACCCCGGTGGACAGGAGTACCGCGAAGCACGTGACGCGCAGCAGCCCCGGCTTGAAGATGGCCGGGAAGGAGCCCTTGTGGGCGCTGTCGCGGCGTTCGGCGGCCGCCTCCGGGGCATCGTGCACGTTGCGGCGCACATAGATCACCAGGAGGGCGGGCAGGGCGCCGGTCCAGAACATCACGCGCCAGGCGAGGTCGTCGTCCAGGAACTGGAAGACCACGGTGTACACGATCGCGGCGAGCCCCCAGCCCACGGCCCAGGCGCTCTGGATCGCGCCGAGGGTGCGGCCCCGGTTCTCGGCGGTGGCGTACTCGGCGACGAGGATCGCGCCGACCGCCCACTCACCGCCGAAGCCGAGGCCCTGCAGGGCGCGGAAGACCAGCAGCGTCTCGTAGTCGGGCGCGAAGCCGCAGGCGACGGTGAAGACCGCGTAGGTGACCACCGTGATCATCAGCGCCTTCACGCGCCCGATCCGGTCGGCGACCACACCGGCGACGGCGCCGCCCACGGCGGAGACGACGAGGGTGACGGTGGTGAAGAGCCCGGTCTGGCCGCTGTCCAGGCCGAAGTACGCGGCGAGCGCCACCATGCTGAGCGGCAGCGTGAAGTAGTCGTAGGAGTCCAGGGCGTAGCCCCCGAAGGCGCCGGCGAAGGCTCGGCGGCCGCGCGGGCCGAGCGCCCGCAGCCAGCCGAACGCTCCGCTGTCGTCGGGGAGTCCGCCCTGTTCGTCACGCACGTCGGCGGGTACGCCGTCGCCCGTCTCGGCCGGGGTGGCCTGGGGTGGAGGAGTCGTGCTCATGGGCACCTCGCAGGAGAGGGACGGGGAGGGTGCTGGAGCGGGGATCTGGTGCCACAAGGTAGAGGATCGTTGAACGATCCCTCAATACCCGTGTTGTTCCGTTCTCGCATCTGCGATTGAATCCGGGCATGGCTGAGGGGATGGCTGGAGTGGGCGAACTGGCCGACGACCGTGCGCTCCTGGGGCGCACCAGTACGGCGGAGAGGGTCGCGGACATCCTTCGGAGCCGCATCGCCGAGGGGTACTTCCCGCCCGGCACGCGACTGTCCGAGGACAGCATCGGCGGGGCGCTCGGGGTGTCCCGCAACACCCTGCGGGAGGCGTTCCGCCTGCTCACGCACGAGCGGCTGCTGGTCCACCGGCTCAACCGGGGGGTCTTCGTGCGGGTCCTCACGGTCGAGGACGTCCAGGACATCTACCGCACGCGCCGCCTCGTGGAGTGCGCGGTGGTCCGTGGCCTCGGCGAGCCCCCCTTCGCCCTCGACGGGGTGGCCGGAGCCGTCGCCGACGGCGTGCGGGCCGCCGCCGGGAAGGACTGGAAAGGCGTCTCCACGGCCAACATCCACTTCCACCGGGAACTCGTCGCCCTCGCCGGCAGCGAGCGCACCGACGAGCTGATGCGCAGCGTCTTCGCCGAACTCCGCCTGGCCTTCCACGTGGTGGCCGATCCGCGCCGCCTCCACGAGCCCTACCTCGAACGCAACCAGCGCATCCTGGACACCTTGCGGGCGGGCCACGCCGCGCGGGCCGAACTCCTGCTCGCCGCCTATCTGGAGGACTCGCTCGCGGGCCTCGTCGAGGTGTACGGGCGACGGGTGGCCGAGGGCGGCTGAAAATCGCTGTCCGCGGGCGGTCGAGACGGACGTTCCGGTGCGGCGGACCCGGCCGTGGAGCCGGTCGCTTCTGCGCCGTTTCGACCGTTGTCAGACCGAGGACCTAGTCTGTGCACCGTGACTTCGCCTGCCGTTACGGACACCGCTCCGCCCCAGCTCAGCGCGGGGCCGAGGCCTGCCACGGGCCCGGCCGCCGACGAGGGCCTGGCGCGCCGCCTGCGCGCTCTGGCCTGCACGGCTCCGCTGCACGACCTCGACGTGCGCAAGGCCAACCTCGCGGGCGAGTACTCGGTCTACGCGATGGCCGAGGTGGCCCTGTCCGCCATCGACCTCGTCACGCTCACCATGGACTTCGACACCGGCGCCGACCACGAGCAGGTCGTCGCCAGGCTGCTCCCGCGCGTCACCGCGCAGGCCCCCGAGCGCCCCGCCGCCGAGCACGAGCGCGTGGCCCGCTGGGTCCTGGAGAACCTGATCAACGTCGGCAGCGTGGACCGCGGCTTCCGCGCGGTGTACGGCACCTTCGCGCCCGACGGGACGTACGTCCGCAGGGACTACGACTTCAAGCTCCTCGAAGAGGTCCCCGGGTACGGCGGCAGCGTCTATCTGCGCACGACCGACGAGGCGGTCAACGTCCTGGTGGGCGCCCTCGACACGGACGTCACCAGCGCCCAGATCGCCGCCGAGGTGAAGCTGGAGGTCCTCATCAGCCGCGGCAGGCTCGCCGACGCCCAGCTCGCCGCCGAGCAGGCCCGCTACCGGACCGTGCAGTATTCGGAGACGCTCCGCAAGGCCCTCGACGCCACCCGGCGCAACGTCCGGGCGGTGGACTGGCTCAAGACCGTCCCCGACATGATCGCCGAGGCGCTCGACCACGTGGCCGACCGCTACCGCCACGAGAACGCCATCCTGACCAACATCCGCAAGGCCCGCGACGAGTCCGAGGACCCCGAGCAAAAACGCCGCGCCGCCGAGCTCGTCGACATCGTCAAGGACTGCATCCGCCGCCACACCCAGCTGCAGTCCCGCCTCCTCGAAGCGGGCCCCCTGTTCCGCGCCGAGCAGGACCGGCAGGCCTTCGCGACGCCCACCGCGCGCGCGGGGCTCGACCTGTACGGGCAGCTCCTCGCACCCGTCCTGCCGCTCCCCGCCGAGCGGGCGATCCGCGTGACGGACGCCTTCTTCGCGCGCGGTACCGGCCTGCGCACCCCCGTGTCCGTACGGGTGGGCGACCTCGTCGACATACTGCTCACCCCACCGATGGAGCGCGAGCACCTCGGCGCGGAGATGCCCGAGCCCGACCTCATCGCCACCCCGGACGACAGCCGCTTCAGCGAGGAGCAGCTGGCGAGCGCCATGGAGTTGCTCGCGCTGCCCGCCGACGCGCCGCGCCGCCTCTCCGGTCTGCTCGCCGAAGCCCGCCTGCGCGACCCCGAACTGCCCTACCTGGTCGCCCTCCTCGCCGTCCACGCGGCCAGCCCGCCGGTGGGCACCGCCTACCGCCAGGGCGAGGAGAAGCTGCTCTTCGCCGTGGACGACGGCACCGAACTGGACGACGAGGAGTTCGGCGGCGCCGACCTCATCGTCGGCACGGCCCTCCTGGACGCCGCCGGCATGGCGGCCGACCGGAAGGAGGCGTCGTGAACTCCCGTACACGCAGGTGCCCCTCCCGCACCACAGGGCATCCCCCTGGCCGCCTCATGCGTCACCCCGGCCCCCGCACGCCCCACCCGACCAAGGAGCACACGCCGTGACCGACCACCCCGCAGAGCACGCCGCGTGGGGCGAGCCGGACTCCGCCACGGCGCCCGCCGCCCCCGCGGCCGTCACCCCGGCCGACGCCGCCGACGCGGCCCGCCTCGTCTCCTTCGGCCTG
This sequence comes from Streptomyces sp. NPDC031466, assembly GCF_055581265.1. NCBI lineage: Bacteria > Bacillati > Actinomycetota > Actinomycetes > Kitasatosporales > Streptomycetaceae > Streptomyces > Streptomyces sp. NPDC031466. The sequence continues at coordinate 459,949 of NZ_JBVIJT010000008.1, forward strand.
CAGCCCAAGCTCCAGCCCGCCCGCGACCAGGAGTACGGCGAACTGCTCCGCCGCTACCGCGAGGACCCGCCCTTCGCGCGGCTCGCCGACGCCGTCGCGACCGGGCTCGGGCTCGTCGTCCTGGAGGTCTCCCCGCGCGCGGGTATGGCCGTGACCGCCGCCGAGGACTCCGTCTTCGCCGTCCGCATGGGCGACTACGCCCGCCGCGCGGCGACGGACTCCACCGACCGCTTCCTGCACGGCCTCGCACACCTCGCGGTCGCCGCCATGGCCTTCCCGCGCCCCGAGGACCTCGCCGACGACGGATACATCGGCCGGGTCACGGTCAACGGCGTCGACGCGTTCGTACGCCAGGCCTGCCGCCGCCTGGAGGAGCGCGCCGAGGAGCAGGGCGAGAACACCGACCCGGCCACCGACGCCCCCGGACTCGAGGCCGCCTGGCGGATCTGGGCACGGCGCAGCTCCACCGGGGCCACCAAGGACGCCCGCCGCCTCGCCGGTTCGACCACCGGCATCGTCGGCAAGGCCGTCGCCTTCCTCACCGAGTCCGGCTTCCTCCAGCGCACGGGCGACGACTCCGGAGGGACGTACCGCACCACGGCCCGCTACCAGCTCCAGGTCCGCGACATGGCCGGCAGCGCGGCCATGGCCGAACTCCTCGACCTGGGCGTCGTACCGGTCACGGACGGCTCGGCGACGCTGCTGCCCCCCGAGGACACCGACGACCTGGAGCTGGCCGCCGACGCGGGGCTGCCCTTCCACTCCTGACCCCGCGGCCACTCCCGACCCCCGGGGCGCCGCCGCCCCGCCCCGCACCTCCCCGCTGTTTCCCACGACTTACGACGAGAGTCCGCCGCCATGTACGAGCTGTCCCGGATCCGCCTCTACTCCATCGGTCCGGCCGGTGCGCGCTACGCCGACACCGTGCTCGACCTGCGCGGTGTCGGCGCCGAGGTGCCCGACCCCGCGCCCACGCAGGCGGAGTTCTTCGAGGACGAGCCGACAGGACCGCCGCGCCGCCCCGCCCCCGCTGGCGTGCTCTTCCTGGAGAACGGCGGCGGCAAGTCCGTCCTGCTCAAGCTGATCTTCTCGGTGATGCTGCCGGGCCACCGCAACACCCTCGGCGGCGCCAGCTCCGGCGTACTGCGCAAGTTCCTGCTCGCCGACGACTGCGGACACGTCGCCCTGGAGTGGCAGCACACCCTCACCGGTGAGTGCGTGGTCGTGGGCAAGGTCAGCGAATGGCGGGGACGCCAGGTCTCGAACGACCCGCGGAAGTTCGCCGAGGCCTGGTACTCCTTCCGGCCCGGCCCCGGCCTGAGCCTGGACTCGCTGCCGGTCGCCGAGTCCACCGCCGTACGGCCCTCCGTGGAGGGCGCTTCGGGCGCGCAGGGACGCCGACGCACCATGAAGGGCTTCCGCGACGCGCTGACCGAGGCGACCAAGGCCTACCCCCACCTCGAAGTGCACTGGGAAGAGATCCACGACCGCTGGAACGAACACCTCGGCGACCTCGGCCTCGACCCCGAACTCTTCCGCTACCAGCGGGAGATGAACGCCGACGAGGGCGAGGCCGCGGGTCTCTTCGCCGTCAAGAAGGACTCCGACTTCACCGACCTGCTGCTGCGCGCCGTCACGGACACCCGCGACACCGACGGCCTCGCCGACCTCGTCCACGGCTTCGGCAACAAGCTGGGCCGACGGGCCGAACTGATGGCCGAGCGGGACTTCACCGCCGGCTCCGTCGACCTGCTCGGGCGCATCGTCGAGGCCGCGGGCACCCGGGCACGCGCGCGTGACGTGCACGCGGGCGCCGAGCGCAGGACCCGCACCCTGGCCCGCCGCCTGTCCGCCCGCGCCGTCGAGGAGCGGGGGCGCGCCGCGACACTGGCCGAACAGGTCACCGCCGCCGCCCACACCGTCACCGAGGCCGAACAGGCCCGCGGCAAGAGCGCCCTCATCTCCGCCGAACTGGCCTACCGCCACGCGTCCTTGGCGCTCACCGTCGCCGAGAAGGCCGCCGCCGCCCAGCGCCGCGAACTCGCCGACGCCCGCACGCTGCACGCCGCCTGGCAGGCCGCCGAGGCCGTCCTGCGCCACCGCGCGGCGGCCGACCGCTCCGCGCGCGTGGCCGCCGCGATCCGCGAGGCCGAGCGGGACGCCGCGCCCGCCCTCGCCGCCCGCGCGAAGGCCGCCGCCGACCTCGTGCGCGCCCTGCACACCGCCGCCGAAGGTGCCGAGGACGTCGCGAACGAGGAGGAGGAGCGCTCCGCCGCGCTCCAGGAGACCGGCGAGAGCGCGCACCGCGACGCCACCGCCGCCGCCACCGAGGCCCAGCGGGCCCGCAGCGAGGCCGGTCACCTGCGCCAGCGCCTCACCGAGGTCGAGCAGGAGACCGCCGAGGCCGTGCGCGCGGGCTGGCTCGACGACACCGCGCCCGACGCCGACCCCGCGCGTGCCGCCCTCGCCGCGAGCGACGCGGAGAAGACAGCCGTCGCCGCCTGGGACACCGCCCGCGAGGCAGCCCGCCGGACCGCCGACCACGCCAAGGAGGCGGCCGCCGCCGAGGCCCGCGCCGAACTGACCGCCGCCCGCGCCTCGGACGCCGCGACCGCCGCCGAGGCCGCCCACGACGCGGAGCGCCGCGCAGCCGAGTCCATCGCCGGGGACGAACGGCTCGCCGAACTGCTGAGCCTGCCGACCGGCGTGAGCGCCGTCCCGCGGCCCCGCGGCGCCGAGGCCGGCAGCGCCCCCACCCCGGCGGGCGGTGCCCTCTCCGTCGCGGAGCTCGACCGCTCCGCCGACGAGCTGCGCGCCCTCCTCGAAGAAGGCGTCGCCTCCGCCGAACGGCAGCTCTTCGACCTGCGCACCGCCGCCGCCGACGACTCCCGCATCCTCGGCGCCCTCGGTGAGGGCGGGCTGCTGCCGCCCGGCCCCGACGTCCTCACCACCGTCGAGTTCCTCGGCGAGCACGGCATCCCCGCGCTGCCCGGCTGGCGCTATCTCGCCCAGGCCGTCGACCCCGCCGACCACGCGCGCGTGCTCGCCGCCCGCCCCGAGCTGGTCGACGGCGTGGTCATCACCGACCCGGACACCCACGCCCGCGCCCGCGAAGCCCTCGCCGACGCCGCCCTCTTGCCCCGCTCGGCCGTCGCCGTGGGCACCGCCGCCGCCCTCCTGGCCCCCACGCCCGGCGAGCAGGCCACCGACAGCGGCGTCTTCCTCGTACCGCCGAACCCGGCCATGCACGACGAGCACGCCGCCGACGAGGAGCGCCAGGCGCTGCGCGCGCGGGCCGCCCGGCGGGACGAGGAGATCCGCTCCCTCGCCGCCCGGCTCGCCAAGGACCGCGAGCTGGCCGCCCGGCTCACCTCCTGGCGTGCCGGCTGCCCCAGCGGCCGCCTCGCCGAACTCGCCACCGCCGCCCAGGAGGCCCGCGCCTTCGCCGAGGAGGCCGAGGCCGAGCTGGCCGAGGCCCGCGCCGCCCGCGCCGAGGCCGACGAGGCCGCGAGCGAGGCGGCACGCGTGCGTGACGAACGCCAAGAGGCCGCCCAGCGCGCCCGGCGCGTCGCCGACGCCCTCGCCGGCCTCGCCTTCCGGCTCCGCGAGCGGGCCGGCTGGCAGACCAAGCTGCGCGAACTGGCCGACGACGCCGCCGAGTCCGAGGCCCGTGCCCAGACCTGCCTGGACCGGGCCCGCGCCGCCGACGAGGACCGCCGCGCCGCCCAGCGCGCCGCCGACGACGCCCGCCGCACCGCCCGCGCGCTGCGCGCCGAGCGTGCCGAGATCGCCGGCGCCCCCGAGGACATCCCCGAGGACACCGACGCCCCCAAGACGTCGCTGCCCGCCCTCCGCGAGGCCTACCGCGCGGCATCGCAGCTCTACGAGAAGGTGGGCGTCGGCGCCGACCTGCGCGCCGAACAGGCCCGCGCCGAGAGCGACGAGAGCGCCGCCCTCGCCGAGCTGGACCGGCTCAGCAACAAGGTGCGCACCCGTGCCGCCCTGCTCCTCGAAGGCACCGACGGCTCCGACGGCCCCTCCCGGCAGGCCGCCGCCGCCCGCGCCGAGGCCCAGGTCCAGCTCATCGAGGCCCGCGCCGCCACCGCCAGCGAGCAGCTCGGCCGGCTGCGCGGCGAGGCCGAGCGGCACGCCCCCGAGGACGGGGAGGCCCACACCGAGCTGCCCGAAGAGCTGGTCCCCGCCGACGCCGAGCAGGCCCAGGCGCTGCTGCGCACCGCCACCGGCGAACTGGCCGCGCACACCGAGGCGCTGGGCCGCGCCAAGGAAGCCCATGCCGCGCTGCTCCAGGCGCACCGCGCCACGGAGGACGCGGCGGGCGGTTTCGACGAGACGGCCGCCCTCCTGCGCGACCTCCTGCGCGAGCACCAGGAAGACCCCGAAGAGGAGCCCGACCCCTACCCCGGCACCCTGGAGGAGGCCCGCCAGGCCGCCGCCGAGGCCCGCCGTTCCCTGCGCGGCTGCGCCGCCGACCTGTCCGCCGCCGACACCGCCGTCCGCGAGGCCAGTGACATCCTCGTACGGCACGCCAACTCCACCCGTTACGAGCAGGTCCGCACGCCCGCCCGCCAGCAGATCCGCGAGCTGCCCGCCTCCGCGCTGCCCGAGCACGCCAAGAAGTGGGCCGACGCCTTCGCGCCCCGGCTGCGGGTGCTGACCGACGAACTGGCGCAGCTGGAGCGCAACCGCGACAGCATCGTGGACCGCCTGCGCGGTCTCGTGGAGTCGGCTCTCGCGACGCTCAGGTCCGCCCAGCGCCTGTCCCGCCTGCCGGAGGGCCTGGGGGAGTGGTCGGGCCAGGAGTTCCTGCGGGTCCGCTTCGAGGAGCCCGACCAGGCCACCCTCGTGGAGCGCCTCGGCGAGGTCATCGACGAGGCCACCCGCGCGGCCGTGAAGAAGAACTCGGACCTGCGGCGCGACGGCATGTCCCTGCTGCTGCGCGGCGTCCAGGCCGCGCTGGAGCCGCGCGGCGTCGCCGTCGAGATCCTCAAGCCGGACGCCGTGCTGCGCGCCGAGCGCGTCCCGGTCGGACAGATGGGCGACGTCTTCTCCGGAGGACAGCTGCTCACCGCCGCCATCGCCCTGTACTGCACGATGGCCGCCCTGCGCAGCAACGACCGGGGCCGGGACAAGCACCGGCACGCCGGCACGCTCTTCCTCGACAACCCCATCGGCCGCGCCAACGCGACGTACCTCCTGGAGCTCCAGCGGGCCGTCTCCGACGCGCTCGGTGTGCAGCTGCTCTATACGACCGGCCTGTTCGACACGACGGCGCTCGCGGAGTTCCCGCTGGTCATCCGGTTGCGCAACGACGCGGACCTGCGGGCGGGACTGAAGTACATCAGCGTCGAGGAGCACCTGCGGCCCGGCCTGCCGCAACAGGACCCGGACGGTGAGACGGTGCACGGCGAGATCACGGCCACGCGGATGTACAAGCGCCCGACGGCGCAGTCGTCCCCGCCGGCGCGGTCTTCTTCGGCCACTACGTAGCGAGCTGTTTGGTGAGCCACTCGTGGAAGAGCCCGATGTGGTGCTCGGTCGGCACCAGTACCCCGCCCCCGCGGTAGGCGCGTGACGCCATCGCGGGCTGGGTGCGCTCGCAGGCCGCGAAGTCCTGGACGTTGACCCGGTGGAAGAGTTCCACGGACTTCGACAGGTCGGCTCCGGAGGCGACGACGTCAGGTGCGTACAGCCAGTCGCACTCGACGAGCGTGTGGTCCTCGGCCATCGGGTACATGCGGTGCAGGATCACGTGGTCGGGGACGAGGTTGATGAAGACGGTCGGTTTCACGGTCACCGCGTAGTAGCGGCGGTCCTGCTGGTCGCCGACCTCGGGAAGGCGGCCGAAGCCGGCGCTGCCGTCGACCGTGAAACCGCCGACCTCCGCGCCGAACGCGGCGCCGTGCCCCACGTAGTACTGCGCGGCGAAGCCTTCAGCGAACTCCGGCAGGACGTCGGTGAGTTCGGGATGGATGGTCGCGCAGTGGTAGCACTCCATGAAGTTCTCCACGATCAGCTTCCAGTTGGCGCGCACGTCGTACGTGACGCGCCGGCCGAGCGCGAGCCGTTCGGTGCCGTAGCGCTCGATGGAGGCCGCGTCGCCCAGCCGCTCGACCACCGCGCCGACGACGCTCTCCTCGAAGGAGGGCGGTTCCTCGGCCAGGCACAGCCAGAGGTAGCCGAGCCACTCCCGCAGGGCCACCTTCACCAGGCCGTACGCGGAACGGTCCACGTCCGGCATCCTGACCAGGTTGGGCGCGGCGATCAGTCTGCCGTCGAGGTCGTACGTCCAGGCGTGGTACGGGCATTGGAGGGCGCGGCGGACCTGCCCGGACTCCTCGGCGCACAGGCGGGCGCCGCGGTGCCGGCACACGTTGAGGAAGGCGCGCGGTTCGCCGGTGCGCGAGCGGGTGACCAGGACGCTCTCCCGCCCGACCCGCACCGTGCGGAAGGCGCCCGGCTCGTCGAGATCGGCGGCGCGCACCGCGCAGAACCAGAGCGCTTCGAAGACGCGTTCCTGCTCCTGCCGGAAGATCTCCGGATCGGTGTAGTAGCGGCCGGGGAGGGTCGCGATGAGACTCGGCGGCAAAGGGGTCGTCGTCACGGTTGTCGTCCTCCTCAAGAAGGCGCTCGAACTCCTCGGGCGGGCGCGGCGGCGAACCGGGCGGGGTCGAACAGCTCGATGGGCTGCCCGGTGGTGCCGTCCAGCGCCAGGTCGGCGACGATCTCGCCGACCACGGGCACGAACTTGAAGCCGTGCCCGGAGAACCCGGCGGCGACGGTGACCGACCCGGGGTGCGCCGGATGGCGCGCGATGACGAAGTGCTCGTCGGGAGTGTTGGAGTACATGCAGGTGGCGGCCGTCAGGAAGCGGCCGGGGAGCGCGGGGACCAGCCGGCTCACCTGCTCGGCCATCGCCGCGATCTCGTGGTCGTGGACCGTCCGCTCGATGGTCCGCGGCGTACAGGGCGTGCCCTTGCGGAAGAAGGCCACCTTGGCCCCCAGCTCGGGCCCGTCGATCGCGGGGAAGCCGTACACCTGTACGCCCCGCGCGTCCTCCCAGATGTAGATCGGATGCCGGTCCGGCAGGAAGGGCCGTACGCCGCCGGCCGGTTGGAACCAGTACATGACCTGCCGCTCGACGCGGAACGGCACGCCCAGGTCGGTGAGCAGCTCCGGCGCCCACGCGCCGGGGCAGACCACCAGATGGCCCGCCGTGTACGTGCCTTCGGCGGTGTGGACGCGCACGCCGCCCCGGCAGGGCTCCCAGCGCGTCAGGGGCTCCTCGAAGCGCAGGTCGGCGCCGTCGCGCGTGGCGAGCTCCAGGTGGGCGGCCACCGTGCTCTCGGGGCGGACCAGGCCCGCCCGTGCCTCGTACAGCGCCACCTCGTCGTCGTCCGGGGTGAGGGTCGGGAACCGGCGGCGGATCTCTTTCGCGTCGAGCATCTCGTGGGGCAGGTCCCACCGTTCGGCGGAGAGCAGCGAGCCGGCGACCGGGCGGCTGTCGGGCCGGCCGAGCATCACGCCGCCGCACAGCGTGGCGATCTCGCGGCCCGTGTCCCGTTCGAGGCGGTCGTACAGTTCGTACGCGCGCAGCAGCAGCGGGACGTACGCGGGGTCCTCGAAGTAGGACTGCCGGGTGACGCGGGAGCCGCCGTGGCTGGACCCGCGCCGGTGCGCGGGGCCGAACCGCTCCAGGCCGAGGACGCGGGCGCCGCGCGCGGACAGGTGGTGGGCGGCGGCGCTGCCCATGCCGCCGAGGCCGATCACGATCACATCGTAGGTGGGGGACACCGGGCGCCTCCTGGCGGTTAACGGCGGATGCGGGTCATCTCCGGGTCGAACAGGGGCTCCTCGGCGACCGTCGCGGGAACTTTCTCGCCGAAGTACTCGATGTCGACGCCGGTACCGGCCCTCAGGGGCGGCAGCCAGGCGTACGCGACGCAGCGGCCCAGGGTGTAGCCGTACGCGGCGCTCGTGACGTACCCGGCGGGGGCGCCGTCGACGTACACGGGCTCTTTGCCGAGGACGACGGCGGCCGGGTCGTCGAGGAGCAGGGGCGTGAGCCTTCGCGCAGGCTCACCCAGCGCTTGCAGGGCGGCGCGGCCCACGAAGTCCCCCTTGTCCATGCGGACCGCGAAGCCGAGGCCCGCCTCGTAGGGGTTGTGTTCGGCGGTCATGTCGTGGCCCCACGCGCGGTACCCCTTCTCCAGGCGCAGACTGTTGAAGGCGGACCGCCCGGCCGCGACCACCCCGTGCGCCCGCCCCGCCTCCCACAGCGTGTCCCACAGGCGCAGCCCCAGGTCGGCGGTGGTGTACAGCTCCCAGCCCAGCTCACCGACGTAGCTCAGGCGCATCGCGGTCACCGGGACGTGCCCGACCCAGGTCTCCTTGGCCCTGAAGTAGCCGAACCCCAGGTGCGAGAAGTCGTCGCGGGTGAGCGGCTGGACCAGCGCGCGGGCCGCGGGACCCCAGACACCGATGCAGCAGGTCCCCGAGGTGATGTCCCTGAGGTGGACGTCGGCCGGGGCGTGGCGAAGGAGCCGGTCCAGGTCGGCGGGGGAGTTGGCGCCCACCTGGAAACGGTCGGGTGCGAGGCGTGCCACCGTCAGGTCGGAGCGGATGCCGCCCGCCTCGTCGAGAAGGAGGGTGTAGGTGACGGCGCCGGGCCTCCTGGCAAGGTTGTTGCTGGTCATGCGCTGGAGAAAGGCGAGCGCACCGGGACCGGTGACCTCCAGACGGCGCAGGGGTGTCATGTCGTACAGGGCCACCCCCTCGCGGGTGGCACGGGCCTCGGCCGCCACGGTCGGGGACCAGTGGCGTGCCGCCCAGGCGTCGCGCGCGGGCAGCGTGATCCCTTCGGCCAGGGGGGCGTTCGCCTCGTACCAGTGCGGGCGCTCCCAGCCGCCGCCCTCCAGGAAGACGGCGCCCAGCTCCCGCTGGCGGGCGTGGAAGGGGCTGACCCGTAGGGGACGCGGCTCGTCCGGCGGTTGGAGCGGGTGGATGACGTCATAGACCTCCACGAACTGCCGGGCGGCCCGCTCGGCGACGTACGCGGGGGAGCGCTGGGCGTCCTCGAAGCGGGTCAGCTCGCATTCGTGCAGGTCGAGGGAGGGGCGTCCGTCGACCATCCACTCGGCGACCGCTCTGGCGGCGCCCGCGGAGTGCGTCACCCACACCGCCTCGGCCAGCCAGAAGCCGCGCGGCGCACGGGACTCGCCGAGCACCGGCATGCCGTCCGGGGTGAAGGAGAAGACGCCGTTGAAGCCCTCCTCGATCTCGGTCCGCCCCAGCGCGGGAAGCAGCCACCGGCAGTCCTGCCAACTGGGCGCGAAGTCCTCCTCGGTGAAGGGGTACGACGACGGCATGCTCTCGGCGTCGTCGTACGCGGGGACGCCGAACGGGTCGACGGGCAGCGGCCGATGGGCGTAGGAGCCGATGCCGATGCGGTCGATGTGCTCCCGGAAGTACAGATCGCGGTCCTGGAAGCGCAGGATCGGCCGCGACGCCTCGGTGCGCGGGTCGTTGGCCCCGGCCAGCTCGGGCAGGGGCCGGGTGGTCGCGTACTGGTGGGCGAGCGGCAGCAGCGGCACGTCGACGCCCGCCATCCGCCCGATGACCGGGCCCCAGAAGCCGGCCGCCGAGACGACGTGGTCGGCCGGGAAGGTGCCGCGGTCGGTGACGACGGCGGAGACCCGGCCGCCGTCCTGCTCGATGCCGGTCACGGTGTGGCGGTCCAGAAAACGTGCTCCACGCGCGCGTGCCCGCGCCATCTGCGCACGGCAGGCGGGAACGGCGCGGGCCAAGCCGTCGTCCGGCGTGTACAGACCGCCGTACAGCCGGCTCTCGTCCACCAGCGGCCACAGCTCCTTGCAGCGCGCGGGCCCGACGAGTTCGGCGCGGACGCCCCAGGAGGCGGCGAGACCGGCCCTGCGGTGCAGCTCGGCCCAGCGCTCGGGCGTGGTGGCCAGTTCGAGGCCGCCCACGGGGTGGAAACACGGAAGGCCGTCCACTTCGAGGGAGGTGAACTTCTCCACCGTGTACGTCGCGAACGCGGTCAGCGTTCTGGACGGTCCGGTCCGGAAGACCAGCCCGGGGGCGTGGGAGGTGGAGCCGCCGGGCGCGGGCAGCGGCCCCTGGTCGAGCACGGTGACATCGGTCCAGCCGCGGGCGGTCAGCTCGTCGGCGAGCGAGCAGCCGACGATTCCGGCGCCGATGACGACCACACGAGGCCCCCGGCCCGCGGAGCGGCTCACAGGACCACCACCGAGCGCAGTACCTCACCGCGCCGCATCCGGTCGAAGGCCGCCTCCACCTCGTCCAGGGAGATCGTCTCGGAGACGAACCCGCCCAGGTCGAGACGGCGGCTGAGGTATTGGTCCACGAGGATCGGGAAGTCCCGCGCGGGCAGGCAGTCGCCGTACCAGGACGACTTGAGGGCGCCGCCGCGCGAGAAGAGATCGATCAGCGGCAGATCGACCCTCATCTCCGCGTCGGGCACCCCCACCTGGACCAGCACACCGGCGTGATCGCGCATGTAGAAGGCCTGCTTGTACGTCGACGCGGTGCCGACCGCGTCGATGGCGACGTCCACCCCGTGACCGCCGGTCAGCTCGTGGACGGCCGCGACGGGGTCGGTGCCGCGGGAGTTGACGGTGTGCGTCGCGCCGAAGCGGGTCGCCGCGTCCAGCTTCGCGTCGTCGATGTCGACGGCGATGACGCGCCGGGCCCCGGCCAGGGACGCCCCGGCGATCGCGGCGTCGCCGACACCACCGCAGCCGATGACCGCGACGGTGTCGCCGCGGCCCACCCCACCGGTGTGCACGGCCGCCCCGTACCCCGCCATCACGCCGCAGCCGATCAGGCACGCCGCCTCGGGGCGCGCCGCCGGATCGACCCGCACCGCCTGACCGGCGGCGACCAGCGTCTTCTCGGCGAAGGCGCCGATGCCGAGGGCGGGGCTCAGCGGCGTGCCGTCCCGGAGGGTCATCGGCCGGGCGGCGTTGCGGGAGTCGAAGCAGTACCAGGGGCGCCCGCGCCGACAGGAACGGCACGCTCCGCAGGGGGCGCGCCAGGCGATCACCACATAGTCGCCGGCGGCGAGGCCGACGACGTCCGCGCCCACCGCCTCGACGGTGCCGGCCGCCTCATGGCCGAGCAGGAACGGGAAGTCGTCGGTGATCGCGCCCTCCCGGTAGTGCAGATCCGTGTGGCAGACCCCGCAGGCCTGCACGGAGACGAGCACCTCTCCGGGACCGGGATCTGGCACGACGATCGTCCGCACCTCGACGGGTGCGCCCTTCTTGACGGCGACGACGGCACGGACCTCGTGGGGCACGGCCAGGCTCCTCTGCTGTTGCGCACGGCTCGGTGGCGTGGATGCGTACGAAGGCAGATCCTGTTGCGTACTGCACGACCGGTTGCGCTATGAGAGACATACTGGGAACGCCACCGAGAGGCCGTCAAGGGGGCGGCGCCCCATCTGTCCGAAGCCGTGCCCCAGGTGTCAGAAGCCGTACCCCATCCGCCGGGACAGCTCCACGGACGCCGCGACCGTCCGCTTGGCCAGTTCGGTCAGGCGGTCCTCGGTCAGCCGGTACACCGGCCCCGACGTGCTGAGCGCCCCGATGACCTTGCCGTCGTGTGCCCGCACCGGCGCCGCGACGGCGGCGAGGCCCACCTCCAACTCCTCGACGGCGACGGCGAAGCCCTGCCCGACCACGGCCTCCAGCTCGCCGCGCAGCGCCACCGCGCCGGTCACCGTGTGCTCGGTCATGCGGGGCAGTGTGCGGGCGATCAGGCCCTCGCGCAGCGTCGTCGGCAGGTGTGCGAGCAGCACCTTGCCGCTGGACGTGGCGTGCAGCGGGGTGCGGCGGCCGAGCCAGTTCTGCGCGGTCACCGAGGCGGGCCCGCGGGCCTGCATGATGTTGACGGCGGCGTCGTCGTCCAGGACCGCGATGTTGACGGTCTCGCCCAGCTCGTCCGCGAGTTCGCGGCAGACCGGGCCGCCCTCCTGGGAGATGTCCATGCGCACGGCCGCCGCCCCCGCGAGGCGCAGTACGCCCGCGCCCAGGAAGTACTTCCCGCGGTCCTTGGCCTGGCCGACCAGGCCGCGGTTCTCCAGCACCCCGAGGAGCCGGAAGGCCGTCGACTTGTGGACGCCCAACTCATCGGCGATATCCGTCACTCCGGCCTCACCGTGCCGCGCGAGGATCTCCAGGACGCTCACGGCGCGGTCCACGGACTGCACCGAGCCGGCGGCCGCCTTCGGCTGCTTCCCTGTGCCGCTCATTGTCGACTCTCACCACCTCGCGGCCCTTTGAGGCCGCGTCTTCGGGAAGCCCTTGACGCGACGGGCATCCCGACCGGACTCTGTTGCGTACAGCGCTCCTTCGTGCGCCATGTGAAACGTCATGCTATCGAAGGGCCTTGGCCCCCGAAGGGGCGAGGACCGGGCCGAACGACACCAGAGGGGGGCCCATGATTTCCGTCTGCCGCCTCGAAGACCTCCCCGCGGGCGAGTCCGTCCGCCTCGACACCACACCGCCCGTCGCGGTGTTCAACGCCGACGGCGAGCTGTTCGCCATCGACGACACGTGCAGCCACCAGGACGCTTCCCTGTCGGAGGGGTGGCTGGAGGGCTGCCTGGTGGAATGCCCCCTGCATGCCGCGGTATTCGACCTCCGCACCGGGCGCCCCACCTGCCCGCCCGCGCGCCGTCCCGTCCGTACCCACCAGGTATACGTCGAGGACGGCATGATCCGCGTGCGGCTGGCCACCGCCGAGGAAGGATCAGCCGCGTGAGAACCGCCGCGGGCCGCGCACGAATTCCAGAGGGCACGTACAAGCGCCCGCAGGACCCGTACAAGCGCCCGCGGGCCCCGTATGAGCGTCCGCCGACCGCGCGGTCGTCCTGGAGGGCGGCCGGACGCTGGGGAGCGACGGCGTGGTCCTCGCCACCGGCACGTCAGCGCGGCGCCTCACGGGTCCCGGTCCCGCCCTGACCGGCGTCCACACCTTGCGGACCCCGAGCCCACCCCGTAACCGCCGCCCCACTCCTCACGGGTGCGACAGCTGCCCCGCCCCTTGGCGCCTGCGCACGCGCACCCGTATGGGCACCTTGCCGCGCTCCGCGGCCCGTTCCTGGCGGCGGGCCCGGCGCCGCTCGCGCCGCAGCTGCCGTGCCGTACTGCTGGGCACGGACACCACCCCGTGTCGTTGGTTCCACACCTGGCGGGTCACCCACACGTCCAGGACGCCCCAGGTGGCCACGACCGTGCTGGCCACACTGCTCAGGACCATGGGGAAGGAGAGCCAGGACCCCGCGAGGGCGGCGAGGAAGGCCACCATCGCCTGCACGAGGGTGACCGCCACGATGATCACGGCCCGTACGGCAGCCGTCCGCACCGGGTCCGGCAACCGCCGTCTGCGAGCGGGCTCTTCCACCCACAACGGTGGGCGCGGCGCCGACCGCTCCCGCGCCGGTGTGGCAACGGTCTGCCGTACCTGCCCGGTGGAACTGCGCCCGCTCGGCGCGGAACTCGGTCTCCCGGCCCCCTGCCGGGAGGCGCCCCGCGCCGCGGCCCATGCCGCCTCGTCGCTCCCAGACGCCCTGTGGCGCTCCGCCGTGCCCGTCATCTCGTCACTCCCCCCGCCGCTTCGCGGTCCTTCACGAACAACCCTCCGGGGACGCTCTTCGACCCAACTCACCTGTGGCTGCCCGGTTTACTGCCCTTTATGCCGCCCGCCCCTCGGCCCACCCGCGGTCCGACCACTCTTCACCGTCTCTCCCTGACCGACGAACGAGAGATCGGAAAGATTCCCGCTCCGGTTCCGCGAAGCGAAGAGTTCCGGCCAACTGGCGTACCACGTACGGCCGATGAGGCCCGGCGCGATGCCCCACATGCTGGGACGCAATCTCCCGTAATGGGGGGACAACTAGGGACGCTCCTTTCTCGTCACGGCCGAAAAGCGTTCGGATGTGTCTTCGAGTTGCTCGGAGGTCAGTAGTAGGCTCGCGCCGTTTGTTGACGCACATGTGTGCCCCTGGCCCGTGCAACGGCCGCAGGGGCCGATCTGGGGGAGGCCATGCGCTTTCGCGGGAAGTCCATCCGCCGGAAGATCGTGGCACTGCTGCTCGTGCCGCTGGTTTCCCTGACCGCGATCTGGGGTTTCGCCACCGTCATCACCGGCCGCGAGGCGAGCGCCCTGCTCGACTCGGCCAACATCGTCGACAAGATCGGCTACCCCATCGAGGACACGGTCCGCGTGCTCCAGCAGGAGCGCCGCCAGACCCTCGTCCACCTCGCCGACCCACGCGCCTCCGACGCCCTCGCGGCCCTGCGCCGCAGCCGTGACGTGACCGACGACATGATCGCCGAGGTCCGCGCGAACGCCGAGGACGAGGACGTCCGCGACAGCATCGACGGCAACTCCCAGCAGCGGCTCGCCTCGCTCCTCGACGCCTTCGACGGCATCGAGTCGCTGCGCCGCACCGTCGAAGAGGGCACGGTCACCCGCGCGGGCGCCCTGAAGATGTACGCCAAGCTGATCGACCCCTGCTTCAGCCTGCTCACCACCCTCAACGGCCTCGACGACGCCGGCCTCGATCAGCAGGGCCGCGCGCTGATCGGTGTCGCACGCGCGCGTGAACTGCTCGCACGAGAGGACGCGCTGCTCGCGTCGGCACTCGTCTCCGGCCGCGTCACCCGGGACGAGATCCGCCAGGTCGCCGAGCTGAGGGCACAGCGCACCCTCCTGTACGAGGTGAACCTCCCGCCGCTGCCCGAGGACGAACGCGCCCGCTACGAGCGCTACTGGAACGGCGCCGAGACCACCCAGCTGCGCAAGGCCGAGAAAGACGTCATCGAGTCCGCGCCGGGCACCCCGCACGCGGTGACGTCCGCACACTGGGACGAGACGGCGGGCCGCACCCTCAAGGACCTCGCCAAGCGCGACGTCGAGGCGAGCGACCGCTTCCAGGAACGCGTCGAGCCTGCCGCCGTCTGGGTGGTCGTGCGCGTCGTCCTCGCCGGCGTCCTCGGCCTGCTCGCGCTGCTGGTCTCGCTCTTCATGTCCGTACGCATCGGACGCGGTCTCATCCGCGACCTGCGCCGGCTGCGGCTGGAGGCCCACGAGGCGTCCGGCGTCCGCCTGCCCGGCGTACTGCGCCGCCTGGCGGCCGGCGAACAGGTCGACGTGGAGACCGAGGCGCCCCGGCTCACGTACGACAAGGACGAGATCGGACAGGTCGGGCAGGCCCTCAACACCCTGCAGCGCGCCGCCGTCGAGGCCACCGTCAAACAGGCGGACCTGCGGCGCGGTGTCTCGGAGGTCTTCGTCAACCTCGCCCGCCGCAGCCAGGTCCTGCTGCACAAGCAGCTCACGCTCCTGGACGCCATGGAGCGCAGGACCGAGGACACCGACGAACTGGCCGACCTCTTCCGGCTCGACCACCTGACCACCCGCATGCGGCGCCACGCCGAAGGCCTGGTGATCCTCTCCGGAGCCGCCCCGTCACGGCAGTGGCGCAAGCCCGTCCAACTCATGGACGTCGTGCGCGCCGCCGTCGCCGAGGTCGAGGACTACGAGCGCATCGAAGTGCGCCGCCTGCCCCGCATCGCGGTCACCGGCCCGGCCGTGGCCGACCTCACGCACCTGCTGGCCGAACTCCTGGAGAACGCCACGGTGTTCTCGCCCCCGCACACCGCCGTGCAGGTCCTCGGCGAGCACGTGGCCAACGGCTTCACCCTGGAGATCCACGACCGGGGACTCGGCATGGCCGCCGACGCCCTCCTCGACGCGAACCTCCGCCTCGCCGAGACCCCCGAGTTCGAACTGTCGGACACCGACCGGCTCGGCCTCTTCGTCGTCAGCCGGCTCGCGCAGCGCCAGCGGGTCCGCGTCTCCCTCCAGCCCTCTCCGTACGGCGGCACGACCGCCGTCGTCTTCATCCCCGAGGGCCTCCTCACCGACGACGTGCCCGACACCGCCGGCGCCGGTTTCCGCCTCGACCGGTCCCGGACCAGGGAGACCGTGCCCAGTACGGACGAGGCGGCCGACCGCGCGGCGGCGCTGGCCCAGGTGCCCGTGCGGCTCCCCGGTCTGCCCGCCTCCGTGCTGGACGGGCCGGTGGAACTGGAGGCGCCCGTCGGCATGGGAGACCTCGACCCCTTCCCCGGGGCACTCGGCGACGACGACAGCGAGCGCGGCGACCTCTTCCGCCCCCGCCGCCGGGTGGCGGACGCACCCGGCGAACAGCACCAGCAGGCCCGTGACGACCACGAGACGGGCCGGCCCGAACCGACCCGCCGCGACCTGACCCCGGCCCGGCCCGAGTCCTCGGCCCGCCCCGGCGACGACCTCGCCGACGGCCGCTTCGCCGAGGACGGCCTCTTTGCGGGGCCCCGGCCGCTGCCGCGCCGCAGGACCCCGAAGCTGGTCAGCTCGCACGGGCGCCCCGTGACGCACACCCGGCCGCAGGACAACGGCCGGCCCCTGGCCCCCGCGGCCGAGGACGACGCCCCGCGGCCCCCGGTGCCCCGGCAGCGGCCCACCTGGCCCGACCTGTCACCGCCGCACCAGGACGTCACCGCCGCCGGCCCGGCGCCCGAACTGCCCCGGCGCTCCCGTCGAACCGGCCCGCAGGGCGGTGCCGCCCCGGGCCGCGGCACCCGGGAGGACGCCCCCACGACCGACCCGGGCGGACTGCCCCGCCGCGTCCGGCAGGCCAGCCTCGCCCCGCAGTTGAAGGACGGCCCCGACCGCCGCTCCGACCGCGCCGGGACCCGGCCGGAGGAGCGCGACGCGGAAGAGGTACGCAGCCGCATGGCCTCCCTCCAGAGGGGCTGGCAGCGCGGCCGCGACGAGAACGCCGCCGGGGACGACGCCGCGGACGGCACAGCACCAGGAACGACATCTGAGGGGAACGGTCGATGACCGCACCGAAGGCCGACGTACACACCACCACGAGCGGGGGGCCGGGTGAGCTGAACTGGCTCCTGGACGACCTGGTGCAGCGCGTCGCCGGCATCCGCAAGGCGCTCGTCCTCTCCGGCGACGGCCTGCCCACCGGCGTGTCCAAGAACCTGACGAGGGAGGACAGCGAGCACCTCGCCGCCGTCGCCTCCGGGTTCCACAGCCTCGCCAAGGGCGTGGGCCGTCACTTCGAGGCGGGCAGGGTCCGCCAGACCGTGGTCGAGCTCGACGACGCGTTCCTCTTCGTCACGGCCGCGGGCGACGGCAGCTGCCTCGCCGTCCTCGCGGAAGCCGACTCCGACGTCGGCCTGGTGGCCTACGAAATGACGCTGCTGGTCAAGAGGGTGGGTGTGCATCTGGGTACGGCACCGCGCACGGACCTGCCCGCGGGAGGGTAGTGGGAGGGCATGAGCCACGACGGTCGAGGGACGCAGAGAACGAAGGCACTGCGCGGGATACCCGGACGAGCGGGGGTGCCGGGGCTGCCCCGGCCCCGGGGCACGGCACCACGGCAGGCGGCGCCCCGGGAGACGCCGGGGCCACCGGAGACGCCCCGCTGGTTCGACGACGACGCCGGCCCCGTCGTACGCCCGTACGCCATGACGCGCGGTCGCACCACGAGCCCCGCCCAGCACCGCCTCGACCTGATCGCGGTCGTCATGGCCGGGGAGCGGGCCGCGGCCGATCCGGAGGCGGACCAGAGGCTGTCCCCGGAGCACGTGGACATCGTGGAGCTGTGCCGGGACGCGCCGCAGTCCGTCGCCGAACTGGCGGCCGAACTGGACCTGCCCGTCGGTGTGATCCGCGTGCTCATCGGTGACCTGGTGGACGACGAACTGGTGCACGTGACCCGGCCCGTCCCCCCGGCCGAGCTGCCGGACGAGAGCATCCTGCGCGATGTGATCAGCGGCCTGCGGGCCCTTTGAACGGCGTGTGGGGGTGGCCGGGCCCGGCCACCCCTTCGTGAGCGAGACCCCTGGCGGCGGCGGATACGGACCGGCCCCGCGTGACACCACTGATCCAGGAGAAGTGAACGATGATCTTCCGGCGTACTGAGCGCGGCAAGGCCGCCGTCGAGCCGGTGACCCTGAAGATCCTGGTGGCGGGAGGCTTCGGCGTCGGCAAGACGACCCTGGTCGGCGCGGTCAGCGAGATCAAGCCGCTGCGCACCGAGGAGACCCTGAGCGAGGCCGGCCGGCCCGTCGACGACACCCGGGGTGTCGCGGGCAAGCGCACCACCACCGTGGCCATGGACTTCGGCCGCATCACCCTGCGCGAGGACCTCGTCCTGTACCTCTTCGGCACGCCGGGGCAGGACCGCTTCTGGTTCCTGTGGGACGAGCTGGCGACGGGGGCGCTCGGCGCGGTGGTCCTCGCCGACACCCGCCGCCTGGAGGACTGCTTCGCCGCCGTCGACTACTTCGAGCGGCGCTCCATACCGTTCGTCGTCGGCGTCAACTGCTTCGAGGGCGCCTCCCGTTACCCCGCGGACGTCGTCAGGCAGGCGCTCGATCTCGACGACAGAGTGCCTGTCGTGCTCTGTGACGCGCGTGATCGGGAGTCCGTCAAGGACGTCCTCATCGACGTCGTCGAACACGCGATGGCGGCGGCCGCGGCGGCCAGGGAGCCGGCGACGACGTGACAGGCCCCTCTGCCAGGCAGTCAGGTCTTTCCATTACGTGACGGCCCGGGGGCACGGCCCGTACCCCCGCCGACCGGGGTACGGGCCGTGGCTCGCTCGGCTCAGCCTTCGCCGTCCTCCAGCCAGCCGAAACTCCGCTCCACCGCCTTGCGCCAGTGGTGGTACTCCTTGTCCCGCGTGGCCGCGTCCATCCGCGGCGACCACTCGACATCCCGCTGCCAGTGCGCCTTCAGCTCGTCGAGGTCGTGCCACACGCCGGTCGCGAGCCCTGCCGCGTAGGCGGCGCCCAGGCACGTCGTCTCGGACACCTTCGGCCTGATCACCGGTACCCCGAGGACATCTGCCTGATGTTGCATCAGCAGATTGTTCTTCGTCATGCCGCCGTCCACCTTGAGGGTCGTGATCCGTACCCCGGAGTCCTGGTACATGGCGTCGACCACTTCACGGGTCTGCCAGCTCGTGGCCTCCAGGACCGCGCGCGCGAGGTGCGCCTTGGTGACGTACCGGGTGAGCCCCGTGACGACACCGCGCGCGTCCGAGCGCCAGTACGGCGCGTACAGCCCGGAGAAGGCGGGCACGATGTACGCCCCGCCGTTGTCGTCCACGCTCTGGGCGAGGGTCTCGATCTCGTCGGCGTGGCGGATGATGCCGAGTTGGTCGCGGAACCACTGCACCAGGGCGCCGGTGATCGCGATCGACCCCTCCAGGCAGTACACGGGCGCCTCGGAGCCGATCTTGTAGCCCATGGTCGTGAGCAGCCCGTTCTTCGAGGGAACGGGCCGGTCACCGGTGTTCAGGAGCAGGAAACTGCCCGTGCCGTACGTGTTCTTGGCCGTCCCCGTGTCATAGCAGGCCTGCCCGAACACCGCCGCCTGCTGGTCGCCGAGCGCGGAGGCGACGGGCACCCCGGAGAGCTGCCCCACGGCCGTGCCGTACACCTCGGACGACGACCTGATCTCCGGCAGCATCGCCTCCGGGATGTTCATCGCCGACAGGATCGACTGCTCCCACTGGAGCGTCTGGAGGTTCATCAGCATGGTGCGGCCCGCGTTGGTGACGTCGGTGACGTGCTTGCCGCCGTCCGTGCCGCCCGTGAGGTTCCAGATCAGCCAGGAGTCGATGGTGCCGAACGCGATCTCACCCCGCTCGGCGCGCGCCCGTAGCCCCGGCACGTTGTCCAGCAGCCAGGCCGCCTTGGGCCCGGAGAAGTAGCTGGCGAGCGGCAGCCCCGTCTGTTCGCGGAAGCGGTCCTGGCCGTCCGTGCCGCCCAGGTCGTCGCAGAGCCCCGAGGTACGGGTGTCCTGCCAGACGATCGCGTTGTGCACGGGCTTGCCCGTGGCGCGGTCCCACAGGACCGTCGTCTCGCGCTGGTTGGTGATGCCGAGGGCGCTCACCTGGTCGGCGCGGAGCCCGGCCTTGGCGATCGCCCCCGCGACCACCGCCTGCACCTTGGACCAGATCTCGGTGGCGTCGTGCTCCACCCAGCCGGGCTTGGGGAAGATCTGGCGGTGCTCGCGCTGGTCCACGGCGACGATCGCGCCGCCCTGGTCGAAGATGATGCAGCGGCTGGAGGTGGTGCCCTGGTCGATGGCGGCGACGAACTTCCCGGAGCTGTCCGGCATGGCTACTCCTTGGTGGGAGGACTCAGAAGGCTGCGTTGTAGATGAGGCCCGCGAGGGCGCCGCCGATCAGCGGTCCGGCCACCGGAACCCAGGCGTAGCTCCAGTCGGACGTGCCCTTGTCGGGGATCGGCAGGAACGCGTGCACGATGCGCGGACCGAGGTCGCGCGCCGGGTTGATGGCGTAGCCCGTGGGGCCGCCGAGGGAGAGACCGATGCCGACGACGAGGAAGGAAACGATCAGCGTCTGCGTGCCGGACTCGCCGAGGCCCTTGGTGAGCCCGAAGGCGAGGATCGGCAGCACCAGCGCGACGGTCGCGATGACCTCGGTGATGACGTTGGCGACCGGGTTCCTGATCTCCGGGATGGTCGAGAAGATGCCGAGTGTCGGTGTCGGCTCGTGCGCGCCGGTCACCGTGTCCTTCACGCCTCGCGCGCCATTGGCGTTGAACTGGGCCAGGTACACGAGGTAGGCGAGCACGGCGCCGAGCATCGCGCCGACCAGCTGGCCGAGCACGTAGACCCAGACCTTGCCCCACTCACCGGTGTCGATGGCGATGCCGAGCGTGACGGCCGGATTGAGGTGCCCGCCGGAGAGCGGCCCCGCGGTGTAGGCGCCCGCGAGCACTCCGAAACCCCATCCGAAGGCGATGACGACCCACCCGGAGGCCTTCGCCTTCGAGTGGCTGAGCGTGACGGCGGCGCACACGCCGGCGCCGAGCAGGATCAGGATCGCGGTGCCGATGACCTCACCGACGAAGATGTCCCCGTTCGAGTACATGGCGGCTCCTAGGCCCTCGCCCGGGGCAGTGCGCCCCGGTACTCCGTGCAGGGTGCGTTTACCACGGCCGGCGCCTGGATACGACCGGCTGACGCAGCCGGGGGCAGAGAGTCTCCCGCGCCCTGCCCGGCGTCCGTGCAAGCATGCCGTGGCAGTCGCATCGCCCATGGGGGATGCCCCGCTGACCAGGTCCTGCGTGCGGACCTTTCGCACGCGCAGAGGCTCTGTGCGCGCGTGGAGCCGAGGTGCGGCGACGCCGACTGACACCGGAAGTGTTCACCGGCGGTGATGGAGCGTCAAGGTCGCGGACGGCAACGGTTAACCGGTGTGACACCTTCCTCCCGGGGCGTCCCGGAAGCGCATCAGCGCACCGCGACGACCGCTGACCCGTGGCCGAAAAGCCCCTGGTTCGCGGTGAGCCCCACGCGCGCGCCCATGACCTGCCGAGGTCCGGCGGCGCCCCGCAACTGCCAGGTGATCTCGCAGACTTGCGCGAGCGCCTGGGCCGGCACGGCCTCACCGAAGGACGCGAGCCCCCCACTGGTGTTCACGGGCACGCGCCCGCCGATGGCCGTCACCCCGTCCCGCAGCAGCTTCGCCCCCTGGCCCTCGCCGCAGAGCCCGAGGTCCTCGTACCATTGCAGTTCGAGAGCGGTGGACAGGTCGTACACCTCCGCCACGGATATGTCTTCGGGACCTATGCCCGCCTCTTCGTAGGCCGCTCGCGCGATGGACGCCCGGAACGTCTCGCCGGCGGGCGCCACGACCGCCGCGGAGTCCGTGGCGATGTCCGGCAGGTCCAGTACCGCGCTCGGGTACGTCGGCGTCACCGTGGACACCGCGCGGATGCGCACCGGGTCCGGCGCGCCGTGCCGCCGGGCGAACTCCATGCTGGACAGCACCAGGGCAGCGCCTCCGTCCGAGGTGGCGCAGATGTCGAGCAGCCGCAACGGATCGGCGACGACCGCCGAGGCGGCGACCTCCTCGGCCGCGACTGCCTTGCGGTAGCGGGCGTTCCCATTGAGGGCGCCCATCGCCGCGTTCTTCACCTTGACCTGGGCGAAGTCCTCCGGTGTGTCGCCGTGCACCGCCATCCGGCGGCGGGCGTAGAGCCCGAAGTACGCCGGGTTGGTCGCACCGAGGACACGGAACCGCAGCCAGTCGGGGTCATCGGGCCGATCGCCGCCGGCGGGCCGGAAGAACCCCTTGGGAGCCGCGTCGGCCCCGACCACCAGGACCACGTCGGCCATGCCGGCGAGGATCTGGGTCCGCGCGACGGCAATGGCCTGGGCGCCGGACGCGCACGCCGCGTACACGCTCGCCACCCGCGCCCCCTGCCAGCCGAGCGCCTTGGCGAACGTCGCCCCGGCGACATGACCCGGATAGCCGCCACGGACCGTATCGGCGCCCACGATCGAACCGACGTCCCGCCAGTCGACCCCGGCGTCCGAGAGGGCGGCGCGCGCCGCCACCACCCCGTACTCGACGAAGCCGCGCCCCCACTTCCCCCAGGGGTGCATGCCCGCGCCGAGCACCGCCACCTCGCCGCTCATGCGCTCACCCCCACGGGCCGCCAGTGCCAGGTCGTCCAGGTCGTCGCCTCGTCCTCGTGGAGCACGCCGGGGACGACCTCCACCTCCATGCCCACCTCCAGGTCGGTGACCGAGACGCCGGGAGCCGCCTGCCCGAGCACCACCATGCGCTCCGCCTCCAGCTCCACAGCGATCAACGTGTACGGGCGCCAGGGAAGTTCCGGGTCGGACGGGTAGGGCGCGGGCGGGCGGTAGCGCCCGTCGGTGTACGACCAGACGCGCCCGCGCCGGGACAGCGGCACCTCGACGAGATCACCGCCCGGGCAGCCGGGATTGCGGCAGTAGCCGTCCTCACGCGGGAAGAAAACGCAGGCGCAGGCCGAGCAACGTGTCCCCAGCAGACGGAAACTCTCCCCCTCCCCGGCGAACCAGTCGGCCACTACAGGTGTGCGCGTACGCGACAAGGCTCCTCCATGGCACTTGAACTGACGGGTCGTCAGGAGTGTGCCACGGGCATCCGCGTTTCGTGAGGGGAGCGGAAGCCGGAGACCACGAAATCCGAGGACCGCGCAGGTCGGCGCCGGGGGAACCGGAAAGCCCGCTTTCGCGTCCGAGTATCGGAGAGGGCGACCGGGACCGACGGGGGTGGCCCCGGTCGCCCTCTCCTGCGCCGTGCGCGCCGCCCGTCAGTGCCCCGTCAGCGATCGCCGCGAGACGGGGAAGTCGAAGTACGTGTCGGGAAACAGCTCGGGCTTGTGGGTGAAGTGCCACCACTCCTCGGGAAGATTGACGAACCCCGCCTCGGACAGCGCGCCCCTCAGCAAGTCGCGGTGGGCCCGCTGCTTGCCCGTCACGCGTGGATCGTCCGTGTGCGACAGCGTGTCGAAGCAGTCGAACCCCGTCCCCATGTCGACGGAGTTGTCCGGGAAGCGCTCGCTGCGGGGCGCATGACACGGCGCCAACGACTCGCCGGGCACATATGGACGCGTCGGCAGGGCCGGCAGCCTCACGACGGTCAGATCCACCGTCGAACCGCGGCTGTGCCCGGACTTCTCCGCGATGTAACCGTCCGCGAACAGCCGTGACTTGTCGACATGGGGATAGAACTCCGCCTTCATGCGCTCGTCGTCCAGATCCTTGGCCCACCGCACGAACTGGTCCACGGCCCGCTGCGGCCGGTAGCAGTCGTACACCTTCAGGGAGTAACCCTTGCGCAGCAACGAGCGCTGCGCCTTGTGCAGCGCCTTCGCCGCGGGCGCGGTGAGGATGCACATCGGCTTCTTGTAGCCGTCTATGGGCTCGCCCACGAAGTTGTGGGGCGTGATGTAGCGCATCTCCTGGATGATCGTCGGGTCGACGTCGCGCAACGCCACGAACTCCTTCGGAGCCTTCGGCTCCGGTCTGGCGTACGCGGGGGAGGGGGCCGCCGCCACGGCCAGCAGAGCGGCGGCGCCGGCGGCGAGGGCACGCAGAACAGGGGCAAATGCTGTCATGCCCCTGCGTCTACCAGGATCACCCCCGACCAGGGAAGACCGACGCCTGGGAGATCGGATACAGTCCGCGGCGTGTCCGCATCCCCACACCTCACCAACTCCGCCCCGGGCTCCCACTGTTCGAGCTGCGGAGCACCCTACGAAGACCAGCCCTCCGGCTGGCCCCGCACCTGCGCCGCCTGCACAACCGTGGCCTACCGCAATCCGCTTCCCGTGGCGGTGGCCCTCCAGCCCGTGTACGACACCCAGGGCACCGGCCTGGTCGTCGTGACCCGCACCATCGCCCCCGCGCTCGGCGGCATCGCCCTGCCCGGCGGTTTCGTCGACGACCGGGAGGACTGGCGGCACGCCGTCGTGCGCGAGCTGAAGGAGGAGACCGGCATCAGCGCCCAGAGCCGCGACATCCGCCTGATCGACGCGGCCAGCGACCCCGAGGGCTACCTCCTGATCTTCGGCCTGCTCCCCGAACGCCCGGCCGCCGACCTGCCGGCCTCCGTACCGACGGACGAGACCGAGGGCTGGCACATACTGCGCCGCCCCGCCGAACTGGCCTTCCCGCTCCACACCCTGGCGGCACGCGCGTGGTTCGAGGGCCGTTACATCTGACCCCTGGCCCGCACTTCCCACTGTTCCCGGGGTGAGCCCCCCGGGAAAGCCGCCCCCCGGAGTGAGCCGCCGCAGGGTAACCAGCCGCGACCAGGATCGAGCAGTGGCCGAGAACGAGCCCCAGCCAAGACCAGGCCGTGCGCGGGAACTGGCCGTGGCCGGAACCGAGCCGTGTCCCGGGCCGAGCCACAGCCGGAACTCAGCGGCAGCTGGCAGTCAGCCGCAGCCGGAACCGCACCGTGCGGCGCGTACGCCGCCCGCCCTACCCCTCGGCGAGCCCGAGCCCCCGCACCCGCACCGGCCGCCCCGGCGCCGCCCTCCCGTCC
This sequence comes from Streptomyces sp. NPDC031466, assembly GCF_055581265.1. NCBI lineage: Bacteria > Bacillati > Actinomycetota > Actinomycetes > Kitasatosporales > Streptomycetaceae > Streptomyces > Streptomyces sp. NPDC031466. Next base: position 484,943 of record NZ_JBVIJT010000008.1, read on the forward strand.
TCGCCGCCGTCCCTCTCGACGAGCACACGCCCCGCGCTCCACCGTGTCGTGAACCTCTCGACCTCCGGCTCCTCCCACCCGTCACCGGCATCGGCGATCACCAGACCGCTCCCCGTACGCCCCTCGGCCGGCGCCCACGCCTCCAGTTCAAGGCCGCCGTCACGCCCCTGCACCGGCAGCACCGTGCCCGCCCGCGCGAACACCGGAACGCGCGACAGCGGCGCGTCCACCCGCACCTGGCCGGGACCCGCGTACGCCTTTCCGGTCGCCGTGTCGTACCACCGCCCCGGCGGCAACCGCACCGCCCGCTCCCGCACGCCGCTCTCCAGCACCGGCGCCACCAGCAAGGAATCCCCGAGCAAGAACGCGTCCCCGCACTCGCGCAGCGCCCTGTCCTCGGGACAGCCCCACCACAAAGGCCGCACATAAGGCGCCCCCGTACGCCGGGCCAGCTGGGCGAGCGTCACGAAATACGGCAGCAGACGCCTGCGCTCCAGGAGCGCCACGCGCGCGTGCCCCAGCACTTCCGCACCGAACTCCCAGGGCTCGCGCCGACCGCCTCCCACACCCGCCCGCGTACGGAACAGGGGCAGGTACGCCCCCAGTTGCAACCAGCGCAGGTACAGCTCCGGAGAGGGGCTGTCGTCGATCCCGCCCACATCAGGACCGGAGTACGGCACACCGCACAGGCCGAGCCCCAACACCAGCGACAGTGCGGCCCGCAGCCCCGGCCAGTCCGTCGACACGGCGCCGGACCACGCCCCTCCGTAGCGCTGCATCCCCACCCACCCGGAACGCGAGAACAAGAAGGGCCGCTCCTCGGGAAGCACCTCCCGCAGCCCTTCGTACGCGGCACGAGCCATCGCCAGCCCGTATACGTTGTGGGCCTCCCGGTGATCCCCGCCCCGCCCCTCCAGCGAATGCCGCGCCGAACGCGGCAGCGTCGCCTCCCCGAACGCGGCGAACGACACCGGCTCGTCCATGTCGTGCCAGAAACCCGAGAACCCCTGGTCGAGCCGCTCCTCGTAGAGACGGCCCCACCACTCCCGCACGCGTGGCCCGGTGAAGTCCGGATACAGCACATCGCCGGGCCACGCGACACCGCGCACCCGGCGCCCCGCCGCGTCCCGCACGAACACGTCGGCCGCCACCCCGCTGTCGTACGCCCCGACACCCGGCCCGGCCTTCACCGCCGGACCCACGACCGACACCAGCCGCGTCCCTTCCCTGCGCAACTCGTCCGCGAACTGCGGCAGTTTCGGGAAGCGCCCCTTGTCGACGGTGAACACCTGATGCGCCTCACCGTGCGCGATGCCCAGATGCAAGGCGTCCAGCGGCAACCCGTGCTCCTGATGGGCGGCGGCGATCCGCCGCACCTCCTCCTCGCCCCCGGGCCCCCGCCACGCGCGATGGTGCCCGAGAGCCCACGACGGCGGCAGCGCGGGCGGACCCGTCAGCGACGCCCAGATGTGCAGCACGCGCGCGGGAGTACCGACCATCGCCCAGCAACGCAGCGGTCCGCCCGTCATCCGCACCTCACACGAGCCGCCCCGGTCATGTCCCGACCCGGCCCCCTCCTGCCCCTCCCGGACCAGGACCTCGCCCTCCCACGTGTTGTCGTGGAAGACCAGATGCGTACCGGCGTCGGCCACCACCACCTGCACCGGCATCGTGACGGACAACGGATCGTCCCCCGCCCCGAAGCCGCCCCCCGGATCGGTGTTCCACAACCGGTATGCCCCGTCCCGCAGCCGAGGCCCGCCGGCCCGCCCCCCGAGTCCAAAGAACCGCGCGTCGGCCGGCACCTCCGACCGCTGCACCCAGCGGGCCACACCCCCCTCGGGCGACTCCCACCAGCGCGGCGGCAGATCACGCCGCAGCATCACCCCGCCCGGGGTGCGCAGCTCGACGGCCCCCTGACGCGACACGACCACCGTCGCCCGCTCCGACACCACCCGCCAGCCGCCCGCCTTGTCCGGCTCCAGGACCGCCCGTGGATCCGCCTCCGGACTGACGCCCCGCAACCCGTACGACGGCTCCGGCCCCGCGCCGTCCCACCCCCAGAAGACGGCACCACCGGACGTCACCCGCACCCGCAGCTCGGACCGCGCGAACCGCACCACCCCACCGCCGGGCCCCGGCTCCACCCTCACCACGGGGCCGGGCACCCGCGCACGCTCCCCACCCCGGGAGGCCGACCCCGTCGCATCCGCCCGCCATCTGCGCCACGACGAACGCACCGTGCGCAACCCCCGCGCCGTGCCGACCATGCCGACCGCCTTCACCGAACGCACCAGGTCACGACCGCTCATGCCGCTCACCCTGCCACCGAAAACGCCAGACATGTGGTTCGTTCAGCTGCCGTTCACCTACGGGCGGGCGCACAACGGGCGGACCGACCGCGCGGGGCACACCCTGGTGCGGAAGTCGATCACATGGCATCGTCCCTTGCAGCCGTGTCCACGCGCACACCCAGCACGTGCGCACTCCACACGCATACGACGCGTACAGTCCGGGAGCCGCCCCATGACGTCCTCAGCGAACCCTGCGCCGCTCTGGCAGCCGAGCCCGGAGAGGATCGCCGCAGCGCAGGTCACCCGGTTCCAGGCCTGGGCCGCCGAGCACCACGGCGCGCCGGCCGACGGGGGCTACGAAGCGCTGCACCACTGGTCGGTGACCGACCTCGAGGCCTTCTGGAAGGCCGTCACCGACTGGTTCGACGTCCGCTTCTCGACGCCCTACGCGCGCGTGCTGGGTGACCGCTCGATGCCGGGCGCCCAATGGTTCCCCGGATCCACCCTCAACTACGCCGAGCACGCCCTGCGCGCGGCCGAGGACCCCGCGCGCGCGGACACCCCGGCCCTCCTGTACGTCGACGAGAGCCACGACCCGCGGCCCGTCACCTGGGCCGAACTGCGCCGACAAGTCGGCTCCCTGGCCGCGGAACTGCGCTCACTCGGCGTACGCCCCGGCGACCGCGTCAGCGGCTACCTGCCGAACATCCCCCAGGCCGTCGTCGCGCTCCTGGCCACCGCCGCCGTCGGAGCCGTCTGGACCTCCTGCGCCCCCGACTTCGGCGCTCGCAGCGTCCTGGACCGCTTCCAGCAGGTCGAGCCGGTCGTCCTGTTCACCGTCGACGGCTACCGCTACGGGGGCAAGGAACACGACCGCCGCGACACCGTCGCCGAACTCCGCTCCGAACTGCCCGGCCTCCGCGCGGTCGTCCACATCCCGCTGCTCGGCACCGACGCCCCCGAAGGCGCCCTGGAGTGGTCCGCGCTCACCGCGGCCGACGTGGCACCCGTCTTCGAAGCGGTGCCCTTCGACCACCCCTTGTGGGTGCTGTACTCCTCCGGCACCACCGGCCTGCCCAAGGCCATCGTCCAGTCCCAGGGAGGCATCCTCGTCGAGCACCTCAAACAGCTCGGCCTGCACTGCGACCTGGGCCCCGACGACCGCTTCTTCTGGTACACCTCGACCGGCTGGATGATGTGGAACTTCCTCGTCTCCGGCCTCCTGACGGGCACCACCATCGTCCTGTACGACGGCAGCCCGGGCTACCCCGACACCGGCGCCCAGTGGCGCGTCGCCGAGCGCACCGGAGCCACCCTCTACGGCACCTCGGCCGCCTACGTCATGGCCTGCCGCAAGGCGGACGTCCACCCGGCCCGCGACTTCGACCTCTCCCGCGTCAAGTGCGTCGCGACCACCGGCTCCCCCCTGCCGCCCGACGGCTTCCGCTGGCTCCACGACGAGTTCGCGCAGACCCCCGGCGGCCTGTGGACGGCATCGGTCAGCGGCGGCACGGACGTCTGCTCCTGCTTCGCCGGCGCCGTCCCCACGCTCCCCGTCCACATCGGCGAACTCCAGGCCCCCTGCCTCGGCACGGACCTCCAGTCGTGGGACCCCCAGGGCAAGCCGCTCACCGACGAGGTCGGCGAACTGGTCGTCACCAACCCCATGCCCTCCATGCCCATCCACTTCTGGAACGACCCGGAGGGCACCCGCTACCACGACAGCTACTTCGACACCTATCCCGGCGTATGGCGCCACGGCGACTGGATCACCCTCACCTCACGCGGCTCCGTGATCATCCACGGCCGTTCCGACTCCACGCTCAACCGCCAGGGCGTCCGCATGGGCTCCGCCGACATCTACGAAGCCGTCGAGCGCCTGCCCGAGATCCGCGAATCCCTCGTCATCGGCGTCGAAGAGCCCGACGGCGGCTACTGGATGCCGCTCTTCGTCCACCTCGCGCCCGGCGCGCGGCTCGACGACACCCTGCGCGACCGCATCAAGCGGACCATCCGCGAGCAGCTCTCCCCGCGCCACGTCCCCGACGAGGTCGTCGAGGTCCCCGGCATCCCGCACACCCTCACCGGCAAGCGCATCGAGGTCCCGGTCAAGCGACTCCTGCAAGGCACACCGCTGAACAAGGCGGTCAACCCCGGCTCGGTCGACGACCTTGACCTCCTCCGCTTCTACGAGGACCTCGCCCGCAAGCGCCGCTGACCCGTCTTCCCCCAGCTCAGCGGCGTTGTCAGTGCTCATGGTTACTCTGAGTGAGCATTGATCGACCGAGTGCAGGGGGAATCATGGCGCACACCCGAAACGACACGATGCGACGTGCTCTGCGCCGCGAAGTCGCCGGAACCATCGGCCTGCTGGCCGATGAGGAGGACTTCGCGGCGATGCGTCGCTACCGCACCTTCACCTTCGACGACCACGACATCTACCTCCAGCAGGTCGAAGCCCTGCTCAAGACGCTCGCGTCGCAGGGCAGGCACACCACCCTCACCCTCTTCGACCCCGAGGAGTACGAGGAGTACTGCGCGGAGGCCGGTCTGGACCCCGACACCCCCGTCAGCCGCACCCGCTTCACCGCGGAACTGGCAGCGGGCGGCCCCACCGTGCCCTACGACGGCCAGCCCCTCGCCGACCTCCTCCCCGACCTGGTCGACCAGGCGGTCCGACAGGCGACCTGGGAGTACGCGACGATGGTGCTCGCCCGCTCCGGTCCCTGCGCCACCTGCGGCGAGGACGTCGGCCGCGCCGCGTTCGCCCGAGCATCGGAACTGATCACCCGGGCCCTCCACACCGCGGGCCCCGGCATCCGGCACCTGGTGTGCAGCGTGCCCTCCGAAGCCGAGACCCTCCTGGCCGCGCTGCACGTGGAAGTCGACGCGGACGGCAGCGCCCAGCTCGATGACACCGAAGCACTGGAGTTCGCCACGGTCCTCGCGGTCGGCATCGCCGCCCACCGCCCGGCGGGCATGGTGCTGCGCTGCATCGCCGAAGGCACCCGCGACCGCGTCCAGGGCTGGCGCATGAGCGGCGGGCGACTCCATCCCCTCACCGCCGCCGAGGTCTTCGACGCGTACTGCACCGACGCCATCTCGGGAGACATCGTGGCCCCCGAATCCGGCGTCGACTACTGCGCGGCACCCGACCTGGAGGACGACGGACCGGAAAGGGGGCACACGCACTGAACGCAGTAGGGGGCGTCCCACCGGCTCGGTGGGACGCCCCCTACGGGAGCAAGCGGCCGTGCGCCTACGCGCCTACTCGCCCGAGAGGACCGCCTGCGCGGCCTTGCGGGCCTCCTCGGCGGTGTCCGCGGCACGGGCCGCTGAGGCGGCGCGCTCGCACTGGGCCAGCGTGTACTTGGCGAGCGTCGCCCGCACGTAGGGAATGGACGCCGCACCCATCGACAGGGAGGTGACACCCAGACCGGTCAGCACACACGCGAGCAGCGGGTCGGACGCGGCCTCGCCGCACACGCCGCAGCTCTTGCCCTCGGCCCTCGCCGCCTCCGCGGACATCGAGACCAGGTCGAGCAGCGCGGGCTGCCACGGGTCCTGCAGCCGGGACACGGCCCCGACCTGCCGGTCGGCCGCGAAGGCGTACTGCGCGAGGTCGTTGGTGCCGAGCGAGAGGAACTCGACCTCCTGCAGGATCGAGCGCGCCCGCAGAGCCGCCGACGGGATCTCCACCATCGCGCCGAACTTCGCCCGCAGCCCGGCCTCACGGCACGCGTCCGCGAACGCCTTGGCGTCGGTGCGGTCCGCGACCATGGGAGCCATGACCTCGAGGTAGACCGGCAGTCCCTCGGCGGCCTTGGCCAGCGCGGTCAGCTGCGTGCGCAGCACCTCCGGGTGATCGAGCAGCGTCCGCAGACCCCGCACGCCCAGCGCCGGGTTCGGCTCGTCGCCCGGCGTCAGGAAGTCGAGCGGTTTGTCCGCACCGGCGTCCAGGACCCGCACGACGACACGGCCCTCGGGGAAGGCCTCGAGAACCTTGCGGTACGCCTCGATCTGCTTCTCCTCGGACGGCGCCTTGGTGCTGTCGTCCAGGAAGAGGAACTCGGTACGGAAGAGACCGACGCCCTCGGCACCCGCCTCGACGGCCGCCGGCACATCGGCGGGACCACCGACGTTGGCGAGCAGCGGCACCTTGTGCCCGTCGGACGTCGCCCCCGGCCCGGTGGACGCGGCGAGCGCGGCCTTGCGCTGGGCAGCGGCGGCCGCCAGTTGCTCCCGCTTCTCGGTGCTCGGGTCCACGAAGATCTCACCGGTGCTGCCGTCGACGGCCACGACCGTGCCCTCGGCGAGCTCACCGGCACCCGGCAGCGCCACGACGGCGGGCACACCGAGCGCCCGGGCGAGGATCGCGCTGTGGCTGGTCGGGCCGCCCTCTTCCGTGACGAAACCGAGCACTAGCGCCGGGTCGAGCAGAGCCGTGTCCGCGGGCGCCAGGTCCCGGGCGATCAGTACGTACGGCTCGTCGCTGTCCGGCACACCCGGCATCGGAACACCGAGCAGCCGCGCGACGATGCGATTCCGCACGTCGTCGAGGTCAGCCACCCGCCCGGCCATGTACTCACCGGCGCCCGCCAGCAGTTCACGGTAGTGGGAGAACGCATCGTAGACCGCGCGCTCGGCCGTGCTGCCGACGGTGATGCGTCGGTCGACGTCAGACATGAGCTCCGGGTCCTGAGCGATCATGGCCTGCGCCTCGAGCACCGCCTGGGCCTCGCCACCGGCCAGATTGCCGCGTGCATTCAGGTCGGCCGCCACAGCTTCCACGGCCTGGCGGGCGCGCCCCTGTTCGCGCTCGGCCTCCTCCGCGGGAATCTGCTTGGCCGGCGGCTCGAGAACCGCCGTGCCCATGTGCCGAACCTCGCCGATCGCCACACCGTGGCTCACACCGACGCCTCGCAGCGTTGTCTCCATCTCACCCGTCTCCGATAGTGCGGCGACCGAAGCCGCCGCGTTGATTGTGCTGAGCGCCGTCAGTGACGGCGATGACGTCACTTCCAGGCGAAGAGCGCGTCGCCGGTCTTCACGTCGCCGTCCTCGACCAGCGCGGAGAGGGACTCGGCCGTGGCTTCGAGGGCCACGACGGGGCACACGGGGGACTTGCCGGCGGCCTCGACGGCGGCGGGGTTCCAGCGCACCACGGCCTGGCCGCGCCGCACGGTGTCCCCCTTGTTGACGAGGAGCTCGAAGCCCTCACCGTTGAGCTGAACCGTGTCGATGCCGAGGTGAGTCAGGACGCCGTGACCCTGATCGTCGACCACCACGAAGGCGTGGGGGTGAAGAGAGACGATGATGCCGTCCACGGGGGAGACCGCCTCGGAAGCCTCGCGCACGGGATCAATGGCCGTACCAGGGCCGACCATGGCACCTGAGAAGACGGGATCCGGTACTGCGGACAGTCCAATGGCGCGTCCTGCAAGCGGGGACGAAACACTGGTCATGGCATGCCTCCCAGGGGGTGGAGATTCGTAGCCGCCGTCGCTACCTGTCCTGGACGACGCGCTGATCAGAAGCGTAAGTCATAAGAAGTCCCGGTTCCGCACGACAGATCCCGGTTGACGGACGTAGGGGAGCAGCACAAACGATTTGCGCCCACCCGTGCGGCGATGTAGAGTCGGACTCTGCCTGAGGTCGTGGGACGCGGTTCAGCGTCCCGGCTCGGCGACATCCTTCACGACAGATCCTATCCCTGAGTCTGGTTCCGCATGCCGCGGTGACCGTGGTCAGAGAGTCGAATGAGATCTGATAATGTCGGAGCCGCCGGAAAGGGAAACGCGAAAGCCGAAAGGCCGGAGCGGGAACCGGAAAGGCACCGAGGAAATCGGACACGAAAGAGTCTGATAGAGTCGGAAACGCAAGAACAAAAGAAACACCGAAGGGAAGCGC
>NZ_JBVIJT010000009.1:0-3463 GCF_055581265.1 Streptomyces sp. NPDC031466
TGTTCCTGGTCGACGCCGGGCAGGAAGCCGGGGACGTCCAGGAGGGTGACGATGGGGATGTTGAAGGCGTCGCACATCTGGACGAAGCGTGCGGCTTTCTCGGAGGCCTCGATGTCCAGGACGCCGGCCAGGGCCTGCGGCTGGTTGGCGACGATGCCCACGACCTTGCCGTCCAGGCGGGCGAGGGCGCAGATGATGTTCCGCGCCCAGCGCTCGTGGACCTCCAGGAAGTCGCCCTCGTCGACCAGTTCCTCGATGACCCGGTGCATGTCGTACGGGCGGTTGCCGTCCACCGGCACCAGGTCCAACAGTGGCTCGCAGGTGCGGTTCGACGGGTCGTCGGTGGTGGTCGCCGGCGGGTTCTCGCGGTTGTTCGACGGCAGCATCGTGAGGAGGTACCGAACCTCTTCGAGGCACGTCTCCTCGTCGTCGTACGCGAAGTGCGCGACGCCCGACGTCTCGGCGTGGACGTCGGCGCCGCCGAGGCCGTTCTGGGTGATCTCCTCGCCGGTCACGGCCTTCACCACGTCCGGTCCCGTGATGAACATCTGCGAGGTCTCGCGGACCATGAACACGAAGTCCGTGAGGGCCGGGCTGTACGCGGCGCCGCCCGCGCACGGGCCCAGCATCACGCTGATCTGCGGGATGACACCGGACGCCTTGGTGTTGCGCTGGAAGATGCCGCCGTAGCCGGCGAGCGCGGAGACGCCCTCCTGGATCCGGGCGCCCGCGCCGTCGTTCAGAGAGACCAGCGGAGCACCGGCCGCGATGGCCATGTCCATGATCTTGTGGATCTTCGTGGCGTGCGCCTCGCCGAGCGCGCCGCCGAAGATGCGGAAGTCGTGCGCGTAGACGAAGACCGTCCGGCCCTCGACCGTGCCCCAACCGGTGACGACACCGTCCGTGTACGGGCGTTTCGCCTCCAGGCCGAAACCGGTCGCCCGGTGCCGGCGCAAGGGTTCGACCTCGCGGAACGAACCCTCGTCCAGGAGCAGCGCGATCCGCTCGCGCACGGTGAGCTTGCCCTTGGCCTTCTGAGCGGCGGTAGCCGGTTCACCGGGGCCTGCGTGGACCTGCTCCCGGATCGCCGCCAGCTCCGCGACGTGGAGTTTCATCTCTCCCCTTACCCGTTGCGCTGCCGTCACCGGGGACGCTGTGCGCGGTTCAGTTGGTGAGCTTGCGCAGGCCGCTGATCTGGAGCACGGCGAACCCGCCGACGACGACGGCCTGCATGAGGATCCACACCGTGCCGATGGTGTTGGGGTCGAACCAGCCGAAGATCGCGGTGGCGACGCTGGCGGCGGCCCACAGCAGGTTGGCCTCGATGACGACCTTCGTGGCCGTGGCGGACGGGACCTGCTGGGCGGCGAGGAGGCCGACCAGGACGCCGTAGACGGTGAGGAAGACGCCGATCGCGCGCAGGAAGCCGGTGTTCATGTCGAGGAGGTCACCGACGGGGCCGGCGGCGATCAGGTAGATCAGGCCGTTGCCGGCCGTGACGGCGGCGTCGAGACCGAGGAACAGACGCAGCGGGCGCGCGGCGGACGAGTTCGTGGCCGCGGTTCCAAGGCGTGCGGAGGTCTGGCTCGTGGTCATGGAAACTCCTGGTGGATACGGTGGTTGGGGGTTCATGCGCGCCGCGCGGGACGCATACCGGGACGCGTACGGGGGTCCGCGCGGAGGGCGGGCGCCCGCTTTCCGTTCACATGGTGACAAGTGCCGCTGACCGGCCGCTGACGCCGTGTACATGGGGGGTCGACCTGCGGTGACGGGGCCGTGCGGGGGCCTGTCGGTGGTGGCGGTGCGTCGGGCTCCGCCCAGTCGGTCTCCGTCCGCCGGTGGTTGGGCGGTTGTCGGCCTTTGGCCGCGGCTCGCGTACAACCGGAGGCCTCGCCCGTACGGAGGGCTCGCCCATATACGGAGCCTCGCCCATATAAGGGGAGGGGAGAGCGGCGTGGCGCCCCCCGCGTACGAGGTGACGGACGGCGGCCCCGTTCAAGGGGCCGCCACCCGGTCAGGCCGGCTGGAGCAGGGTGCGGGCGGCGCCCGTCAGTGCCGGATCGTGCGCGAGGATCGCGTGTTCCACGTCGCGCAGTGCGGGGGACGGGTCGATGCCCAGTTCGTCCGAGAGGTGGCGGCGCATGGCGCGGTAGACGTTGAGGGCGTCGGCCTGGCGGCCCGAGCGGTACAGGGCGACCATCAGCTGTTCGCAGAAGCGTTCCCGCAGAGGGTGATTACTGTGTGCCTCGTGCAGTTCCGCGAGCATCGCCGCGTGGTGACCCAGCCGCAGTTCTGCCTCGAATCGCAGCTCCATGGCCCGCATGCGGTATTCCTCGTAACGGGCGCAGGCCAGCTGGCAAATGGTGCCGCCGGGAAAGTCGCCGAATACGGGGCCCCGCCACAGGGCGAGCGCCCGGCCCAGCAGTTCCGCGGTGGCACCGGGATCGGAGGCCCCCGCCGCCTCCGCCTGGCGGACCGCCTTGGTGAACTCGGCGGCGTCGAACTCGCCCTCATGGATGGTGAGCCGGTAACCCGAAGGGTGAATGGTCACCCGGGAAACCGGCAGATCCGGTTCCAGGCTCTTCAGTTTCCGGCGGAGCCTGCTGATGTGTGCCTGCAGTGCATTGGCCTGCTTGTCGGGGACAGAATCGCCCCACATTTCCTCCACGAGGATCTCTCCCGAAATCGGGCGGCCCTCGCTGACGAGCAGGGTCTGGATGAGATTCCGTTGGAGGTCTCCAGAGATCTCCGCGAAACCTAAAGCGGTGCGGATCTGCAGTGCTCCGAGAATGGAAAAGCTCAGCATGCCGTTTCCCCCTTGGCTTTCGTTGCTGCAACGTCGGGGCGGTTCACCTTCCGGGTCGCCAGGGCCATCGGTGCTGCGGTGTGGGGGACCGCGGGTGGAGGTCGGCGTGGCGATCTCTGGGTGTCCCCAGCCGGGGGGAGGCAGGGGTGCACCCTCTGACTCCCTTCCAGCGAAGACCCTCTCACGGTATCATTCCTTTGGGAAGGTATTTTTTTGAACGAGTCGCCTCAGGTAGTTGAATACGGGGCTGACCTGGGCGTTCGTCCGGGAAAAGATGTGCGTGTCCATCGGACGTAGGTCCGCCCCGGCGGTCCAGCCGCTGTCGCGGGGCGCCGGGGCGGTCGCTTCACCGGGGCGGGGGAGGCCCGGCGAAGTAGGTGTGGAAGTCCATGTTCCGCTGGCGGAGAGGGCAGGATTCGAACCTGCGTGGGCCCCTGGGGGCCCGACCTTGAGCTGAGCTCGAAGTCCCCGATAAACCACTCCGGGCACCTCTCCTGGTCGTGCTGGCACAGAGTTTCATGCCTGCGGAGAGGGCAGGATTCGAACCTGCGTGGGCCCCAGGGGGCCCGACCTTGAGCTGAGCTCGAAGTCCCCGATAAACCACTCCGGGCACCTCTCCTGGTCGTGCTGGCACAGAGTTTCATGCCTGCGGAGAGG
>NZ_JBVIJT010000009.1:3559-125815 GCF_055581265.1 Streptomyces sp. NPDC031466
TAGGGCAGGATTCGAACCTGCGTGGGTCGCGAGCGACCCGACCTGGGCTGAGCCCGAGGTCCCCGATAAACCACTCCGGGCACCTCTCCTGGTCGTGCTGGCACAGAGCTGCGTGCCTGCGGAGAGGGCAGGATTCGAACCTGCGTGGGCCCCTGGGGGCCCGACCTTGAGCTGAGCTCGAAGTCCCCGATAAACCACTCCGGGCACCTCTCCGTGTTCCCGTCCCGGTTTCCCGTTCCGTTCACGAGAAGAACATTGCCAGGCGGTTCTGACAAGCGGCTGACGCCCTGCTGACGTGCCGTCACGGACCTGCCTCGTAAGCTTTTCGCCCTTCCCATCAAAGGGGCGGCGGTGCTCTACTCTCAACGACCGCAACGGCTGCCGAAAGGGAAACGGATCATGACCGTGACCGTAGTGGAAAACCCGATTCTCCGGGCTGTTCGCACCTATACGCGGGCCGAGAATCCCAGCGCGTTCCTCGCGCTCAACAGTGGCAACAGCACCTACACCCGACCCGGCTCCGACGGTGTCGTCGTCTACCGCAGGACCGGCCGGTTCGCCGTCCAGTTCGGTGGGCCCTTCGCCGCCCCGGAGGAGTACGAGGGCCTCCTCGACGGCTTCCGGGACCACGTCAAGGAGCAGGGGCTCACCCACGTGGGCGTCCAGCTCCAGCGCGACGACGCCGAGCGCTACGCGGCGCGCGGCTACACCGTCAACCAGATCGGCGCCTCCTGGGCGGTGAGCCTCCCGGAGTTCACCCTGCGCGGCACCCGCTTCATGCAGCTGCGCAACAAGATCTCCCGCGCCTACCGCAACGGCCTGCAGATACAGGAGGTCGAGGCCGGCGCCTGGCGTCAGGCGCTGGAGACGATCGACGGCGCCTGGCTCTCCAGCAAGGGCGCGGCCCGCCCCCTGGAGTTCCTGGTCGGCGAGATCGGCGGCGAGGCGCAGCAGGAGCGGCGGCTGTTCGTCGGCACCATCGCCGGGGAACCCGTGGCGTACATCTCGTACTCCCCGGTCTACGGCGCCCGCGCCGGCTGGATGCACGACCTGAGCCGGCGGGTGCCGGACGGGTCGCCGGGCCTGATGGAGGCCATCAACGCGCACGCCATCGAGGTGTTCCGCGGTGAGGGCGTGCAGTGGCTGCACTTCGGCTTCACGCCCTTCACCGGGCTGGACGCCGCCAACGAACTGGACGGCCACAGCCCCGCCTTCCAGTGGCTGATGCACGCCCTGTGGGCCGAGGGCGCCGCGCTCTACCCGGCCCAGACGCAGCTCTCGTACAAGCACAAGTGGGCGCCCGACGCGGTCATCCCGGAGTACGTCGCCTTCGACGGACCCGCCTCGCTCGCCTCCTTCGCGCACATCTTCCGTGCCTGCAACGCCTTCTGACGGCGCATCAAGTAGCCAGACAGCCGCAACGCGAAAAGGAGTGGATGAACGATGAGTGACAACGCGCAGACCGTCGACGCGCTCAAGCACACCATGGTGGAACAGCTCATGGGCGTCATCGGCGCCCCCGACGACGAGGACGTGGCCCGCGCCGCGGACGCCGTGGTGCGGGACCTGGACGCCCTGCTGCGGGCCGAGCCCGACCCGGCGGACTGATCGCGGCAGGTGCGCCGCGACCTGGCCGATCAGCTCAGCATCAGCGCCACATCAGCGCTCCACGGAACGCTGCACACACGTTCGCCCGGCGTCCGTCCGATGGGGTACCGCACGCGCTCAGCCGCACCGTGCTCCAGCGGGTCCCGTGCGCCGGGCGGGCGCCGTCGCCCGGTTCGGGCACTTCTTCCGAGGAGAGCTTCGTATGCAGCGTCCGCACGTCCAAGAGACCGGTGTCGCCGTAGCCCCGCAGCGCACCGACGTCCCGCAGCGCACCGGGGCATCCGCCACGTTCTCCGAGCTCCTCAAACGCGTCAAGGCCGAGGGGCTGCTCGACCTGAACCCGCGGTACTACGTGGGGCGCCTGATCCGCAACACCTCGCTGCTCGTGGCCGGGCTCACCGCGTTCTTCCTGCTGGGAGACTCGTGGTGGCAGCTCGTCGTGGCGGTGTGGATGGGCCTGTGCGGCGGCCAGTCCTCCTTCATGTGGCACGACGCCGGACACAAGGCGATGTTCCGCGACAAGCGGGCCGCCTCCGCCGTCGGCTACTTCCACGCCAACTTCGTCAACGGCGTCAGCTTCGGCTGGTGGGTCAACCACCACAACCGCCACCACAGCAACCCCAACCACCTCGACATGGACCCGGACATCGGCCGGCGCACCGCGATCTTCGACATCAAGCAGTACGCGACCCGCACCCCCCGGCAGCGCTTCATCGTGCGCTACCAGAGCGTGCTCTTCTTCGTGCTGCTCGTCCTCGAGTCGTTCAAGATGCACAAGACGGCCGTGAAGTCGATCGCACAGGGCCTCACCAAGCGTCCCGTCCTGGAGTCCACGCTGCTCATAGCGCGGGCCGCGATCTACCTGACCTGCGTCTTCACCGTCCTGTCGCCGGTCCTCGGGGTCGCCTTCATCCTGGTCCAGCAGGCCACCCTCGGCGTCTACTTCGGCATGATCTTCGCCCCGAACCACAAGGGCATGGACGTGCGCGACGGTGACGAGGAGACCCTGGACTGGTTGGAGCGCCAGGTCCTGACCTCCCGCAACATCCGTCCGTCCTGGTTCATCGACTTCCTGTACGGCGGTCTCAACTACCAGGTGGAGCACCACCTGTTCCCCGCCATGCCGCAGAAGAACCTGGGGCGGGCCCGTGAACTCACCCGCGAGTACTGCGCCGAGCGCGGGGTGCCCTACCACGAGGTCGGCTTCTGGGCCTCCTACCGCGAAGTGGCCTCCTACCTGCACGAGGTCAGCGCGCCGGTCCGCCGCGGCGAGGTCGACGCGCACGTCGGGCGAGCCGCCTGATGACCGACACCGTCACCAGACCGGCGGCTCCGGCCGTCCTCACGCCGGGCGCCTCGATCGGCGCCCGGCTCGACCGGATGCCGATCACCCCGACCCACCGCAGCATCACCGCGGTGATCGGCGTCGGGCTGCTCTTCGACACGTTCGAGAACAACCTCTCCGGCACCATCGCCAAGGTCCTCCAGAACGACTTCGCCTTCGGTGCCACCGAGTTGAAGCTGGTCCTCGCCTCCGCCTTCATCGGCCAGTTCATCGGCTCGCTGCTGCTCGGCAAGATCGCCGACCGGTACGGGCGGCGCCGGGCGTTCCTGATCAACCTCGCCATCTACTCGGGCTTCTCGCTGCTCGGCGCCTTCTCGCCGAACGCGGCCTGGCTGATCGCCACGCGGTTCTTCGCGGGCATCGGCATCGGCGCCGAACAGTCCCTGTCCGACTGCTACTTGTCGGATGTGCTGCCCGCGAAGAAGCGCGGCCGGTACATCGCCTGGGCCTACACCCTCGCCTTCTGCGGGGTGCCCGCCGTGGGCTTCGCGGCCCTGTGGCTGGTGCCGCTGACACCGCTCGGCATCGACGGCTGGCGCTGGCTCTTCGTCATCGGGGCGCTCGGCTCGGCCGTGGTGTGGGTGCTGCGCAGGCGGCTCATCGAGTCCCCGCGCTGGCTGGCGACGGTCGGCCGCGAGGCGGAGGCGGAGGAGCTGGTCTCCCGCATGGAGGCCGAGGTCCCGGCCGGGGCGGCGGCCGCGGCTGCGGCCGACCTGCGCAAGGCCGACCCCGGGCCGGGAGTCGAAGAGGGCCCGGGGCACGATCCGGGCACGACGCCCAGGCTGCGCGACATCTTCCAGCCCCACCTGCGCCGGCGCACCACCATGCTCTGGATCTTCTGCTCGCTCTCCACGGTCGGCTACTACGGCTTCGGCACGCTCGCGCCGCAGATCCTCGCCGCCAAGGGGTACGGGATCGTCGCCGGCCTCGGCTTCACCGCGGTGTGCTTCCTCGGCTACCCCGTGGGCTCCGCGCTCGCGCTGCCGATCATCGACCGCGTCGAGCGCAAGAAGCTGGTGGTCGCCTCGGCGGGCGCGATGGTCGTGGCCGGACTCGGCTTCAGCTACGCGGGTTCGCCGACGCTCGTCATGACCTTCGGCTTCGTCTACACCGTGTGCAGCAACCTCTTCTCCAGCGTCTCGCACGTCTACCTCGCCGAGCAGTACCCCACCGCCATCCGCGCGGCCGCGTCCGGCGCGGCGTACTCACTGTCCAAACTCAGCGCCGCGGCCCTGCCGTTCGCCCTGCTCCCGGTCCTGCAGACCTACGGGCCGGGGGCGCTGTTCGGCGTCATCGCGGCCGTGATGACCGCGCTCGCCGTGACCGTCCTCACCCTGGGCGAGCGCACCACCGGCGCCTCGGTCGACCGCCTGCCCGCCGGCTGACCATCCGTCCCGCTGCGACAAGGAGGAATCCCGCATGGCCTATGTCATCGCTCAGCCCTGCGCCGATGTGAAGGACAAGTCCTGCATCGACGAATGCCCCGTGGACTGCATCTACGAAGGCGGCCGCGCCCTCTACATCCACCCCGAGGAGTGCGTGGACTGCGGGGCCTGTGAGCCCGTCTGCCCCGTGGAGGCCATCTACTTCGAGGACGACGTGCCCGGCGACTGGGGCGACCACCGCGGCTCCAACGCCGCCTTCTTCGAGCGGCTCGGCTCGCCCGGCGGCGCCGCCGCGCTCGGCGCCCTGTCCCACGACTCCGACCTGGTCGCCGCGCTGCCGCGGGCGGTGGTCGCGTCATGAGCGGCCTCCTCGCGGGCAAGCGCGTCCTCGTGACCGGCGTCCTGACCGAGGCGTCCATCGCCTTCCACGCGGCCCGCATCGCCCAACTGGAGGGCGCCGAGGTCGTGCTGACCGGCTTCGGGCGACTCTCCCTGATCGAGCGCACCGCCGGACTGCTGCCGAAACCGGCCCCGGTCGTCGAGCTGGACGTCACCGACCAGGACCACCTCGACGGCCTCGCCGACCGTCTGCGCGAGCACGTGGACGGCCTCGACGGCGTCGTCCACTCCATCGCCTACGGTCCGCCCGGCGCCTTCCACTTCCTCGACGGGAGCTGGGCGGACGTCTCGACGGCCGTGCACGTCTCCGCGTACTCCCTGAAGTCCCTGACCACCGCCTGCCTGCCGCTCATGGAACCGCGCGGCGGCTCGGTGGTGGGCGTCACCTTCGACGCGAGCGTCGCCTGGCCCAAGTACGACTGGATGGGCGTCGCCAAGGCGGCGCTGGAGTCCACCAGCCGCTACCTCGCCCGGGACCTCGGCGCCCGCGGTGTGCGCTGCAACCTCGTGGCCGCGGGGCCGTTGCGCTCCATGGCCGCCAAGTCCATCCCCGGCTTCTCCGAGCTGGCGGACGACTGGCACACCCGCGCCCCGGCCGGCTGGGACCTCACCGACCCGGACCCGGCGGCCCGCGGCATCGTCGCGCTGCTGTCGGACTTCTTCCCCCGTACGACGGGCGAGATCGTCCACGTGGACGGCGGGGCCCACATGATGGGCGCGTGACCCGGCGCCCGCGAGGCCACAGCGATGGGGGGAGTTCAGGTGATCACCTGAACTCCCCCCATTCGTCGTGCGCGCGGACCCGGCTGGGTCACTCGGTGGTGCCGTCGGGCAGGATCCTGCGGAACCCGGTGTACGAGATGAGGGCCTCGGGCAGCTCCACCGAACCGTCCGGCCGGGCGCCCTGCTCCAGGAGCGCGGCCACCGTGCGGCCGATGGGCAGCGCCGAGCCGTTCAGCGTCGCCGCGTACTCCTTGCGGCCGTCCGCCGTGCGGCACCGGATGCCGGCGCGGCGGGCCTGGAAGGTGCCGCAGTCGGAGACCGAGGAGATCTCGCGGTAGGAGCCGCTGCCCGGCAGCCACACCTCGATGTCGTACGTCATCCGGGCCGAGAACCCGAGGTCGCCCGCCGGCAGCAGGACCACGCGGTAGGACAGTCCGAGGCGCCGCAGGCACTCCTCGGCGTGGCCCAGCATGAGTTCGAGCTCCTCCTGGGCGTCCTCGGCCGCGCAGACCCGGACCAGCTCCACCTTCTCGAACTGGTGCAGCCGCAGGATGCCCCGGGTGTCCCTGCCGTAGGCCCCGGCCTCGGCGCGGAAGCACGGGGTGCGGGAGGTGAACGCGTACGGCATCTCGCGGGCGTCCAGGGTCTGTTGCGCGAGCAGGTTGGTGAGCGGGACCTCGGCGGTCGGGATCAGGAACAGCTCGCGCTCCCCGACCTGCGTGGCGAACAGGTCGTCGGCGAACTTCGGGAGCTGCCCGGTGCCCGTCATGGTGTCGCGGTTGACGAGGAACGGCACCGAGTGCTCGGTGTAGCCGTGCTCGCCGGTGTGCAGATCGAGGAAGAAGTCGGCAAGGGCCCGCTCCAGGCGGGCCCCGGGACCGCGGCTCACGGTGAAGCGGGCCCCGGAGAGCCGCGCCGCGGCCTTGCCGTCGAAGATGCCGAGCCGCTCGCCGATGTCGGCGTGGTGGCGGGCGTCGGACGCCTCGCACGCGGGCGGGCCGCCCCGGCGCACCTCCACGGCCTCCTTCTCGGAGTCGCCGTCGGGCACGGAGTCCAGCGGGATGTTCGGAATGGTCAGGACCAGGTCCGCGAGGCGCTTGCCCGCCTCCTTGGCGGCCGCCTCGGCCCGCTGGACGTCGGCGCGCAGCGCGCGGGCCGCCTCCTTCTCCTGTTCGGTGGGTGGCCCGGACCTGCGTTCACGGGTGGCGCGGTTCGCCTCGGTGCGCAGCCGGGTCACCTCGGCCTGGGCGTCGGCCCGGCCGCGGTGGGCCGCGTCCAGCGCGTTCAGGTCGAGGTCGTGCCGGCGGCGGGCCAGGCGCCGCACCGCCTCGGGTCCGGCGGCGATCAGTTCGCGCGGATCGTGCATGGCTTCTCCTGGGGTCTCGCGGTGCGGGGCGGGGGAGATGCGCCGAGCCGCCCCCCTGGCGAGGGGCGGCTGCGGCTCCTGCCGGGGCAGGGGAGGGGGCGGGGCTGGGAGCGGGTCGGCTCCGGTGCTCACGCGGGGGCGAGGGCCAGGACGGTGTTCTGCCCCCCGAACCCGCAGGAATTGCTCAGCGCCAGATCGATGGGCATGGAGGTCGCCGAGTACGCTAGCTTGATGTCGACCTCCTGGTCCGGCATGACCAGGTTGGCGATGGGCGGCACCAGTTCGTGCTCGATGCTCAGCAGCGTGAACGCGGCCTCCACCGCACCCGCCGCGCCCAGCAGATGCCCGGTCACGCCCTTGGTCGAGGTGACCAGCGGATCCCCCTGGAGGGTCCGTTTGATCATCCTCGCCTCGGCGACGTCGTTGAGCGGCGTCGAGGTGCCGTGGGCGTTCACGTGCTGGACGTCGTCCGGGTCGGCGCCGGCGTCGGCGAGGGCCGCGCGGACCGCCGCCTCCACCCCGGCGCCGTCCGGATGCGGGGACGTCATGTGGTGGGCGTCCGCGGTGGCGCCGTAGCCGATGATCCGGCCGTGCACGTGCGCCCCGCGGGCCCTGGCGTCCTCGACGCGTTCCATGACGAGGATCCCGGAGCCCTCACCCGCGACGAACCCGTCCCGCTCCGCGTCGAAGGGACGCGAGGCGTGTGTGGGGTCGTCCTCGCGCCGGGACAGGGCGCCCATCTGCGCGAACCCGGCCATCACCAACGGCGTGATCATGGCCTCGCTGCCGCCCGCGAGGACGACGTCGCAGCGGCCGAGCGCGAGCAGGTCCCGCGCCGTGCCGATGGCCGTCGCCCCGGAGGCGCAGGCCGTGGCCACCACCAGGTTGGGTCCCGTCGCCCCGAACTCGATGGCCGTCTGACCGGCCAGCATGTTCGGCAGCTGCATGGGCAGCAGCAGCGGCGAGACCCGGTCGGCGCCTTTCTCCCGTAGGACGGTGTGCTGTTCCTCGACCGTGCCGGGGCCGCCGTCCGCGCAGCCGAGCACCACCCCGACCCGGGCGCCGTCCCAGGTCAGCGGGTCGAGCCCGGCGTCAGCGATCGCCTCACGCGCGGCGACCAGCGCGAACTGCACGAAACGGTCCAGCCGGTGGGCCCTGCGGGCCGTCAACAGCGCTTCGGGGTCGAAGCCGGGCACACGGCAGGAGATCCGTACCGGATTGTCCGCCAGTACGGGATCGAACGCCGCGCCCGACCGGCCCTCACAGACCGCCGCCCAGCTCGGCCCCACCCCGATACCGCCCGGGGTGACGAGGCCGAGCCCGGTGACGGCGATGTCGATGCCGGCCATCAGACCTTCGCGCTCCTCGTCTCCATGAGTTCCACCATGTCGGCCACGGTCTCGGCCTCCAGGAGGTCGTCGTCGCTGACGTCTATGTCCAGTTCGGACTTGAGCAGCAGCGACAGCTCCACCACGGCCAGCGAGTCCAGCTCGATGTCGTCCCTGGTGGCCTCCGGCGTGATGGCCTCGGGGGACACCTTGAGCTTGTTGGACAGGATTTCCTTGAGCTGCTCCAGCATCATGACGATCCCTTTCGAAAGGCGTACGCGCCGTTCGGCGTACGGGTCTTGAGGAGGTGCCGCCCGGCGCCGGTGGGCGTCAGACGGACTGCACTTCGGGCCAGACGAGCGTCGTGGCCCCCCAGGAGAGTCCGCCGCCGAACGCGGTGAGCAGGACTCGGTGGCCGGCGGTGAGCCGGCCGTCGGCGGCGGACTGGGACAGGAGCAGGGGGAGCGAGGCGGCGCCGGTGTTGCCGACCTGCTCGATGTTGGTGAGCTGCCGCTCGGCGGGGATGCCGAGCCGTTCCGCGACGGAGTCGAGGATGCGGGCGTTCGCCTGGTGGGCGGCGAACCGGTCGATGTCCGCCAGCCGCCAGCCGGCCTGCTCGGCCGCCTCCTGCGAGGTGACGGTCATCCGCTCCACCGCGTGCCGGTAGGTGTCGCGGCCGAGCATCCGGAAGTACTCGTCGCCCGGCTCGGGCGCGGTGCCCGCCGAGCGCTGCCGGGAGCCGCCGGCCGGCACCTCGATGAGATGGCTCAGCTCGCCGTCGCTGCCGAGGACCAGCGGCCCGACCGCGCCGGGTTCACCGGCGTCCCCGGCCCGCAGGACCACGGCCCCCGCGCCGTCCGCGAAGATCACCGCGGTGGTGCGGTCCTCGGGGTTGACGATGGTGGTGAACGCGTCGGCGGCCACCAGCAGCACCCGCTCGGCCAGCCCCGCGGCGATCAGACCGGAGGCGGTGGCGAGCCCGTAGAGGAACCCGGAGCAGACGGCGGCCACGTCGAACGCCGCGACCTGCCCGAGTCCGAGCCGCGCCGCCACCGTCGGCGCGGTCGCCGGGCACGGCTGGTCGGGGGTGGTGGTGGCCAGGACGACGGCGTCCACCTGTTCGGTGTCCGCCGACTTCAGCGCGCGCAGACCGGCCTCCACCGCCAGGTCGGAGGTGGCGGTGCCGGGCGAGACCACGTAGCGCTCGGCGATTCCGGTGCGGGAGCGTATCCACGCGTCGGAGGTGTCGAGGCGCTGCGAGAGCTCGTCGTTGGTCACCTTGTTCGGCGGCACGTACGAGCCGATGCCGCAGATCACCGCCGACCGGCCGAGGGGCCGGGCCGCGCCGCTCATGCGCCCGGCTCCGGACTGCTGAGGACCTCGACGGGCAGCCCCATGTACGCCATGCGGGACTCGGCCATCTCGTCGGTCCACTGCTCGGCCATGTCGTAGCGCTGTTCGGGAGTGGTGTCGAGCATCCGTACGCCGGGCCAGATCTCGTAGTCGCCGATCTTGTCGGCGTGGTCGGCCATGCCCTTCTGGAACAGCTCCTCGCGGTGGATGACGAACTCCCGGTCGGGGATCTCGTCCCACAGCTTGACGCCGGCGCGCAGGATCTCCATCAGGCGCGGGCGGTACTCGGGGTGGGCCACGATGTGGTCGCGCAGGATGGTGCTGGCCACCGTCAGGTGGCGGATCTCGTCGATGGCGGTGCCGCGCGAGATCTCCCCGGTGGCCGGGGACAGCGGGGTCCACTTGCGCTCGCTCAGCTCGGCGGCCGGGGCGAGCACCCCTTCGATGACGATGGCGAAGACGGCGACGCCACCGGCGAAGTCGGCCTGGTCGCGGACGATGTCGAGGGTGAAGTCGACGACCGGGTCCAGGACGCGCTTGCGGTAGTCCGCGGCCATCTCGTCGATGTCCTTGAGCAGGGTGCCCGCGGGGTGCCCCAGCTCCACCAGGTGGTTGCGGAAGACGCGGGCGTGCCGGGCCTCGTCGATGAGCTGGGTGGCGTAGAACTCCATCTCGGGCACGCCCGGGGCCAGCGCCACGTAGTGCCCGAGGAGGCGGGTCGCGATCTCCTCGGACAGGCCGCGGAAGCCGAACTCCAGGACCAGCGCGTCGCGCAGCGGGCCGGGTGCCTTCAGGAAGTCGGGGACGGTCGCGTTCTCGTGGTGTCCGGTCGCGCCCCGGTCGCGCAGGGTGCCCTGGGCGACGGAGGTGAACCAGTAGGCGAGGTCGCAGTCGTCGGGCCCGAGGGTGAGTTCCTTCGCGCCGTCGAGTAAGCCGGGGGCCTTGTCCCAGTCGGCCTCGGGGGCCACAGAACCGGTCATGATGCCGATGTCTCCTTCGTGGTGCGGGCGGGATGCAGGGCGCCTGCGACGAGGTCGCCCGCGTAGCTGAACAGCGGCGGGCCGCTCTCGGCGCCGGCGCGCACGACGTAGCCGAGCAGCACTTCGCCGTCGCCCGCCCGGTGCGAGGAGTGCACCCGGCAGGAGTAGTGGGCGAGCGCCCCGGACAGCCGGGGCGCGCCGGCGTAGGAGTCGGCCGTCCAGGGCAGGCCGTCGAACTGGGCGCTGCCGTCGGGGCGCGAACTGTCCGCGAACCACCGCGCCAGGTCGCCCTGCGTGCCGTCCAGGACGTTGACCACGAAGCGCCCCTCGGCGGCGGCGAGCCGCGCGAACGACGAGCCGGGCCGCAGCGCGACCCCGATCAGCAGCGGCTCGCGGGAGACGAGGGTGACCGTGCTCGCCGTGGTGCCGTGCAGCCGGCCGGCGTGGCCGACGGTCAGCACCGACACCGGTGACGCCAGGTGGTACAGCGCCCGGCGGCGCTCCGCCGGGTCCTGGCGCACCGGGCGGCGCAGCGGGGTGAGGGTGCTCATCGCAGTGCCTCCTCGCGGGCCCGGGCCGCCTGCTGCGGCAGCTTGACGATGTGCCCGACCGGCTCCGGGTCCTGTGCGTGGCCGACCGGCTTGGGGTGCTCGATCCCCAGGTCGTCCAACAGCCGCAGATAGCCGCTCTGGCGCACCGGCTCGAAGGGCAGGGCGAACGACTTCATGAAGTTGCCGAACAGGCCCCGGTCGCCGAAGAGGTGGAAGGGCAGCACGAGCAGCGCCCACTCGGGACCGATCAGCCAGCACCACAGCGCGGCCACCGCGGCCTGGGTGATGAGGCTGTGCATCACGTTGTAGAGGACGTAGTACACCTTGGAGATCGGTTTCCCGCCGCTGCGCTTGAAGGCGATGGCGCCGGGGATGTAGCCGATCAGGTCGATGTAGAGGAAGAGCGCGACCGCCGGTATCCAGCGGATCTCGCCGATGTGCGCGATGAGCAGCCCGGTGGAGACCGCGAAGCCCACCAGGTACTCGGCGCGGTGCAGGGAGTACGTCTTCGGCGTCTCGAAGGGATTGGCCTGGTCCATGGTCAGCTCCTGGCTGTGGTCTCAGGCGGCAGCGGGCTGCGACAGTTCGATGCCGCCCGCGATCCGTGTGCCGGGGAACAGGCCGGTCAGCGACCAGGCGACGGTCTCCTTGATGACCCGCTCGGCGATCGGGTCGAGGATGCCCTCCAGGCTCGGGATGCCGAAGTCGAAGTCGGCGTCGAAGCGCACGGCGACGTCGTCACCGGACTGCGTCAGCGCCCAGGTGCCGGTGAAGGAGTCGAAGTCGCCGTCCGACTGCTCGAAGCGGATCTCGCCCTGCTCCGGCAGGAAGGTGTCGTCCTCGGTCCAGCGCAGCAGCCCGCTGCGGAAGTGCAGTTCCCAGCTGGAACTGCACTGCGTCTCGGGCAGCGTGGCGTGCACCGTGGTGGAGTTGACGTGGGGCGCCAGGTCCGGGTACTTCTCCCAGCGCATCACGGAGTCGAAGACCGTGGAGACCTGCTCCGCGGGGACCACTGCTTCCAGTTCTACGTGCCGCACGATCAGTTACCGCCTTCCGGCATGGTGGCCGCACCGCTGAGAAGGTCGCGGGTGGCCAGGTCGAAGGAGTTGAGGAGGAACTCCACGTCGGTGTCGCTGAGGACGGCGGGCGGGGTGAACCGCACCACCGAGCTGCCGTTCATGGAGTGGTTGGCGACCACCCCGTGGTTGAAGAGTTCGATGAGCAGCTCGCCGGCGAGACCCGCCTCGACGAGCTCCACGCCGATGAGCAGCCCCTGGCCGCGCACGTCGACGACGAGTTCGGGGATGTTGCGGTACGCGATCTCGGCGATCCGCGGCAGCAGCGCGGCGCCCAGGTCGGTGGCCCGGGTGACCAGGCGGTCCTCCTTCATGGCCCGTACCGCGCCCTGCACCGCGGCCATCAGGACGGGCTGCCCCGAGAAGGTGGCGGTGTGGATGTAGGGGTCCTTGTCGAAGGGGCGGAACGCCTTGCGGGTGGCGACGGCCGCGGAGACGGGGAGCACGCCGCCGCCGAGCGCCTTGCCGGCGAGCAGGACGTCGGGGCGCACGTCCTCGAAGTCCGCTCCCCACCATTCGCCGAGGCGGCCGAAGCCGGACTGGATCTCGTCCAGGATCAGGAAGCCGCCGTGCTCGCGCACGAGTTCCTCGACGCGCTTGAGGTAGCCCTTGGGCGGGATGATGACGCCGCCCTCGCCCTGGACGGGTTCCAGGATGACGCAGGTCTGACCGGGGTGGGCGGCGAGGTCCGCCGCCAGGGCGTCGGTGTCGCCGAACGGCAGGTGGTGGAAGTCGGGGATCAGCGGCCGGAACGGCGCCTGGTAGACCTCCTTCGCGGTGGCGGAGAGGGCACCGAGCGTCTTGCCGTGGTAGCCGCCCCGCATGGAGACGGTCCGCTTGAAGCCGCCGGCGCGGGCCAGCTTCAGGCCGGTCTCCACGGCCTCGGCGCCCGAGAGGCCGAAGTGCACGCGGTCCAGTCCCTCGGGCATGACGGAGACCAGGGCCTCGGCGGCGCGGGCCACCGTCGGTTCGAGGAGGATGCGGGTGGCGGTGGGGTGCGTACGGAGCTGGCGCTCCACCTCCTCCATCACGATGGGGTGGCGGGCGCCCATGATGAACACGCCGTAGCCGCCCGCGTTGAGGAAGCGCTCGCCGTCACTCGTGGTGAGCCAGGCGCCCTCGGAGGCCACTTCCATGTGGCTGCCGAACAGCTCGGCGAGGGTGGCGCGGCCCTTGCTCAGGTGGGCGCGGTACAGGCCGAGGACCTCCGCCTCGGTGTCGGCCGCGGAGACCGCGTCTGCCGCGGCAGCCGGGTTTTCCTGGATTACGGTCACAGGTTTCTCACTCCAAAGAAGCGGTGCGGTCAAGGGCTGCGGTCAGGCGAGGACCAGCGGGCCCCCGTCGAAGTAGCGCAGGAGCGGCTCGGCGGCGGCGCCCCGGCCGGGCGGGTGGAAGGCGATCGCGGCGGACGCGGCCGCCGCGAGGGCGTGCTCGGAGGAGCGGATGAAGTCCAGCCCGCCGAGGAGTTCCAGGGAGTGCGAGGTGATGCGGGGCAGCGCGTTCTGCACCGCGTAGCGGGCGACGAGCACCCGGGCCACCGACGCCTCGTCGCCCGGCTCGGGGCCGATCGCGCGGGCCACGCCTTCGAGCAGCGAGAGGGCGGCCTCCAGTTCGACCGCGAGGGCGGCCCGCTCCTGGATGCTGCCGCGCTCGCGCTCCTGGACCTGCTCGACCAGGGCGGCGGCGCTGCCCAGGTAGCCGGCGGTGATGAGCATCTCGAACCAGACGAAGCCGGCCGTCTGGAGGTCGTCCAGGCGGCGCGGGTCCTCGGCCCCGGCGCGCACGACCATGTCCTTCGGTACGAAGACGTCCTCCAGACGCACCTCGTCGCTCTCCGCGGCGGCGAGCAGGTCGTTGCCCCAGAAGGGGTGCACGGACAGGCCGGGCGCGTCGGAGGGCACCAGGGCCAGCGCCAGTTCGGGGTCGCCCTCCAGGCCGTGGATGGCGATGCTCGCGGTGAGCAGGCTCATCGAACGGGAGAGGCTGCACGGCTTCTTGGAGCCCGAGAGCAGGTAGCCGCCCTCCACCGGGCGGGCGGTCACCGCGGGGGTGAGGATGTTCTGCTCGGTGCGGCCCTCGGCCCAGCCGGAGGCCATCACCTGCTGGTCGGGGACGACCCGGCGCAGCAGATCGGTCTGCGCGTCGGTGAGCCGGCCCTTCTCGACGGCCAGCGAGTAGAGCATGGCGACGGTGAAGTGGTGCATGGACACCGCCGCGACGAGCGAGGGCGACAGGGCGCCGAGCGCGAGCTGGGTGTGCAGCGCGTCCAGCGGGCCGGCGCCGTGGCCGCCGAACTTCTCCGGTATCAGCAGGCCGACCCCGCCGTGGATGCGGAAGAGGTCGATGATCGGACTGCCGGGCTTCTCCCGTTCGGCGTAGGGGAGTTGCTCCAGTTCCTTGAGCAGGCCGGGGTGGTAGCGCTCGCAGACGGCCCGAGCGGCATCGAGGGTACGCACGTGACAACCTCCGAAGGAGAGGGGATGGGGTTCAGTCGTCGAAGGCGCCGAAGACCGCCTGGTAGGGGCTGACGTCGCGCGCGATGCTGACGCCCTGCACGTGCGAGGTCTTGAGCATGGGGTAGTTGGCCTCGCCGAAGGCGCCGCCGGTACGGCCGGTGCCGCCGTGGCTCGGCAGGTACGGCAGGAAGCCGATGTGGGAGTCGTTGACCTTCAGCAGGCCGCCGTTGACGACGCGGCGCACGAAGGTGTCGATGACGTGGTCGGAGCGCGACCACAGGGAGTTGCGCAGCCCGTACTCGTTGGAGTTGACGAACCGGAGGAAGTCCTCCAGGAGGGCGTCGTCGTTGTCCGCCTCCGGCACGATGACCGGGATCAGCGGGAAGAACGTCTCCTCGCGCACCACGTCGTAGGTGCGGGCGCGGTCCAGGCCGTCCACACGCACGACGGTGGGCTGGAGGAAGACGCCGGTCTCCGAGGGGGTGCCGTCCAGTTCCGTGCGGTTGCCGCCGGTGACCAGCTCGGCGCCGTTGTCCAGGGCCTGGCGCAGCAGCCGGAAGAAGCGCTCGCTGCGGCGCACCGGGGAGAGCAGGACGTCCTCGTCCTCGGGGAAGCCCGGCTTGACCGTCTTGACCTGTTCCTTCACCTCGGCGATGAGGGCGTCGGCGACCGCGGGGTGCACCAGGATGTAGTTGGGCACCATGCAGATCTGGCCGGAGCCGAAGAACGACTCGGTGATGGCCTCGGCCGCCCACTTCACGTCGGCGTCCTTCCAGACCACGATGCCGTCGTTGCCGGCGAGCTCCAGGATCGGCTTCTTGCCGTTGGCCACGCAGGCCTGCTCGAAGCGCAGGCCCTCCTGGCTGCCGCCGATGTAGAAGATGTCGTTGATCAGCGGGTCGGTGACCCACCGGTCCATGGTCTGCTTCGGGTTGCTGCACACCGCGTTCAGGACACCGGGAGGCGCGTCGAACTCCTCCAGGATCGGCGCGACGATGTCCCGCAGCAGCCACATGGTGGACAGCGCGATGCTGCGCGGTGCCCGCACCACGACGGCGTTGCCGGCCATCAGGGCGAGCACGGAGAGCGCGGCGCTGGGCAGCGGGGCGTTCTGCGGCGGGTTGAAGGCCACCACGCCGTCGGGCTGGCGCTGCAGGATGAGCTTGCGCCCGCCGTACTCCTTCTCGACGCGCATCTGCTTCGTGTACCAGCGAAGGCTGCCGGGGGCGTAGATCTGCAGCAGGCAGCTCAGCTCCCAGCGGGCCAGCTTCACCGGGTGCGACTCCGCGACCAGCATGTCCAGGAACTCGTCCTGGTGTTTGATGAGTTCCTCGCGGAACCGGGTGCCGAGGCGCATCCGCCGCTCCTGCGGGACGGCCGCCCAGTCCGGCGCCGCCGCGGCCGCGGCCTGCGTGGCCAGGTCGATGGCGGAGTCGTCGGCGATCGCGCAACGGCCCACCACGTACGGGTGATTGGCCGCCTCGGATTCGGGGTCCTGTTCCAGCGTGCGTTTGAGGCTCACGCTGGTGAAGACGTCTTCGAGCAGGGAGCGCCCGCTGACGGTGTAGACCCACCCGTCACCCGCGACGTCCTTGCCCGCGATGTAGAGGTCATAGCTCTTGAGTGCGGAGTGTGCCGGAGCACTTTTCTCCTGTATGGCGCCGCGCAGCATTATCAGCCTTTCGGGGTGGGGGTTCTCCGAGTGGAATCCGATCTGATCAGCTCTTGTTTCGAAGCATCTCGATCGTGGCAGCCCGATCTGACCCGGCGCTGACGCCGTACTGATCGCTGTTTTGCGCACCGATTGAGCCAACCCCGCGAGCAGAACCAAAAAGAGGGACTGAGTACGGGGTCCCGGTGGTACGCGCGCGACGTCAGTGAGGCGTCAGCCTTCATTGCTTTCATGGCTCCATGTCTCCCGAACACATGACACTTCAGCAATTCAGGGAACTCCCCCGGCCAGAACTGACCGAGGAATTGGAGCGGCTGCTCGTCGGCCAGTTCAGGGCAACTCTGCTCATGGACGAGACCGAGGACCTGCCCCTCGACATCAGCTACTTCGACCTCGGCCTCACCTCGCTGAAGCTGACCGAGATGAGGCGGACCCTGGAAGGGATCCTCGACCTCTCCATCAACGCGAACGTGCTCTTCAACGAGCCCACGGTCGGCCGGCTCCTCGACTACCTCGTCGACGCCGTGTCCGACCCGACCCATGCGATGGCCGGCGCGATACCCAGCACCAACTGATCCACCAGGGCCCTGGACAGAAGGAGACGCTCAATGCCGCACGAGGAATCAGAGAACCATCAGGTGTCCGACCGGGCGCCCGAACCGATCGCGATCGTCGGCGTCGGCCTGCGATTCCCCGGCGGCAGTAATTCGCTCGACGAATTCGATGCCTTCCTGCGTGACGGGCGCTCGGGCATCGGCCCCATTCCGGGCGACCGGTGGGACGTCGAGGCATTCACCCCGCAGAGCCCGGACGACAAGGGCAAGATTCACACGACGTCCGGTGGATTCCTCGACCGCATCGACCGCTTCGACGCCGCCTTCTTCAACATCTCCCCGAAGGAGGCGCAGTACATGGACCCCCAGCAGCGCATGCTGCTGGAGACCGCCTGGCAGGCCCTGGAGCACGCCAACATCGACCCGGCCCCGCTGCGCCGCGGCAACGGCGGCGTCTACATCGGCGCCAGCTCCATCGACTACGCCCTCGAACTGGACTCCCTGCCCTACGAGGAACTGGACGGCCTGCTCGCCTCCGGCATCACCATGTTCCCGCTCTCGGGACGCCTGTCGTACTTCCTCGGCTGGCGCGGCCCGAGCATGAGCATCGACACCGCCTGCTCCTCGTCCCTGGCCGCCCTGCACGTCGCCGTCCAGGGGCTGCGCGCCGGCGAGACCGACATCGCGCTGTGCGGCGGCGTCAACGCCCTGCACCACCCCCGCATCCCCGTGATGTTCTCCAACGCGCAGATGCTCTCCCCCGACGGGCAGTGCAAGACCTTCGACGAGTCGGCCGACGGGTACGCCCGCGCCGAGGGCTGCGGCATCCTCGTGCTGAAGCGCCTGTCCGACGCCACCCGCGACGGCGACACCGTCCTCGCCCTGGTCAAGGGCACCGCCGTCGGCCAGGACGGCGACAGCGCCGGCCTGACCGTGCCCAACGGCCCCGCGCAGGAGAAGGTGATCCGCTCCGCGCTCGCCGCCGCCGCGCTCGCCCCCAGGGACATCCAGTACGTGGAGGCGCACGGCACCGGCACCCCGCTGGGCGACCCCATCGAGTTCGGCGCCATCGGCGACACCTTCGCCGACTCGCACACCAAGAGCGACCCGCTGCTCGTCGGCTCCGTGAAGACCAACCTCGGCCACATGGAGCCCGCCTCGGGCATCGTCGGCGTCATCAAGGCGGTGCTCCAGCTCAGATCCGCCACGATCTACCCGCACCTCAACCTCGACACGCCCTCCGGCCGCATCCCCTGGGACCTGTACCCGGTGCGGGTGCCCACCGCGTGCGAGCCGTGGAAGGCGCCGGTGCGGCGCGCGGTCGTCAACAGCTTCGGCTTCGCGGGGACGATCGGCGCGGTCGTCCTGGAGCAGTCGCCCGCCGTCACCGCACCGGACGAGGAGCCCGCCGAGGCCCCCGCCACGCCCATGTTCACGCTCTCCGCCAAGACCGCCGCCGCCCTGCGCGAGCAGGTGGAGAACTACCGCGGGCTGCTCGCCGCCGACCCCGCCGTCAAGGTCGATGCGCTCTGCTACACCGGCAACGTCGCGCGCACCCACCACCCCTACCGTCTCGCGGGCCCGGTCACCGACCGCGCCGCGCTCACCAAGCTCCTGGACAAGGCCGCCGACCGCGACCACGAGGGCCCGGCCGGCATCCGCAAGGTCGCGTTCATGTTCAGCGGGCAGGGCTCGCAGTACGCGGGCATGGGCGCCGCGCTCTACGAGCGCTTCCCCGTCTTCCGCGACCACGTCGACACCTGCGACCGGCTCTTCGCGGCCCACCTGGACCGCTCGGTGCGGGACCTCGTCGTCGGCGGCGCCGAGGACCCCGAGGCCATCGACCGCACCGAGTTCACCCAGCCCGCCCTGTTCACCCTGGAATACGCGCTCGCCCAGCTGTGGATGTCCTGGGGCGTGCGCCCGAACGTGCTGATCGGGCACAGCATCGGCGAGGCCGCGGCCGCCGCGGTGGCGGGCCTGTTCAGCCTCCCCGACGCCGTCACGCTCGTCGCCGCCCGCGCCCGGCTCATGCAGGCGGTGCGCGCCGAGGGCGGCATGGCGGCCGTCGCCGCCCCCGCCGAGGACGTGCTGCCGCTCCTCGCACCCCACCCCGACCTGGCGCTCGCCGCCTCCAACGCCCCCGACCAGTGCGTGATCTCGGGCGGTTCCGAGGCGCTCGCCGAGGTCACCGGGCAGCTGGCCGCACAAGGGGTGCGCGTCGACCGGCTGGCGGTCTCGCACGCCTTCCACTCGCCGCTCATGGCCGAGGTCTACGACGACTTCCGCGCCGCCCTGGAGACGATCACCTTCCACGAGCCGGCCATCAGCCTCATCTCCAACGTCACCGGCAAGCTCGCCCGGTTCGCCGAGATCGGCACCCCCGAGTACTGGGTGCGGCACATCGGGGAGCCGGTGCAGTTCCTGGCCGGCATCCGCGCGGTGGCCCGCCGCGGCCGGCACGCCCTGGTCGAGATCGGCCCCTCCACCGCGCTGACCGCCCTCGCCCAGCGCTCCCTGCCCGTCGCCGACCACCTGTGGCTGGCCAGCCTGCGCCGGCGCGACCGGGGTGGCGACACCACGCTGCGGGCCCTCGCGGAGTACTACACCGCGGGCCTGCCCGTCTACTGGGACGGCTACCACGAAGGGCGCGCCGTCCCCGCGAAGATCTCCCTGCCCACGTACGCCTTCCAGCGCAAGCGCTACTGGCTGCCCCAGGTCACCCCGCGCAGGAGCGGCACGCAGGGCGCCGCGGCCCACCACCCGCTGCTCGGCACCGAGTCCCCGCGCGACGGGTCGCTGCGGGAGTTCACGGCCGAGTTCACCGTGGAGGAGCTGGGCGCGCTCGCCGACTTCGCCGACGGCGACCGCACGACGCTGCCCGCCGGCGCCTACGTCGACCTGCTGCTCGCGCTCCAGGACGCCGTCCACGGCCACACCCGCGCCGCCCTCCGGGAGCTGCGGCTGCCGACACCGCTCACCCTGAAGGCCGAGACGCCCCTGACCCTGACCACCCGGCTGCGGCCGCGCCCGGACGGCGGCGCCGACGTGACGGTCCTGACCGTCACCGACCCCGCCGGCGGCGAGGACAGCGTCGAACTGGTGCACGCCACCGCCGTGCTCGGCGCCGCGCAGGACGACGACCAGGACGAGCCGCGGCTCGCCGGTCTCGTCCTTGGCCCCGCCGTCCTGGAGAGCGACACCGAGGACCTCTACACCGACCTCGCCTCGGTGGGCCGCCCGCACGGCCCGCGCACCCGCGCCCTGGTGAGCGCGGCCCGCCACGAGGGAGGCGGCCACTCCGCGCGGCTGACCTGCCGCGGCACCACCGCCGTCGAGCAGATGCCCGCCGAGCTGGTCGAGGCCGCCGTACAGGCCGCCGTCGCCCTCGACCCCGAGGGCCCGGTGTTCCTGCCCCGCGAGATCGCCTCCGTACGGCACTTCAAGAAGCCCCGCGGCGAGCGCTTGGACGTCGTCGCCCGCGTCACCACCGAGCAGGACCGGCGCCTGGCCGACATCCTCGTCGTGGAGGACGGCAGGCCCGTCCTGGAACTGACCGGCGTCACCCTCGCCCGCCCCGAAGGCGCCGCGGGCAAGCGGCAGTTCCTGCACCGCCCGGAGTGGGTGCGCCGCGCCCTGCCCGCCCTCGCCGCAGGCACCGCCCCCCGGCACGTCCTGCTCCTCGGCGGCCCCGACGACATCGGCGCCCCGGACGGTGACGGCCCCCGGGTCACGCGGGTCCCGGACACCGCCGCGCTGAAGAGCGCCCTGGAGGACACCTCCGTCACGGACGTCTGCTGGAACTGGCGGCGGCTGCCCGGCACCATGTCGGCCGAGCTGATGCGCGCCGAGTGCGAGCACAACTACCGCGACCTGCTGGGCCTGCTGACCGTCCTCGACGCGGCCGCGCAGCAGCGGCCGCCCCGGCTGTGGCTGGTCACCGAGGGCGCCCAGCGGCTGCCCGGCGACCGGCCGGGCGACGGCGCGCACCTGGCCGCCGCCACCCTGTGGGGCTTCGGCCGGGTGCTGCTCACCGAGTCCCCGCAGTACCGCGCGACGCTGGTCGACATCGAGCCCGGCACCGGCCTGTCGGCGCTGCTCGACGAGTGCCGCGCCGAGGCCCCCGGCGAGTACCAGGTCGCCCTGCGCGCCGGCCACCGCCACGTGCGCAGGCTGCTGCCGGGCGACACCACCCGCACCTGGCCCGGCGGCTTCGCCCTGCGCACCCCCGGCTCCGGTGACCTCTCCGACCTGACCCTCGCACCCGTCGAGGACCGCGCCCCCGCCGCCGGCGAGGTCCAGGTGCGGGTCGCCTCGGTCGCCCTGACCGCCGCCGACGCCCGCACGGCGCTGGACGGCGAGCAGGTGGACGGCTCGGGTCCCGTCCTCGGCTCACTGGCCGCGGGGACGGTCGTCGCCGCGGGCGCCGAGGCTGCGTTCACCGCGGGCGACGAGGTCTACGTCCGTCATGACGGCGCCCTGCGCGCCACGCTCACCGTCCCCGCCACCGAGGTGGCCCTGGCCCCCGGCGCGGCCCGCGGCGGGAGCCGGGGCGGGGCCACGGCCTTCCGCCTGGAGGAGATCGGCGAGGCGCTGCGCACCGCGGCCGCCGGCACCCACGAGGTGTGGGTGGAGGTGCCCGGCGGCCCGGAGAGCGAGCCCGCCGCGGCACGCGTCCGCCCCGACCGCACCTATCTCGTCACCGGCGGTCTCGGCGGCCTCGGCCTGGTCACCGCCCGCAAGCTGGTCGCGCTCGGCGCCCGGCACCTGACGCTGGTCAGCCGCGGCGGACGGGCCACCGAGGAGGCGGCGCCGGTGCTCGCCGAACTGTCCGAGCGGGCGCGGGTCGACATCGTGCGCGCCGATGTGAGCAGCGCCGACGACGTGCGCGAACTGGCCGCGCGGCTCGCGGCGGGGCCGCACCCGGTCGGCGGCGTGGTGCACGCGGCCGGCTCCTTCGACAAAAAGCTCATCGCCGAGCTGACCTGGGAGTCCATCGACGCCCAGCTCGCCCCGAAGGCGTACGGCGGCTGGCTGTTGCACGAGGCCGCCGAGGAGTTCTTCCCGGAGCTGGACTTCTTCGTGGCGTACTCCTCGATCGCCTCCGTCCTCGGCGGCGCCACCCAGGGCCACTACGCCGCCGCCAGCGCCGGGCTCGACGCCCTCGCCGAGTGGCGCGGCCTGCGGGGCCTGCCCGGCCTCTCCGTCAACTGGGGCGCCTGGGCCCGGGTCGGCATGTCGGCCCGGCTGGACGAGCAGCTCGCCCAGGAGATCGACCGCAGCGGCGTCCGCTTCTTCTCGCCGACCCGGGCGCTGGACACCCTCGCCCGGCTCTGGCAGCGGCCCGGCAGCCGCCGGGTGGTCGGCGAGTTCGACTGGGCGCGCTATGTCGGGGGCGGCGGCGTGGACGACGCGTTCTACGACCGGCTCGCCCGGCAGGAGCAGGGCGGCGCGGACGGCACCGGGATCGACCTGACCGCGCTCGCCGCCCTGCCGAAGCCCGAACGCGAGGCCCTGATCGGCGCGGCCGTGCGCGAGAAGGTCACCGCCGCGCTGCACATGGACGCGGACGACGACCTGGACCCGAACGCGGAGTTCGTCTCGCTCGGCCTGGACTCGCTGATGGCGCAGACCGTCAAGAGCGGCCTGGAGACGCAGTTCCGACTGCCGCTGCCCGCCTCGCTCACCTTCGACCACCCGACGGTCCGCAGGCTCACCGAGTTCCTCGACGGACGCCTGGCCCCGGCCACCCAGCAGCACCCCTGACCGGGACCGACCGCCAGCCACCCCCCATCACGGCATCCATTCCTCATGACACCCACCGATGTCCCATGCAGCGGGGAGACCACTGTGGAAAACCACACCGCCACCAACTGGACGCTGACCCGTACCTCCCGGGCCCACGCCGGGAGCCGGGCCGAGCACGCGGCGATCATCTGCGAAGGCCGCACCACCACGTACGGGAAGCTGCACCGGGACAGCAACCGCGCGGCCCACGCCCTGCGCGACGCGGGCATCGGGACGGGTGACCGCGTCGCCTACCTGGGCCGCGAGTCGGAGAACTACTACCTCACGATCCTCGCCTGCGCGAAGGCCGGCGCCGTCCTCGTCCCGGTCAACTGGCGCCTCACCCAGGGCGAGGTGGACCACATCCTGCGCGACTCGGGCGCCGTGCTCCTCTTCGTCGACGACGAGTTCTGGGAGACCGCCGACCGCGTCAAGCCGCAGCTGCCGGGGCTGCGTACGGTCGTGCGGGTCGACGGCACCGACAGCGAGGGCGAGCCGGCGCGCGGCACCGGGCTGCCCGCCTGGTACGCCAACCACCCCACCACCGACCTGGAGCCGGGCACCGGACCCGACGACGCGGTGGTGCAGATCTACACCAGCGGCACCACCGGCCTGCCCAAAGGCGCGGTCCTCGCCCACCGCAGCTTCTTCACGCTGCCCGCCGCGATGCGCGAGCACGGCGCCAACTGGCTCGACTGGCTGCCGGACGACGTCAGCCTGATCTCCCTGCCGGGCTTCGGCATCGCCGGCATCGGCTGGTTCATGCACACCTTCAACGTCGGTGCCACCAGCGTGATCATGCCGCAGTTCATCCCGCAGGAGGCGGTGCGGCTCATCCGGGAGCACGGGGTCACCATCACCTTCGCGGCGCCCGCCATGCTCCAGATGATGATGGCCGAACGCGGCGCGGGCCCGGCCGCGTTCGCCTCGATGCGCAAGATCGCCTACGGGGCGGCGCCGATGTCCGAGCCGCTGCTCGAACGCTGCCTGGCGGTGTTCGGCTGCGAGTTCGCGCAGATATACGCCAGCACCGAGACCGGCAGCGTCGCGGTCTGCCTGCCCCCCGAGGCGCACCGCCCCGGCACCCAGCTCCTGAAGTCGGTCGGCAGGCCCTGCCCCGGCAACGAGGTGAAGGTCATCGGCCCCGACGGCGAGAGCCTGCCGCCCGGCGAGACCGGCCAGATATGCATCCGCACCCCCTCCCGCATGCTCGGCTACTGGAACCTCCCCGAGGCCACCGAGCGCACGATCGTGGGGGAGTGGCTGCACATGGGCGACGCCGGCTACCTCGACGAGGACGGCTATGTGTACCTGCGCGACCGCATGAACGACACGATCATCGTGGCCGGGCAGAACATCTACCCCGCCGAGGTCGAGAAAGCGCTCGCCGCCCACCCGGCCGTCTCCGACGCCGCCGTCGTCGGACTGCCCGACCCGCACTGGGGCGAGGCGGTGCACGCCGTCGTCGTCCTGCGGCCCGGCGCCACCGTCAGACCCCGCGAACTGCTCGTCGCGCTGCGCGCACACCTCGCCGACTACAAGATCCCGAGCGCCTTCCACTTCGCCGACGACCTGCCGCGCAACCCGTCGGGCAAGATCCTGCGCCGCGCCGTGCGGGAGCGGCTGAGTGCCGAGGCGCCGCCGGCGACCGAACGCCTGAGCCTGCCCGTCCAGCGCCGCTCCTCGGCGCAGCAGGCGTCGCTGCCGCCGCAGCGCCAGCACGCCTGACGCACGGGACGCACGCCGAAGACGTACAGCCCCCGGACGCACCCACCGGACGCACGGACCAGACGCACCAGCGGACCCCCACGAAACGGAGTACCCCATGCAGTCATCAGCCGGGCCCCTGCGCATCGGCATCCTGCTGCCCACCCGGGAGCAGGCCATCAACGGCACCTACGCCGCCGCCCCGCTGCTCGACTTCGCCCGGCAGGCCGAGGCGCTCGGCTTCGACTCGCTGTGGGCGGGCGACTCGCTGACCGCCCGGCCGCGCCTGGACCCGCTGGTGGTGCTCTCCGCGGCCGCCGCCGCCACCAAGCGCATCACGGTCGGCACGGCCGCGCTCACCCCCGCCCTGCGCCACCCGCTCATCGGCGCCAACATGATCGCGAGCCTGGACCACGTGGCCGCCGACCGGCTGGTGCTCGGGCTGGGCTCCGGTTTCCCGATGCCCGAGACCGAGGAGGAGTTCGCCTCGGTCGGGGCGTCCTTCGCCGGACGGGTGGGGCGGCTGGACGAGATCACCGCGCTGTGGCGCACCGCCTGGCGCTCCGGCGAGGAGGGCGCCCCTTCCGACTTCGACGGCAGGTTCTGGCAGGCCGAACGCCTGGAGCGGCTGCCCAAGCCGGCCTCGCCCGGCGGCCCGCCGCTCTGGCTGGCCGGCAGCGACACCCCCAAGGTGCTCGCCCGGGTCGCCGAGAAGTACGACGGCTGGCTGCCGTTCCTGCCCGACGCCGAGGCGTACGGCAGGGCCCGCGCCCGGATCGCCGAACTCGCCGAGGCGGCGGGCCGGGCCCCGGACGCGGTGACGCCCGCGCTCTACGCGACGGTCACCGTCAACCGTGACGAGGCGGCGGCCAAGGCCGAGCTGGAGCACTACATCGAGCACTACTACGGGCGCTCCCTGGAGCAGATGTCGGCCATCCAGGCCTATGGCTGGGGAAGCGCCGAGAGCTGCGCCGAGTGGCTCGGCGCCTATGTGCGCGCCGGCGCCCGCCACCTCGTCATCCGGGTCGGCTCGCTCGACCCGGAGCCGCAGCTGAAGGAGATCGCCGAGGTGCTGCTGCCCGCGGTACGCGCCATCGGGGAGACCACGAACGTTGGGAGAACACAGTCGTGACCAGTGCCACCGCCACCGCCACCGCCCTGGGCCAGGAGATGTCCGCCGCGGGCGAGTGGTTCCACCCCGCCGAGCCGTCGCAGGACGCCTCCGTACGGCTGTTCATGCTGCCGCACGCGGGCAGCGGCGCCATCATCTACCGCGACTGGGAGCGGCTGCTGCCCGCGGACATCGCCCCGCAGGCGGTGACCCTGCCCGGTCGCCACAACCGCCGCGAAGAGATGAGTTACGAGGAGTGGGAGCCGCTGCTCGACGCGCTCCACGAGGCCGTCCTGGACGACCTGGACGAGCGGCCCTTCGCGTTCTTCGGGCACTGCCTGGGCGCGCAGCTGGCGTTCCGGCTCACCATCCGCATGGAGGCCGAGAGCGGCCCCTCGCCGCTGCTGGTCGGCATGTCCGGCTGGTCGCCCGAGGGCTTCTTCCAGCCGACGGAGGAGCAGAGCCGGATGCCGGACCCCGAACTCGTTGAGTGGATCAAGAAGTTGGGGTCGTTCCCCGCCGCGGTCTACGACAACCCGGAGATGCTCGCCCTCGTCGTCCCCGCGCTCCGCGCCGACCTGCGGGTCGCCGCCCAGTACGTCGACGACGGCGCGGGCACCAGCTGCCCGCTGGTCTCCTACGGCGGCGCGTCCGACCCGCTGATGGAGCGGCCGGACGCCATGACGCACTGGGCCGACCGCAGCCCGCGCTACCTGGGCCACAGCGAGTACCCGGGCGGCCACTTCTACATCGACAGCCACGCAGAGGCCGTCACCACGCACTTCGCCCAGCGGCTCCAGCGGCTCGTCGCCGCCTCGGCGCGCTGATCCCTAGTCAGGAAGGTCGGTCATGACCACCGAAGCGGAAATCACGGGCGCGCAGGCCCCACCCCTCGCGCCAGAGGCAGCGCCGCCGGGCGAGGCCACGGCGGCCAAGCCCTCCTATGGGGCGCTCCTGGTCGTCCTGGCCGGCCTCTTCGTCACGAACCTCGACTTCTTCATCGTCAACGTGGCGATCCCCTCGCTCCAGGCGAACATGCACGCCACGGCGGCGGACATCCAGCTCATCGCCGTCACGTTCACCATCGGCCTGTCCGCGCTGCTGATCACCGGCGGCCGGCTGGGCGACATCTACGGAAGGCGCCGGGTCTACTCGGTCGGCGTGGCGGTCTTCACCCTCGCCTCGTTCGCCTGCGGCATCGCCCAGAACATGGCGGAGCTGATCGTCGCCCGCGGCGTCCAGGGCGCCGCCGCCGCCCTGGTCATCCCGCAGGTGCTCGGCATCCTGACGACCACCTACGCGGGCAAGCACCGGGCCGTCGCGTTCAACGCGTACGGCATCGCGCTCGGCGCGGCGGCCGTCTTCGGGCAGCTGATCGGCGGTCTGCTCATCAAGGCCGACGTGTTCGGTTGGGACTGGCGGACCATCTTCCTGATCAACGTGCCGATCGGCGTACTCGTCCTCGTCCTCACCCCGAAGCTGGTGCCGGAGTCGAAGTCCGAGGGCCGTACCGGGATCGACCTGGTCGGTGTCCTGCTGGTCACGGCCGGACTCACCGCGGTCGTGCTGCCGCTGGTCATCGGCCGCGAGGAGGGCTGGCCGGCCTGGACGTGGCTGTGCATGGCGGCGGCCGTACCGCTGCTGGCCGCGTTCTGGGTCAG
Organism: Streptomyces sp. NPDC031466; assembly: GCF_055581265.1. NCBI lineage: Bacteria > Bacillati > Actinomycetota > Actinomycetes > Kitasatosporales > Streptomycetaceae > Streptomyces > Streptomyces sp. NPDC031466. Next base: position 30,622 of record NZ_JBVIJT010000009.1, read on the forward strand.
CCAGCGCAGGCTCGCGGCGGGCGCCAAGTCGCCGCTGGTCAACCCGTCCCTGTTCCGGGACCGCGCGTTCACCGTCGGGTCCGTCACCATCCTCGTGTACTTCTCGGTGATGGCGTCCTTCTTCCTGGTCCTCGCGCTCTACCTCCAGCAGGGGCGCGGCACCTCGGCGCTGGAGTCGGGTCTGCTCTTCGTGCCGCTGGGCCTCGGGTTCTTCGTGGCCTCGGCGATGGCGCCCAAGTTCGCCGCCAAGCTGGGGCGGCAGGCGCTCGCGCTGGGCGCGCTGGTCGTGGCCGCGGGTGACATCGCCTTCGCGCAGACGGCCGCCCAGCTCGGCACCACGGGCTCGGTCGGCTGGTGCGTGCCGGCGATGGTGGTCTGCGGCTTCGGCATGGGCCTCGTCGTCGCCCCGCTCACCTCGCTGGTCCTCGAAGGCGTGGCGCCCGGGCATGCGGCGGCCGCCTCCGGGGTGTTCTCCACCGGGCAGGAGATGGGCAACGCCCTGGGCATCGCGGTGATCGGCGTGATCTTCTTCGACCAGGTGGGCGAACACCCCTCGGCGCAGGGCTACACCGACGGGTTCGGGCTCAGCCTGTACGCCCAGGCCGGCGTCTGCGTCCTGGTCGCGGTCCTGGTGCAGTTCCTTCCGCGCAAGGCCGAAAAGGTCTGACCGCGCGCCCGGAAACGGGCGGTACCCACGGCGGGTGCCCCGGAGCTTCTGGCTCCGGGGCACCCGCCGTTCGCATGCCCGCGACCGGCCGCCGATACGTGTTACAGGCATGTTTCCCGTGCAGGTCAGAGGCGGTGTACACGGACGTCGCCAAGGCCCCGGGAGGGTCAGTCCAACGTCAGGGGAGCATCAGGGGTTTCGGCCAACATGACGGAAAGGAATCAGCCACAACCCAGGGGGGGAATTCATGGCGGTCACACCTGTCATATCCGAGGTCCACGAGCGTATCGCCACCTGGCCCATGCCGCGTACCTGCCCGTATGCGCCGCCGGACGCCTACGCCGAACTCCGTAGGGGCGCACCCGTCAAGGTGCGGATCAGGACAGGAGAGGCCTGGCTGGTCACGCGCTACGCGGACGTTCGCGCCATTTTGGCCGACACGCGTTTCAGCTCGGACGACACGCTGCCCGGCTTCCCCGTACGTATACAACTGCCGCCCGCGCCCCGGGTGATGTCGTTCACGCGCATGGACGGCCCGGAGCACGGACGGCTGCGCCGCATGGCGATGACGGAGTTCACCGCCCGCCGCACCCGGGCCCTGCGGCCCTCCGTGGAGCTGCTGGTGGAGCGCCTCGTCGACGAGCTGGAGCGGGGGCCGCGCCCGGTCGACCTGGTGGCGCGCTTCTCCGTACGGCTGCCCTCCCTGGTGATCGCCCGCATGCTGGGCGTCCCGGAGGCCGACGAGTGCGACTTCACCGAGTTGAGCCAGGCCGTGCTCTCCCAGGACGCCACCCCCGAGGAGATCTACGCGGCCTTCGTGGAGATGACGGGCTACCTGGACGAACTGATCCGGCGCAAGGGCCGCGAGCCGCAGGAGGACCTGCTCAGCCGCCTCGCCACGCAGTACGTCGCGACGGGCGAGCTGTCCCACGACGACCTGGTGGCCATGGCGCGGCTCTTCCTCGTGGCCGGCCACGAGACGACGGCCCACCAGCTCAGCCTCAGCGTGCTGAGCCTGCTGCGCGAGCCGGCGCAGCTGGAGCAGCTGCGCGGCGACCCGTCGCGGTTCGCCCCGGCCGTCGAGGAGCTGCTGCGCTACTGGTCCATCACCCAGGACAACCAGGTCCGCGTCGCCGTCGCCGACGCGGAGATCGGCGGCGCGCACATCGCGGCGGGCGACGGCGTGATCCTCGCCTACCCCGGCGCCAACCACGACGAGACGGTCTTCCCGGGCGGCGACCGCCTCGACCTGACGCGCGACGCGAGCCGGCACATCGCCTTCGGCCACGGCCCGCACCTGTGCCCGGGCGCCTCCCTGGCCCGTATGGAGCTGGAGGTCGCCCTGCGGGCCCTGGTGGGCCGCTTCCCCGGCCTGCGCGTCGCGGACGTGCCCGGCGCGGTCTCCTTCCGCGAGAACACCATCAACTACGGGCTGAACTCCCTGCTCGTGACCTGGTAGGACCACCCGGCCGACGTCAGGCGGACGTCAGATCCGTGTCAGCGCCCGGTGAAAGAGTCGTTCGCAGGTGCTACCAGATCAAGGAGTACGCCCGTCATGGCCGACAGCAGCGACGCCGCGGGCCCCACCAGGGCCCTGGTCATAGCCAACCCCGCATCCGGCAGCCACAGCCCCGAACTGGTGCGTGACGTCGAGGAACTGTGCTCCGCCCACCTGTCCCACACCGAACGGCACCTCACCACCGCCCCCGGGGACGCGACCGCCTTCGTGCGCCGCGCCCTGGAGCGGACCGAGGGGGCGCCGGACCTCGTCGTGGCCATCGGAGGCGACGGCACGGTCCGCGAGGTGGTGCAGGGCCTCGCCGGATCCGCCGGGCGCGCCGCGCTCATGGTGGTGCCCGGCGGCACCGGGAACTCCGGGTACAAGATGCTCTGGGGCGAGCAGCCCTGGACCGAGTCCCTGAAGGCGGTCTTCGCCGACTCCGGGCCGGGCGGCAGCGCCCGGCTGCGCCACCTGGACCTGGCGCGGCTCGCCGAGACCGGCAACTGCGTCTGCCTGGGTGCCTGCACCGGGGTGATCGCCGACGCGCTGATCACCGCGAAGGGCATCGCGCTCAGCGGCCGCGAGCTGTACGCCCGCGCGTTCGCCGAGACGGCCGAGGCCTACGTCCCCTACCCGGGCCGGGTCGTGGTGGACGGGAAGGTGGTCCACGAGGGCCCGACCGTCCTCGCCAACGTCGGGGGCGGCCGCTACCGCGGCGGCCGGTTCCTGGTCCTGCCCGACTCGGTGCTCGACGACGGACTGCTCGACGTCTGTGTCATCGGTGACGGCGTCGCCGCCTCCGAGGTGCCCGGACTGACCCTGGAGGCGGCGCACATGGCGCATCCGGCGACCGTGTACGCACGCGGCCGCACGATCACCGTCGAGCGCACCGACGGCGGACGGCTGCCTCTGGAGCACGACGGCGAGTACCAGCACGGGATCGGCGCCTCGGCCACCTTCGAGGTGCTCCCCGGAGCGCTCGCCGCCTGGGCGTCGGCGCAGGACGACCTCTGACCGAACGCCCGGCCCCCTTTTCCTCAAGTCCCTTACCGACCTGACTGCTTTCTCTCTCCAAGGAGTCCTCATGAGCGACCTCAGCAACACCGTCACCCGCTACCTGGCCATCTGGAACGAGGCGGACGCCGACAAGCGCGCCGCGGCGATCGCCGAGCTGTTCACGGCGGACGCCCCGTACATCGACCCGATGGCGGCCGTCGAGGGCCACGAGGGCATCGGCGCGGTCATCGCCGGCGCCCGTGACCAGTTCAAGGGCCTCGGCTTCGAGCTGATCGGCACCGTCGACACCCACCACAACCTCGCCCGCTTCCAGTGGGGCCTGGTGACCGAGCCCGGCGCCGAGCCGATCGCCATCGGCTTCGACGTCGCGGTCACCGCCGAGGACGGCCGCATCAAGGGCGTCTACGGCTTCCTCGACAAGGTCCCCGCGGCCTGATCACCCCCGCGGCGGCGGTACGTCATCGGCGTACCGCCGCCGCGGCACTCACCGGCCCGGCGGCCCCGCCGTCCGGGCCCGCACAGGAAAGGCACGGTGCGTCACATGTCGGCAGTCCTCGCCGAACGGGTGGCCCGGACACTGTGCGAGGAGTGGGAGCGGCCCCGGCCCTCGGCGGCCCGCGCCGCCACGGACACCCCGCTGCGCGAACTCTCCCGGTGGGCCGCGCGACTGCGCCCCCAGGACGTGCCCTGCCGGGTCCTGAAGCTCGCCGCGAGCCAGGTCCTGTCGCAGGTCGCCTCCATCAGGGCGGGCCTCGCCCATCCGCTGGGCCGCAAGCTCGTGGCCGCGTTCGGCCATCCCATGCAGCGCGATCCGCGTGCCGCGGCGGGCGTCTTCGCCGCCCTCGGCTCCTGGCTCAACCTCGACGACACCGCGTACGCCGGTCATCTGTCCAACTCGACCGTCGCGGTGCCCCTCGCCTTCGCCTACGCCCGCAAGCTCGACGGGCTCTCCCTGCTGACCGCCGTCGTCGCGGCCAACGAGTGCGCGGCCCGCATCACCGCCTCCGCGACCCTCGGTCCGCTGCGCGGGCAGAGCGCCGTGCACACCCACCTGGCGGGCGCGGTCGCCGGCCGGCTGCACTGCGACCGGGCCCCCGCCTCGCAGTGGGAGGACGCCTTCGGCCTGGCCTTCGCCATGCCCAACTGGCCGCTGATGCGCGCCTTCCTGGCCAGCGACGCCCGGCTGTTCAACACCTTCACGCCCGTACGCACCGCCATGGACGCCTGTGACGCGGCCGCCGCCGGGCTGCGCGGCGCCCCCGACATCATCGAGCACCAGGACGGCTTCCTGGCCCGCTTCGCCACCGTGCCGCTGCCCCAGGCCGTCGCCAAGGGGCTGGGCAGCCGCTGGCACACCGACACCCTGTCGTTCAAGATGCACCCGGGCGGCCCCGGCATCGACGCCGCCGTGGACTGCGCGATGGAGATACACCGGGAGCTGGGTGCCCTACGCCCGCAGGACGTGGCGGAGATCGTCGTGGAGGCGTCGCTGTACACGCTGTTCGCGGGGGAGCGCGCCGCCCAGTACGTCAACGGGCCGGCGTCCCCGCTCGGCGCCCTCGTCCTCGACGTGCCCTATCCGGTCGCCACCACGCTGCTGACCGGGGAGTTCTCGGTGGACGACTTCTCCTCGCCGCGGCTGGACGACCCCGACCGCTGGGCGCTGGCCCGCCGGGTGCGCCTGGAGCACGACACCGAGATGACCCGCGAACTCTTCCTGTCGGACGCCCCGTTCGGCGAGGCGGTGCGCGAGGCTGGCCCGCTGGCCGCCCCGTGGCTGCGCGGCTTCGGCGGTGACGCGCTGGTGGACCTCATCGGGGACCTGGGCGCCGCGGGCGCGGACTTCTCCCGCTCGACGAAGGCCACCGGGGCCCGGGTCACCGTACGGCTGACCGATGGGCGCACGGTCACGCGCGGCCGTCTCATCCCGGTCGGCGCGGCCGGTCCCGACACGCGGGTGCGGCACTCGGAGATGGTGCGCGAGAAGTTCCTGGCCGTCGGCGGCTCCACGCAAGTGGCGGACACGGTCGGCGCGTTGCACCGGATGCGGCCGCGCGGGGTGCGCCGCTGGATCGAGGCGGCCTTCCTGGACTGACCGCCGGGCCGTGAGCGCACGGAAGCCGTACGCTCGTCGGCACACGGGTCAGGACGCCACCCGGTGGGTGGTCAGGAAGACATCGATGATCTCCTGCACCCGGTCGACGACGTCCTGGCGGTTGGCCTGCACCCAGGAGATGTGCTGGGCGCCGAAGAGCGCGGCCCGCAGCACCCGGGCCAGCGCGGCCGGATCGGCGGTCTCCAGCGTCCCCGCCTTGTCGCAGTTCTCCAGGAGTTCGGTCAGCAGGTCGGTGAAGCCCACGTAGGGGACCGGCATGTCGCCCTTGATGTAGGGGCGTTCGATCTGGAGCCGGGAGCCGGCCTTGATGTAGTCGTCGTCACGGAAGCCGCCGGCCACCGCCATCAGGACGTCCATCACCGTCTGGGGCGAGGACGGGTCGCCGTCCAGGACGGGGGCGATGATCTCGTTCAGCCGCCGGTAGAACTCGTCCGCCACGGAGACGGCGATGGCCTCCTTGTTGGCGAAGTGGAAGTACACGGCCCCCTTGGTCAGCTCCGCCTTGTCGGCGACGTCCTTGATGGTGACGGCGGGGAAGCCGGTGTCGGCGAAGACCGAGGCCGCCGCGTCGAGGATCGTCCTGCGGGTGTGGATGGCCCGCTCCTGCTTGAGGTGCGAGGTGTCGTCGGAGAGGGAGCCGGCCGGGAGGGGCGACAGCGGTGCCTTGCGTTGTTTGCTCATGGGCTTCCATATCGTGCTGAGTCGATCGGATCGGACAACTGCTGGGTACGCAGGGGTGGTTGATGATGACCGCACGTGGTGACAACCCTTGAAATATACCTTCCCGCAGGTATATTAATTCCCGCGCAGCAAGGCTTCACACGTCTGTTCTCTGGCAAGAGTTCGTCCTGATTTGGGGGAAGCGTTGTCTCGGATGTCGGTCGTGCTCATGGATGATTCCAGAAACGGGGAGGCCTCATCAATGGATCCCACGGTCCCTGGCCTCACCTTTCTCAGACCCGTCCCGCGCGAGCTGGTGCACCGCAGCTCGATCGCGGAGGTCTTCGTCACGGACGGCTGTCGCGTAAGCGACAGCCGTTTTTCTGTCGCGGCCCAGTGGCCGCGCGACCACGCGCTCTACCACCCTGACGGGCAGGGCTACAGCGATCCGATGCTGTTCGCCGAGACCATCCGCCAGGCCCTGCTCTACGTGGCCCACGAGTACTGCGAGGTCCCGCTGGGGCACCGCTTCGTCGGCCGCGACCTGTCCTTCGACATCACCGACCCGGCCGCCCTGCGGATCGTCGGCGTCCCCGTCCCGGTGGTCCTCGACGTGGTGTGGACCTGGGAGGAGGGGCGCCCCCGGGGGGCCAGGATCGACGTACGGCTGCTGGTCGACGGCGTGCAGTGCGGCAGCGGCACCCTGCGGGTCTTCGTGCTGGACGACAGGCGGTACGGGCTGCTGCGCCGCATGGCGTGGGGCGGCGACACCCCGCCCGTCCACGTCGCGCGCAGCACCTCGGCCACCCCGCTCGTGCCGCCGCGCCGCGTGGGCCGGCTGCGCTGGAAGGACTGCGTCCTGGAGCGCTGCTGGCCGGACGGGGACTGGCAGCTGCGCCTCGACCGCGACCACGCGGTGCTCTTCGACCACCCCACCGACCATGTGCCGCTGATGGTCCTGATGGAGGGCTTCCGGCAGCTGGGCCACCTCTGTGTGCACGAACAGGTCGAGGAGCCCGACCAGGTGTTCGCGCTGGTCGGCTCGCAGGTGGAGTGCGCGGCCTTCGCCGAGCTGGACGCGCCGATCCGGCTCGTCGTCGAGCAGAGCGTGCCGGGCGCCGGGGCGACGGACCCCTTCCGGCTGCGGGTCGCGGCCCTGCAGGGGGACACCCTGCTGGCGCGCACCGACATGATGTGGGCGGGCATGGGGCCCTGCCCCGCCCCGCCGGCGGTGGGCCGCTGGCCCGAGCCGGCCTCACTGACAGGCTTTGCGCCGTAGGGCCTGGGCCAGGACGTTCCACATGGCGGCCACCCGGCCGCCCGACTCCGGCCGGTCCCCGGCGGAGCCCATCCAGAACACACCGAAGAAAGCGGCCACGAGCAGGTCGGCCACGGCCTTGGCGGACGCCGAGGCCTCCCAGCGACCCTCCTGCTGCACCTCGCCCACCAGTCGGCGCACGACGAAGTGCGTCTCCTCCAGCAAGGCGGCGGTGACCCCTGACGCCTGAGCGGTCTCCAGGGTCAGTCTCAGCGCGGCACGGGCACGGACATCGCCCTGGAAGAGCTCCCCCAGGGTGAGCATGAGGGTACGCAGTCGGTCGAACGCCGGGCCGGTGGCGGCCCTCGCCTCACCCAGGGGGAGTTCGACCGCGGTGGACAGGTGGGTGGAGAGCACGGCGGCCAGCTCCTCCTTGTTGGAGAAGTGGCCGTAGAGGGCGCCCTTGGTCAGGCCGATCTGATCGGCGATCTTCTGCAAGTTGGTGTTCGCGTACCCGTATCGCGCGAACTCGTAGGCGGCGGCGTCCAGGACGGCGTCGTATGTGCGCAAGGCCCGTGCTTGCTTCGGCAAGGTGCACACCTCCTTCACTGGGATCGAGTGGCGAGGGGACCGGCGGCCATAAAGATACGTTCAAGAACGAATTCTAATCGGTGCGAGAGGTGTATGCCACAGATGTTTCCGTCACAGAGTTCACCAGCAGGACATCAGCGGCCCGGCAGCCTCGCGCTGCCCCCGGCCGCCGTCGCGAGCGCCGCCAGGTCCGCGGCCGTCCACACCCACCACGCCGACCGGGAGCACCGGTTGCACGAGGAGACCGCGGGGCTGCTGACCCGCGCCGGCTTCGCCCGGCACTTCGTGCCCCGCGCCTGGGGCGGCACGGAAGGCACCTTCGACGCGCTCCTCGACGCGGCCGCCACGGTCGGCGCGGGCTGCGCCTCGGCCGCGTGGTGCGGCGCCCTGTGGGCCGCGCACGGCAGATTCGCCGCCTACCTGCCCCCCGACGGCCAGCGCGACCTCTGGGCCGACTCGCCCGACACGCGGATCACCGCGGTGATGAGCGCCTCGGGCGAGGCCAGGCCCACCCGGGACGGCTGGCTGCTGAGCGGCAGCTGGGCCTACGCGAGCGGCGTGGACTACGCGGACTGGCTGCTGCTCACCTCCACCGAACCGACCGAAGCCGGTGAACCGGGCGGCCACTGCCGGGTGTTCGCCCTCCCGCGCACCCAGGCGACCGTCCTGGACACCTGGCGGCCCGACGGCATGCGCGGCACCGGCAGCCAGACCGTCGTCGTCGAGTCCGTCCCCGTGCCCCGGCACCGCTCCTTCCTGATGGCCGACCTGACCGCCGGTACGCCGGGCCCCGGGCGTGCCCGGTGCCACACCGTCCCCGCGCAGCTCGGCGGCGGCCTCCTGTTCTGCGGCCCCGCGCTGGGCGCCGCGCGCCACGCCCTTGAGGAGTGGTCGCGGTGGGCGGCGCGCGTCGCGCTGACCCTGCCCGAGGCCGGCGCGCTGCGGCTGCACCGGGTCCTCGCCCTCTCGGCGGACGAGATCGAGGCCGCGGGCCTGCTGCTGCGGGACGCCGCCCAGCGCGCCGACGCCGCCACCTGGACCGAGCGGGACGTCGCCCGCAACCGGCGTGTCGCGGCCTCCGTCGTCGGACTGCTCGCCCGCGCGGTGGAGCGGCTGCACCGCACCGGCGTCCCCTCGGGCCCGACGGCCCCGGCCGCGGTCGAGCGGTGCCGCCGCGACGTGCGCACCGTGGCGGGCCACCGGATGCTGCGCCGGGAGCAGGCGGCGGTCGACTACGCGCGCAGCGTCTTCTCCGAACTGTCCGAGGAACTCACCGAAGTCACCGCCACCGCGCGGGACCTGGCGCCGGAGGTACCCCATGCCGAGGTCTGAACGCCCCCGTCTGGTCTTCTCCGACGTCGACGAGACGCTGATCACCTGCAAGAGCCTCTTCGACTTCCACGCCTACTACGCGACGGGCCGGTACGGCGCCGAGGGCGCCCTGCGCGCCGCCCGGCTCCGCGAGGACCTCCTCGCGAGATCGGCGGCGGGCCTGCCGAGGGCACAGGCCAACCGCGCCTACTACCAGGCCTGGCGGGGCGAGCCCGTGGCGGCGGTCGAGGAGTGGGCCCGCCGCTGGTTCGCCGAGCGCAGCGCCGCCGAGGGCTTCTACGTGCGCCGCGTCGTCGCCGAGCTGCGGCGGCACCGCGCCGAGGGCGCCACCATCGCCCTGGTCTCCGGCTCGTTCCGGCCCCTCCTGGAACCCCTCGCCGAGGCGGTCGGCGCCGAACACGTCTTGTGCGCGCGCCAGGAGCGGTGCGGCCGCGTCTACACCGGCGCCCTCCTCGGCGCCCCGGTCATCGGCGACGAGAAACGCCGCCTGGTGCGCGAACTGCTCTCCCGGCACGCGCACATCGACCCGGCCGACTGCTACGGCTACGGCGACGACGTCTCGGACCTGCCGATGCTCTCCGAGGTGGGACACGCGGTGCTGGTCGCACCGCACCGCTGACAGCCCTTCCCGGCGTGTCCGGCTCACACGGCGCGGTCGGTGATCCGATCCCGGCCGTGTGACTGGACGCGCACCATGTGGTCGAGTTCCGCGACACAGGCACCGCACGCGTAGAGGTCGCCCGTCGCGCCGGGCGTACGGACGGAACCGACCCACAACACGCGCACGCCCTGGCGCCGGCAGTACAGCCAACAGGTGCCGGTCACCCACCGGTTGCCGTCGTCCGTGCGCGCGACGAGCGGCCACGCGTCCCGCCACGGCCGCGCGGTGGCCGGCGCGAACGTCACGCCGTACCCCGCTCGCGGCGCGGCGCGCCCTTGACGTGCAGAAAGCCCCCGGCCCGCTCGATCTCGCGCGCCACCTCGTCGTACTCCTGGGGAACCGACGAGATCATCGACCGCCACGCCGTGAGCACCGCCCCGGCGTCGCCGCTGCGCACCCGCTCGACGGCCCGCTCCAGCCCGTCGCGCCCGTGCGGCGGCAGCAGCCCCACGCGTTCCTCGATGACCTCCGTGATGTGCCAGCCGAACATCCCGGCGTACTCCGCGCACTCCTGACGCGACGTCGTGATGTCCGTCGTGGGCGCGCCGCACAGATAGATCACGCACCGGAACCGCTCTATCCCCGCCGCCGCGTCCGCCAGTGCCTGACGCCGTCTCAACTCGCCTTCCGGCCGCCGGGCCTTGGGCCGTCCTCGTCCCTGTGCGTTCTCGGTGCTGACCATGCGCCCATCGTGCCGGTTCGCTCACGCAGGGTGAAGAGATGGGGAGTAGGACGGAACGAGGTCGTCCGGCCCGCGCTCGTACGTTTCGTAGGGCCTACGTGATCAGGGGTACGCCGATGAGTTCGCTGATGCTGCGTACGCGGGCCGTGGAGACCTTGGCGAGGCGCTTGCCGATGACGCCGGGCAGCGCCTGGTGCTTGACCCACTCCGGGGCGTCGAGTCCCACCTCGATGAGCGTGTCGGCGGCCTGGTCGTAGAGCCCCGCGGCGCACTGCGCGAGCGCGACGTCCAGCTTGTAGCGGTTGCGGGCCACCTTCGACATGGACTCGGGGAGCTTCTTCATGTCGGGGTGGCTCGCCAGCTTGAGGGCGCGTCCATAGTTCCTCAGGGCGACGTGGATGCCGACGGCCTCCGTCCTCGCCGCCGTCGGGCCGAAGCTGGTGCCGTACAGCTTCTCGTCCCGGCCGAGCCTCGCCGCGGCGGCGTGCGCCTGGGAGAGGTAGTCGTCGGCCGCGCTCTCGTCCTCGCGCCGCGACGCCGCCACGGCCGCGGAGATCATCAGCCGCCCGTACGCGAGCAGTTGCGGGCGGGAGCCGTTGCTGAAGGACGGCTCGATCGCCAGTGCCGCCCGCTCGGCCACGGCCACGGCGCGGGGCAACTTCGCGCCGCGCAGGTAGATCCAGGACAGCGTCGATTCGAGCAGCGCCGTCATCACCGGGTCGTCGACGCCCTTCGCCAGGGACTTCGCGGACGTGAGCGCGCTCAACGCGAGGTCGCGCCGCCCGAACCCGTTGGAGCACGAGGCGGCCACTCGATAGGTGCTCGCCAGGATCGTCCCCAGCTGCTCGCGCTCCCGGCCGGTGGCGCCGGCGTACCGGACCTGTCCCTCCATCAGGACCTTCGCGGCGTAGCCGCTCACCGCCGCCGTGTCACTCGCCCAGTACGCCGCCCAAGCCCGGTCGCGGGCCTCGCCCAGCTTATCGACGGTGCTCGGGTCGTCAATGCCTTCCCACTCGCCGAGGGCGCTGTCGTGCACGGCCTCGGACAGCTGGCCCAGGGCGGCACGGTCGCCCTGGGCCATCCCCCGGCGGGGCGCCTGCTGCCCCAGGATGACGGAGACGTCCGTATTGAGCGCGTGCGCCAGCTTCAGCAGGGAGCCGACCGACAGTTCCCCCCGCCCCTGCTCGGCCTTCTGCACCAACGCGAGGGACAGCCCCGCCGCTTCGGCGAGCCCCTGCTGGGTCAGGTCGGAGCCCCGCAGATGCTTGAGGCGCTTACCGGTCGTCAGGTCTGCCCAGTTGCTCACGGTCACCCCAGTGGGTCGGCTCAGGCGTCGGTACTCCGATGGTAGGGCCCGCCGCCCCGGACCGGCGTCGTTCGGCGGCGCGCCCACCCCGTACCCGGCGTCAGGCGACCGCCGCGTCCGCGAGCCCCGTCCGCGCTCCCGCGCCGCACAGCGGGACCACCGCCGACCGCTCGCCGAGCGCCCCTTCCCGGACGGCGGCCCAGCAGGCGACGCCGGTCGGTTCGACGTACAGGCCGCGTGCGGCCAGATCCCGCTGGGCGGCGGCCACCTGCTCCTCCGTCACGGTGAAGAAGGCGCCGCCCGAATCGCGTACGGCCCGCAGGATCTGCCGCGCCCGGGGCGGGCGGGGGATCGCGATGCCCTCCGCCGCGGTGGGCGCCGCCGGCGTCTCGCCCACCAGGTCGTCGGCGCCGGCCCGCCAGGCCGTGGCGAGCGGGGCGACCGCCGCCGACTGCACCGCGTACAGCGCCGGAGCCTTCGCGATGAGTCCCGCCGCGTGCAGTTCCCGCACCGCGAGCGCGGCGCCGAGCAGCAGGGTGCCGTTGCCGACGGGCACCACGAGGGCGTCGGGCAGCCGGCCGCCGAGGTCCTCCCACAGCTCGTGGACGTAGGTCTTGGTGCCCTGGAGGAAGTAGGGGTTGTGGACGTGCGAGGCGTAGAACGTGCCGGGCAGGTCGGCGGCGGCCCGGGCCGCGCGGGCCGCCGCCTCCCGGTCGCCGTCGACCACTTCGAGCCGCGCCCCGTGTGCGCCGATCTGCTCCAGCTTCTTGGCCGACGTGCCGGCGGGCACGTACACGGTGCAGGGCAGCCCGGCCCGCGCGCAGTACGCGGCGACGGCCGTGCCCGCGTTGCCGCTGCTGTCGGCGATGACGAGGTCGGGGCCGAGGCGAAGCGCGAGGGCGGCGAGCACGACCGCGCCCCGGTCCTTGAAGGAGAGCGTCGGCATCAGGAAGTCCACCTTGGCCCGCACGCCGCCGGTCAGCTCCACCAAGGGCGTACGGCCCTCGCCGAGGGAGATCGCGGGCACGGGCAGCGGCAGGCACTCGGCGTACCGCCACAGCGAGTTGACGCGGCCGGTCAGGGACGTGAGCGGCGCCGGGGTGGGGGAGAAGTCCAGGTCGAGGGGGCCGCGGCAGAGCGGACAGGCCCATTCGAGCGAGCCGGCGGGGACGCGGGCCCCGTCGACGGGGCAGAAGCAGTCGGGCAGCGCGGACGCGGGGCCCACACGGTTCATGACGGTCATGCGCGAAGGCTAGGGCGTACCCGCGCCACCACCACGTCGGGCCGACCACCCGCACAACCCCCGAACCAGCCAAACCTGACGCCGCGTCAGGCGAGTCGTGGGGCGCGTGAGGGCGGTGAGGGGCGGCAGGTGCCCGGCGGGCGGGGCGTATCCGGTCGAGGGCCTTGTGGGTTTCCTATGGATCAGCCAATCTTTCGTCCCGACGGAGGCGGGCCCCGTGGGGTCGGACGGCATACGCGTACACCCGTGTTGACATGCCCCTGACGATCACATGGACGCCTCCGCGCGTGTGGGCACCACCCGTTCCACCTCCCCCACCAGCGCACCACCTATTGAGGAGGACCCCTCAGATGGCAGTGATGCGTCATGCCCGCCGAAGACTGGCCGGGATCAGCGCGACAGCGGTCGCGGCCCTCGCCCTCGGCGTCGTCTCCGCCGTCCCCGCCGACGCCCGGCCGGACCGCGCCGAAGGCAGGATCGAGAACGCCGGCGCCCCCGGCACGATCAAGAACAGCTACATCGTGAGCCTCGGCAAGGACGCCCCGAAGGCCCGCTCCGCCGCCGGCAAGACCCTCGCCAAGCGGTACGGCGCCGAGATCGAGCGCACCTACGACAGGGCGCTCAACGGCTACGCGGTGGAGCTGACGGAGGCCGAGGCGAAGAGGTTCGCCGCGGACCCGGCGGTCGACGCCGTCGTCCAGAACCGGACGTTCACTGTCTCCGCGACCCAGAGCAACCCGCCCTCCTGGGGCCTGGACCGCATCGACCAGAAGGCGCTCCCGCTGGACCAGAAGTACACCTACCCGGACTCCGCGGGCGAGGGCGTCACGGCGTACGTCATCGACACCGGCCTGCGCATCACCCACAGCGACTTCGGCGGCCGCGCCTCCTACGGCTACGACGCCATCGACAACGACAACACCGCGCAGGACGGCCACGGCCACGGCACGCACGTCGCCGGCACCGTCGCGGGCACCCTGCACGGCGTCGCGAAGAAGGCCAAGGTCGTCGGCGTCCGCGTGCTGAACAACCAGGGTTCGGGCACCACCGCCCAGGTGGTCGCGGGCATCGACTGGGTGACCAAGAACGCCGTCAAGCCCGCCGTCGCCAACATGTCGCTCGGCGGCGGCGCCGACAGCGCCCTCGACACGGCCGTACGCAACTCCATCGCGTCCGGCATCACCTACGCGGTCGCGGCGGGCAACGAGTCCACCGACGCCTCGACCAAGTCGCCCGCGCGCGTGACGGAGGCCATCACCGTCGGCGCCACCACCAACACCGACGCCAGGGCCAGCTACTCCAACTACGGCAGCGTCCTCGACATCTTCGCCCCGGGCTCCTCGATCACCTCGTCGTGGAACACCGGCGACTCGGCGACCAACACCATCTCCGGTACGTCGATGGCCTCCCCGCACGTGGCGGGCGCGGCGGCGATCTACGTCGGCCAGAACCCCTCGGCGACCCCCGCGCAGGTCTCCACCGCGCTGGTCAACGCCGCCTCCACCGGCGTCGTCACGAACCCCGGGACCGGCTCGCCCAACCGCCTGCTGAACGTGACCGGCGGCACCACGAACCCGCCGGGCCCGAAGTTCACCAACGACACCGACTACGCGATCGCGGACAACGCCACGGCCGAGTCCCCCGTGACCGTGACCGGCGTCGCGGGCAACGCGCCCGCGGCCCTGAGCGTGCCGGTGACCATCCAGCACACCTACATCGGCGACCTCCAGGTCCAGCTGATCGCCCCCGACGGCACCGCCTACACCCTCAAGGCGTACGGCACCGGCGGCAGTGCGGACAACATCAACACCACGTACACCGTGAACGCCTCCTCGGAGACGGCCGACGGCACGTGGAAACTGCGCGTCAGCGACAACGCGGCGCAGGACACCGGGAAGATCGACTCCTGGGGCCTGCAGTTCTGAGTGACCTCGCCCCCGGATGACCTGCTCGCCCTCGTGGCACGGCTCAGGGTCCCCCACCCCTGGCCCGCCGCGAGGGCGAGACGCATATCCGGGCAAGCGTCCTGCGTAAAGACCTGCGGGCCCAGAAATCATCACTTCGAGTGATTCCTTGGCCTTGGGTTGCGGGCGACAACCCACGGTTGCCAGGCTGTAGCTGTCTGTCAACCTGATGGGAGTGGCCAGTGACTTTCGGTGAGCAGCCGGCGTATCTGCGTGTCGCGGGTGATCTCCGCAAGAAGATCGTCGACGGTTCGCTGCCGCCGCACACCCGCCTCCCCTCGCAGGCCAGGATCCGCGAGGAGTACGGCGTGTCCGACACGGTCGCCCTGGAGGCGCGCAAGGTCCTGATGGCCGAGGGCCTGGTCGAGGGCCGCTCCGGTTCGGGCACGTATGTGCGCGAGCGCCCCGTCCCCCGCAGGATCGCCCGCACGGGCTACCGCGCGGTGGACGGCGGTTCCACCCCCTTCCGCCAGGAGCAGGCCGCCGACGGCGCGCGCGGCACCTGGGAGTCCCGCAGCGAGCAGAGGGACGCGAGCGCCGCCATCGCCGAGCGCCTCGGCATCCGCGCCGGCGAGCGCGTCATGTGCACCAAGTACGTCTTCCGGGACGGAGGGGAGATCATGATGCTCTCCACGTCCTGGGAGCCCCTCGCCGTCACCGGCCGCACCCCCGTGATGCTCCCCGAGGAGGGCCCGCTGGGCGGCTGCGGCGTGGTGGAGCGGATGGCGGCCATCGACGTGGTGGTGGACAACGTCGCGGAGGAGGTCGGCGCCCGCCCCGGCCTGGCGGAGGAGCTGACGGCGCTCGGCGGCGTCCCCGGCCACGTCGTCCTCGTCGTCTCGCGGACGTACTACGCCTCGGGCCGCCCGGTCGAGACCGCCGACATCGTGGTCCCCGCCGACCGCTACCGCATCGCGTACCACCTTCCCGTGAAGTGAGCCCGCGCGCCGGCGGCGCGCCCGCGCGACCGGTGGCCGATTGCCTACCTCCGCCGCCGCCTGACGCGTATCTCTTCGTGCAAACGCGTATCCGCTGAGTAAAGGTCGGGCGTAGGCTCGGGCATATGCGGAGTGCGGTTTCCTTGGTGATCGAGGCGTGGCGCGCGCCGGGGCCGGCGAGCGGAGGGGCGCGATGAACGACGGGACGGATCTGCTGCCCTGGCTCGTCATACGGCAGGACGACAACGGCAACCGCTATCGCGTGGGCAGGTTCGCCACGAAGGCGGAGGCCCAGAAGATCGCGGACAGCCTCGACGGGCGCGGGAACAAGCAGCTGTACTGGATCGAGAAGCTCAACCAGAACGCCTGACCGCCCCGCCCCGGCCCGCCGGCCGCCCTCTAGGCTCCGGCACATGAACGAACGCATCGTGGTGGGCGCCGCCCTGTACGACGACGGACGCCTGCTCGCCGCGCGGCGCAGCGCGCCCCCCGAGCTGGCGGGCGGTTGGGAGCTGCCGGGCGGCAAGGTCGAGCCCGGCGAGCGGTGCGAGGACGCGCTGGCGCGCGAGCTGCACGAGGAGCTGGGCGTCGAGGTGGAGGTCACCGAGCGCGTACCGGGCGAATGGCCGCTCGCCAAGGGGTACGTCCTTCGGGTGTGGAAGGCCCGCCTCGTCTCGGGCGTGGCCCACCCCCTCCAGGATCACGACGAACTGCGCTGGCTCGCCCCTGACCAGGTGTGGTCGGTGGACTGGCTGACCGCCGACGTGCCCGCGGTGACGGCGGTGCTCGCCCTCCCGCGCGCCGCGCGCTGACTCCGCCTACGCCGTTCGTGCCACAGTGCGCCCCAGTACGCGGTAAAGCCACCTGGATATCGGGTATGTGCCCATTAACCACCCGAAACCGGACAGGTTCTGCCTCTGGTCTGGAAGTGATCGGCGTGATCGACATCCAAGGCGACTGCGCCGAGTGGGACTTCCCCGCGGACCCCGGCGCCGTCCGCACCGCCCGCGCCGTCGTCCGCGACCAGCTCGGCGACTGGGGTCTCGCACCGCTCGGCGACGTCACCGCCCTGCTCGTGAGCGAGCTGGTCACCAACTCCCTGCGGCACGCCTCCGGTCCCATCGGCGTACGCCTCGTACGCCCCGCCGATCCCCTGGGGACGCTCCTCGTGGAGGTGTCCGACCCGCTGCCCGACCCGCCCCTGGAGCGCGTCGCCGCCCTCGACGACGAGGGCGGGCGCGGACTCCAGCTGGTGGCCTGCTCCTCGCACCGCTGGGGCACCCGGCCGGGCCGCACGGGCAGGACGGGGAAGACGGTGTGGTTCGAGCTGGCGCTGCCGGGTTAGAAGACTGGCAGTGTGCGTAGAGCGTCGGGCACAAGAGCCGCACGGGCCAAAAAGCGTCGAGTCCGTGCTGTGATCGTGAACGCCGTGTGGCGCTGGCCCGTAGTGCTGGATACTGCGGTCAGCCGTACGCGGTGACCGGTGCCGGACGCGGTGAGCTGGAGGGGACGGTTCGCGTGAGCGAGATACCAGCGAAGGCGACGGAGCCCGAGGAGCCGTCGGGCGACGCGCCCGGCTCCGGCGGCCTGCCCGCCTCCGGGGAGAGGTCCGGCTCCGGTGCGGTGCCCGTCGAGGAGACCTGGCGGAGCAGCCCGCCCGGCTCGATCTACGACTACATCAAGGTCGCCTCGTTCTCGATCGGCCCCGACGGCCTCGTCGACCAGTGGAGCGCCCGGGCCGAGCGCCTGTTCGGCGTGGCCGCGCGGGACGCCGTCGGGAAGGACCCCATCGAGGCCTTCGTCCCGCCCGAGCTGCGCGCGGGCGGCCACCGGAAGATGGCGGAGATCCTCGACGGGCGGGAGTGGACGGGCGTCGTCCCCTTCCGCCTGCCCGCCGACGCGGGGGCCGCCGGCCCCGGCGGGGAGCCCGTCACGGAGGGCGTCGCCGAGGTCTACGTCATGCCGACCGGGACGCAGGACGGCGAGCGGGCCGCGGTCTGCATCGTCGTCGACGTCCGGGCGCTGCGGCAGATCGAGACGGACCTCGCCGCCTCGCAGGCCATTTTCGGACAATCTCCCTTCGGCTTCCTGCTGTTCGGCACGGATCTGCGCGTCCAGCGCGCCAACCGCCGGTTCGTCGACGTCTTCGGCGGCGGCGCCGAGGACCAGCGCGGCCGCACCGTCCACGACTACCTCCCGCGCCACGAGGCCGACCGCATGGCCGCCGCCCTGAAGCGGGTCCTGGAGACCGGCGAATCGGTGACGGACATGCAGATCGTGGGCCCGGCGCCCGGCAGCACCGAGCGCAGGCACTGGTCGATCAACCTCTACCGCGTGCACAGCGGCGCGGGCCGCCCCATCGGCGTCGCGGGCCTCGGCACCGACGTCACCCGGCGGCACGCGGCCGCCCGCGAGGCCGCCCACGCCCGCCGCAACCTCGCCCTCCTGAACGAGGCGGGCGCCCGCATGGGCAACTCCCTCGACCTGGAGACGACCGCCCGCGAACTCCTGGACATCACCGTCCCCGGCTTCTGCGACCTCGCCTCCGTCGACCTCTACCAGGGCCTGCTCGCCGGCGACGAGGCACCGCCCGGCCTCGCCGACGGCAGCGCGGAGCTGCGCCGGGTCGCCTACGCCAGCGCCGTCGCCGACGTGCCGTTCCCGGACGGCGGCGCGCCCGTCGCCGTCGGGGCCGTGCACCGCTTCCCGTTCACCTCGCCCTGCGCCGAGGCCCTGCGCGCCGCCCGGCCCCGGCTGACCAGCGCCCGGGACGAGGAGTCCGCGAGCCGCCTCACCGGCGGGCTCATCCAGTCCACCCTCGCCGTGCCGATGGTCGCCCACGACACGGTGGTCGGCCTCGCCCAGTTCTCCCGTACCAAGGGCAGCGAACCCTTCGGCGAGCGCGACCGCGCACTCGCCGTCGAGCTGGCCGCGCGCGCCGCCGTCTGCATCGACAACGCCCGCCTCTACCGCCGCGAGCACGAGCGCGCGCTGATACTGCAGCGGTCCCTGCTCCCGCCCGGCGACCCCGAGGCCTCCGGCCTGGACATCGCCTGCCGCTACCTGCCGGGCAACGCGGCCACGGAGGTCGGCGGCGACTGGTTCGACGTCATCGAACTGCCCGGCCACCGCACCGCCCTGGTCGTCGGCGACGTCATGGGCCGCGGCCTGCGCGCCGCCGTGGCCATGGGCGAGCTGCGCACCGCCGTGCGCACCCTCGCCCTGCTCGACCTCGAACCGGCCGAGGTGCTCTCCGCGCTCGACGAGATCGCCCGCGGCCTCGGCAACCCCGCGGGCCCCCAGCAGAACACCCGCGCGGCCCGCAAGACGGCCGACGCCGACCTCAGCGAGGTCTACCTCGCCACCTGCGTCTACGCGGTCTACGACGCCGTCACCCGGCGCTGTACGTTCGCCAACGCCGGGCACCTGCCGCCCGTCCTCGTCGAGCCCGGGGACCCCGACCGGCTCGCGCTCATGCTCGACGTGCCCCCGGGCCTGCCGCTCGGCGTCGGCGGCGAACCCTTCGAGGACGTCGAGGTCGAACTGCCCGAGGGCGCCCTCCTCGCGCTCTACACCGACGGCCTCGTGGAGTCCCGCGACCACCCGCTCGACGAGGGCCTGAACGCGTTCGTACGGGCCCTCGGCGACGCGCCGCCCGCCCTGGAGGACGTCTGCGACCACGTCCTGAACAGCCTCGACACCCACCACGGCGAGGACGACATCGCGCTCCTCATGGCCCGCGTCCAGGGCCTGCCCGCCGAGCACGTCGGCGACTGGACGCTGCCGCGCGACCCCAAGTCGGTGGGCCGCGCCCGGGAACTGGCCTGCGACCAACTGCGCGCCTGGGACCTGGAGCAGCTCTGCGACAACGCGGAACTGCTCGTCAGCGAGCTGGTCACCAACGCCCTGCGGTACGGCGAGGGCGAGATCAGGCTGCGCCTGCTGCTCGACCGCACCCTGGTCTGCGAGGTCTGGGACGGCGGCTTCGTCCAGCCCCGGCGCCGCCGGGCCCGCGACACCGACGAGGGCGGGCGCGGACTCCAGCTGGTCGGCCTGCTCAGCGCCGCGTGGGGCTCGCGCAGGACACCGCGCGGCAAGACGGTGTGGTTCGAACTGGCCCTCCCCGACGGCGAAACCGAACCGATGGACGCGGCGGAAGCCCTCCTGAGCCTCTTCTGACCCGCCCCGCCCCCTACGTGGTCGCCTTGAGGGCGGCGAGGCGGGCCTCGACCTCCGCCGCGTCGCCCAGGCCGTCCAGCTCCTCGAACTGCGCGTCGAGCGAGGACGCGGCCAGCTCCTGCTTGCCGAGCGCCCGCGCCTCCTCGCGGCGCACCTTCTCCTCGAAGCGGTTCAGCTCGCTGCTCGGGTCCAGGACGTCGATGGTCCGGGCCGCGTCCACCATCTGGTTCTGCGCCTGCGCCGTCCTGGCGCGCGCCACCAGCTGATCGCGCCGCGCCCGGAGATCGGCGAGCTTCATGCCCATCCGGTCCAGGCCCGACCTGAGCCTGGCCACGATCTCCGTCTGCGAGGCGATCACCGGCTCGGCCGCCTTCGCCTCCTGCTCGCACCGCACCTGCCGCCCCAGCGCCACCTTCGCGAGCCGGTCGAACTTGTCCGCCTCCGTCGCGCTCCCGCCCGCCCGCAGCTCGTCGGCCTTCCTGCTCGCGGCGAACGCCTTGCCGCCCCACTCGACGGCCGCGTCCAGGTCCTCCTTGTGGTCCTGCTCCAGCATCCGCAGGTCGCCGATGGTCGTGGCGACCGCCTCCTCGGCCTCCCGGATGTTGTCCGTGTAGTCGCGGATCAGCTGGTCGAGCATCTTCTGCGGGTCCTCGGCCTGATCGAGGAGCGCGTTGACGTTCGCCTTGGCGAGCTGGGCCACACGGCCGAGGATGGTCTGCTTCGTCATGGCCTGGTCCTCCTGGTACGAGGGTCGAGAGGGACGTACGAGATGTGCTGCCGGGCCTCAGAACCTGCCGCCCCCGCCCCGGCGCCCCCGCGTCCCCCCGCCGCCGAAGCTCCCCGGCCCGCCCCCGCCGAAGCCACCACCCCTGAAACCACCGCCTCCACGGCCGCCCCCGCGCCCCCCGCCCCCGAACAACTCGCCCAGGATGATCCCGCCGAGGACCGCGCCACCCATGCCACCGCCCGCGCCACTGCCGCCCGAGCCGAGACCCCCGTAGGAATTGCCGTAGCCGCGCACGTCCCGCTCGGCGAGCTGGTGCGCCTGCCGGGCCAGGGAGTCCGCCCGCTGGGCCGCCGCGAGCGCGGCCGTGGCGTCACCGTCCTCGGCGGCCTCCGCCTGTGCGAGGAGCCGCCCGGCCTCGGCCAGCCGCGTCCTGGCCTCGCTGCCGACGGCACCGCGATGCGTGGTGACGTGATCCGTGGCCGCCCCGACGGCGCTGCGTGCGGTGAGCAGGGCCTGGCCGAGCAGGTCACGGGAGCGCCGGTCGGTGACCTCGCGCTCCCGGGCGCCCGCCAGCGCCGCGTCGAGTGCCGCGTCGGCCTCCTCCACGCGGCGCAGGGCGGCGATCGGGTCGTGGGGGCCGGCCGCGAGCTGCCCCCGCACCTCGGCGGCCACCGCCTCGGCGCGGGCGACGCGGCCCCGCAGGTCCGCCGTGGGCGCCCCCACCGCGGTGCCTTCGAGGAGGCCGCGCGCGTCGGCGAGGTCGGCCTCCGTTTCGGCGAGCGCGGCCGGCAGCCTCTCGGCGACCTGCGCCAGTTCACCGGCCAGGCGGTCGACGGCGGCCACGAACGTGTCCGCCTGGTCGACGGCGCCCTCGGCGGCCCGCAGATGGACCGCCGCCGCGCCGCCCTCGCCCGTGTCGAGCGACTGCCGGGCCTGGTTGAGGTGCGTGGTGGCGAAGACGAGGCGGTCCTTGGCCTGCTCGACATGGCCGACCACGGCCGCGGTGGCGGTCGCCGTGTACGTCCGGCGGAGCCCCGCCAGGGTGTCCGCGGCGGCACTCGTACGCGCCGCGACCCGCCGGAACACCGCCTCGGTGTGTTCCAGGGCCCCGGTGGCGTTCTTCTCCAGGGCGCGCAGCTCGTCGAAGGCGGCGCTCTGCTCGTCCAGCAGGCGGTCGGCCTCCCCGCAGCGCGCGACGATCTCGTCCAGCATGCGGCGCCGGGTCGGCTCGTCCTCGGGGAAGGCGTCGTCCAGCTCCTGCCGCAGCCGGAACGCCGCCGTCAGCTCCGCCTGCGCGTACGCCAGCGCCTCACCGAAGGGCCTGACCGCTTCCTCGCCGAACTGCGCGGTCGCGAAGCCCAGTTCCTCGGTGCTCGTACGGATCGCGTCGTCGCTCTCCACGAGGAGTAGCCGGGCCCTCTTGTCCAGCTCGGGCAGCGGCGTGAGGTCCTCGCCCGCCCGGCCGCCCGCGCCCTGGCCCGGGCCGCCACCCGGTGTCGTACGCGTCGTGAGCCGCTTCTTGCGCCGCCGGTAGGCGACCGTCGCGGCGACCCCGGCCGCGCCCGCCGCCAGCACGGGCAGCACCAGGTCACCGGCCACGGACTCGTCACCGCCGGAATCGCCCCCGCCGGGGTCGGCCGCCCCCGGGGTGATCGACGGCTTCGGTACGGGCCGGCCCGTAAGGACCGCCCGGTAGCCGTTCGCGGCGCCGATGGCGGCCCCGGCCCAGTCGTTCTCGCGCAGGGCGGGCCGGATCGCGGCGGTGGCGACCTCCTTGAGCTGCGCGTCGCTGAGCCGCGAGTCGTTGTCCACGGAGTAGGCGAACTGCCGGTCGTGGGTGGCGACGGCGAGCAGCACGTCGTCCAGACCCAGGCCGTTGCGCTCGGCGGTGGCGTCCGCCCAGCCCTGCGCGGAACGGCCGGAGAAATCACGTACGTACACGACGAAGAGCTGTACCGCGCGGTCCTCGTAGAGCCGGTCCAGGGCCCGCTCGGTGGCGTCCGCACGGTCCCCGAGCGCTCCCACCGGGTCGGTGGTCCCGCCGGTGCGGGAGAGCGTGACGGGGTCCTCGGCGGCGGCGGGCGAGGGGCACAGCAGCGCGAACCAGCCGAGCAGCACGGCCGCGGCGACCGCGGCTGCCCGCGAGGCTCTGGACGGGGTCGGCGTCACATGGGGGAGCGTATGACCCCATTCGGGGTGCCGCGACCCGGAGGGACGCGCCCCCGGCCCGGGGACGCGGGAGCGTCAGGGCGTGCCGCCGAACGAGCGGCGGTAGGAGCGGGGCGGCACCCCGCGGCGCCGCACGAACTGCTCGCGCAGCACGGCCGCGCTGCCGTATCCGACGCGACGGGCGATCTCCTCGACCGGCAGGTCCGTGGTCTCCAGAAGCTCCTCGGCGCCGCTCAGCCGCAGGCTCCGCAGCCAGGCGTGCGGGGTGGTGCCGGTCGCGGCGGTGAAGCGGCGCGCGAAGGAGCGCTTGCTCATCATGGCGCGCCGGGCCAGTTCCGCGACGGGCAGCGGCTCGTGGAGGTGCGCGCGGGCCCAGGTGAGCACCTCGGCGAGCCGCTCGTCACGGCAGTCCTCGGGGACGGGGGCGGCCAGATACTGCGCCTGCCCGCCGTCGCGGTGCGCGGGCAGCACCACGTCCCGGGCGACCGCGTTGGCCATCGCGGCCCCGTGCTCGCGGCGCAGCAGGTGCAGGCAGAGGTCGAAGCCCGCGGCGGCGCCCGCGCCCGTGATGACGCGTCCTTCGTCGATGTAGAGGGCGTCCGGTTCGACGGTGACCTCCGGGTGGCGGCGGGCGAGCAGATCGGCGAACCGCCAGTGGGTGGTGGCCCGCCGCCCGTCGAGCAGTCCGGCGGCGGCGAGGGCGAAGGCGCCGACGCAGTGGGCCGCGACCAGCGCGCCGCGTTCGTGGGCGGCCGACAGCGCGTCGAGCACGGCGGGCGGGGGCGGCGTGCGGAAGCCGGCCCCCGGCAGGGCGATGACCAGATCGGCGCGGGCGAGCCGGTCCAGGCCGTGCGTGATGCCGAGCGGCACGCCGAGATCGGTGGGCACGGCCCCCGGACGGTCGGCGCACAGCGCGAAGTCGAAGCCGGGCACGGCCTCGCCGTGCGGACCGAACACCTCGCCGACGATGCCGACGGCGAGCATGCCGACCCCTGGCGGGGTGTAGGCGGCGATGGTCTCGAAGGGAGGCACGCGTGCAGTCTGACACTGTGGCAGTAATCCTGCGATCAACGGCAGCTGTGCCACTCGTACCCGTACGCGCCGCCCGACAGGATCAAGGACATGACAGACGCACCGCTCGGCCGCAGCGCCGCGTACACGATCCTGACCACCGGTTACGTCGGCTCCACCGGCCCCGGAGTCGCCGCCACCGTCTCCTACATAGCCGACGCCGGACGGCACGTGATCTTCGACCCGGGCATGGTCGCGAGCCGCGACGACATCCTCGCCCCCCTCGCGGAACTGGGGCTCGGCCCCGACGACATCACCGACGTGGTGCTCAGCCACCACCACCCGGACAACACCATGAACGTGGGTCTGTTCGGGTGGGCCCGGGTGCACGACCACAAGGTGGAGTACCGCGGCGACCAGTGGAGCAACCGCGACGCGGAGGGCCACGAACTCACCCCCTCGCTCCGGCTGATCCGCACCCCGGGTCACAGCACCGAGGACATCACGTTGCTCGCGGGGACGGACGAGGGCGTGGTGGCCTTCGCCGGTGACCTGTGGTGGCACGCGCAGGGCCCGGTGGACGACCCGGTCGCCCCGGACCGCGAGGTCCTGCGCGCCTCCCGGCAGCGGGTCATCAAGACCGCGGACCTGATCGTGCCGGGCCACGGCGGCCCGTTCAGGCCGGACGACAGCACGCCCCGCTAGGTACGGTGATCACTTGCGGACGCCCCAGGGGTGGGCCCGCGCGGGGGAGGGACGGGGATGAGCAGTATCTGGGCGGGGGTACGGGAGCGCGTGCTCGCCCTGCGCGAGGCGCCGAACTGGCAGGCGGTGTTCGGCGCGGACTTCCACGCGTACGGCCACCGGTTCGAGCTGCTTCCCGTGCTGACGGAGGAACAGGTCGCCACGGTCGAACGGCACCGCGGCGTGACCTTCCCCGCGGAGTACCGCGCCTTCCTCCTGGAAGTCGGCGCGGGCGGGGCGGGCCCCGACTACGGCCTGTTCCCTGTGAAGCCGGTCGAGCCGGTCGAGCCGGACGCCCTGGTCGAGCCGGACGCCCTGGTCGAGCCGGACACCCTGGTCGAGCCGGGCGTGCCTGCCGAGCCCACCGAGCCGGACGCGCCGCCTGCGCCGGACCACTCCGCACTCCTCTTCCGCCCCGAACGCACCCGTGAACTGGCCGCCCACCAGGAGGCGCAGCCCCGGCGTGCGGCCTACGGCGACACGGCGGCGGACGAGGAACGGTTCTGCCGTGACCTCCACGCCTGGGACACCCGCGAGGACGAACTCCTGGACGCCCTGTCCGAGGGCACGCTCTGCGTGAGCTCCCAGGGCTGCGGTTACTACACGCTCCTGGCCCTCACCGGCCCCGCGCGCGGCACGATGTGGCACGACGCGAGGGCGGCCGCCGAAGGCCTGCTCCCGGTCGAACCCATCGGCAGACCGGGCCCCCTCACCTTCGCCCCCTGGTACCTCCACTGGCTGCACCACGCGGAACGCCAGGCAGCGCGACCGCCCGCCGCCGACGGCCGCCCGGGGGCCTGACGAGGCACCCCCGGGGCGGGCTCCGGGGCTCCAGTGCTCCAGGGCTCCGGGGGTTACTCCCCCCGCCGCCGGATCTTGTTCCCCAGCCACACCAGCGGATCGTACTTACGGTCGACGGCCCGCTCCTTCAGGGGGATCAGCGCGTTGTCCGTGATCTTGATCCCCTCGGGGCACACCTCCGTACAGCACTTGGTGATGTTGCAGTAGCCGAGCCCGTGCTCGTCCTGCGCGGCCCGCTTGCGGTCCAGACCGGACTCCGCCGCCGCGTCCAGCGGATGCATGTCCAGCTCGGCGACCCGCATCAGGAAGCGCGGCCCGGCGAAGGCCGCCTTGTTCTCCTCGTGGTCACGCACCACATGGCAGGTGTCCTGGCACAGGAAGCACTCGATGCACTTGCGGAACTCCTGGGAGCGGTCCACATCGGCCTGCCGCATGCGGTACTCGCCGGGCCCGAGCCCCTCGGGCGGCACGAAGGCCGGCACCTCCCGCGCCTTCGTGTAGTTGAAGCCGACGTCCGTCACCAGGTCCCGCACCACCGGGAACGCCCGCAGTGGCGTCACCGTGATCACCTCGTCGCGGCCGAAGACCGACATGCGCGTCATGCACATCAGCCGGGGCCGGCCGTTGATCTCCGCCGAGCACGAACCGCACTTGCCCGCCTTGCAGTTCCAGCGCACCGCCAGGTCGGGGGCCTGGGTGGCCTGGAGGCGGTGGACGATGTCGAGGACCACCTCGCCCTCGTTGACCTCGACCCCGAAGTCCTTCAGGCCGCCTCCGCCCGCGTCCCCGCGCCAGACCCTGAACCGCGCCTCGTACGAACTCGCACTCACTCGTACAGCTCCTCTTCAGCCAGGTACTTGACCAACTCCTCCTTCTCGAAGAGGGCGAGCAGGTCCGGGCGGATGGGCTCGGTCGTCACGCGGTCGAGGTCGATCTGGCCGTGCACGGCGTCGGTCCCCGCCAGCCCCTCGGTGGGGTCCGCGAGCCGGCACAGCAGATTGGTGCGCCGCCACTCGCGGCTCATCGCCGGGTGGTCCTCGCGGGTGTGGCCGCCGCGGCTCTCCGTGCGCTCCAGGGCGGCCCGCGCCACGCACTCGCTGACCAGGAGCATGTTGCGCAGGTCGAGCGCGAGGTGCCAGCCGGGGTTGAACTGGCGGTGGCCCTCGACCCCGGCCCGCCGGGCCCGCACCCGCAGCTCCGCCAGCTTGTCCAGGGCCCGCGCCATCTCGGCCTCGCGGCGGATGATGCCGACCAGGTCGTTCATGGTCTGTTGGAGCTCCTGGTGCAGGGTGTACGGATTCTCGGGGGCCGTCCCGGCCTGCCGCCCCTCGGCGCTGAAGGGCCGCAACGCCTCGGCCGCCGCGGCGTCCACCTGCGCCTCGTCCACCGCGGGCCGCGCGGCGAGCCCGGACGCGTACCGCGCCGCGTGCAGTCCCGCCCGGCGCCCGAAGACGAGCAGGTCGGACAGGGAGTTGCCGCCCAGCCGGTTCGAGCCGTGCATGCCGCCCGCGACCTCGCCCGCGGCGTAGAGCCCCGGCACCCCGCGCGCGGCCGCGCTGTCGGACTCCACCGCGATGCCGCCCATCACGTAGTGGCAGGTGGGCCCGACCTCCATCGCCTCGGCGGTGATGTCGACGTCCGCCAACTCCTTGAACTGGTGGTACATCGACGGCAGCCGGCGCTTGATGACCTCGGCCGGCATGCGCGTCGACACGTCCAGGAAGACACCGCCGTGCGGCGAGCCGCGGCCCGCCTTGACCTCGGAGTTGATGGCGCGCGCGACCTCGTCGCGCGGGAGCAGCTCGGGCGGCCGGCGGTTGTGGTCCGGGTCGTCGTACCAGCGGTCGCCCTCCTCCTCGGACTGCGCGTACTTCTCCTTGAAGACATCGGGGATGTAGTCGAACATGAACCGCTTGCCCTCGGAGTTGCGCAGCACCCCGCCGTCGCCGCGCACGGACTCGGTGACGAGGATGCCCTTGACCGACGGCGGCCAGACCATGCCCGTCGGGTGGAACTGCACGAACTCCATGTTGAGCAGGGGCGCTCCGGCGAGCAGCGCGAGCGCGTGGCCGTCGCCCGTGTACTCCCAGGAGTTGGACGTCACCTTGAACGACTTGCCGATGCCGCCGGTCGCGAGGACCACGCCGGGCGCTTCGAGCACGAAGAACCGGCCCGACTCGCGGTCGTAGCAGAAGGTCCCGCTGACCCGGTCCTCGTCCTTCAGCACGCGCGTGACCGTGCACTCCTGGAAGACCTTCAACCGCGCCTCGTAGTCACCGAACTCGCGGAAGTCCTCCTGCTGGAGCGAGACGATCTTCTGCTGGAGCGTGCGGATCAGTTCGAGGCCGGTGCGGTCGCCGACGTGCGCGAGACGCGGGTACTCGTGTCCGCCGAAGTTGCGCTGGGAGATCCGCCCGTCCGGCGTACGGTCGAACAGGGCGCCCCACGTCTCCAGCTCCCAGACCCGGTCCGGGGCCTCGCGGGCGTGCAGCTCCGCCATCCGCCACTGGTTGAGGAACTTGCCGCCGCGCAGGGTGTCGCGGAAGTGGACCTGCCAGTTGTCGCCGGAGTTCACATTGCCCAGGGAGGCCGCGATGCCGCCCTCGGCCATCACGGTATGGGCCTTGCCGAACAGCGACTTGCAGATCACGGCCGTACGAGCGCCCTGCTCACGCGCCTCGATCGCGGCCCGCAGACCCGCGCCCCCGGCCCCCACCACGACGACGTCCCACTGCTGCCGCTCCACTTGGGCCATCAGAACAACCTCGGATCGTCGAAGGCGCCGGACGCGATCAGGTACACGTAGAAGTCGGCGAGCGCCACGCTCACCAACGACGCCCAGGCCAGCAGCATGTGACGGGCGTTCAGCCTGCCGACCCACTGCCACATCCGGTAGCGGACCGGGTGCTTGGAGAAGTGCTTGAGCTTGCCCCCGACGATGTGCCGGCAGGAGTGGCAGGAGAGCGTGTACGCCCAGATCAGGGTGATGTTGAGGAGGAAGACGAGCGTGCCGAGGCCCATGTGGCCCCACGCGTAGTCCTCGTCGCGGAACGCGAGCACCGTGTCGTACGTGAGGATGCCCGCGACGGGCACGGCCGCGTAGAAGAAGTACCGGTGGATGTTCTGCAGGATCAGCGGGAAGCGGGTCTCACCGGTGTACTTCTTGTGCGGCTCGGCCACCGCGCAGGCGGGCGGGGACGCCCAGAAGCCGCGGTAGTACGCCTTGCGGTAGTAGTAGCAGGTCAGCCTGAAGCCCAGTGGGAAGATCAGGACGAGCAGCGCGGGGGACAGGCCCCACCAGCCGCCGACGACCTCCCAGTTGGGGCCGGAGCGCATGGGCGCGCAGTTGTCGGCCAGACACGGCGAGTAGAACGGCGAGACGTAGGGCGCCTGGTAGTAATCCGCGTTCGCGAAGGCCCGCCAGGTCGAGTAGACGACGAAGGCGAGCAGTCCGGCGGCGGTCGCCGCGGGCGCGAGCCACCAGCGGTCGGTCCGCAGATGGGCGGCGGCGATCGCGGCGCGCGTGCCGTCGCGCACTCCGCCGCCGCGGGCCGGTCCGCTCTTCGGTCGGGGTTCCGTGCCGGTGGCCAACGAGGCTCCACTCCTTCGTCCTCGGGTACCTCGGGTCGGAGCCGGCTGTCGGGATCGACCGCCGGGTCGGGCTGCCGGGGTGGCTCGCGGGGAGGATCCGCCGCGGCGGTGCGTCAGGGGGCGCGGCGGTCGCGGCCGCCCAGGCCCTCGTCGTCGCAGTCCCCGGCGTTCGTCCACAGCGCGCTGTCGTACGGCGTGTCGGAAATGGTCACGAGATCCGGCCCGCGCGGCTGCTCACCCTCACCCGGGAGCGGTGGCGCGGCCGAGGCGCGCAGCAGGGCGACGCTCTCGCGCAGCCGGTCCGCGTCGGCGCGCACGCGGCGTACGTCGACGCCCGCCAGCCGGCCGCCGGCCTGCTGCTCCAGCCTGCCGACCGTACGGGCCAGATCCTCCACGCAGTGCTGAACGGCCGTCAGTTCGTCGTGCAGAGCCATGACTTGCCCTCACTTCGGAGTGTGCGGTGGCAACGTTCATGCGGCTGCGAGTGTCGCGCGTCACATCCCGGCTTGTGAAGAGATCTGCGCCGATTGCCGGATCGGGGACGGTGAATGCGCCGCGACACGCGCCTATCGCGCCGCTCTCGACCGCTCCCGACCGGTGCCGACCGGTGCCGACCGGCAGGGAGCGGTACCGACCGGCAGCGACCGGTCCTGGCCGACAGGGAGCGGCGGGCAGTGGCGGGCAGTGGCGGCGGCCCGGCCCGTTGGGCCGCACGGGTGGCATCTAGGGGCCCGCACGCCGTGGCGCCGCCGCGCGGTCCGCCCGGTCACCTTCAGTGGGGCCATAGATGTGATCAGCTCCATATACCGCCAAACGTGATCAAACCCGGCCCGGTCCTGGTAGCGGGCGGCCGGGCGAGCCCCGGACCCCGGAGGTACCACCCATGTCCCACGACCGCGTCAGGGTCAGATCTGTCGTGTTCCTCGCGACGGGGGTGCTGGCCCTGCCCGCCCTCGCCGGATGCAGCTCGAACGACGAGGCCGGCCGGCCCGTCGCGGGTCAGGACGTCGCACCGGCGGGCCGGGACATGGTCGCCGACGGCGGGACCGTGAACTGGGCGCTCGACGCGCTGCCCGAGACCCTCAACACCTTCCAGTCCGACGCCGACGCGGGCACCTCGCGGATCGCGGGCGCCGTCCTGCCGAACCTGTTCCGCCTCGACGCGCAGGGCAGGACGCAGCGCAACGCCGACTTCCTGGAGTCGGCGAAGGTCGTCGAGCGCGAGCCCCGCCAGGTCGTCCTCTACAAGCTCAACCAGCAGGCCGTCTGGAGCGACGGCCGGGAGATCGGCGCCGACGACTTCGCCGCGCAGTGGCGGGCCCTGTCCGGCAAGGACACCGCGTACTGGACGGCCCGCAACGCCGGCTACGACCGCATCGAGAAGATCGAGCGCGGCGCGAACAACCTGGAGGTGCGGGTCACCTTCGCCAAGCCCTACGCGGACTGGCGCTCCCTCTTCTCGCCGCTGTACCCGAAGCAGGTCATGGGTGCCCCCGACTCCTTCAACGACGGCGCCCGCCGCAAGCTGAAGGTCACCGCGGGCCCCTTCGCGCTCTCAGACATCGACCGCAAGGCCGGCGAGGTGACACTCGGCCGCAATCCACGCTGGTGGGGACGGCCGGTGAAGCTCGACAAGCTGGTGCTGCGCCGGGTCTCGCGGGGGGAGCGCGCCGAGGCGCTGGCCAAGGGCAAGGTCGACCTCGCCGAGATCGACGCCACGGAAGCCGGGCGGATCTCGCTCGCCGGACGCGACCCGGCGGACCAGGGCCCCCTGACCCAAGGCCCTGCCGCCCGGCTCACCCCCGCCAGGGCGCTGCGCTCCTGGGCGATCGCCCACGGCTCCGACGAGAAGGCCGCGGCAGCCGAGGCCGAGGCGCGCCAGAAGATCCGCAAGGCCGTGAAGAAGTACGCGACCGAACAGGCGGGCCTGACCGGCTACGTGGTCCGCAAGTCGCTGGAGCCCGCCTACACCCAGCTCGCCCTCAACGGCTCCAGCGGCCCGCTGGCCGACGACCGGGTGCGCCGGGCGGTGGCCCGCGCCCTGAACCGCGAGGAGCTGGCCGAGGCGGTGCTCAAGCCGCTCGGCCTGCCCGCGAAGCCGGTCGGCAGCCACCTCGCCCTCGCCGGGCAGGAGGCGTACGCGGACAACAGCGGAGCGCTCGGCGAGCAGGACACCGCCGAGGCGCGGGCGCTGCTCGCGGACGCGGGCTGGACGCCGGGCGCGGCCTTGAAGGACAAGAAGTCGAAGACGGCGGGCGGGGAGGCCGGTTCCGGGTCGCAGTCCGGGGCGGGAGACCGGGAGGGCGAGGACTCCGGTCAGGAGGCGGGCGACGGCACGTACGTCGTCGGTGAGGGAGACGACAAGCCGGCCGACAACAGCACCTCCGTCCTGGCTCCCGCGCCCGCCGCCGCCTACCAGAGGGCCGCCCTCACCCGGCAGGCCGACGTCCTGGAGCTGCCCGGCGAGCCGGACGTGAAGAACAAGTCCGACGCGCAGCAGAAGGCGAACGCGAAGAAGACGGCGGCGAAGAAGGCGAGTGCCAAGAAGGCGAACGTTAAGAAGAGCAACGCCAAGAAGAAGAGTGCTGAGAAGGCGAACGCGAAGAAGCAGAACGCCAAGAGAAGGGACGCCGCCGACCGCACCGGGCAGCACGACGACCCCCGGTCCGCCGTGAAGTCCAACTCCCGGGACCGCGCCAAGGGCGGCGCCCCCGGCGCGTACGCCCCCAAGGGCACCGCCGCTCCCGCCGCAGCGAGCGGGCCGCTCGCCAAGGACGGCAAGCCCCTCACCCTGCGTTTCGTGCTGCCCTCCGGGGACGGCTCGGAGCCGCTGCGAGCGGTGGCCGACCGGATCTCGCGGATGCTGGAGAGGATCGGCGTGCGCACGGAGACGGCGCGGGTCTCCGACACCAGCTACTTCAAGGACCACATCGCGTCCGGCCAGTACGACCTCGCCCTGTACTCCTGGCCCGCGTCGGCCTTCCCGGCCACCGACGCCCGGCCGATCTTCGCCAAGCCGGTCCCGGCCGCGGACGGCTCCCTGAACGTCGAGCAGAACTACACGCGGGTCGGCACCGACCACATCGACCAGCTGTTCGATCAGGCGATGAGTGAACTGGATGAAGAAACGTCACGCTCCTTGGTGCGCAAGGCCGACGCCCGCATCTGGGCCGAGGCCGGCTCCATCCCGCTGTACCAGCGCCCCCAGCTGGTGGCCGCCCGGCCGAACCTCGCCAACGCGGGAGCCTTCGGCTTCCAGGCCCCGCGCTACGAGGACATCGGCTTCCTGAAGCAGGGCGCCAAACCGGCGGGCTCGCCGTCGGCGAAGTGACGTACGCCTCGTCCAGGTGACGTACACGATCTCTTCACGGGACCGACGCTCAGATTCCGCTCAACTCCCTTGCCCGCCGGCCACCCCGGCGGGCAAGGTCGTACTTACCCATTGACCTGCGGTTTCACCCCTGACGCCCGCCCCTTGGGCGAGCTGTTGCCACCACCCGAAAACCCCCCGCGGGGGCCGCCTCCGCGCGAGCCACGTAGACTGGGGTAAGGCCGTGGCGTGTTGTCTGCCCGGCAGGGCCGCGTACCGGACCGTACGCGACGCCGTCCACTCTTCCCGGGAGAACCGCAGCTGTATGCCCACGCGCCATGACATTCGTAACGTCGCCATCGTCGCCCACGTCGACCACGGCAAGACGACCATCGTCGATGCCATGCTCAAGCAGGCCGGTGCCTTCGCCGCCCACGCCGCGGAGTCGCTCGACGACCGCATGATGGACTCGAACGACCTGGAGCGTGAGAAGGGCATCACGATCCTGGCCAAGAACACGGCCGTCAAGTACCACCCCAAGAGTGGTGGCGAGCCCATCACCATCAACATCATCGACACCCCCGGCCACGCCGACTTCGGTGGCGAGGTCGAGCGCGGCCTGTCGATGGTGGACGCGGTCGTCCTGCTCGTCGACGCCTCCGAGGGTCCGCTGCCGCAGACCCGCTTCGTGCTCCGCAAGGCCCTCCAGGCCCGGATGCCGGTCATCCTGTGCATCAACAAGACCGACCGCCCGGACTCCCGGATCGACGAGGTCGTCAACGAGACGTACGACCTCTTCCTCGACCTGGACGCCGACGAGGACCAGATCGAGTTCCCGATCGTCTACGCCTGTGGCCGTGACGGCATCGCCTCGCTGACCAAGCCGGAGGACGGCACCGTCCCGGCCGACAGCGACAGCCTGGAGCCGTTCTTCACCACGATCCTGGAGCACGTCCCCGCTCCGGAGTACGACGAGTCGGCCCCCCTCCAGGCCCACGTCACCAACCTGGACGCGGACAACTTCCTCGGCCGTATCGCGCTCTGCCGCGTCGAGCAGGGCGAGCTGCGCAAGGGCCAGACCGTCACGTGGATCAAGCGCGACGGCACCCAGCAGAACGTCCGCATCACCGAGCTGATGATGACCGAGGCGCTCACCCGCAAGCCCGCCGAGAAGGCCGGCCCGGGCGACATCTGCGCCATCGCCGGTATCGCGGACATCATGATCGGCGAGACCCTGGCCGACCCCGAGAACCCGATCGCGCTGCCGCTGATCACGGTCGACGAGCCGGCGATCTCCATGACCATCGGCACCAACACCTCGCCGCTGGTCGGCAAGGGCGGCAAGGGCCACAAGGTCACCGCCCGCCAGGTGAAGGACCGCCTGGACAAGGAGCTGATCGGTAACGTCTCGCTCCGCGTCCTGGACACCGAGCGCCCCGACGCCTGGGAGGTGCAGGGCCGCGGCGAGCTGGCGCTGGCCATCCTCGTCGAGACCATGCGCCGGGAAGGCTTCGAGCTGACCGTCGGCAAGCCCGAGGTGGTCACCAAGGAGATCAACGGCAAGGTCCACGAGCCGATCGAGCGCATGACGATCGACTCGCCCGAGGAGCACCTCGGCGCCATCACGCAGCTGATGGCGACCCGCAAGGGCCGCATGGAGACCATGACGAACCACGGTTCGGGCTGGATCCGCATGGAGTGGATCGTCCCGTCCCGCGGCCTCATCGGCTTCCGTACGGAGTTCCTGACCCAGACCCGCGGCACCGGCATCGCGCACTCCATCTTCGAGGGCCACGAGCCGTGGTTCGGCGAGCTGAAGACGCGTAACAACGGCTCCCTGGTCGCCGACCGCGCGGGCACGGTCACGCCGTTCGCGATGATCAACCTCCAGGAGCGCGGTGTCATCTTCACCGAGGCCGGCACCGAGGTGTACGAGGGCATGATCATCGGTGAGAACTCGCGCTCCGACGACATGGACGTGAACATCACCAAGGAGAAGAAGCTCACCAACATGCGCGCCGCCTCCGCGGACTCCACGGAGAACGTCGTGCCGCCGCGCAAGCTCTCCCTGGAGCAGTCCCTGGAGTTCTGCCGCGACGACGAGTGCATCGAGGTGACCCCGGAGACCGTGCGCATCCGCAAGGTCGTCCTGGACCAGAAGGAGCGCGGCCGCACCGCGTCGCGCGCCAAGCGCGGCTGACGTCCGCGTTCCCACAGGCGCTGCCGGCCGGTAAACCTCCGGCGGTGCCTGTGGGGCCGATGAGGCCGGTTTCCACCACCCCCGAGGGGAGTTGGGCGGAAGCCGGCCTTTCGCGTTTGTGCTGGCGATACGGTGTGGCCACGCACGGCCACTGCCGCGTGAAGACGCCCGCGGCAACTCCTTTTTCCCCCCGGAGTGTCCGCTATGCGGACGTCACTGACCGTTAGATGGGTAACACGTCCGTTTCGCAACCATCTATCTAGGATCGGTTTGTCCGGATTTTGGAAGTTGTACGTGCCAGGTGTGATTGAACCGAGACCAAAAGGGTGTGGTCGACCGGTACCGCATGGCTAATAGTTGACCGCGTATAGCTCGGGTCAATGGGTCACGCGCTGTGGGGAGCGCCGACTCACGAGCACACTGGGGTACTCGATCTTCGCCGTCAGGGGTGTCGGCGCGATCACCCGTACCCCCTCTCGCAGTGAACAAGTGGACTCATGAGGAGGAACCCCATGCGTGGTGCCAAGAGCGCCAAGTGGGTCGCGATAGCCGGTGTTGTGGCTTTGACTGCCACCGCTTGTGGCGGCGGCGACAGCAACAACGGCAACAGCGGAAAGGTCGACCCCAAGGGGATCGTCAGCTACGCCAACGGTGAGCCGCAGAACGCCCTGCAGCCGTCCAACACCATGGAGGCGTACGGCAGCGTCGTCATCGACGCGCTCTTCACCGGGCTTGTCCACTACGACAAGCAGGGCAACATCACGTACGAGAACGCCGAGTCGGTCACTCCCGACAAGGCGAACAAGGTGTGGACCGTCAAGCTCAAGCAGGGCTGGAAGTTCCACAACGGCGAGGCGGTCACCGCCAAGTCGTACGTCGACGCCTGGAACTGGGCCGCCGACCCGGCCAACGGCCAGCAGAACAGCTCCTGGTACCGCGACATCGTCGGCTACGACGACGTCCACCCGGCCAAGGGCAAGGCCAAGAAGAAGGCCATGTCCGGCCTGAAGGTCGTCGACGAGAACACCTTCACCATCACGCTGAAGAACGGCATCCCGTACTACGCGTACAAGCTGGTCTACAAGCCCTTCTTCCCGATGCCCTCGGCCGCGCTGAAGGACCCGAAGAAGTACGGCGAGGCGCCGGTCGGCAACGGTCCCTACAAGTTCAAGAGCTGGGACCACAAGAAGTCGATCCAGGTCACCGCCTGGTCCGGCTACAAGGGCGAGGACAAGCCCAAGAACGGCGGCATCAACTTCAAGGCGTACAACAAGGACACGGCGGCCTACGCCGACCTGAAGTCCGACAACGTCGACACCATGCCGCTGGTCCCGAACAGCGAGATCGCCAACTTCAAGCAGGACTTCGGCGACCGCGCGATCGACATGGACTTCTCGGCTCTCAACACGATCAACTTCGCCTTCTACACCAAGCAGTGGAAGGACATCGACGTCAAGGTCCTCCAGGGCCTGTCGATGGCGATCGACCGCGACACCATCGCCAAGACGGTGTTCCACGGCACGCGTGAGGCCGCCACCGGCTGGGTCGCCAAGGGCGTCAAGGGCTACCAGAGCGACGCCTGTGGCGAGTACTGCAAGTTCGATCCGAAGAAGGCCAAGAAGGCCATCAAGGACGGCGGCGGCGTCCCCGGCAACAAGATCTCCATCCAGTACAACGCCGACCAGCCGCACAAGGACTGGGTCGTCGCGGTCTGCAACTCGATCACCAACGCGACCGGCGTCAAGTGCGTCGGCGACCCGGTGACCGACTTCGCGGCCGACACGGAGATCCGTGACCAGAAGAAGGTCAAGTCGATGTACCGCTCCGGCTGGGTGCTCGACTACCCGTTCAACGGCAACTTCCTCGCCGACCTCTACGGCACGGGCGTCGACGGCAACAAGGGCGGCTTCTCGGACAAGAAGTTCGACGAGCTGACCGCCAAGGCCGACAAGGCCAAGTCCATCGACGAGTCCGCGAAGCTCTACCAGCAGGCCGAGAAGCGCCTGACGGAGACCTTCCCGGGCATCCCGCTCTGGTACAACAAGACGCTCTCCGCGTACTCGAAGAACGTGAAGAAGGTCGAGTTCGACCAGGCCGGCGACCCGATCCTCACCGAGGTCGAGGTCTTCGAGAAGTAGCAGTCGTCGGAGTTCCGCTCCCGCGAAGCGACGCCCGGCGATCCCGGGCGTCGCTTCGCGGGCGGCTCCGCAATGGACGGAGGCACCACCATGGGGCGTTACGTCGCGAGGCGACTGCTCCAGATGATCCCGGTCTTCATCGGGACAACTCTTCTGATCTTCCTGATGGTCAACGTGCTCCCGGGTGACCCGGTCGCGGCACTGTGGGGAGACAAGCCGCCGGACCCCGCGCAGGTGGCACAGATCAAGCACGACCGCGGTCTCGACCTGCCGCTGTGGCAGCAGTACTTCCACTACATGGGCGGACTGCTGCAGGGCGACTTCGGGCACACGATCGCCGGCAACCGGCCGATCCTCGACGAGATCACGCAGGCCTTCCCGGTCTCGATGCGTCTGGCCGCCCTGGCGTGGACCTTCGAACTCGTCGTCGGGATCTCCCTGGGCGTGCTCGTCGGCGTGCGGCGCGGCCGCATCATCGACAACACCGTGACCCTCTTCACGCTCCTCGTGATCTCCGTCCCGATCTTCGTGTTCGGCCTCTTCTTCCAGCTGATCTTCGGCAACGAACTGGGCTGGGTCACACCGACGGTCCAGGACTCGGAGAACATCGGGGAACTGATCCTGCCCGCCCTCGTGCTCGGGCTGGTCGGCCTCGCCTACGTGGCGCGGCTCACCCGCACCTCGATCGCCGAGAACCGGCAGGCCGACTACATCCGCACGGCCGTCGCCAAGGGCCTGCCGCGCCACCGCATCATCTCGCGGCACCTGCTGCGCAACTCGCTGATCCCCGTGGTCACCTACCTGGGTACGGACATCGGCACCTTGATGGGCGGCGCGGTCATCACCGAGGGCATCTTCAACGTCGGGGGTGTCGGCAACCTCCTCTACCGCGCGCTCGGCCAGCACGAGGGAACGGTCATCGTCGGCATCGTCACCGTCCTCGTCCTCGTGTACCTCCTCGCCAGCCTGCTCGTCGACCTGCTCTACGCGGTCCTGGACCCGAGGATCCGTTATGCCTGACATCGCCAAGACCACGCCGCAAGAGGCGATCGCGGCCACCGCGCCGGCCGAGGAGCAGGTCGTCGCCGACGCCGTCGAGGCGCCCGGCAAGCCCCACAGCCTCTGGGGCGACGCCTGGCACGACCTGCGCCGCAGGCCGCTCTTCGTGATCTCGGCGGCACTGATCCTCCTGCTGCTGTGCGTGGCCGCCTTCCCGGGCGTGTTCTCCGACGCGAACCCCAGGTACGGCGACCTGACGAACCACTTCCTGGAGAAGCCGAACCTCGGTCACTTCTTCCAGGCCGACTGGTTCGGCTACGACCGGCAGGGCCGCAGCGTCTACGCCCGGGCCGTCTACGGCACCCGCAACTCGATCATGGTCGGCCTCGGCGTGACCATCCTGGTCACCGTCTTCGGCGGCCTGGTCGGCATGCTGGCGGGCTACTTCGGCGGGATCTGGGACAGCCTGCTGTCCCGCATCGTCGACGTGTTCTTCGGCGTCCCGTTCCTGCTCGGCGCCATGGTCGTCCTGAACGCCTTCACCGAACGCAACGCGGCGGTGATCACCGGCGCCCTGGCCTTCCTCGGCTGGACGCAGATCGCCCGTGTGATGCGCGGCGCGGTCATCACGACCAAGCACGCGGACTACGTGGTGGCGGCGCGCGCGCTCGGCGCGGGCACCAAGCGGATCCTCTTCCGGCACATCCTGCCGAACGCCCTCGCCCCCGTCATCGTCGTCGCGACGATCTCACTCGGCTCCTACATCGTCGCCGAGTCGACACTGTCGTATCTGGGCCTCGGCTTCGGCGACGACGCGCTCTCCTGGGGCGGCGACATCTCCGACGCACTCAGCGACATCCGGAACAACCCGCACACGCTGATCTTCCCCGCCGGGATGCTCAGTGTCACCGTGCTGGCGTTCATCATGCTCGGCGACGCCGTACGCGAAGCCCTCGACCCGAAGCTGCGCTGAGGGAGGCGTACGTGACCAGCATCGATCAGAAGACAGATTCCGTCCCCGCCCCCCGCTCGGGCGAGGAGAAGAGTGGCAGGCTCCTGGACGTCAAGGACCTGCACGTCGAGTTCCACACCCGAGACGGTGTGGTCAAGGCGGTCAACGGCGTCAACTACAGCGTGGACGCGGGCGAGACGCTCGCCGTCCTCGGCGAGTCCGGCTCGGGCAAGTCCGTGACCGCCCAGGCGATCATGGGCATCCTCGACATGCCGCCCGGGAAGATCCCGCAGGGCGAGATCCTCTTCCGTGGCCAGGACATGCTGAAGATGTCCAACGAGGAGCGCAGGAAGATCCGCGGCCGCAAGATCGCGATGATCTTCCAGGACGCGCTGTCGTCCCTCAACCCCGTCCTCTCCGTGGGCTACCAGCTCGGCGAGATGTTCCGGGTGCACGAGGGACTCGGCCGCAAGGAGGCCAAGGCCAAGGCCGTCGAACTGATGGACAGGGTCAGGATCCCGGCCGCCAAGGAGCGGGTGAACGACTATCCGCACCAGTTCTCCGGCGGTATGCGCCAGCGCATCATGATCGCCATGGCGCTCGCCCTGGAGCCCGACCTGATCATCGCGGACGAGCCCACCACGGCGCTCGACGTGACGGTCCAGGCCCAGGTCATGGACCTGCTCGCGGAGCTGCAGCGCGAGTACAACATGGGCCTGATCCTGATCACCCACGACCTTGGCGTGGTCGCCGACGTCGCGGACAAGATCGCGGTGATGTACGCGGGCCGCATCGTCGAGACGGCACCCGTCCACGAGCTGTACAAGCGCCCCGCGCACCCGTACACCCGTGGCCTGCTCGACTCGATCCCGCGCCTGGACCAGAAGGGCCAGGAGCTCTACGCGATCAAGGGCCTGCCGCCCAACCTGCTCAAGATCCCCGGTGGCTGCGCGTTCAACCCGCGCTGCCCGAAGGCGCAGGACATCTGCCGCACGGAGATCCCGGCCCTGATGTCGGTCACCGAGCAGGACGGCGCGGATCTGCCGGGCCGCGGCAGCGCGTGCCACTTCTGGAAGGAGACGATCCATGGCTGAGCCGAAGAAGCTCCCGCCCGAGGAGCCGCAGGACGTGATGCCGAACGTCTCCGAGGTGGCGCTGGTCGACGCCGCCACCGAGACGGAGGCCGTGGCCGCCATCGAGGCCCCGGTCGAACGCGGCGAGCCGATCCTCCAGGTCCGCAACCTGGTCAAGCACTTCCCGCTGACCCAGGGCATCCTGCTCAAGAAGCAGATCGGCGCGGTCAAGGCGGTCGACGGCATCTCCTTCGACCTCTACCAGGGCGAGACGCTGGGCATCGTGGGCGAGTCCGGCTGCGGCAAGTCCACGGTCGCCAAGCTCCTGATGACCCTGGAGCGGGCCACGGCCGGCGAGGTCTTCTACAAGGGCCAGGACATCACCAAGCTGTCCGGGCGCGCGCTGAAGGCGGTCCGCCGCAACATCCAGATGGTCTTCCAGGACCCGTACACCTCGCTCAACCCCCGTATGACGGTGGGCGACATCATCGGGGAACCCTTCGAGATCCACCCCGAGGTGGCCCCGAAGGGCTCGCGCCGCCAGAAGGTCCGGGACCTCCTGGACGTGGTCGGCCTGAACCCCGAGTACATCAACCGCTACCCGCACCAGTTCTCGGGCGGTCAGCGCCAGCGCATCGGCATCGCGCGCGGCCTGGCGCTCAACCCCGAGATCATCATCTGCGACGAGCCGGTCTCGGCCCTGGACGTCTCCGTCC
This sequence comes from Streptomyces sp. NPDC031466, assembly GCF_055581265.1. NCBI lineage: Bacteria > Bacillati > Actinomycetota > Actinomycetes > Kitasatosporales > Streptomycetaceae > Streptomyces > Streptomyces sp. NPDC031466. Next base: position 71,168 of record NZ_JBVIJT010000009.1, read on the forward strand.
AGGCCCAGGTCATCAACCTGATGGAGAAGCTCCAGGACGAGTTCAACCTCTCCTACCTCTTCATCGCGCACGACCTGTCGATCGTCCGGCACATCTCGGACCGCGTGGGCGTGATGTACCTCGGCAAGATGGCGGAGATCGGCTCCGACGAGCAGATCTACGACCACCCGACGCACCCGTACACGCAGGCGCTGCTCTCCGCGGTCCCCGTCCCGGACCCGGAGGCCCGCGAGGGCCGCGAGCGCATCATCCTCACCGGCGACGTCCCTTCCCCGGCGAACCCGCCCTCCGGCTGCCGCTTCCGCACGCGCTGCTGGAAGGCGCAGGACAAGTGCGCCGAGGAGACCCCGCTCCTCGCCATCCCGGAGCGCTTCGTCGGCCGGGACACCCCGGCGGCCCACGAGTCGGCGTGCCACTTCGCGGAGGAGAAGGACGTCGTACACGCGGCATGACGTCACCGGCCCGCGGCCGGCAAGAGATCGAAGGCGCCCCCTGCCGACACGGCCGGGGGCGCCTTCGTGTGTAACAACCCGTGCTCGCCGGGCGTGTATCAGTACAGAAGCGGGCGACAGCGCTCGGGTGGCCGCGGTCTCTGCCATGACCGGGGACCTGGCGGAGGCGGAGGACGCGGTACAGGAGGCGTATGTACGGGCCTGGCAGCGGTGGGACCGCCTGACGGGCGAGGGCGACCCGCGTCGAGGAGTCGGCCAGGGATTGATGCCGGGGTAAACGCCCCCGTAGCCTCCCGACCCCGTCACCCTGTCACCCCGTCACCCCGTCACCTCGCCCCGAAGGCAGCGTCATGAACCGGTCCCGGCCCCCGCTCCCGCCTCCGTCAACGCCGCAGGAGCCGCTCCTGCGCCCCTGGGAGCCCGAGGACGCCCCCGCCGTCCTGGCGGCCTTCGCTGCCCCGGAGATGGGCCGTCAGGCCGACAGGCCCGTCGACTCCCGGGCGGCGGCGGACGGTTGGATAGCCCGACGCGCCGCCGAGTGGGCGGGCGGCTCGGCATACGCCCTCGCGGTGGTGGACGCCCGCACGGGCGTCCCCCTGGGCAACGTCGCGGTGGGCGCGGTGGACCGGACCCACGCCACCGGCTGGGTCTCCTACTGGACGACACCGGCCGCACGCGGCAGAGGCATCGCCACCTACGCCTGCGGGGCACTGGCCCGCTGGGCCTTCGACGAACTGGCCCTGTTCCGCCTGGAACTGGGCCACCGCACGAACAACCCCGCCTCCTGCCGCGTGGCCGAGGCGGCGGGCTTCACGGTGGAGGGCCTGCAACGCCGGAAACTGTCGTACGACGGTGTCCGTCACGACGTGGAACTGCACGCCCGGCTGGCGACGGACCCGGAGTGCGGGTGAGCCCGCCGGAACCGGCCCCGCCCCGCTCGGGTCAAGGGGGAGGGCGGGCCGGTTCCGTGGATGTGGCCGGGGGCAGGACCCGGGGCGCGGGGTGGGTTCCGCGCGCCGGCCAGAGGGACTTGCGGGCCGGTCAGAGGGACTTGCGGGCCGCCGGGACCGAGAGCTGGGCCGAGTCCTCCGGGTAGTGGCACGCCGTCAGGTGCCCCCCGCGGTTGCCGTCGAGCTGGACCAGCGGCGGGTCCTCGGAGGCGCACTTGTCCGTCGCCTTCCAGCAGCGTGTACGGAAGCGGCAGCCCGAGGGCGGGTTGACCGGGGAGGGGACGTCGCCCGTGAGCAGGATGCGCTCGCGGCGCGGGACGTCGTCCGGGGTCGCCTCGGGGACGGCCGACAGGAGCGCCTTGGTGTAGGGGTGGCGAGGATTGCCGTACAGGTCCTCGCGGTCCGCGATCTCCACGATCCGGCCCAGGTACATGACGGCGACCCGCTGCGAGAAGTGCCGGACCACCGCCAGGTCGTGGGCGATGAACAGGAACGCGATGTCCAGCTCCTTCTGGAGCTTCTGCAGCAGGTTCACCACCTGCGCCTGGATCGAGACGTCCAGGGCGGAGACCGGTTCGTCCGCCACGATGAGCTTGGGCTCCAGGGCCAGCGCCCGCGCCACGCCGATGCGCTGGCGCTGACCGCCCGAGAACTCGTGCGGGAAGCGGTTGTAGTGCTCGGGGTTGAGGCCGACGGTCTCCAGGAGTTCCCGGACGCGGGCCTCCCGGCCGCCCGTCGGAGTGATGCCGTTGACCTCCATCGGTCCGGAGATGATCTTTCCGACCGTCTGGCGCGGGTTCAGCGACGCGTACGGGTCCTGGAAAATCATCTGGATCTCCGAGCGGACCGGCGCCAGCTCCTTGCGGGAGGCGTGCGTGATGTCCTGCCCGCGATAGGTGATCTTCCCGCCGGTCGGTTCGAGCAGGCGCGTGATCAGCCGGCCCGTCGTCGACTTGCCGCAGCCGGACTCGCCGACCAGGCCGAGGCTCTCGCCCTCGGCGACGGCGAAGTCCAGCCCGTCCACCGCCTGCACGGCACCGACCTTCCGCTTGAACGGGAACCCGCCCATGATCGGAAAGTGCTTGGTCAGCCCGCTGACATCCAGGAGAGGAGTGGGAGTGGTGCTGCTCATTGTCGTGAAGTCCCGTCTCTTGTACGTCAGTCGCGTCGGTCGGCGTCGTGCGCGCCGCGGCCCGCCTCGGCCACGAGGCCCGCGGCACCCGCGGTGCCGGCGAAGTCGGCGAAGAACTGCGACCGCTGCTCCGTGGTGAGGTGGCAGGCCGCGCCCCGGCCCCCGGTCAGTTCCAGGAGCGGCTGCTCACTGGAGCAGCGCCCGCCCCCGACCTGCTCGGTGAACGTGCAGCGCGGGTGGAAGCGGCAGCCGGACGGCGGGTTGAGGAGGCTCGGCGGAGTGCCGGGGATGGGCGAGAGCGGCACGTCCACCGGCCCGTCCAGGGACGGCATGGAACCGAGCAGGCCCCAGGTGTAGGGGTGCTGGGGAGCGCGCAGCACTTCCTTCTTCGTGCCGCGCTCCACGCACCGGCCGCCGTACATGACGAGGACGTCGTCCGCGATGTCCGCGATGACGCCGAGGTCGTGGGTGATGAAGATGATCGACGTGCCGAACTCCTGCTGGAGGTCCTTGAGCAGGTCCATGATCTGGGCCTGGACCGTCACGTCGAGCGCGGTGGTCGGCTCGTCGGCGATCAGCAGCGTCGGATTGCAGACCAGCGACATCGCGATCATCGCGCGCTGGCGCATACCGCCGGAGAACTGGTGCGGGTAGTCGTCCACGCGCAGGTCCGGCTGCGGGATGCCCACCTTCGTCAGCATCTCGATCGACCGCGCCCGCGCCTCCTTCTTGGAGGCGCCGGTGTGCTTGCGGAACGTCTCGCCGATCTGCCGGCCGATGGTGTGGTACGGCGACAGCGAGGCCAGGGCGTCCTGGAAGATCATCGCCATCTTGTTGCCGCGGAGCCTCTCCAGCTCCCGCTCGGTGGCGGTGAGGAGCTCCTGCCCGTCGAGCAGGACCTCGCCCTCGATCACCGTGCTGTCCTTGTGGTGCAGGCCGAGGATGGCGAGGTTGGTGACGGACTTGCCGGAGCCGGACTCGCCGACGATGCCGAGGGTCTTGCCCTTCTCCAGGTCGAAGTCGAGGCCGTCCACGGCCTTGACCATGCCGTCCTCGGTGGAGAAGTGGACGCGCAGATCGCGTACGGAGAGGAAGGGGGTGCTCATGGGATCCGGCTCCTAGGCGAGGCGCACGCGCGGGTCGATGAGGGCGTACACCGCGTCGACGATGATGTTGAAGAAGATGATCGCCGTGGCGGCCACCAGGACGACACCCAGCAGCATGGGCAGGTCGCTGGTGTAGACCGCGCGGACCGACAGGTCGCCGATGCCGTGCAGGGCGAAGGTCTTCTCGGTGATGATCGCGCCGCCGAGGAGCACGCCCAGGTCGAGGCCGAAGATCGTGACGATCGGGCCCATCGCGCCGCGCCAGGCGAAGCGGAAGAAGACCGAGCGGCCGGACAGGCCCTTGGCGCGCGCCGTACGGACGTAGTCCTCGCTGAGGGTCTCGACCATCTGGGAGCGCGTCATGCGGGTGTAGTTCGCCGTGAAGATCAGTGAGAGGACCAGCCAGGGGATCATCAGGCCGGAGAACCAGGCGCCCGGGTCCTCGCTGATCGACGTGTACTGCGGCCGGTCCAGCCACTGGAGCTTGTAGGTGAAGAGGTACACGGCGAAGACGCCGACGACGTAGATCTGGAGCGAGGACGCGACCAGCGACGCGGACGAGGCGATCTTGTCGAGGGTCTTGCCCTGCTTGTGGGCGGCCAGCATGCCGGTGCCGACACCGAAGATCACGAATACGAGGGCCGCGCCGAGCGAGAGCGACAAGGTGGTCGGGAAGCGGTCCAGGATCGTGCCGAGGACGGGCTCACGGTTGCGGAAGGAGTAACCGAGGCACGGCGCCGGGCAGTTGCCGAACGAGGCGTAGTCACGGCCGACGAACAGCCCCTGGAACCAGTGCCAGTACTGCACCGGGAGTGAGTCGGCGATCCCCAGGTTGTGCCGTACCAGGTCCAGGGTCTCCGGGGAGCAGACCTTGCCGCAGGCCAGCCGGGCGGGGTCGCGCGGGGCGGCGTAGAAGAGGACGAAGACGAGAACGCTGATGATCAGCAGGATCACCGCGCCACCGGCGATGCGGCGAAGGAGGAAGCGGAGCATGGCAGTTGGTTTTCCTGACGGATGCCGTGGGTGAGGAGGGGGCGGGGCGGTCCTCCCTCAGGAGGCCCGCCCCGCCACGGGGGCCGTTCGTCAGGCCTTGACGTAGGTCTTGTAGATCAGCGTCGCGGCGAACTGCGGGTCGTGCTGGGCCCCGCCGACCTTGGAACCGTGCAGGTAGAAGCGGCGCTGGTAGGTCTCCGGGATGATCGGCACGACCTCTTCCATGATCCGCTTGTCCAGCGCGGCCCAGGCCTTGCCGGCCTCCTTCTGGTCCGAGATGACCGCGTTCTTCTTGATCGCCTCGTTGATCCAGTCGACGTCCGTCTGCGAGATGTTGTTCTGGCCGTCGCCGATGGCGTCACCGTCGAAGAGCGGCTGGATCAGGGTGTAGGCGGTCGGCCAGTCCGGGGACCAGCCGAACCACATGACGTCGAACTTGTTGTCGATGCGCTGCGCCTGGTCGTAGTAGTCCGTCGAGTTCAGCGGCTTGATGACCGGGTCGAAGCCCGCGGCCTTCAGCGAGTTCTCGATGACGACCTTGGTCTTGTCGTACGTGGGGCGCTGCGGGAAGGCGTAGACGATCTTCTGGCCCAGCTTGCCGGCCTTCTTCAGGATGGCCTTGGCGCGCTCGGGGTCGCCCTGCGGCTTCTTCAGCTTGCCGAAGACGTCGAACTTCTCGCGGCCGATGATGTCGGGGCTGAGGATGGTCGTCGCCAGCTCGCCCGCCGACTCACCGCCGTAGATCCGGCGGATCTGCTCCAGCGGCCAGGCGATGTTGAGGGCCTTGCGGACCTCGACGTCGGTGATGCGCTTGCAGTTGATGGCGTAGTAGTACGTGCCGGAGGACAGGCCGTTGAAGGACCGCTTCTTGACGTCCGGGTTGCTGAGCACCTTCTGCATGCGCTCGGCCGGGATGTTCTCGTAGATCGCGATCATCTGCTGGTCCTTGCCCTGGTCCGCGATGAAGCGGTCGCAGGAGTCAAGGCCCGTCGGCCCGAACTCGAACTCGAAGCTGTCCGGGTAGGCGTTGCGGATCGGGTCGGTCTTCGGGTCCCAGTGCTTGTTGCGCGTCAGCGTCATCGACTTGTCGATGGAGCGGTGCTTGACGATGTACGGACCGCAGGAGACCGGCGCCTTGTCGTACTTCTCCTTGGTGTCGTGCTTGACGGGCACGGGGGAGTACGAGGTCATCGCCAGCGTGAAGTTGAAGTCCGGGCGGGCTTCCTTCAGCTTGAAGGTGATCGTCTTCTTCGCCTTGTCGATGACGATCGAGTCGAGGTGGTCGCCGCCGTACGGGCCCTTGTAGCCCTCACGCCACTTGGCGCCCTTGCCGGTCAGCGCCATCTGGACGTACGAGGCGCCCTCGGTGATGAAGGAGGCCCAGGAGCGCTCTATGCCGTGGCGGACGTCCTCGACGGTCAGCTCGCTGCCGTCCTGCCACTTCAGGCCGTCCTTCAGCGTGAAGGTCCAGGTCTTGTTGCCGTCGGAGGCCTTGCCCGTGTCGGTGGCGAGGTCGCCGACGAGGGTCATGCCGCCCTTGGCGTCGATGTAGTAGCCGGTGAGGGCGCGGGCGAAGAGGTTGGCGACCGAGGAGTTGTACGCGAAGTAGATGCGCTGCGGGTCCATGTGCGACACGTCGTCCTCGGCGACGCCGTAGATCGTGCCGCCCTTCTGCGCGCCTTCGACCTCGGGGGCCGGGCCCTTGGAGTCCTCAGCGGTGCCGATCTTGACCTCGGCGCCCGTGTATTTGGTGGCGCCGCCGTGGTTTCCGCCCTTGCCACCGTTGCCGGAGCCGCCGCTGCTGCACGCGGACAGGACCATCGAACCGCCGGCCGCGACCGAGGTCGCGACGACGAAGTTTCTGCGGGAGAGAGACATGTGGCTACCAACCCTGATGTGTCGAGGAAGAAGAGCGGAGGAGCGGCCCGGCACTGCCCCGTCGCAGGTGCCCGGCTTGGGGAGTGTCAGCGTTTGGTCTTCGGGTCCAGCGCGTCGCGCACGGAGTCGCCGAGGAGGTTGAAGGCGACGACGAAGATCACCATCGCGATGCCGGGGAAGGCCATGTACGTGATGTCCTGCTCGTACACCTCGGAGGCGCGCTGGATCATCACGCCCCAGTCGGGAGTGGGCTCCTGAAGTCCCACGCCCAGGAAGGCGAGGCCGGCTTCCGCGGTGACGAACATCGGCAGCGCGAGCGTGGCCTGGATGAGGATCGGCGTCCACAGGTTGGGGAGCAGTTCCTTGAAGATGATGCGGGCCGGTGAGGCGCCGGTCACCTTCGCGGCCTCCACGAACTCCCGCTCGCGCAGGGCCAGTACCTCACCGCGCAGCAGGCGGGCGATGGAGGCCCAGCCGAAGGCCGTCATCACCGCGATGAGGCTGGTGACCGTCAGCCAGGTGGGTGTCTTGTCCTCCGGGGCCACGACCACGGAGATCATCACCGGCCAGAAGGCGATGAAGAAGAGCGTCGAGGGGAAGGCCAGCAGGATGTCGATGACCCGGCCGATGAAGTAGTCGGTCTTGCCGCCGATGTACCCGGCGGTGACACCGACCGTGATGCCGATGAGCGTCACCAGGATCGTGGTGGCCGTGGCGATCAGCAGTGAGTTGCGCATGCCGTACAGCAGGAAGGTCAGGACGTCCCGGCCCAGCTGCGGCTCGATGCCGAACCAGAACTCTCCGTCGATGCCGCCGTTCGGCTTGAACGGATAGCTGAACTCGTTGAACAGGCTCGGGTCGTTCACGCCGTACGTGGTGAACGGGTCCTTGCCGTACACCTTCGAGATCAGCGGTGCCGCCAGCGAGATGACGAAGAAGAAGAGCACGACGCACGCGGCGATCACGCCCGACTTGTCCCTCTTGAAGCGGGTCCAGGCCAGCCGGCCCGGCGAACGCCCCTTGCCGCCCCGGTCCTTGGGCGCGGGCGGCATGCCGTCGTTTTTGGCCACCACGTCAAGCGTGGCGGCAGCAGCGGGAGTTGGCGAGGTCATGGCGCTCCAGGCCCGGAGGGGTCATCAGGATTCCGCAGGACAACCAGGGCACCTACGGGCTAGGCGCGACTTTCGCAAGGTGCTTCCCACGGGGTCAATGAATGTTCGGCCGCCTTGATGGGCTCTTGGGATTCTTTGCCGAGGCTTTGACCAATAAGGGCCATAACATTGCCTTGGCGTAATCATGCGTGATGGACAAGGTCGGACTCAATGGGGCAAGCGCGGCAATGAGTCCGATATGCGGGCGCCGCTGTCTCGGAATGCGTACATCCGGATGGACTCGACCTCGTACGGTCCTCATACGGGTGGGGTAAATGTGCGGTTCCTGAGCCCTGGGGCGATATTGGCCGATAAGTGACTCGGAGCGCGGCGACAGCCCGGAATAGGAGGACTCCATGCGTGGAGCCACGCACGCCCGATGGGCCGCATGCGCGGTGACCGTCACCCTGGCGGCGACCGCCTGTGGCGGCGGCGGGGACGGCGGCGGTGGCGGCGACGGCTCCGGCATCGTCAGCTCCTCCTGGGGCGACCCGCAGAACCCCCTGGAACCGGCCAACACCAACGAGGTGCAGGGCGGCAAGGTCCTCGCCATGATCTTCCGGGGTCTCAAGGAGTACGACCCGAAGACCGGCGAGGCCAAGAACATGGTCGCCGAGTCGATCGAGACCAAGGACGCGCAGAACTTCACGGTCAAGCTCAAGGACGGCTGGACCTTCAGCAACGGCGAGAAGGTGACCGCCAAGTCCTTCGTGGACGCCTGGAACTACGGCGCGAACCTCGAGAACAACCAGAAGAACGCCTACTTCTTCGGCTACATCGAGGGATTTGACAAGGTCCACCCCGAGAAGGGCGAGCCCAGCGCGCAGACCCTCTCCGGGCTGAAGGTCGTCGACGACAAGACGTTCACCGTCAAGCTCACCCAGAAGTTCTCCACCTGGCCCGACACCCTCGGCTACCCCGCCTTCGCCCCCCTGCCCAAGGCGTTTTACGACGACCACGACGCCTGGCTCGCCAAGCCCGTCGGCAACGGGCCGTACACCGTGGAGTCGTACACCAAGGGCTCGAAGATGTCCCTGCGCAAGTGGGACGACTACCCCGGCGAGGACAAGGCGCGCAACGGCGGTGTGGACATGACGGTCTACACCGACAACAACACCGCCTACACCAACCTGATGGCCGGCAACCTCGACCTCGTCGACGACGTGCCCGCAGCCCAGCTCAGGAACGCCAAGAGCGACCTCGGCGACCGGTACATCAACACCCCCGCCGGCATCATCCAGGCCCTCGCCTTCCCCTTCTACGACGACAAGTGGACCAAGCCCGGCGCGGAGAAGGTCCGCAAGGGCCTGTCCATGGCCATCAACCGCAAGCAGATCACCGAGACGATCTTCCAGAAGACGCGGACCCCCGCCACCGACTGGACCTCCCCGGTGCTCGGCGCGGACGGCGGGTACAAGTCCGGGCTCTGCGGCGAGGCCTGCGAGTACGACGCCGCCAAGGCCAGGAAGCTGGTCGAGGAGGGCGGCGGCATCCCCGGCGGCCGACTGAAGATCACGTACAACGCGGACACCGGCTCCCACAAGGAGTGGGTCGACGCCGTCTGCAACTCCATCAACAAGGCGCTGGAGAAGGACAAGGCCTGCGTCGGCAACCCCGTCGGCACCTTCGCGGACTTCCGCAGCAAGGCCTCCCAGCAGAAACTCGACGGCGCCTGGCGCGCGGGCTGGCAGATGGACTACCCGCTCATCCAGAACTTCCTGGAGCCGAACTACTTCACCGACGCCTCGTCCAACGACGGCAAGTTCTCCGACGAGAGGTTCGACAAGCTCGTCAACGAGGCCAACGCCGAGACCGACAGCGCCAAGGCCGTCGCCAAGTTCCAGGACGCCGAGAAGATCCTCGCCGAGAAGATGCCGTCCATCCCGCTCTGGTACCAGAACGGCAGCGCGGGCTACTCCGACAAGATCTCCGACGTGACGCTGAACCAGTTCAGCGTGCCGGTGTACGACCAGATCAAGGTCGACTGAGACGCCGGGAGCGGCCATGGGACGTTATGTGATCCGGCGTCTGCTCCAGATGATCCCGGTCTTCGTGGGCGCCACACTGCTGATCTTCCTGATGGTGAACGTGATGGGCGACCCCGTCGCGGGCCTGTGCGGGGACCGCAAGTGCGACGCCGCGACGGCCGCCCGGCTGAAGAAGGAGTTCGGACTCGATAAACCGGTGTGGCAGCAGTACCTCACCTACATGGGCAACGTCTTCACCGGCGACTTCGGCACCGCCTTCAACGGCCAGAAGGTCACCGAGCTGATGTCGGCCGCCTTCCCGGTCACCATCCGCCTGACCGTCGTCGCCATCGTCTTCGAGATCGTCATCGGCATCTCGCTGGGCGTGCTCACCGGGCTGCGGCGCGGGCGCCCGATCGACACCGGCGTGCTGCTCCTGACGCTGGTGGTGATCTCCGTGCCGACCTTCGTCACCGGCCTGCTGCTGCAACTCCTGCTCGGCGTCAAGTGGGGCGTCATGAAACCCTCCGTCTCCAGCGAGGCGCCCTTCGACGAACTCCTGATCCCCGGCCTCGTCCTCGCCTCGGTCTCCCTGGCGTACGTCACCCGCCTGACCCGCACCTCCATCGCCGAGAACCGGCGCGCCGACTACGTCCGCACCGCCATCGCCAAGGGCCTGCCCCGGCGCCGCGTCATCACCCGGCACCTGCTGCGCAACTCGCTCATCCCCGTCGTCACCTTCATCGGCACGGACGTCGGCGCGCTGATGGGCGGCGCCATCGTCACCGAGCGGATCTTCAACATCCACGGCGTCGGCTTCCAGCTCTACCAGGGCATCCTGCGCCAGAGCACCCAGACCGTCGTCGGCTTCGTGACCGTCCTCGTCCTGGTCTTCCTGCTGGCCAACCTCATCGTCGACCTCCTGTACGCCGTACTCGACCCGAGGATCCGCTATGCCTGAGCCGCATCAGCCGGAGCGCGCCATCGCGGCGACCGGGGCGGGCGGCGCCATGGACCTCGCCGCGAGCGAGGCGACCTCGCTGGACAGGACCCCCGCCGGGCCCGACGGCGGCGGCCCCTCGGCGCCCGCGCGCAGCCTGTGGTCGGACGCCTGGCGCGACCTGCGCCGCAACCCCGTCTTCCTCGTCTCGGGCCTGATCATCGTCTTCCTCGTCGTCGTCTCGCTGTGGCCCTCGCTCATCGCCACCGGCAACCCGCTGGCCTGCGACCTCGCCAACGCCCAGAAGGGCTCCTCGCCCGGCCACCCCTTCGGGTTCAACGAGCAGGGCTGCGACGTCTACACCCGCGTCGTGTACGGCACCCGGGTCTCCGTCACCGTCGGCGTGTGCGCCACGCTCGGCGTCGCCCTCCTCGGCAGCGTCCTCGGCGGCCTCGCCGGCTTCTTCGGCGGGATGTGGGACGCGATCCTCTCCCGCCTCACCGACGTCTTCTTCGCCATCCCCGTCGTCCTCGGCGGCCTGGTGCTCCTGTCCGTGGTCACCAGCTCCACCGTGTGGCCCGTGGTCGGCTTCATGGTGCTGCTCGGCTGGCCGCAGATCTCCCGCATCGCCCGCGGCTCCGTGATCACCGCCAAGCAGAACGACTACGTCCAGGCGGCGCGGGCCCTCGGCGCCTCCCACACCCGGATGCTGCTGCGCCACATCGCGCCGAACGCCGTCGCCCCCGTCATCGTCGTCGCGACCATCGCGCTGGGTACGTTCATCGCGCTCGAGGCGACGCTCTCCTACCTGGGCGTCGGGCTCAAGCCGCCGACGGTGAGCTGGGGCATCGACATCTCGGCCGCCTCCCTGTACATCCGCAACGCCCCGCACATGCTGCTCTGGCCGGCCGGCGCGCTGGCGGTCACCGTGCTCGCGTTCATCATGCTCGGCGACGCGGTGCGCGACGCCCTCGACCCGAAGCTGAGGTAGGCGCCCATGGCAACCGAGGCATCCGAGGCCTTCGCGGCCCCCGCCGGGGCGGCGCCCACCCTGCTCGACGTGCGCGACCTGCACGTGGAGTTCCGGACCAGGGACGGCGTCGCCAAGGCCGTCAACGGCGTGGACTACGCCGTCCGCGAGGGCGAGACGCTGGCCGTGCTCGGCGAGTCGGGCTCCGGCAAGTCCGTGACCGCCCAGGCCGTCATGGGCATCCTCGACACGCCCCCCGGCAGGATCACCAAGGGCGAGATCCTCTTCCAGGGCAGGGACCTGCTGAAGCTCAAGGAGGACGAGCGCCGGGGGATCCGCGGCGCCGGCATGGCGATGATCTTCCAGGACGCGCTGTCGTCGCTGAACCCGGTGCTGAGCGTCGGCGAACAGCTCGGCGAGATGTTCGTCGTCCACCGGGGCATGTCCCGCAAGGACGCCAGGGCCAAGGCGGTCGAGCTGATGGACCGGGTGCGCATCCCCGCCGCCCGCGAACGCGTCGGCCAGTACCCGCACCAGTTCAGCGGCGGCATGCGCCAGCGCATCATGATCGCCATGGCGATGGCCCTGGAGCCCTCCCTCATCATCGCGGACGAGCCGACCACCGCCCTCGACGTCACCGTGCAGGCCCAGGTCATGGACCTCCTCGCCGAACTGCAGCGCGAGATGCGCATGGGCCTGATCCTCATCACCCACGACCTCGGTGTCGTCGCCGACGTCGCCGACACCATCGCCGTGATGTACGCGGGCCGCATCGTCGAGAAGGCCCCCGTCCACGAGATCTACCGGGCGCCCGCCCACCCGTACACCCGCGGCCTCCTCGAATCCATCCCGCGCCTGGACCAGAAGGGCCGCGCCCTCTACGCGATCAAGGGCCTGCCGCCGAACCTCACGCGCATCCCGCCCGGCTGCGCCTTCCACCCGCGCTGCCCCATGGCCCAGGACATCTGCGTCACCGAGGAACCGCCGCTCGCGCGCGTGACGTACGAGGGCCTCGTCGCCGAGCGCGGGAGCGCCTGCCACTTCTGGAAGGAGACGCTCGATGCCGCACGCTGACCCCGGGCACGAACCGATCCTCCAGGTGCGCGGCCTGGTCAAGCACTACCCCCTGACCCAGGGCGTGCTCATCCGCAAGCAGATCGGCGCGGTCAAGGCCGTGGACGGCGTCGACTTCGACCTCACGCGGGGCGAGACGCTCGGCATCGTCGGGGAGTCCGGCTGCGGCAAGTCGACGGTCGCCAAGATGCTCGTCAACCTGGAGCGGCCCACCGCGGGCGAGATCCGCTACAAGGGCGAGGACATCACCAGGCTCTCGGGCCGGGCCCTGAAGGCGGTGCGCCGCAACATCCAGATGGTCTTCCAGGACCCGTACACCTCGCTGAACCCGCGGATGACCGTCGGCGACATCATCGGGGAGCCCTACGAGATCCACCCCGAGGTCGCCCCCAAGGGCTCGCGCCGCCAGAAGGTCCAGGAACTCCTCGACGTGGTCGGGCTCAACCCCGAGTACATCAACCGCTACCCGCACCAGTTCTCCGGCGGTCAGCGCCAGCGCATCGGCATCGCGCGCGGCCTCGCGCTGCGGCCCGAGGTCATCGTCGCCGACGAGCCCGTCTCCGCCCTCGACGTCTCCGTCCAGGCCCAGGTCATCAACCTCCTCGACCAGCTCCAGGACGAGTTCGACCTCAGCTACGTCTTCATCGCCCACGACCTGTCGATCGTGCGGCACATCTCCGACCGGGTCGGCGTCATGTACCTCGGGCGGATCGTCGAGATCGGCACCGACGAACAGATCTACGAACATCCGACGCACCCCTACACCCAGGCCCTGCTCTCCGCCGTGCCGGTCCCCGACCCCGCGGCGCGCGAGCACCGGGAGCGGATCATCCTCAGCGGCGACGTGCCCTCACCCGCCAACCCGCCCTCGGGCTGCCGCTTCCGCACCCGCTGCTGGAAGGCGCGGGAGCGGTGCGCCCTCGAGGTGCCGGCGCTCGCGGTACCCGCGGAGTTCCGGTACGCGGCCGGGCCCGCGGCGCACGACTCTGCCTGTCACTTCGCCGAGGAGAAGCAGGTCGTGCCGTAGCGCCGCGGCCCGCTCAGGCCAGGTTCAGCGACCGCTTCAGGAAGTCGGCCTGGAACAGCAGCAGGTTCTCCGCGACCTGCTCCTGCGGCGTCATGTGCGTGACGCCCGACAGGGGCAGGACCTCGTGCGGGCGGCCCGCGGCGAGCAGGGCCGAGGACAGCCGCAGGGAGTGCGCCACCACCACGTTGTCGTCGGCGAGACCGTGCACGATCAGCATCGGACGGTGCGGCTCGACCGCCTCCACCAGACCGTCGTCCCAGACCAGGGAGTTGTGGCGGTACGTCTGCGGGGCCCGGGTCGGATCCCCCAGGTACCGCTCCTCGTAGTGCGTGTCGTACAGCCGCAGATCCGTCACCGGGGCGCCGACCACCGCCGCGTGGAACACGTCGGGGCGGCGCAGCACGGCCATCGCCGCGAGGTAGCCGCCGTAGGACCAGCCGCGGATCGCCACCCGGTCCAGGTCCAGGGGGTATTCGCCGCTCGCCGCGAGGGCGTGCAGCGCGTGGACCTGGTCGTCGAGCGTGAGCGTCAGGTCATTTTTGATCGACTTCTCCCAGGCGGGGGAGCGGCCCCGCATGCCGCGCCCGTCCGCCACGATCACCGCGAAACCCTGGTCGGCGAACCACTGCGAGGTCAAGAAGACGTTCTGCGCACGCTGGACGCGCTGACCGTGCGGACCGCCGTACGGATCGAGAAGTACCGGAAGCGGCCCGTCCGCCGCCTGGTAATCCGTGGGGAGCAGGACGGCGCACGGAACGCGGCGCGTGCCCCCTTCGGTGAGCGTCACGCGCGGCGTGAGCCCCGGGCGCCGGGCGTGCGAGGCGACGGTGGCCACCTGCTTGCCGTCGCGCAGCACGCGGACCGCCGCGCCGGGACGGTCCAAAGTGGCCGAAACCAGTACGGTGACACCGCCCGCGCGGACCGCCGAGTGCACCCCGGGTTCCCGCGACAGGCGTTCCACACCCAGTTCGTTGACGCGGTAGACGTGCACCTCGCCGATGCCCGGATCGGCCGCGGCCTCGCCCGCCGACGCGGAGACGAGGATGTCCTGCTCGGTCACGTCCAGGACCGCGCGGACGTGCAACTGGGCCCCCGTCAGCGGCCGCTCGCCCCACGCGAGGACCCGCGCCCCGCCCTCGTCCACGATCCGCACCAGCTTGCCGCTGGGCGACCAGCAGGGCGCCCCGGCGAAGAGTTCCAGCCAGTCGGCGTCCTCCTCGGCGTGCACCATCCGCGTCGAACCGTTCTCGGGGCGCACCGCGAGGTACAGCTGACTCTGCTGGTCGCGGGCCTGCACCAGGAGCAGCGGGGCGCCGTCCGAGGACCAGTGCACCCGGGCGAGGTACGGGAACCGGACACGGTCCCACACCACCTCGGTACGCGAACCGTCCAGCCCGAGAACGAACAGACGTACGTCCGCGTTGGCCGTGCCCGCCGCCGGATAGGCGATCTGGGCGGGCTCCCGGTCGGGGTGCGCGGGGTCCGCGATCCACCACCGCCCGACCGGCGCGTCGTCGACCCGCGCGACGAGCAGCCGGTCGGATTCGGGTGACCACCAAAAGCCCCGGTACCGCGCCATCGACTCGGCCGCGACATGCTCCGCGAGGCCGTAGGTGACGGTCGACTCGTGGCCGGATTCCGGCTCCGCGAGCGCCCGGTCGCCCTCGCCGTCGGCACCGGTCACCCGCAGGGCACCCCCGGAGACGTACGCGACATGCCGGCCGTCGGGTGAGGGGCGCGGGTCGATCACCGGGCCCCGCGCGGGCAGTTGACGCACCGTGCCCGTTCGCAGCTCCGCCGTGAAGAGCCGGCCCGACAGCGCGAACGCCGCCAACTCCACCGCTGCGTCCGTCGCGTACTCCACGATGCCCGCGCCGCCCTCCCGGCTGCGCTCGCGCCGCGCCCGCTCCGCCGGGGAGAGCCGCTCGGCCGCGCCGCCCAGCAACACGCCCGGATCGGCGGCGAGCCGCTCGGCCATGCCGTCCGCGAGGTCGAGGACCCAGAGCCGGTGCGAGGGATCGGTGCCGGAGGACGAACGCAGGAAGACGACCCGCGATCCGTCGGGCGCCACCGTGAACGCACGGGGCGCGCCCAGGGTGAACCGCTGCGTACGCGCGTGTTCCCGGGGAAAGGAGAGCCCTGACTCAGGGCTCGGGCCGGGCCTGTGGATTGCGGGATTCTCGGTCGTCATCCCCCGACCCTAGGGCGCATGCGCCCCCCTGTGCTGCTGTGCTCCGAGTCATGCGTCCGCACGGATAGTTATGATCCGTAGCGCTTGGTGGGTATGAACCCGCTGGCGTCCGCACTGGGTTTCGTCAACGACTTGGAGGTGACCGCCGTGGCACTCTCGATTTCGGCGGTGGTGCTGCTGGCGATCATCGTCTTCCTGCTGGTCAAGAAGTCAGGCCTGAAAGCGGGACACGCTGTCGTCTGCACGCTGCTCGGCTTCTACCTGGCGAGTTCGTCCATCGCCCCGACGATCAACGAGCTGACGACGAACGTGGCGGGGATGATCGGTGACATCAAGTTCTGACCCGCGCCCGCGGTCCTCGTGGGAAGGTCCCGCGGCGTCCTCGTAGGGTGGTCCCATGACGGAACCGCCCGCCCGGCGCCTGCTGCTCGTGCACGCGCACCCCGACGACGAGTCGATCAACAATGGCACGACCATGGCCAAGTACGCGGCCGAGGGCGCCCATGTGACGTTGGTGACCTGCACGCTGGGCGAGGAGGGCGAGGTCATTCCGGCCGGGCTCGCCCACCTCGCCGCCGACCGCGAGGACTCCCTGGGCGCCTGGCGCGTCGGGGAACTGGCCGCCGCCATGAAGGAGCTGGGCGTCACCGACCACCGCTTCCTCGGCGGCGCGGGCCGGTACCGCGACTCCGGGATGATGGGCGTCGAGCAGAACGAGAGGCCCGGTGCCTTCTGGTCGGCCGACCCGGACGAGGCCGCCGCGTACCTCGTGGAGGTGATCCGCGAGGTCCGGCCGCAGGTCCTCGTCACGTACGACCCCGAAGGGGGCTACGGCCACCCCGACCACATCCAGGCGCACCGCGTCGCCATGCGCGCCGCCGACCTCGCGGCCGAGCCGGCCTTCCGCCGCGACCTCGGGGAGCCGCACACCATCGCCAAGATCTACTGGAACCGCGTGCCCCGCTCCGTGGCCGAGGAGCGCTTCCGGCGGATGGCGGACCCGCTGCGCTTCTCGCCGTTCACGCGGCCCGCCGCCGTCGCCGACGTGCCGGGCGTCACGGACGACGAGCGGATCACGACGGAGATCGACGGCGGCCCCTTCAAGGCGGCCAAGGCGGCGGCCATGCGCGCCCACGCCACCCAGATCACGGTGAGCGAGCCTCTCTTCGTCCTCTCGAACGATCTCGCCCAACCCCTCTTCGAGGTGGAGTACTACGAGCTGGTACGGGGAGAAATGTCGGGTGACGGCAGACACCGCGAGACGGATCTGTTCGCGGGACTCGAAAGGACGACGGATATGGCCGAGGTGACCTCGCTGTGAGTACGCGTTCCCGTGCGTCGTCCCCCGGCTCCGCTTCGCCGCCCCCGGGCCCCGCGCCCGCGCCGGCGCCCACCCCCGCGGGAAGCTTCCTCGCGCAGCCGCTGCGAGCGGGACGGCTCGCCGCGTACGCCGCTCTCTTCGTGCTCGGCGCGCTCGTCGGCACCGCCGGCGCGCTCGTCCAAGGCGGCTTCTTCCCCGCCGGGTTGCTGCTCGCGCTCCTCGGCGCGGCCGGCGCCTTCTACGGCGGGGCGCGGGCGGCCGGCACCAGAGCCGGGGCCGTCGCGCCCGCCGCGGGCTGGCTGGTCGCCGTCATGCTGCTCACCGCCACCAGATCGGAGGGGGACTTCCTCTTCGGCGCGGGCCTGCGCTCGTACGCCTTCCTGTTCGGCGGTATGGCGGTGGCTGTGATGTGCGCCACGCTCGGCCGGCGGCCGCAACCGGGCGGCGGCGCCGCCCGACTTGGCAAGTGACGTACCACTTCGGACCGTGTTCCGCACGGGTTTGACGCCGGTCACAGGAAGAGTGCCGACGGCGGCCAGTATGGTGGTGCGGCCGCCGATCCTCCCCATCCTCCGGCCGGGGGGACCCCGGACGAGGCCGAGACCGGGCGGCGGAGTCAACCAGGAGAACCTGCCTTGAGTCGTGAAACTGACAGTTCGTCCTCCGGGCCCCAGGGGCGCGGTGGAGCCGCATACCCCTCGGGGACGCCGCCGTACGGCTCCCCGGCGCAGGGCCCTGCCGCGGACGGCGGCGCGGACGGCCGGCGGCGGCAGGCCGCCGAGCAGCGGCCGGACGAGCCCGAGACCCAGACCACGCTGACCACCCGCGTCCGGATCAACATCCCCGGCTCGCGGCCCATCCCACCGGTCGTCATGCGGACGCCCGTCGGCGACGAGGGCGGCTCGCGCGGTGACACCTCGCGCGCCCAGGACGCGAACGCCGCGCCCGGGGCCCCCGGCGCCAGGGACACGGCCGGGGACGCGGACGCCGCGCGAGGCGCCGCTTCCGGAGCCGGCGGCGGAGACTTCCCGTCCGGTTCCGCTTCCGCCTCGTCCGGCGCGGACGCCGGTGCCGGGTCCGCCCCGGGTGAGGGCGGAGGGGCAGGTTCCGGTACGGCAGAGGAGAAGACCAGCGACTGGTTCGCGCCGCGCAAGCCCGCGCGGGGCGACAGCGGCGCGGCGGGCGCCGGCAACGGCGCGCCCCCGGCGGGCGGTTCGAGCGCCCCCGGCGGCCCAGGGGCGAACGGTTCCGGTTCGGGCTCGTTCGACGGCTCGGGCTCCTACGACGGCTCGGGCTCGTTCGACGGCTCGGGCTCCTACGACGTATCCGGCGCCGTGGCGTCCGGACCCCTCGGCGCGGGAGCGCCGCAGGGCGACCTGCCGTACTTCACCGGCGGCCCGGGCACGGGCCCGGGGGACGCCGCGAACGGCCCCCAGGGCTCCCGGGGCCCCGCGGGCCCGACCGGCGGCCCCGTCACTGGCGACGGCCCGCTCGCGCCGACCACGCCCGGCTCCCGCCCCGCCGGTCCCGCCGGCCCAGGCAACTCCACGGGCGTCCCGCCGCGTTCGGGCGCCCTGAGCGACGACACCGCGATCCTCACGCCGCAGAAGGGCGGGCCCCTCTCGCCGCCCCCCGGCGGCCCGCGCCCGCCCGTCGGCGGACCGGGTGCCCCCGCCCCGGGCGGCAACGTCTCCGGGGAGACGCTGACCAGCGGCATCCCCGTCGTACCGGCCACGCAGGACAACGCGCCGTTCCCGCCCGGGGAGCGGGGCGACGGGCCGCTGGCGCACACCCCGCCCAAGCTGCCCGACCCGGTGCGCTCCGACGTGCCGCCCGCCGCCGCCAAGCCGGCGCCGAAGCCGAAGAAGAAGGGCCGCAACAAACTGGTCCTCCTCGCGGCCGCCGTGGTCGTGGTGGCCTGCGGGGCGTACGGCGCGGGCCTGTTGATGAACCACGCCGACGTGCCGAAGGGCACCACGGTGCTCGGCGTCGACATCGGCGGCGGCACCCGCGACGAGGCCGTCAAGAAGCTGGACGACGCCCTCGGCGAGCGCGTCGCCAAGCCCCTGAAGCTGTCGGTGGCCGGTGAGCAGGTCACGCTCAAGCCGGACCAGGCGGGCCTGACCCTGGACAGCCAGGCCACCGTCCGCGAGGCCGCGGGCAGCGACTACAACCCCGTCTCGGTGATCGGCTCGCTCTTCGGCAACCAGCGTGTCGTCGAGCCGGTCATGCCCGTCGACGAGGAGAAGCTGGCGGCCGCCCTGGAGCGCGCCGCGGGCGGCTCGGGCTCGGCCAAGGAGGGCACGGTCAAGTTCCTGCCCGGCAAGGCCGTCCCCGTCTACGGCAGGGTCGGCAAGGGCATCGACCCCGCGGCGTCCACCACCGCTGTCGCCCAGGCCTACGAGAAGCAGGTCGAGACGGGCGGCGCCGGACCGGTCCGGGTGCCGGTCACCACCCGCAGCCCGCGGGTCTCCAAGGCCGAGGTCGACAAGTTCATGACCCGGTTCGCCAAGCCGGCGATGTCCGCCAACGTCACGATCAGGGCGGGCGGCAAGGAGATCCCCTTCGGCCCGGCGAGGTCCCTGCCGAAGATCCTGTCGGCCAAGGCCGTGGACGACGGCAGCCTGCAGCCGCACTACGACCTGGTGGAGCTGAAGAAGCTGTACGGCAACATCTTCGACGGCATCCTCATCCAGCGCGGCAACGGCGACAAGACACCGGTCCAGCCGACCGACGTGGCGGGCGCCATGAACAAGGCGCTGCTCGGCAAGACACCGGCCGAGCGCATCGGCGTGATCGAGACGAACGCCGACTAGCCGCCGTACGCACAGGTCCGCGCCGGGCCCGGGACGACAGCTCTGCATGACATCTGTCATCCCGGATCCGGCACGGACGACACTGCCGTCGCCGACCGCCGTCGCCGACGATGGATCACATGACGGCAGTGAGCTTCACCCAGGTGACCAAGAGCTACGGCGACATGCGCGCCGTGGACGGTCTCACCCTCGACCTGCGCCCCGGTGAGACCGTGGCGCTGCTCGGGCCGAACGGCGCGGGCAAGTCCACCACCCTCGACCTGCTGCTCGGCCTGCGGCGCCCGGACAGCGGCACGGTGCGGGTCTTCGGCACCTCGCCGCGCGAGGCGATCACCGCGGGCCGGGTCGGCGCCATGCTGCAGAGCGGCGGCCTGATGGGCGAGGTCACCGTGCGCGAGCTGGTGCGCCTGGCCTGCGATCTGCACCCGAGGCCCCGCCGCGTCACCGACGTGCTCGCCGACGCGGGCATCACGCAGATCGCCGACCGCAAGGCCGACAAGCTCTCCGGCGGCCAGGAGCAGCGTGTGCGCTTCGCACTCGCCACGGCGGGCGCGAACGACCTGATCGTCCTGGACGAGCCGACCACCGGCATGGACGTGACCGCCCGCCAGGCGTTCTGGGCGACCATGCGCGAGCAGGCAGACCAGGGCCGCGCGGTCCTGTTCGCCACGCACTACCTGGAAGAGGCCGACGCGATCGCCGACCGCGTCCTGGTCCTGCACCGCGGCCGTCTCCTCGCGGACGGCACCGCCGCCGAGATCAAGGCGAGGGCGGGCGCCCGCAAGGTCTCCTTCGACCTCGCCGAGACCGACGAGGCGCTGACCGGACGACTTCGCGAACTGCCCTTCCTGACGTCGCTGGACGTCTCGGGCCGCACGGTCCGGCTCCAGTCCGCCGACGCCGACGCCACCGTGCACGCCCTGTACGGGCTCGGCGCCTACCCCCGCAACCTCGAAGTCGCCGGGCTCGGCCTGGAGCAGGCCTTCGTGGCGATCACCGAGGCCGAGGAGGCCAGGACCCGATGACCAACGCACTCGCCTCGCGCGGACTGATCAAGCTGGAGATCGTCCGCGCCCTGCGCAACCGCAAGTTCCTGTTCTTCTCCGTGATGTACCCCTCGGTGCTCTTCCTGATCGTGGCGGGCACCCAGGGCGGCTCCGACGAGGTGCCCGGCTCGGGGCTCTCCGTCCCCGCGTTCATGATGGTCTCGATGGCGTCCTTCGGCGCCCTGACCGCCGTACTGATGGGCAACAGCGAGCGCATCGCCAAGGAACGGGAGAGCGGCTGGGTGCGCCAGCTGCGCCTGACGACGCTCCCCGGGCGCGGTTACGTCCTGGCGAAGACGGCGAGCGCGGCGGTGGTCAGCCTGCCGTCCATCCTCGTGGTGTTCGCCGTCGCCGCCGCCTTCAAGGACGTCCGCTTCGCAGCCTGGCAGTGGCTGGCGCTGACCGGCGCGATCTGGGCGGGCAGCCTCTGCTTCGCGGCGCTCGGCGTGGCCATCGGCTACCTGGCGTCCGGCGACGCGGTCCGCCCCCTCACGATGATCGTCTACTTCGGGCTCTCCCTGCTCGGCGGCCTGTGGATGCCCACGACGACCTTCCCGGGGTGGCTGCGGGACGTGGCGTCCTGGCTGCCCACCCACGCGTACGCTGCCCTCGGGCAGGCCATCGAACTGGGCGACGCCCCGCACGCGAAGGACGTCACCCTGCTGGTCGCCTACTTCCTGCTGTTCGCGGGCGGCGCGGCGTGGCTGTACCGGAAGGACACACTGAAGGCGTGAGCAAGGCTCCCCGCGCCCGCGACGCGCACGACCCGCTCCTCGAAGAGGCCCACCCGCTGCACGTCTTCGGCCGGCCCGTCCTCGACCGCCGGCAGATCCTCGTCAAGTCGCTGTGGATCGGCATCTGGCTCGTCTTCCTGGCCGGCCCGGTGCACGACCTCGTGGTGACCGAGCGCTCCGCCGTGGCCACGGCGCTCGGCTCACTGGGCCTGGCGGCCTTCGTGGCGTGCTACCTCTCGTTGGTCTTCCGGTACACCGTGAGGGTGCTCGACTGGCGTGCGGTGCAGGTGTCGTTCGCGGTGCAACTCGCCCTCGCCGTGGTCCTCGCGTTCGCCTTCGGCAGCGACTGGCTCGGGCTGTTCGTGTACGTCTCGGTCTCCGCCGGCGCGGTGCTCCCGATGCGGTACGCGGGCTGGATCATCCCCGCGGTGACGGCGACGATGATCGCGGTGGGCCTGCGCACGGACAGCCTCCAGGACCTCCTCGGCAACCTCGCCGTGCTCAGCCTCCTCGTCGGCTTCGCGATGAGCGGCGTACGCCAGTTGGTCCGTACGACGATCCAGCTGCGCCAGGCACGGGCCACCGTCGCCCAGCTCGCCGCCAACGAGGAGCGGCTGCGGCTGGCCAGGGACCTGCACGACCTGCTCGGGCACTCGCTCTCCCTGATCACGCTCAAGAGCGAGCTGGCCGGGCGGATGCTCCCCGACCAGCCCGACAAGGCGGCCCAGCAGGTGGCCGACATCGAACAGGTCAGCCGACAGGCCCTGGTGGACGTCCGCGAGGCCGTCTCCGGTTACCGCAGGCGCACCCTGGCCGGCGAACTGGCGGGCGCCCGCACGGCGCTGGCCGCCGCCGGCATCGAGGCCGACGTGCCGCTCCAGGGGCCCGCCGAACTGCCGGACGAGACGGGCGAGACGGCGCTCGCCTGGGCGCTGCGGGAGGCCGTCACCAACGTCGTGCGGCACAGCGGCGCCCGGCACTGCACGGTGGCGTTCACGGCCCGCCAGACCCTGGCCGGGCCGCTCCTGGAACTGTCCGTCGAGGACGACGGCACGGGCGGCGGCCCGGGCACGGTCGCCGGCAACGGGCTGACCGGCCTCGCCGAGCGCGTGACGGCCGTCGGCGGCACCCTGGAGACCGGCCCCGCGCCCCGCCGCGGCTTCCGACTGGCGGCCCGCGTGCCGCTGACCTCCACGGCCGTAGGATCGCCCGCATGAGCGGCGAGGACGGCAACGGCGTGGCGGCGGGGACGAGCGGTGTGATCAGGGTGCTGCTGGCCGAGGACCAGTCGATGGTCCGCGAGGCCCTCGCGGCCCTGCTCGGCCTGGAGCCGGACATCGAGGTGGTCGCCCAGGTCGCCCGCGGCGACGAGGTGCTCGCGGCGGCACGCGCGCATGCCGTGGACGTGGCGCTGCTCGACATCGAGATGCCCGGGCTCACGGGCATCGAGGCGGCGGCCGAGCTGCGCGCCGCGTGCCCCGCCACGAAGATCGTCGTGCTCACCACCTTCGGGCGCCCCGGCTATCTGCGCAGCGCCATGGAGGCGGGCGCCGCCGCGTTCCTGGTCAAGGACGCCCCCGCCGCCCAGCTCGCCGCGGCGGTGCGCAAGGTCCTGGCGGGGGAGCGGGTCATCGACCCCACGCTGGCGGCGGCGGCCCTCGCGGGCGGCGCGAACCCGCTGACGGACCGCGAGCGCGAGGTGCTGCGCGCGGCGGCCGACGGCGCCACCAACGCCGAGCTGGCCCGTGCCCTGCACCTGTCGCAGGGCACCGTCCGCAACTACCTGTCCATGGCCATCCAGAAGCTCGCCGTCCGCAACCGCGCGGAGGCCGTCAGGGCCGCCCGCGACAAGGGCTGGCTCTGAGGGGCGGCCCCGCCGCTCAGTTCAGCATCGCCCGCGCGGCCCGCGCCTGCTGGCGCACCCGTTCCGCCGTGGTCGGCTCCACCGCCGTCACGACGTCGGCGTACTCGTCCAGCTCCGCCGCACCGCCGAGGAAGTCGCCGCGCTGCACGAGGAGTTGGGCCCGCTCGTAACGCAGGCGCGCGGGGTGCGCGGGCAGCAGCAGGGAGAGGTCCAGGGCCCACAGGGCGACCTCGGAGCGCTCGGGGCGCGCGGCGGCCCAGGCGCGGATGTTGTTCAGGATGCGCTGCACGATGTTCAGCGGGTCGGCGGGCGTCAGCATCGACGGCTGGATGCCGGTACCCGCGGTCCCGGCCACCAAGAGCTCCGCGTCCTGCCCGGTCAGCAGCCGCCCGCCGTCGAACGGATCGGCGAGCACCTGTTCGTCGCGCGGCCCGAAGCCGACCACGAAGTGCCCCGGCAGCGCCACCCCGTAGACCGGGGCGCCCGCGCGCCGCGCCACCTCCATCCACACCACGGAGAGCAGGATCGGCAGGCCCCTGCGGCGCCGGAGCACCTGGTGCAGGAGGGAGGACTCCAGGCGCTGGTAGTCGCCCGGCGTCCCCTCGAAGCCGCACTGCCCGCCGAGGAGTTCGGCCATCGCGGCCGCCCACGCGCGCGGCCCGCCGGGACGGAACGGCAGCAGGCCCGCGAGCCGGTCCAGCTCGATCTCAGCGGCGTCGATGCCCGCCTCGTCCAGGGAAGGGTCGGCCTCCGCGCCGATCAGCAGGCACAGCAGGGCGAGTCCGGGCCGTTCGGACCGTGCCTCTTCGGCGAACCGCCGCCGCCATTCGCCGGACTCCGCGTGCATACGTGCCTCGTGTCTCATGCCCTCGCCGGGCTGCTTTCCGTGCCGTGCGCCGCCCCGCCGGGGCCGCCGCCTCAGGGACCGTCGTGCCGGTAGTGGTGGTAGGTGTGATGTGCCGCGAAGCCCATCCGGTCGTACAGCGCCCGCGCGCCGCCGTTGCCGTCCTCGACCTGGAGCCAGGCCGCCGACGCGCCGTCCAGCAGGGCCTGCCGGGCCAGCGCGGTCATCACCGCGGTGGCGAGTCCCCGCCGCCGGTGCTCCGGGTCCACCTCGACCGCCATGAAGCCCGCCCAGCGCCCGTCCACCACGCACCGCCCGATGGCGGCCGGGCCATCACCGCTCCCGGGCACGGAAGCGAACCACACCGACGGCCCGCTCGCCAGCACCTCGGACACATGGGATGCCACGTCCCCGGCCCGCCCGTACCGCCGCAGCCACGCCTCGTCGCACGAGCGGGACAGCTCTACGCGCGACACGTCCGCGTCCAGATCCGCGACCGGCGCCAGGGCGCCGACGCGCAGCTCCGCGCTCACCTCGCGCGCCCAGCCGCGCGCCTCCAGCTCCGCGCAGAGCAGCTCCTGCGTGCCCTCGGCGCCCGTCGCGGTCTGCACATAGGCGGGCAGGCCGCGCGCCGCGTACCACTGCCGTACGTACGCCAGCGCCTCGTCCAGCGGCCGTCCCGGATCGCCCAGCGGCAGCACCGAGTTGGCGCGCCGCGTGAAGCCGCCGGCGGCCCGCAGCTCCCAGTCGCCGAGCCGCTCGCTCTCCGGCGGCTGCCAGGCCCGCGCGCAGACCCGCGCCAGTTCCGCGTACGAGGCGGCGGGCCCCCGTCTGCGGGCAGGCGCCGCCGGCACGACCTTCGCCGCGACCAGGGTGTCCTCCGCGATCCGCACGCTTTCGCCCGTCCGTCGTGTGATGAGCACCACACCATCGTTCCACGATGTGAGAACACCGACCGTGTCGGTGAACCCGCCGCCCGGTGAACCCGCTTCCCTCAAGCGTCTTACCGATACCCTTTTGCCCACGTCAGCAGGGGTGATGCGGACCTCAAGCCGTCCGCCCGCAGTGAATTCCACAGCTCTGTACGCCCCTCCTGTTCGGATCTTGCCCGGGAACGGAGATACTAGGGGCGGGCATCGACGACGCCGCGCTCCCGCGCGCCAGGCGAGCGGAGCCTGAGGACGGCCCGCCAACGCCCGTATCGAGGAGGAACGACAGCGTGACCTACGTCATCGCGCAGCCTTGTGTCGACGTCAAGGACAAGGCGTGCATCGAGGAGTGCCCGGTCGACTGCATTTACGAGGGCTCCCGGTCCTTGTACATCCACCCGGACGAATGCGTCGACTGCGGAGCCTGCGAACCGGTCTGCCCGGTCGAGGCGATCTTCTACGAGGACGACACTCCCGAGGAGTGGAAGGACTACTACAAGGCGAACGTCGAGTTCTTCGACGAGCTCGGTTCGCCCGGTGGCGCAAGCAAGCTCGGTCTGATCGAGCGCGACCACCCCTTCATCGCCGCACTGCCGCCGCAGAACCAGTAAGAACGGCAGCCTGAGCGCCGCCCCGGTCCCGTACGGCATGTCCTGCCGTACGGGACCGAGGCATTTCCACCGCGGCGCCGCGGGCCGCCCCCACGAAACAAGCGCACCACGGGAGTGAGCACGTGTCCGCAGTCTCCGATCGGCTTCCCGCCTTCCCCTGGGACAAGCTGGAGCCCTACAAGGCCACCGCGGCCGCGCACCCGGACGGCATCGTCGACCTGTCGGTCGGCACACCGGTCGACCCGGTCCCCGAGCTGATCCAAAAGGCCCTGGTCGCCGCCGCCGACTCGCCGGGCTACCCGACGGTGTGGGGCACCCCCGAACTGCGCGACGCGCTCACCGGCTGGTGCGAACGCCGCCTGGGCGCACGGGGCATCACGCACCGCGAGGTCCTGCCGGTCGTCGGCTCCAAGGAACTCGTCGCCTGGCTCCCGACCCAGCTGGGCCTCGGCCCGGGCGACGTCGTCGCCTACCCGCGCCTCGCCTACCCGACGTACGAGGTGGGCGCGCGGCTGGCCAGGGCGGAGTACGTCGCCTACGACGAGCCGACGGACCTCGACCCCACCAACCTGCGGCTCCTGTGGCTCAACTCGCCCTCGAACCCGACCGGCCGCGTCCTCACCCGCGAGGAGCTGACCCGCACCGTCGCCTGGGCGCGCGAGCACGGCGTGCTGCTCGTCAGCGACGAGTGCTACCTGGAACTGGGCTGGGAGGCCGACCCGGTCTCGGTCCTGCACCCGGACGTGTGCGGCGGCTCCTACGAGGGGATCGTCGCCGTCCACTCCCTGTCCAAGCGGTCGAACCTCGCGGGCTACCGCGCCGCGTTCGTCGCCGGTGACGCGGCCGTCCTCGGCGACCTGCTGCAGATCCGCAAGCACGGCGGCATGATGACCTCCGCGCCGACCCAGGCGGCCGTCGTCGCGGCCCTCGGCGACGACCAGCACGTGCGCGAGCAGCGCGAGCGGTACGCGGCCCGGCGCGCCGCTCTGCGGGACGCCCTGCTGGGGCACGGCTTCCGCATCGAGCACAGCGAGGCGAGCCTGTACCTGTGGGCCACGCGCGAGGAGTCCTGCTGGGAGACCGTCGGACATCTCGCGGGGCTCGGCATCCTGGTGGCGCCCGGCGACTTCTACGGGCCGGCGGGCGAGCGCTTCGTGCGCGTGGCGCTGACGGCGACGGACGAGCGGGTGGCGGCGGCGGTCCAGCGCCTGGCGTGAGCCGCGCCCGGACATGACGCGGGCCCGGAGCCACCGGCTCCGGGCCCGCGTGCGGGTGCCGGGCGATCAGCCGAGCGGCAGGCCCTGGGTCGGCAGGCCGGCGGTGGGCAGACCGCTGGTGGGCAGGCCGCCCTTGCTCACCGCGTCAGTGGGCAGACCGCCCTTGCTCACGGCGTCGGTGGGCAGGCCGCCCTTGGTGGCGGTGCCCGCCGTGTCGCCGAGCACCTCGCCCGCGCTGCCCGCGACGTCGCCGGCGGCCTTCTGCGCGGCCGGGGCGGCGGTCTTGGCGCCCTTGCCGACGACCTTGCCCGCGGCCGGGACGGCCTTCTTCACGGCCTTGCCGCCGGTGTCCCCGGCGGTCTTGGTGGTGTTCTGGGCGGCGCCGTCGACGGTGTTGCCCAGACCGGCGCCGTCCAGCGCGGTCAAGCCGCCCAGGTCGGGGGAGGCGGGCAGGCCAACGGCGCTCGCGGAGCCGGCCGCACCGACCACGGAAGCTGCACCTGCGGCGCTGAGCAGCGCGGCGCGGGCGATCCGGCGGGTCAGGGGGAGGGACATGGTGCTCCTTCAGACGGGAGAGAACGTTGGATGTCCAGCCGGATCGGCTCCGGCGCCCCACCGGATGGCTTCCGGCGATCGGACGCCGTGACTACCGCTCGAAGCCCGGGAAGGTTGCGGTGCGCGGACGTAAAGAGTTGGCAATACGTCGCATTATCGGCTCTGGATAAAAACGGGCAAACGGATCGCGGCCGAGGTGCGCTGCCGAATCCTTCATCCTCTTCGTTCCCAAGGGATCGGGCAGGGGCCCGCGCAGGCGGCGGAGAGGCCGGCGGACCCGGCGCGCCGCGATGATCGCCGCCCCCCGAACGGGTGACGTGGCGTACTACTGCCCGGTGACGATGCGCACCTCGCCGGAGGCACGGCCCGGCCCCGCCGCGCCGTCCCCGCGCACCCTGCGCCACGTCCCCGACTCCGCGGCGACCCACTCCCGCCCGCCGTACGAGACGCGCTCGACGCGCAGCGCGGAGGCCTGCGCCACCGCCCAGTGCGCCAGCTCCCAGCCGCGCCGCGGTGCCCTGCCGTCGGCCGCGGCCGTGGTGGGCACCGGAACCGTCACCGTCCGCCCCCGGCCCTCGGTCCGCACCCCGCGCCCGAAGTCGCGGGCGAGCGCCGCCCGCACCCGCGCCGGGCCGCCGGGGACCGCGCCCGGGCGTCCCTCGCAGCTGAAGGAGGCGGGCGCGCGGCCGGTGAGCGCGGCGGCGAGCAGCACGGCGTCCGGCTCGTGCTTGGCGTACGCCTGCGGATAGCCGCTGCGCTGCACGCGCTGGGCGGCCACCGTGAGCGGCAGCCGCGAATAGCCGGGGACGTCGGCGAGATGCTCGTAGAAACGGGCCGCCGAGTACGCCGGGTCCATGATCTGGCGCTCGTCGCCCCAGCCCTGCGTGGGGCGCTGCTGGAAGAGGCCGAGCGAATCCCGGTCGCCGTGGCGGATGTTGCGCAGCCCCGACTCCTGGAGGGCGGTCGCCAACGCGATCGTCACGGCCCGCTCGGGCATGCCGCGCGAGGTGCCGACGGCGGCGACCGTCGCGGCGTTGCCCGCCTGCTCCGCGGTGAACTCGTACGCCGCGCCGTCGTCGTGGGCCGACACCACCCGGCACCGCGCCGGCGGCTTGCCGCCGTACACGTACTGCACCGCCACATAGCCCGCGACGGCGCACAGCACGAGGACCGCGGCCGCCAGACGGCGGAGACGGCCGCGCCGCGCGAAGAGGGGTGGCTCAGGCACGCGACCAAGGTACTGGAGTCCGCCGACCGGCCCGCCCGCCCCGCGGCGTTAGGGTCGTGCGCATGTCCCAGACCCCGCTTGACCTCACGCTGGACGCCGCCGAGCTGACCGCCCGGCTCGTCGACTTCCCGTCCCCGAGTGGCTCGGAGAAGGACCTCGCCGACGCCATCGAGACGGCCCTGCGCGGCCTTTCGCACCTCACCGTCGACCGGCACGGCAACAACGTCGTGGCCCGCACGCACCTCGGCCGCGCCGAGCGGGTCGTCCTCGCCGGGCACATCGACACGGTGCCGATCGCGGACAACGTGCCCTCCCGCCTCGACGAGGACGGCGTCCTGTGGGGCTGCGGCACCTGCGACATGAAGTCGGGCGTCGCCGTCCAGCTGCGCATCGCCCGGACGGTGACCGAGCCCAACCGCGACCTCACCTTCGTCTTCTACGACAACGAGGAGGTCGCCGCCCACCTCAACGGCCTCGGCCATGTCGCCGAGGCCCACCCCGACTGGCTGGCCGGCGACTTCGCGGTCCTCCTGGAGCCCACCGACGGCCAGGTCGAGGGCGGCTGCCAGGGCACCCTGCGCGTCCTGCTGAGGACCAGGGGCGTACGGGCGCACTCCGCGCGCGCGTGGATGGGCTCCAACGCCATCCACGCCGCCACCCCGATCCTGGACAAGCTCGCCGCGTACGAGCCCCGCAGGCCGTTCGTCGACGGCCTCCAGTTCCACGAGGGCCTCAACGCCGTCCGCGTCGAGGGCGGCGTCGCCACCAACGTCATCCCCGACGAGTGCACCGTCACCGTCAACTTCCGCTACGCCCCCGACCGCAGCGAGGAGGACGCCCTCGCCTTCGTGCGCGAGTACTTCGCCGACTGCGGCGTCGACGAGTTCGTCGTCGACGACCACACGGGCCCGGCCCGCCCCGGCCTCACCCACCCCGCCGCCGCCGCGTTCCTGGCGGCCGTCGGCGGCGAGGCCCGCCCCAAGTTCGGCTGGACGGACGTCTCCCGGTTCAGCGCGCTCGGCGTACCCGCGGTGAACTTCGGCCCCGGCGACCCGCTGCTCGCCCACAAGGTCGACGAACGCGTCAAGGCCTCGCGCGTCCCGGAGGCGGAGGAACGGCTGCGGGCCTGGCTGACGGCCTAGCCCGGCCCCGGGGCCACCGGGGCACCCTCCCGGTGCCGGACATCCGCAGGTCCCTCGGGCGTAACCCGCGTGGACCTACCCTGTGGGTCACGCACGCATGGAGGGAGCAGACGATGACCAACCCCGACGCCGGCACGGACCGAGGGACCCCCGCTGCCGGGAAGCGTCCCGAGGAGCAGCGGCTGGGCCCGGTGCTGCGCCGCCGCGACAAGGTCCAGGCAGGCACCACCGATCAGCGTCTCCTCGACTCCGACGGCCCCTCCGAGTGGGTGCACACCGACCCCTGGCGGGTCCTGCGCATCCAGTCGGAGTTCATCGAGGGCTTCGGCACCCTTGCCGAACTCCCGCCCGCCATCAGCGTCTTCGGCTCGGCACGCACCCCGATGGACTCGCCGGAGTACGCGGCGGGGGTCGAGATCGGCAAGGCGCTCGTGGAGGCCGGGTTCGCGGTCATCACGGGCGGCGGGCCCGGCGCGATGCAGGCGGCCAACCAGGGCGCCGTCGAGGCGAAGGGCACCTCGGTCGGCCTCGGCATCGAGCTGCCCTTCGAGCAGGGCCTGAACCCCTACGTCGACATCGGCGTGAACTTCCGCTACTTCTTCGTCCGCAAGACGATGTTCGTGAAGTACGCGCAAGGGTTCGTGGTGCTGCCCGGCGGCCTCGGCACCCTGGACGAGCTGTTCGAGGCGCTCACCCTCGTCCAGACCCGCAAGGTCACGCGCTTCCCGATCGTCCTGTTCGGCACGGGGTACTGGAGCGGCCTGCTCGACTGGCTGAAGAACACGGTCATCGCCCAGGGCAAGGCCTCCGAGGCCGACCTGCTCCTCTTCCACGTCACGGACGACGTGGAAGAGGCGATCTCCCTGGTCACCAAGGAAGTCGGCAAGTAGGCGCAGAGCGCCCGCATAGACACCTGAGGCCAACCCCCGACGGGCGACCGCCGGGGGCCGGTGCCCCGCGATCGTCGCCACCATGACCGTTTCTTCGTGCCGCCCTCGCACCGCTCGGCGCCCGGGGCGTCTCCCGGGCTTCGCACGGCTGTGCCGGACTCCGTCCGGCCTCTGGGGGCGGGCCCGGTTGCTCAGGCCAACCCCCGACGGGCGACCGCCGGGGGCCGGTGCCCCGCGATCGTCGCCACCATGTCGAGTACCTGCCTCGTCTCCGCGACCTCGTGCACGCGGTAGACCTGCGCGCCCAGCCACGCCGAGACCGCCGTCGTCGCCAGGGTGCCGATCACCCGCTCCTTGACCGGCTTGTCCAGCGTCTCGCCCACGAAGTCCTTGTTGGACAGCGACACCAGCACCGGCCAGCCCGTCTCCACCATCTCGCCGAGCCTGCGGGTGGCCTCCAGGCTGTGCCGGGTGTTCTTGCCGAAGTCGTGCCCCGGGTCGATCAGGACCGACTCGCGCGGCACGCCGAGGCCGACCGCGCGCTCGGCGAGGCCCACCGTCACGCGCAGGATGTCGGCCATCACGTCGTCGTACGCGACGCGGTGCGGCCTCGTCCGCGGTTCGGCACCGCCCGCGTGCGTGCACACCAGGCCCACGCCGTACCGCGCGGCGACCTCCGCCAGCCGCGGGTCGACGCCGCCCCAGGCGTCGTTGAGCAGATCGGCGCCGGCCTCGCAGACCGCCTCGCCGACGTCGTGCCGCCAGGTGTCGACGCTGATCACCACGTCGGGGAACCTCCTGCGCACCTCGGCGACGAAGCCCACCGTGCGCCGCGCCTCCTCCTCGGCCGTCACTTCCTCGCCGGGGCCCGCCTTGACCCCGCCGATGTCGATGATGGCCGCGCCCTCGGCGACCGCCTGCTCCACCCGGGCCAGCGCGGGCTCGTCGCGGAACGTGGCCCCTTGGTCGTAGAAGGAGTCCGGGGTCCGGTTGACGATCGCCATGATCACCGGCTCGTGCGCGTCGAACTCGCGCCTGCCAAGCCTGAGCATGCCCTGTGGCCCTCCTGGGTCCTTGTCGCTGGTGGGTCCGTGCCGCGGTTCGGCCGCCTGCGACCTTAACTGTCACAGGCGCATGGCACGATCGGAGCCGCACAGTTTCAGCACGGGCAGTCGAGTGTGAGGGCCTGACGGCATGGTCTTGTTCTTGTTCCTGGTCATCGCCCTCGTCGTGGTGGTCGGCGCGGTGACCCTCGCCGTGGTCGGCGGCGGCGAGAGCGCCGTCCTGCCCGACGCCGCGCCCGAGCGGTTCACCGATCCGCTGCCTCCCGACCGGCCGCTGCGCCGGGCCGACGTCGACGCGGTCCGCTTCCCGACGACCCTGCGCGGCTACCACATGGACGAGGTCGACGACGTGCTCGGCCGCCTCGGCGCCGAACTGGCCGAGCGCGACGCCCGCATCGCCGAGCTGGAGGCGGCCCTGGCGGGCGTCCAGGCCACGGCGGTCGCGGGCCCGGCCCTCTTCGAGGGGTACGAGCGGCGCGGGGCCACAGGCGCCCACCAGGCGGACGGCAAGGGCATACAGGACGTCGAGGACGGGGAGAGCGGACAGTGAGCATCGAAGGCGGCGCCCTCGCGGGCCCGGACGGCGGCCTGCGCTGCCCCTGGGGCCTGTCCACCGAGGACTACATCGCGTACCACGACGACGAGTGGGGCCGCCCCGTCCACGGCGACGACGCGCTCTACGAAAGGCTCTGCCTGGAGGCCTTCCAGTCAGGCCTGTCCTGGCTCACCATCCTGCGCCGCCGCGCGGGCTTCCGCGCCGCCTTCGCGGACTTCAAGATCGCCGCGGTCGCGGAGTTCACGGCGGAGGACCGCGCCCGGCTCCTGGCCGACCCGGGCATCATCCGCAACCGCGCCAAGATCGACGCGACCCTCGCCAACGCGCGCGTGCTCGCCGACTGGCCCGCCGGCGAGCTGGACTCGCTCATCTGGTCGTACGCGCCCGACGCGGCCTCCCGCGAGGCGCCGAAGGCCCTCGGTGACGTCCCCGCGATCACCGACGAGTCCCTCGCCCTGGCCAAGGCCCTCAAGAAGCGCGGCATCCGCTTCGTCGGCCCGACCACGGCGTACGCCCTGATGCAGGCCTGCGGCCTGGTCAACGACCACCTCGCGGACTGCGTGGCCCGCGAGGCGGCCGGGACCGCCTGACGTTCAGCGCCCCAGGTACTTCGGCTGCTCCTTGGCGATGAAGGCCTCGACGGCGATCGCGTGGTCCTGCGAGGCGCCCGCCCTGCCCTGGAGCTCGTCCTCCTTGTCCAGCGCCTCGTCCAGCGAGTGGCCGGCCGCGTAGGCGAGGGACTCCTTCAGCGCCGCGTACGCGAGCGTCGGCCCCTCGGCCAGGGCGCGGGCCACCCGCGCGGCCTCGGCGGCGAGATCGGCCGCGGGCACGACCTTGTTGGCGATGCCCAGGTCGAACGCCTCCTGCGCGGTGATGTTGCGGGGGAAGAGCAGCAGATCGGCGGCGCGACCGGGGCCGATCACGCGCGGCAGCGTCCAGGAGACGCCCGAGTCGGCGGTCAGGGCGACCCCGGCGAAGGAGGTGTTGAACTTGGCGGTGTCCGCGACCACGCGGTAGTCGGCGGCGAGCGCGAAACCGAGCCCCGCGCCGGCCGCGACGCCGTTGACCCCGGCCACGACCGGCTTCGGCATGCCCGTCAGCGCCCGCACGATGGGGTTGTAGTGCTCCCGGACCGTGCTCATGGTCTGCCCCGTGCCCGCCTCGCGGTCGGCCGCGAGGGAGCCGATGTGCTCCTTGAGGTCCTGGCCCACGCAGAAGGCGCGCCCGGTCGCGGTGAGCAGCACCGCGCGCACCTCGGCGTCCGCGGCGGCCGACCGCACGGCCTCCCGCAGGGCGACCTTGGCCTCCGTGTTCATGGCGTTCATCGCCTCGGGACGGTTGATCGTGATCGTCGCGAGTCCGTCGCTCACCTCGTAGAGCACGCTGTCGGCCATGGTGGTCCCCTCCGCTGGTCCAGTACGTGGACCTCAGCATGACGGAGATCATCACGGTCCGGCACGAGGCCGGATATGTGACCTGCGTCAAAGAATTCCGGTTCTGTCGGGTGTGGGGGGCGGCGAAGTATCGCAGCCACATCGCCGAATTGGGTGGTTTTGCGGGCGCGCGTTGCGCAAG
The DNA here is from genome assembly GCF_055581265.1 of Streptomyces sp. NPDC031466. Lineage (NCBI taxonomy): Bacteria > Bacillati > Actinomycetota > Actinomycetes > Kitasatosporales > Streptomycetaceae > Streptomyces > Streptomyces sp. NPDC031466. The sequence goes on from NZ_JBVIJT010000009.1 coordinate 105,391, forward strand.
CGATGCAGACCGATGTTGGTCATCGGGTCCCGCGATGCGGGATAATGGCCTGGAAGCAATATGTTCGATGCCGGTGACACCTGGGTTGTCGGCTGCGATGAGCTGGTTTCAGGAAGGGGAACGAGCATGGCGGCCATGAAGCCGCGGACGGGCGACGGCCCGCTCGAGGTGACCAAGGAGGGGCGGGGCATCGTCATGCGCGTTCCGCTCGAAGGCGGCGGACGACTTGTCGTCGAACTGACTCCGGACGAGGCCGACGCGCTCGGCGACGCTCTGAAGAAGGTCGTCGGCTGACGCGGAAGCGCACCCACTCTTTTCACTGCCCCGGCATCGTCGATGCCGGGGCAGTGCTGTTTTTTCGGGCCCCAACCGGGGCGCGGGGCAGAAAAAAAGGAGCGGTCGGGAACCGCCCCTTTTCGTGCTCCTGTCCGCCGGCCTCGCGCTACCGCTTCACCGCGCAGAGCAGTCCGTCGCCCACCGGCAGCAGCGACGTGACCAGCTCCGGACTCTCCCGCACGGTGCGCAGCAGGTCCCGCAGTGCCAGGATCTCCACGGGCTGCGGCCCCGAGTCCACCGTCCTGCCGTCCGCGAAGACGCCCTCGAAGCAGACCAGTCCGCCAGGTCGCAGCAGGCGCAACGATTCGGCGAGGTAGTCCAGGGACTCCATGCGGTCGCCGTCGCAGAACACCAGGTCATAACCGCCGTCGGCCAGGCGCGGCAGGACGTCGAGGGCCCGCCCCGGGATGAACCGCGCCCGGTTGCCGGCGAAGCCCGCGGCACGGAAGGCCTCGCGGGCGAACTGCTGACGGTCGGGCTCGGGATCGACGGTGGTGAGCACGCCGTCGGGCCGCATGCCGTGCAGCAGGTGGATCCCCGACACTCCCGTCCCGGTACCGATCTCGGCGACCGCTTTCGCGTCGGCCGTGGCGGCGAGCATCCGCAGCGCGGCGCCGGTGCCGGGCGACACCGAGGGCAGCCCTGCCTCCCGGGCCCGGTCGCGGGCCCAGCGCAGCGCTTCGTCCTCGGCGACAAAGGCGTCGGCGAACGCCCAGCTCGTCTGCCGGTTGCCGGTAATGGCCCTCTCCTGTCCCCATGGTTGCCTGGCCGTGACTGTATCCGTTGGGCCGGGAACCCGCAGATGGGACCGGGCGTTTACAGGGAGTGGGAGGACGGCGGGGGGATCGGTATGGACCAGGAGCGGAAGCGGGCACGCCCGAGCGGCAGGACACGCGCGGCGAAGCCCGTACCAAATTCACGTAAAAACGCTTATCCGGAGCTAACGGGCGAGGTGGTTATGGTAGGGGCTCCACTGGACACCACCAGAGCCGACAGGGGAGGTGCGGCTGCGTCCGCGGTTCGGGGAGGAGCGCTCCGGCGTTTTCTCGGGTTGGCGGGTGAGCCGAAATCCGTGACCGACACCGCTGACCGCATCCGTGCCAACGACTCCGCTCAGACCGCGACCTTTGCCGCTGACGCGGATGCGCAGGCGTGGACTCCGCCCACCTGGGAGGAGATCGTCAGCACGCACAGCGGCCGGGTCTACCGCCTGGCGTATCGCCTGACCGGCAATCAGCACGACGCCGAGGACCTCACCCAAGAGGTCTTCGTCCGTGTCTTCCGGTCCCTGTCGACCTATACGCCCGGCACCTTCGAGGGCTGGCTGCACCGCATCACCACGAACCTCTTCCTGGACATGGTGCGCCGCAAGCAGCGCATCCGCTTCGACGCCCTCGGGGAGGACGCGGCGGAGCGCCTGCCGAGCCGCGAGCCCTCCCCCCAGCAGGTGTTCAACGACACGCACTTCGACGCGGACGTCCAGCAGGCGCTCGACACCCTCGCGCCCGAATTCCGCGCCGCCGTGGTCCTCTGCGACATCGAGGGCCTTTCGTACGAGGAGATCGCCGCCACCCTCGGCGTGAAGCTCGGCACGGTCCGCAGCCGTATCCACCGGGGCCGCTCGCAGCTGCGCAAGGCCCTCCAGCACCGCTCTCCCGAAGCCCGTGCCGAGCGTCGCTCGCTCGCGGTCACCGGAGCCGTGGCGCTGGGAGGAGGGGGCGCGACCGCGTGAGTGGATCACGGTCGAATCCTGACGAGCGGCAGCTGTCCGACGCCGAGCAGCATCTGGGGGACCGTCTCGCCGCCCTGGTGGACGGGGAGTTGGGCCATGACGCGCGCGAGCGCGTCCTCGCGCACCTGGCGACCTGCCCGATGTGCAAGACCGAGGCCGACGCCCAGCGCCGCCTGAAGAGCGTCTTCGCGCAGGCCGCTCCACCGCCGCCCAGCGAGAGTTTCCTCGCCCGCCTGCAAGGTCTTCCCGCGGGTGGCTTCGAGCCGCCCGACGACGCCGGGCACCCCGCCGGCGAGGGCTTCGCCACCGGATCGACCGGTTCCGCGGGGCTGCCGCGGCCCGGGCTCTTCGGCGTGCGCACCGACTCCTTCGTGGAGTACGCGCCCACCGGCACCCACGCCGCGGTGCTGCCCGGCACGGGGCGCGGCTTCCGCGTCCACGACGTCACCCGGCAGGACGGCGACCGCTCGCTCTGGCGCGGACGCCGCTTCGCGTTCGCCGCGGCGGGCGCGGTGTCGCTGGCCGCGATCGCGCTGGGCGGGGTCACCGCGGGCGTCCCCGCGGACCTCGGCGACCCGCGCGCCGGCGGCTCCAAGGCGCCCAGCAATGTCACGCCGCAGCGCAGCCAGGGCTCCGGTGTCGCCGCGACGCCCGACTCAGTGCGGCGGCGTGGCGCGGGCAACCCGTCGGCGGCGCAGGGCCGGCGCTCCGGCGTCCTGGCGGCCCCACTCGCCCCGACCGAGGTGCTGGGCCCCCTCCTGCCCGGTGGCGCGCGGCCGCCCCGCACCCATGGCGCCGTGCCCGAGCTGACGGCGCCGATGCCGGCGGGCGCCGCCCTGCTCTCTCCTCTGATACGCCCGCCCCAGCTGCCGCATCGCGTCCCCACGACGCCCCGCGTCGCGCGGCCGCCCGTGGCGGGCCAAGTGGGCTCGGACGGCGCGGAATCGGTGGACGCCACCGCGGTGAACCCCGTCCCGGGTCCGCTGCGGGACGCCGCGCAGGTCCACTGACGCGCCGGGAGCCCTGCGCTCCGGTGCGGGAACCTGGTTGAATCTCGGTGGACCGTACCTGTCGGGGGATCCGGCGGGCGCGGAGTTGTCGAGCAGGTAGTCGGCGAGCATGTCATCGGCGTCCGCCGCGGGCCAGTTGTGGGGAGAGCATGGACGAGGGCAAGCCCGCGAAGGCCAAGTGGTGGAGCCGTCCCCGGCCGGAGACGCCGGCCGGCCCGCCCCAGCCGCCCGTCGCGGCCCCCGAGGGCGCCGCCCCGCAGCCGGGGGTGACCCAGCAGCTCGACGTGTCCCGGCCGGGCGTGCCCGAGCAGCCGGGCGCGGTCCTGGAACCGGGTCCCGGTGCCAGTGTGCCGTCCGGCGGTGGCGTGGTCCCCGGTGACGCGGCCTCCTCCGCACAGGGCGAGCGGCCCCGCCCCCTGCACGACCCGGACCCCTACAGCACCCCGCCGTACGGGGAGCCGGGACCCTGGGCGCCCGCGCCCCCGGTCCAACACCCGGCGACCACCCCGGCCCACGGCACGACGCTCCCGCACGGCACGACGCCCGCGCACGGTGCGACGCCCCAGCACGGCACCACGCTCCCGCACGGGAACACACCGGCGCACGGCACGACGCCCCCGCACGGTGTGACACCCCCGCAGGGCACGGCGCCTGCCCAGGGCACGACACCCGCGCACGGCATGACGTCCCCGCACGGCGGGCCCGCGGCCGCCTCCGGCGCGTACGGCGGCGTTCCCCAGGTCTCTGCCGCCCCGCAGGCCCCACCGGCCCCGCAGGCGGCTCAGGGGGCGCCCAGGCCCGCGTACGACCCCTGGAACGTGCCGCTCCAGCAGATCGGGTCGCTGCCTCCGGAGACCAGGGAGCAGCAGCGCAAGCGCGGCAGGCGGGTCCTCGTCGTCGGGGTGGCCCTGATCGCCCTCGTGTCCGGCCTCATCGGCGGCGCGCTCGGGTCGTATCTGGAGCGCAACGGCCTGGACGAGATCGAACTGCCGCAGGCCGACGTCGAGTCCAAGGACCGCCCACGGGGCAGCGTGGCCGCGATCGCCGCCACGGCCCTCCCCGGAGTCGTGACGTTGCACGTCAGCGGCGGCTCGGCGCAGGGCACCGGCACCGGCTTCGTCCTCGACGGCAAGGGCCACATCCTCACCAACAACCACGTCGTCGAGCCCGCCGGCCGGGGCGGCCGGATAACGGTGACCTTCAGCGGCGGGGACACCGCCGAGGCCGAGGTGATCGGCCGTGACTCCGGCTACGACCTCGCGGTCGTCAAGGTCTCGGGCGTCCGGGGCCTGAAGCCGCTGACCCTCGGCAACTCCGAGAACGTGCGCGTGGGTGACCCCGTCGTGGCCATCGGCGCCCCCTTCGACCTGGCGAACACGGTGACCTCCGGGATCATCAGCGCCAAGGAGCGGCCCATCACGGCGGGCGGTGAGAAGGGCGACGGCAGCGACGTCTCGTACGTGGACGCGCTCCAGACCGACGCCCCCATCAACCCGGGCAACTCGGGCGGCCCGCTGGTCGACTCCAAGGCGCGCGTCATCGGCATCAACAGCGCCATCCGCTCCGCCGACGACGGCTCGGACCCGGGCCGCGGCCAGGCGGGCTCCATCGGCCTCGGCTTCGCCATCCCGATCAACCAGGGCAAGCGCGTCGCCGAAGAGCTGATCAACGTCGGGAAGGCCACGCACCCGGTGATCGGCGTCACGCTCGACACCGAGTTCACCGGCGACGGCGCCCGCATCGCCGACAAGAGCGGGGACGGCGGCCCCGCGGTCAATACGGACGGCCCCGGCGACAAGGCGGGCCTGAAGCCGGGCGACGTCATCACGGAGGTGGACGGCGCCCCCGTGCACTCCAGTGACGAACTGATCGTCAAGGTCCGCGCCCACCGCCCCGGGGACCGCCTCGACCTGACCGTCAAGGGCGGTGGCCGCGACCGCGAGGTGACCCTGGTGCTCGGCTCGGCGGACGGTGACTGAGCCGCCCGGGCAGCGGCCGGAGCTGGTCTGTGCCCCGTTGTGGCGCAGTGGCTACCGGACGGACACGGGCGCCGGGTACCGTGGGCACGGTCCAGACCTCGGACGACGACCTGTTGCGGGCTGAGGACATCGCAAGGAGCTCTAGGTGTTCAATGACATTGGCGCACTCGAGATAGTGGCGCTGGTCGTCCTCGCCGTGCTCATCTTCGGCCCCGACAAGCTGCCGAAGGTCATCCAGGACATCTCCCGCACGATCCGCAAGATCCGTGAGTTCTCGGACAGCGCGAAGGCGGACATAAGGGAAGAGCTGGGGCCGGAGTTCAAGGACTTCGAGTTCGAGGACCTGAACCCGAAGAAGTTCATCCGCAAGCAGCTCGACAACGACGAGCTGGGTCTCAAGGAGATCCGCAACGGCTTCGACCTGAAGAAGGAGATGAACGAGGTCGCGGACGCCGTGCACGGCCGCGCCAGCGACTCGTCCGACTCCTCCGCGCCGGCCGTCGCCACCTCCTCGGGCGCATCCAGTGTGGACATGCGGAAGAAGACCGCCGAGCCCGCCAAGCCCGACTTGGGTGACCGCCCGCCGTTCGACGCGGACGCCACCTGAGGCCTCGCCTGAACCGTCGTCGCCGACCGGTGTGGCTATCCTGCCTTGTTGTCCGGCGTGAGGACGCCCGAGGGGGGCGGGCCGCTCCGGACGGACAGAGAGACAGGAGGCGGCCGGGTACATGGAGACGACAAGTCGCGTAGGCGCGCAGGCGCCGGCCGCGGAGGGCACCGCGCAGACGGCGCCCTCCGTCCGGCGCACGGTCGACGGCTACCTGCTGGCGCCCTTCCCCTGGTACGGCCTCGACGAGGCGTTCACGGGGCCGCGCTGGCTGATGCGGGTCGGCGCGACGGCGGACGGCTGCGTGGAACACGGTTCGATCGGCCACGGCGAGGAGCCGTCGGTCCGCGCCGAGGGGACCCTCGGCAACAGCGACGACGAGCGCTTCGCGGTGGTGGTGACCGTCGCGGCCAACCCGGTGCGGCGCAGCGCGGACGGCACGGGTGTCCTGGAGGCGACCTCGGTCTCCTCGGCGGCCTGGCTCGCCGGGGTCGGCCTGCTCTCCTGCACCTGGCCCACCCAGCTGGACCACTCCCTGCGCGACGACTGGCTGGACCAGCAGACGGAGACGGCGTGGGTCCTCGCGGACGACCTGGAGGGGGCCGACTGGTCGTCGCTCTCCCTGCCCGTGGACGGGGAGCCGACGTCGTTCCACTACCGGGAGTCCGAGTACGGGTGGGTGCTCGCCGGCTCCACCGGGCAGGGCGTGCACCTGGGCGCGTACGGGCGCGGCATGAGCGCGTACGGGCTGGGGTTCTCGGTGATCGAGGACATCGGCGCGTACGCGTGACGCCGCCAGGGGCGCGTGGGGGTTCCCCGCGCCCCTGGGCGATCAGAACTTGTTGCGGGGCGTGATGCCCAGCGACATGCCCGACAGGCCGCGCTGGCGGCCGCCCAGCTTGCCCGCGATGGTGCGCAGCGCCGCGCCGGCGGGGGACTCCGGGTCGGTCAGAACGACCGGCTTGCCCTCGTCGCCGCCCTCGCGCAGCCGCACGTCGATCGGGATGGAGCCGAGCACCGGCACCGTGGCGCCGGTGGTCTTGGTGAGGCCCTCGGCGACCTTCTGGCCGCCGCCCGTGCCGAACACGTCGACCATCTCGTCGCAGTGCGGGCAGGGCAGCCCCGACATGTTCTCCACGACGCCCACGATCTTCTGATGGGTCTGCACGGCGATGGAACCGGCCCGCTCGGCGACCTCGGCCGCCGCCTGCTGAGGCGTCGTCACGACGAGGATCTCGGCGTTCGGGACCAGCTGCGCCACGGAGATCGCGATGTCGCCGGTGCCCGGCGGCAGGTCCAGGAGCAGCACGTCGAGGTCGCCCCAGAAGACGTCCGCGAGGAACTGCTGGAGCGCGCGGTGCAGCATCGGGCCGCGCCACACCACCGGGGTGTTGCCCGGGGTGAACATGCCGATGGAGATGACCTTCACGCCGTGCGCGGACGGCGGCATGATCATGTTCTCGACCTGGGTGGGCTTGCCGTCGACGCCCAGCATGCGCGGCACGGAGTGGCCGTAGATGTCCGCGTCGACGACGCCGACCTTCAGGCCGTCCGCCGCCATCGCGGCCGCGAGGTTCACCGTCACCGAGGACTTGCCGACGCCGCCCTTGCCGGACGCGACGGCGTAGACGCGGGTCAGGGAGCCCGGCTTGGCGAAGGGCACCTCGCGCTCGGCGGTGCCGCCGCGCAGCGCGGAGGCCAGCTCCTTGCGCTGCTCGTCGCTCATCACGTCCAGGGTGACGTCGACGCGCGTGACGCCCTCGACGGCGGCGACCGCGTCCGTCACGTTCTTGGTGATGGTCTCGCGCATCGGGCAGCCGGAGACGGTCAGATACACGGTGACCGCCACCGCCCCGTCGGCGCCGATGTCCACCGATTTGACCATCCCCAACTCGGTGATGGGTCGCTGGATCTCGGGGTCGTTCACCGTCGCCAGTGCTTCACGCACCGCGTCTTCCGTAGCCATAGACCCGATAGTACGGCGCGGTAACCCCGCCCGGGGAAGGGCCGTCAGCGGTCGCCTGCGTCACGCTGCTCGATCCGCTGCTCCTCCAGCTCCTTGACCAGGTCCTGGAGCTCGGAGCGGATCCAGTCGCGGGTCGCCACCTCGCCGAGACCCATGCGCAGGGAGGCGATCTCCCGGGTCAGGTACTCGGTGTCGGCGATAGAACGCTCGTTCTGTTTGCGGTCCTGCTCCAGGTTGACGCGGTCCCGGTCGTCCTGGCGGTTCTGCGCGAGGAGGATCAGTGGGGCGGCGTACGACGCCTGGAGGGAGAGCATCAGCGTCAGGAAGATGAAGGGGTACTGGTCGAAGCGCAGGTGATCGGGCGCCGCGATGTTCCACACCACCCACATGATGATGACGACCGTCATCCAGACGATGAACCTGCCGGTGCCCAGGAAGCGCGCGATCCGCTCCGAGAGCCGCCCGAACGCCTCCGGGTCGTAGTCGGGCAGCAGCTTGCGGCGCGGCGGGCGGGGCTGGTCGAGGCGGAACCGGGGGCTCCGGGGCTCGGCGCGGTTCTCGCGCTCCCGGTCAGCCGCCCCCATGGTCCGCTCCGTCCTGCGCCAGATGGAACTCCGTCTCGCGCCAGTCCTCGGGCAGCATGTGGTCCAGTACGTCGTCGACGGTGACCGCCCCGAGCAGCGCGCCGCCCTCGTCCACGACAGGGGCGGCCACCATGTCGTACGCCGCGAAGAAACCGGCGACGGTGGGCAGCGTGGCGCCGGGCGCGAGGGGCTGCAGGTCGTCGTCGAGGATCGAGCCGACCAGCGTGTAGGGCGGGTCGCGCAGCAGCCGCTGGAAGTGCACGGTGCCGAGGTACTTGCCCGTCGGCGTCTCGTCGGGCGGCCGGCACACGTACACCTGCGCGGCGAGGGCGGGGGAGAGGTCCTCCTTGCGCACCCGTGCCAGGGCGTCGGCGACCGTCGCGTCGGGGCGCAGCACGATCGGCTCGGTCGTCATCAGACCGCCGGCCGTGCGCTCCTCGTAGGCCATCAGGCGCCGCACGTCGGCCGCGTCGGCCGGCTGCATCAGGGCGAGCAGCCGCTCCTTGTCCTCCTCGGGCAGCTCGGCGAGGAGGTCGGCGGCGTCGTCGGGGTCCATGGCCTCCAGGACGTCGGCGGCGCGCTCCTCCTTGAGCTTGCCGAGGATCTCGATCTGGTCGTCCTCGGGCAGCTCTTCGAGGACGTCGGCCAGTCGGTCGTCGTCGAGAGCGGCGGCCACCTCGGCCCGACGCTTGGGCGACAGGTGGTGCAGCACGTTCGCGAGGTCGGCGGGCCGCAGCTGTTCGAAGGTGGCCAGCAGGTTCTCCGCGCCCTGGCCGTGCTCCTCCAGGGAGAAGCCGTCGACGGCGGACCAGTCGACGGTGAGCGTCTCGCCCTTGCGCCGGAAGGTGCCGCCCTTGCCCTTGCGTACGAAGACCCGGTCGATCTCCCAGTCGCGGCGGGCCGGCAGCTGCTGGACGGAGACGTCCAGGACCGTCACCTCCTCGCCGGACTCGACCAGGTGGACCCGGCGGTCGAGCATCTCGCCGAGGACGAGCCGCTCGGTGGGCCGCTGCTCGAAGCGCCGCACGTTCAGCACGCCGGTGGTGATGACCTGGCCCGACTCGATGCCGGTGACGCGGGTCATGGGCAGGAAGATGCGGCGCCGGGTGGCCAGCTCGACGACGAGGCCGAGCAGCCGCGGGGGCTTGCGGCCGACGCGGAGCATCGCCACCAGGTCGCGTACCCGCCCGACCTGGTCGCCGTTCGGATCGAAGACGGGGATGCCGGAGAGGTGCGAGACGAAGATCCGGGGCGCGCCTGCCGCCATGGGTCCGCCTCCTCTTCTCCGAAGTGATTCCTGCCGTTTCGTCCGGCAATACGGGCTTCAGGCTAGCCCGTCCCGCTCGGACACGCCCCGGCGGAGGGTCCGGACGGACCGGCTCCGATCCGCCGGGCCGACCCGGGTACGCTGCCGTACGCCCCCAGCCGTTGAGGCCGACCGCACGAGAGGCAGCGCCACCTGTGACCGTACTTCCCCTGGCCGGCCGCGCCCGCCGCAGGGCAGTGTTCGTGAGTGCGATGTGTGCCGGCGTGGTCGCGGCGGTCGCGGGTCTGACCGGCTGTGGCGGCGGCGCCGAGGACCCGGACGCGGGCACGAACGGCGTCGGGAAGCTGCCGGCGCCGAAGATCCAGAGCAGGTCGACCAAGGTGGCTGTGGCGGCGTCGGCGGTCCGGCTCTCGGGCACGGTGGTGAGCAAGGGCCACACGTACACCCTGGACATGCGCCTCAAGGACGAGGGCGGCACGGGCTCGGTCACCTCCAAGGGGCAGACGTTCCAGCTGCTGCGCGTCGGTGAGCAGCTGTTCCTCAAGGCCGACTCGCGGTTCTGGGCGCACAAGAGCGACCAGGGCGGCCAGGGCGACGGGAAGCCCGGGGCGGGCGACGACGCCGCGGCGGCCAAGCTCGACGGCAAGTACGTGAAGGTCCCGCAGGGCGATCCCGCCTACGAACAGCTGAGCGGCTTCACGGACAAGGGCGTGCTCCTCGCGGGCCTGCTCACCCTGCACGGCGAACTGGCCAAGGGCGACCGGGGCAGGACGGGCACGGTACGCACCATCAAGATCACCGGAGACGAGGGCGCGGGTGGCACGCTGAGCGTCTCCCTGGACGGCAAGCCCTACCCCCTGCGCCTGGAGCGCGGCGGCCACGCGGGCACCCTGAGGCTCACGGACTGGAACAGGGACTTCGCCCTCCAGGAGCCGGCGAAGACCGAGATGGTCGACTACGGCAAACAACTCCCCACGTCCTAACTCTCCACGTCATAGGACGAAGCGAGCTCCCGAGAGGCGACCCCCGAAGGGGCGCGGGGAACGGCGCGAGCAACCAGAACGCACCCGCGCGGAAGACGCCGAAGCGCGACCCCTCAACGGCGCTTGCGCCGGGACAACAGCCTGGGAAGCCCTGCGGGAACAGCCCGCCGAGTGGTGACGCCCGTAGGCACCGGCACCGCCGCCAGCGACGCCGAGGGCAACTCCGTCACCGCCGCACGCGGAGTGAGCCGCATGACACGGCACTCCGCGGCCCACCGCGCGGGCATCCGCTCGGCGTCCACCGCGTTGAGCCGCTTCCCCTTCAGCTCGGCGACGGCCGCCTCCCACTCCTCGGAGCCGGCCGCGAGCTCCGTCACCCGCGCCGTCCAGGCGACGATCCGCCCGCCCTTGTCCTTGCTGCGCACGGTCACCTCGGCGAGGCCGCCGTCGACGAGCCCGGGCAGCGGCTGCTCGCCGGGCCCGTCACCGACGAGGTGCGCGGCGCCGTCGTGCCAGACGTGCCACAGCGCCCGCGCGGGAGAGCCCTCGCCCTGGACCCAGATGAGGCCGGACTTCTTGGTGGCCTCCTCCACGAGGGCGCGGCCCAGCGGCATGTCAGCAGTCCCAGTCATGCGGGCAGCCTACCGAGTGGCGCTCACAGCCAGCCGTTGCGCTTCAGGGTCCGGTGGATGGCGAAGCAGGCGCCGCCGATGAGGGCGAGCACCATCGGGTAGCCGAACCGCCAGTGCAGCTCGGGCATGTGGTCGAAGTTCATGCCGTAGACCCCGCAGACCGCCGTCGGCACGGCGATGATCGCCGCCCACGAGGTGATCTTGCGCATGTCCTCGTTCTGGGCGACGGCGGCCTGCGCGAGGTTGGCCTGGAGGATCGAGTTGAGCAGCTCGTCGAAGCCTACGACCTGTTCCTGGACGCGTGTCAGGTGGTCGGCGACGTCACGGAAGTACTTCTGGATGTCGGGGTCGACGAGCCGCATCGGCCGCTCGCTGAGCAGCAGCATCGGGCGAAGGAGCGGCGAGACGGCCCGCTTGAACTCCAGGACCTCGCGCTTGAGCTGGTAGATCCGTCCGGCGTCGACGCCGCGCGCGGACCCCTTGCCCTTGCTCGGCGCGGAGAAGACCTCGCTCTCGACGTCGTCGATGTCGTCCTGCATCGCGTCGGCGACCGCGAGGTAGCCGTCGACGACGTGGTCGGCGATGGTGTGCAGGACGGCCGAGGGGCCCTTGGCGAGCAGCTCGGGGTCCTCCTGGAGGCGGCGGCGCAGGGCGCGCAGCGAGCCGTGCCCGCCGTGCCGGACGGTGATGAAGAAGTCCCGTCCGGTGAAGCACATCACCTCGCCGGTCTCCACGACCTCGCTGGTGGCGGTGAGTTCGGCGTGCTCGACGTAGTGGATGGTCTTGAAGACCGTGAACAGGGTGTCGTCGTAGCGCTCCAGCTTGGGCCGCTGGTGGGCGTGGACGGCGTCCTCGACGGCGAGGGGGTGCAGCCCGAACTCGGCTGCGATGCCCGCGAATTCGGCCTCGGTCGGCTCGTGCAGGCCGATCCACGCGAAGCCGCCCTCGCCGCGCACCCTGAGCATCGCCTCGCGCGGGCTGAGGGCGTCGGCGCTCGCCACGCGCCGGCCGTCCCGGTAGACGGCGCAGTCGACGACGGCGGACGCGGCTTCGCGGGTCGCGTCATAGGTGTCGTACGAGGAGGGGGAGGCGGTGGCGAAAGAGGTGCCGTCCTTGCGGAGCGAGGGGCGGACGGCGGCACGAAGGTCGCGGATCATCGACATGGGCAGGCTCCTTCGGGGGAGGCCGCCTACGGCGGGTGGAACTACCCGGAATGGGGACGTCCTGCTGCGGGATGTTTGGCACGTCCACAAAGCGGGGAGCACCGCACCGACGCGGTGGCAGCTTCGCTACTGACACAGATCAGGGAACTCAGACAGATCAGGTGGAAACGAAGTGCTCTTCCGTCGCACACGGCACGGACACCGCTTGGGGTGCGCGTGTGTGTGCTCCTGCAGCTACGGGGCTGCGTGATTCAGCGGGCGGAAGAGCGGGTGGTACTGCACGGTCGACTTCGGTCCATTGCAGCCCCACCTCCTCCGGCCGGTCCCCCGTAAGGGAAGTCCCATGCGCCCCTCGCACCCGTGGCGCGAAGTCAGTGTCTGTGCTCAGGGCTTGAAAGCGACGCTTCTGCGTGCTGCCCTGGGCCAGCGGCCAACACTATCAGCCGACCGCGGTGTCAAGTCCCCGCTTTGCCCATCACTGACGAGTTCTATGCTCATGTCATGGCTGATGTTCTTGCGCTGGTCGAGGCCCGTCTCCGTACCGGCCTGGGGGAACCGGACGCGCGCGCCGCGGTGACCTTCCTCGGCACCGACCGCGTCGAAGTGCTGCGGTTCACGGACGGCGATGTGGTCCGCTACGCCACGCTCGGCATGTCCGCCCAGCCGATGGCCGATCCGACGGCCGCGCTCGCCGACCCGGTCAAGGGTCCGCGCGCCGAACTGGTGCTCTCCGTACGGGCGGGGCTCGCCGACACGGACAAGGTGCTGCGTCCCCTCGCGGTGCTCGCGGCCTCGCCGCAGGTGGAGGGCCTCGTCGTGGCGCCCGGTGCCTCGCTGGACGTGGGCGACCCGCTGTGGCCGGGCGCGCCCTTCACCTCGGTCCTCGTCGCGGAGCCCGGCGGTCTGGTGGAGGATCTCGACCTGGACGACCCGATGGACCCCGTCCGGTTCCTGCCGCTGCTGCCGATGACGCCGAACGAGGCGGCGTGGAAGCGGGTGCACGGCGCGGCGGCCCTCCAGGAGCGCTGGCTGAGCAGCGGGACGGACCTGCGCGATCCACTGCGCAAGTCCGTGTCCCTGGACTGAGGTTCCCCACGAAGGACCTCAGTCGGCGAAGACGGTGACGCCGTCCTCGGTGGCGTGCTTCGGCTCCAGTTCCTCGGCCTCGTGGGCCAGGGAGGTGCGGCGTACCCAGACCACACCCGCGCCGAGTACCGCCGTGACGGCGGCGACCACGAACGGCATGTGGATGTCGCTCCACTCCTCGATCTTCGGCGCGAAGAACGGCGCGGCGGCCGCGGCGAACCACCGCACGAAGTTGTAGCCCGCGCTGGCCACCGGCCGCGGCGCGTCGGAGACGCCGAGGGCCAGCTCGGTGTAGACGGTGTTGTTCACCCCGATGAAGGCGCCGGACAGGATCGTGCAGACGACGGCCGTGGCGTGGTTGCCGTAGCCGAGCACCAGGACGTCCGCGGCGAGCAGGACCAGCGAACCGCCGAGCACCTTCAGCGACCCGAGCCGCTCCTGGAGCCGGGGCGCGACGAGCACCGAGAAGACGGCGAGCAGCACGCCCCAGGCGAAGAAGACCGCGCCGGACTTGTACGGGCTCATGTCCAGCACGAACGGCGTGAAGGCCAGCACGGTGAAGAACGTGTAGTTGTAGAAGAACGCGGAGACCGCCGCCGAGGCGAGACCGCCGTGGCCGAGGGCCTTGAGCGGGTCGAGCAGGGACGTCTTCCGCGCGGGCTTCGGCTGCTCCTTGAGGAACGCCGTGATGCACAGGAACCCGATGGCCATCAGCACCGCGGTGCCGAAGAACGGGTAGCGCCAGCTGGCGTCGCCGAGCAGGGCGCCGACCAGTGGCCCGCAGGCCATGCCGAGGCCGAGCGCCGACTCGTACAGCAGGATCGCGGCCGCGCTGCCCCCGGCCGCGGCGCCGACGATGACGGCCAGCGCGGTCGACACGAAGAGGGCGTTGCCGAGCCCCCAGCCCGCGCGGAACCCGACCAGCTCGCCGACCGAGCCCGAGGTGCCGGACAGGCCCGCGAAGACGACGACGAGCGCGAGGCCGAGGAGCAGTGTCTTCTTGCCGCCGACGCGGCTGGAGACGTAGCCGGTCACCAGCATGGCGAGGGCGGTGATCAGGAAGTACGAGGTGAACAGGAGGGAGACCTGGCCGGCGCTCGCGTCCAGGCCCTCGGCGATGGAGGGCAGGATCGGGTCGACGAGCCCGATGCCCATGAAGGCGACGACGGAGGCGCCCGCGGTGGCCCACACCGCCTTCGGCTGCCGCAGGAGGCCGCCGGCCCCGGTGTCGAACGGGTCCCCTTCGGCGGGGCCTCCCGTGCTGCTGCTGTTCATGCGGCCGCTCCTTCACTGCGTCCGGAGAGTTCGTTGACGTATGCACATATTAAGTTAGGGAGGCTAAAGAGTGCAAGCTACATCTAATTTTCCCCGATGACGGGGCCACCGGACGGGTGATCGTCCTTGACGGGGCGACGAGCGGAGAGGACCGTTGGTCGTTATGAGGGGCGAACCCAGTTGCCCGAAGTGTGGTGGCCGGGTCAGGGCTCCCGGCCTCTTTGCCGACTCCTGGCAGTGCGACGTGGACGGCACCGTGCATCCGCTGCAGCCCGTGATCCCGCCCAGCGTCGAGGCCCTCCAGGTCGTCGTGCACCGCGCGCAGGTCCCGGTGTGGATGCCGTGGCCCCTGCCGGTGGGCTGGTTGTTCACGGGCGTGGCCTGCGCGGGGGACGACCGCAGCGGCGGCCGGGCCACCGCCGTGGCCTGCTCGGGGCCCGCGCCGCTCGGCGGCGTCGGGGAGCTGGTCCTGGTCGCCGAGGAACTGGGCGTCGGCCTCGGCGCGCGGTACGCCGGCGTCGACGGCCCCGACCCCGGCCCCTACATGAGCGTCGACAAACCGCCGCACGCCAAGGTGCACGCCGCCGGGCGGCCGACACCGCTGTGGCATGTGTCGGGGACGCCGGACGACCGCGCCGTGTTCGCGGGAGAGGCGCGGGGCCTGTGGCTGTGGGCCATCGCGTGGCCGGAGCAGTCGGGGCTCCTCATGTACGACGAGCTGGTGCTGACCGACCTGCGGGACGCGGGCGCGGAGGTGGACCTGCTCCCGTGCGGGGCGCTCTCCCCGCGGCTGCTCACGCCGTGAGGCGCTGCCGCCCGGAGCTTCGCGCGCAGTGAGCGCGGTGGGTGCCCCCTGAGGGCGCACTGTCCGGCGCCCGCCGCTAGGTGAGCGAGGCCTCTTTCGGGTCGGGAGGGGGAGCGTTCGATTCCCGTTATCCTTGGACGTCCCCTTCGTCCGCCCCGTCAGAGCCTGGAGTCAGCGCCGTGCGCATCGATCTGCACACTCACTCCACCGCCTCCGACGGCACGGACACCCCGGCCGAGCTGGTGCGCAACGCGTCGGCCGCCGGTCTCGACGTCGTCGCGCTGACCGACCACGACACGACGCGCGGGTACGCGGAGGCGATCGCCGCCCTGCCGCCCGGCCTGACCCTCGTCACCGGCGCCGAACTCTCCTGCCGACTCGACGGCGTGGGCCTGCACATGCTGGCGTACCTCTTCGACCCCGACGAGCCGGAACTGGCCCGCGAGCGCGAGCTGGTGCGCGACGACCGGGTGCCGCGCGCGAAGGCCATGGTCGGCAGGCTCCAGCGGCTCGGCACCGACGTGACCTGGGAACAGGTCGCCCGCATCGCGGGTGACGGCTCGGTCGGCCGCCCGCACATCGCCGAGGCACTCGTCGAGCTGGGCGTCGTGCCCACCGTCTCCGACGCCTTCACGCCCGAGTGGCTCGCCGACGGCGGCCGCGCGTACGCCCAGAAGCACGAGCTGGACCCCTTCGAGGCGATCCGCCTGGTCAAGGCGGCCGGCGGCGTCACCGTCTTCGCGCACCCCGCCGCGGTCAAGCGCGGCCAGGTGGTGCCCGAGGACGCGATAGCCGCACTCGCCGCGGCGGGCCTGGACGGCGTCGAGGTCGATCACATGGACCACGCCCCCGAGACCCGCACCCGGCTGCGCGGCCTCGCGGCGGACCTCGGCCTGCTGGTCACCGGCTCCAGCGACTACCACGGCAGCCGCAAGACCTGCGTGCTCGGCGAGTTCACCACCGACCCCGAGATCTACGGCGAGATCACCCGCCGCGCCACCGGGGCGTTCCCCGTGCCCGGCGCGGGCGGAAGCCCGGCCGCGTAACGCCCGCGCCTGTACGCGCCCGGCCCCACGCCCGCCCCCGCCCCACCCTCCGCTGCACCGTTCCGCTGTTCCGGGCCGGTGGCCGCCGCGCCCTGCGCTCGGCGACCTCCGGTGCGGCTCCTTCGTACGACTCTCCGCAAGGCCATCACTGTGTTCGACGTCGCCGTCTTCGGCTCCCTCTTCCTCACCCTCTTCGTGATCATGGACCCCCCGGGGATCACCCCGATCTTCCTCGGCCTGACCGCGGGCCGGCCCGCCAAGGTGCAGCAGCGGATGGCCTTCCAGGCCGTCTGCGTCGCCTTCGGCGTGATCGCCGTCTTCGGCGTCGTGGGCCACCAGATCCTCGACTACCTGCATGTCTCCGTCCCCGCGCTGATGATCGCGGGCGGCCTCCTGCTGTTGCTCATCGCGCTCGACCTGCTCACCGGCAAGACGGACGAGCCGAAGCAGACCAAGGACGTCAATGTCGCGCTCGTGCCGCTCGGCATGCCGCTGCTCGCCGGGCCCGGTGCGATCGTCTCGGTGATCCTGGCGGTCCAGGACGCCGACAGCATCGGCACGCAGATCTCCGTCTGGTCGGCGATCGTGGCCATGCACGTGGTGCTGTGGCTGGTGATGCGGTACTCGCTGCTGATCATCCGGGTCATCAAGGACGGCGGCGTGGTGCTCGTGACGCGGCTCGCGGGCATGATGCTCTCCGCGATCGCGGTGCAGCAGATCATCAACGGCGTGACGCAGGTGATCAACGGGAGCTGAGGCGCCGGCCCGACCCGGGCGCGGACACACGAAGGGCCCCCGTACGGCTTGCGTACGGGGGCCCTGCGACGTCTGCGTTACGAGGCCGAGGAGTCGGCCGGGCGGATGTAGATCCGCTGGCCGATCGCTGCGGCCTGCTGCACGATCCGGTTGACGGAGGCGGCGTCCACGACGGTACTGTCCACGGCGTTGCCGTCGACGTCGTCGAGTCGCATGATTTCGAAGCGCATATGGCTTCTCCCTTCGTCTGGTCATCCTCCTGGAGGAGAACTACTGGGGTCGGTCGGGCCTGCTGCCCGTCCCGTCAAGTGAGGGTCGCGTGGCTACAGTGCCCCGCGTTCCTGATGGGTACAACGAGTTGCCCCCTGCAAACATTCCCTACGCTAAGGAAATTTTTCGAGTACCTAATTACCCGCCGGTAGCGGCACCGTTTGTGTTCGCTGTGTGACCAGCGGGAGACTGGGTTCCCTATGGACGACGTCGAACACAGAACCGCCGGCACCGCCGACCCCGCCGCTCACGTGGCGGAACACATCAGCGCCCAGCTGGAGCGCGCCAACGCGCTGCTCGCCCGCGTGCTCGCCGAGGTGGCGAAGACACCGTCGACGCACGCGATCTTCGTCGACGCCGGGTACCTGTACGCGGCCGCGGGCCGGCTCGCCGCCGGGACCGAGGACCGGCGGTCCTTCGACCTCGACGCCCAGGGCCTTATCGACGCGCTCATCGACAAGGCCCGCACGATCTTCGCGGACAGCCGCCTGCTGCGCGTCTACTGGTACGACGGGGCCAGGCGCCGCATCCACACCGCCGAGCAGCAGTCGATCGCCGAACTGCCCGACGTCAAGGTCCGGCTCGGCAACCTCAACGCCAACAACCAGCAGAAGGGCGTCGACTCCCTCATCCGCAGCGATCTGGAGTCACTGGCCCGACACCGCGCCATCAGCGACGCGGCGCTCATCGGCGGCGACGAGGACCTCGTGTCGGCGGTCGAGGCGGCGCAGGGGTACGGGGCGCGGGTGCACCTGTGGGGCATCGAGGCGCCCGACGGGCGCAACCAGGCGGAGCCACTGCTGTGGGAGGTCGACAGCCAGCGGACGTTCGACCTGGACTTCTTCAAGCCGTACGTGTCGCGGCGCGCCGTCCTCGCGTACGAGTCGGGGGCCTCCCCGCAGCGGCCCTCCCGCGAGGACGTCCGCTTCGTCGGCGCGCAGATCGCCGCGAAGTGGCTGGCGGCGCGGGGGCGCGAGGCGCTGGTCGGGCTGCTGCCCGGCCATCCGTACCTGCCCGGCTCGGTGGACCAGGAGCTGCTGGTGGAGGCGGAGCGGCTGCTGGAGTACTCGCTGCGGGGGCAGTCCGAGCTGCGCAGGGCCCTGCGGGACGGGTTCTGGGAGCACTTGCGTACGCAGTACTGAGGGTCGCCCCTGGGGGGGGTGTCAGCCGGGCCCGGGTCAGCCGTCCCGGCGTGGGGTGAGGCTGTCCCAGAAGGCGATCAGGGCCGCGGCCGTTTCCTCGGGGCGGTCCGTGTTGGGGGAGTGCTCGGCGCCGTGGATCACCGTGCGGTGGGCGTCCAGGCGGCGGGCCATGTCGTCCAGGAGCGGCACGGGCCAGGTGTCGTCGCGCTCGCCCGAGATCACGTGCTTGGGCAGCGGGACGGCGGCCAGCTCGGCCACCCGGTCCGGCTCCATGGAGAGCTGTCTGCCGGTGGCGATGAGCTGGGCGGGGTTGTGGCGCAGCCAGCGGGCGCGCAGGGCCTCGCTGTCGTCCCCGCCGTCCGTTCTGGCACCGCCGGTGTCCGCGTCCTGCGGGGGCGGCGGCTCCATGGCCCGCATCGCCTCCCACACCACCTCCATCGACAGTTGCGTGAGGGCGTCCGCCAGCATCTTGGCGCGGGTCCGCTGGGCCGGGACGATCGCGGCGGGCCCGGAGGACATCAGGGTGAGGGAGGCGAAGGCGCCGGGGGCCAGGAGGACGGCGGCGCGGGCGATCTGGCCGCCGAGGGAGTGGCCGAGGAGGTGGGGCTTCGCCCCCGCCGCCTGTGACGGGGCCGCCGTCTCCGGCAGGACCGCCGCCTGCGCCAGGACGTCCTGGGCCAACTCCGCCTGCGCGTACGCCGATTCGTCGTCGGGGCCGGACGTCTCGTACTGGCCGCGGCCGTCCACGGCGACGGCACGGTAGCCGGCGGCGGCCAGAGGTGCCAGGAGGACGATGAAGTCCTCCTTGCTGCCGGTGAAGCCGGGGAGCAGGAGAGCGGTTCCGCTGACTTCGGTGCCGGCGGGCGGGAGCGCGTCGAGGACGGCGAAGTCACCGCGGGCGGTGTGGAGGGTGCGCCGGGTCGCGCAGGGGGGTGGAGTGAAGGTGGGAGGCCTGCTCATGGGTCGAGGCTAACGGGTTCGGGCCCCTGGGCCTCGGGCGGGATTCGGGGGGCCCGGAGTCTTTGCGGCCGTGCCGCGTCGCTCCGTGAGTGGTAGCCCCGGGGTACGGAGTGGTGTCTCACCGCTTCGCGGCGGGATCCCCTGCCACCCGCCCGTTGCTCCGGGTCGGGCCGGGGGCGAGGTGCTTCACCGATTCGCGGCGGGTTACCGCCCGCCCATTGCTCTGCGTCGGGTGGCTGATGGGGGCGGTGCCGGAACTTCTCCGGGATGGGCGAAGGCCCGCCCCGGGTGGGGGCGGGCCTTCGTATGCCGGGGAGGGTGGGCGTCAGCTGTCCGCCGTCTCCACCGACTCCGCCTTCTTACGCGTGCGTCGACGCGGCGCCGGGGCCTCGGCCTCGGGCGCATCCGTCGCGGGTGCGGCGGCCGTCGCCTTGCGCGTACGGCGACGCGGCTTCGGCTCCTCCGTCGACTGGGCGGGGATCTCCGCCACGGTGGCCGTCTCCGTGACGGTTTCCGCGGTCTTGCGGGTGCGTCGCTTGGGCTTGTCCGCTGCCGGGGCCTCGGCTACGGGTGCCTCGGCAGTGGCGGTGGTGGCCTTGCGGGTGCGTCGCTTGGGCTTCTCCTCCGCCGGGGCCTCCGCTACGGGTGCCTCGGCTTCGGCGGCTGGCGCGGTGGCCTTGCGGGTGCGGCGCTTCGGCTTCTCCTCGGCCGGTGCGGCCGTGGCTTCCGCCTCCGTGACGGTTTCCGCGGTCTTGCGGGTGCGTCGCTTGGGCTTGTCCGCTGCCGGGGCCTCGGCTACGGGTGCCTCGGCAGTGGCGGTGGTGGC